>JH599992.1 GCA_000245075.1 Acetobacteraceae bacterium AT-5844
GGCGGCACCCACCCCCGCCCCGCGCCCGCAGGCTGTGGCGGTGCGCGAAGCTCCGCAGCGCGAGCCGCAGCGTGAGCAGGTGGCCGATACCCGCGCCGCGCCCTCTGGCCTGCTTCGCCAGGCGGCGATGCATCTGCCGATCAGCAGCGCGAATGCGGCGACGCTGCCGCCACCCTCCGGCTCGGCCCTGGGCGGCGTTTCCCGTGGCATGCTGGCGCCGCCGGTGCCGCTGCCTGTTCCGGTTCCTGTGCGGTAAACGCGATGCACGACCTGCCCCCGCCCTCGCCCGATTCGGTTCCGTCGCGTGGCTTCGGCCATCTGCGCCAGCCTGCTGACATCCAGCAGGCTGAAGCCGTTTCGGCGCAGTCGCGCATGCAGGCCGGATATCGCGGCGGCAAGTATGCCGAACGTCACACCACAGTCCGCATCACCCAGCCGGACCTGCTGCAGCGGGCACAATTGGAGAAGAGCCGCGGCCGACTCGTGATCGGCGCCCTCGGCTTCGGCGCGCTGTTCATCTCGGTCGCACTCAAGCTGGCCTATTCCACCGTCGTGAACCCGGCGGAGCCGGTGCGGCTGAATGCCGCGCTGCGTGCCGTCGCCCCGCCCTCCGAACACGTCTCCAGCCGCGCGCCGATCACCGACCGCAATGGCGAGATGTTGGCGATGTCCCTGCCGGTGACTGCGCTGACAGCGAATCCGCGCGTGCTGCACGATGTGCCGAGTATCGCCGACCGGCTGCGCACCGTCATGCCGCAGCTGGACCGCGAGCGGTTGATCGAGCGCCTCTCCGGCGACCGTGGCTTCGTCTACGTCGCGCGCGCCCTGACGCCGCGCGAGCAACAGGGCATCATCAATCTCGGCATCGCCGGGCTCGATTTCGAGCAGGCCGAGCGCCGCTACTACCCGCAGGGCCGCGCCGCCGTGCATGTGCTCGGCAATGTCGATGTGGACGGCAAGGGGCTTTCCGGCGTCGAGCGGCATTTCGACGAGCGGCTGCGGACCCAGCGTGACAACCCGCTGCGCCTTTCCATCGACGTCCGCGTGCAGCTTGCGCTGCGGGACGCCGTGGGCCAGGCCATCAGCGACTTCAGCGGCATCGGCGGCGCCGGCGTCGTGATGGATATCAACTCGGCCGAAGTGCTCGGCATGGTCAGCCTGCCCGACTATGACGCCGGCGACATCAGCGATGCCACGCCCGACCAGCGCTTCAACCGCGCGACCGTCGGCGTGTACGAGCCGGGCTCGACCTTCAAGCTGCTGACGGCGGCAGCGGCGTTGGAATACGGCACCGCCAATGTTTGGAGCAGCCGCTTCGATGCGAGCCGCCCCATCCGCTATGGCCGCTTCACCATCACGGACTACAAGGGCAAGAACCGCTGGCTGTCCTTCCCGGAGGTGCTGGCCTACTCGTCCAACCTCGGCGCCGCGCATATGGCCGAAACCTTCGGCCCGCAGCGCCAGCGTGAGTTCCTGCGGAGCGCGGGCATGCTGGCCCGCCAGACGCTCGAGCTGCCGGAGACCGCCCTTCCCCTGGTGCCGCCCGCCAATGGCTGGCGTGACATCAACATGTACACCATCTCCTACGGCCACGGCATCAGCGTGACGCCGATGCATGTCATCACCGGCATCTCGGCCATCGCCAATGGCGGTATCCTGCGCCAGCCGACATTGATCGCGCAGCCGCCCGGCACGGTGCGCGAGGGCACCCGCATCGTCAGCGAGCGCACCAGCGATATCATCCGCCGCCTGATGCGCCTCGTCGTGACCGACGGCTCCGCGAGATCCGCGGAAGTGCCTGGCTACTTCCTGGGCGGCAAGACCGGCACGGCGCAGAAGACAGGCCCGCGCGGTGGCTACCTGATGAACAAGCGCATCGCCGCCTTCGTCGGTGCCTTCCCGATGAACGCGCCGCGCTACGCGCTCTACGTCATGATCGACGAGCCGAACCCGAACGCCCGCAGCCATGGCTACGCCACGGCGGGCTGGGTGGCGGCGCCGGCCGCGCACACCATCGTCAGCCGCATCGCTCCCGTGCTGGGGCTGGTGCCGGAGGACCCGGCCAACCCGGCGATCATCGCCGCCACCAGCATTCCGCTGCAGCCGCGCGGCGCGCCCACCGCGCCGGGCGCGG
>JH599993.1 GCA_000245075.1 Acetobacteraceae bacterium AT-5844
ACCCGCCGCCGCGCGGCCACCGCGCAGCGTGCCGACAAGCCCGGTGCCCGCGATGCCGCGCGTGACCTCGATGCCCCAGGATTCCAGCTTCTTCGCCACGAGGTCGCTCGTGCGATGCTCCTGGAAGGCCAGTTCGGGGTGCGCGTGGATGTCACGCCGCCATTCTGTTGCCTCGGCGGCGATGGCGGAGATGCGGGGATCGGTCTCTTTCGGCACGGGCAGGCTCCACGGTCAGCAGGTCGGGACCGGGATGCTCCGCCCATGACGGCGTGATGACAAGATGGTGGCGACGTTAATCGTCGTCATCATCATCGTCGCGGCGGCGTCGGCCCCAGCGGCGGCGCCTGCGGTCATCGTCGTCGTCATCATCGTCATCGTCGTCACGATCGCGGCCCCAGCGGCGGCGGCGGTCGTCATCATCATCGTCCAGGCGTGGCCACCAGGGGCCCCAGGGATTTCTGCGGTCGTCGTCATCATCCGCGAGGGCGGCGGTGGCGGGCAGCAGTAGCATCGTGCCCAGCAGGCCAGCACCCAGGCGGCGGCGTGTGGTGACTTTGGTCATGCTCGTCCTCCTGCGCGGAGGCTCCGGGCGGGTATGGGCGCCAGTAAGGCAGCGCTGCCTTCAAGATGCCCCGATCCGCCAAGCCAAATTGCCAATCCGCTGTTGAACAAGGATCTGCGTGGCGACGGAGTATCGCCATATCGGAATCGTGATGGCCCGTTGGTTAGGGGGACGGCCGGAACGGACATCCCCGCCATCCCTCGCTGAGGTTGCGGCATGAAGTTCAAGGCCGCACAAACTGAGTTTCCGGCCACCGGAGGTCAGGGACCTCCGGTGCAATTTCAGCCTGGTTTGGCGCGAAGGCCTTACCCTTCCCAGCGCGGCTGCGGACGCTCGATGGTGCAGTCGATCATGCGATCCGAAGGATCGAGAGCGGCTTCCAGCGCATCCAGCCGGGCGGTGAATTCCGCGCGGAGAGCCGCCTTGCGGTCCTCGGGAAGCCAGCTGGCGTCAATGCCGTTCAGGCTCAGCTGCCGCGCATCGGCGGGCCCCCAGCCGGTGGCGGTGAACAGCGTGCGCCAGCAATGGCCCATGGTGGTGTGGAAGAAGGTCGGGTCGTCCGTGCCCAGCACGATCTTCAGCCCGGCCTCATACATGCGCTTGATGCGCTGCTGGCGTGGCGCGCGGTTGGGCAGGATGGAGGACCAGCAGGCCATGGTGAAGGGCACGCCTTCCGCCGCCGCGCGCGCAGTGATGGCCGGGTCCGCCAGCATGTTGTAGCCATGGTCCAGCCGGTCGCAGCCCAGCGCATCCCGGCAATGGGTGAAGTGGGTGGGCGGGCCTTCGAACAGGGTCTGGTTGTCCTCGCAGACATGGGCGGTGCGGCGGAAGCCCGCACGCCCGGCGCGGCGCCAGGCTTCCACCCACACCAGCGGCGGCCCGGCGCGCTCCGCGCCATCCAGCCCAACGCCCACCACCTTCTCGCGGGGGTATTGCTGCATCCAATCCAGCATCTTCAGCGCCTCGGAAGGCAGACAGACGCTGCGGTCGATGCAGGCGATCAGCAGGGCGGAGGTGCCGAATTCAGCCTCGGCCCGTGCGAGGCCATCGAGTAGCCCATCGACGATCTCCGGGTAGGTGGCGCCGTTGGGGGTGTAGTAATGCGGGTTGAAGAAGATCTCGGCATGGCGGACGTTGCCGTGCCGGTGCAGGTCCTCGATGCACTCATAGGCAACGCGCGCGAATTCCTCCCGCCGCCGCACCGCCAGCGCGCCGAGGCGCAGGATCTCCAGGAAGCCATAGAAATCCGGCCACTGATAGAGTGTCTCCGCCGGGCGGGGCAGGCGCACGCCATTCGTCGCCGCCAGTTCCACCAGGGTGGTGGCCCGCACCGCGCCTGCAATGTGCAGGTGCAGCTCGACCTTCGGCACGAGGTCCAGATAGTCGGAATAGCCCAGCACGGCGCTCACCGGCTGCGCCCGATATTCCAGAGGAACATGGCCGGGCCTGTCGGCACATCGGTCAGCTCGGCGCGCCAGGCGGAGGCGGCGACGAACTGGCCGAGCGGCATGTAGAAGCCGGCCTCGGCGGCGCGGGCGTGGATGGCTTCCGCCAGCTTCTTGCGCTCATCCTCGCTGCCGGCGGCGGCGAAGGCTGCGCGCAGCCGTTCCACCTCCGCATCCTCCGGCCAGCCGGCGAAGCCTGCCGGGCCAGGGCCCGCACCGTTCAGATAGACGTTCTGCAACGGCGTCTGCATGTCCGGCACGGTGTTGGTGGTGTGGAAGATGTTCCAGCCTTCCGGCCGCGCGCGACGCCCGAAGAAGGTGTTCAGGTCCATGCTCTGCATATCGACCGTGAAGCCGAGGCGGGTCAGCAGATCCTGAGTCACCAGCCCGAGGGAGGCGATGCCGGGGGCGTCGGCCGGGTGCAGGATGACGACGGGGACGGAGAGGTCCGCGCCGCTCTCGGCCAGCAGGCGGCGCGCGGCTTCCAGGTCCGGTGCTTTGGGCATGCCGGCCGTGGTCTCGTAAGGCGTGCCGCAGCCATAGAAGCTTCGGCATTCACGGCCGTATTCGGCCCGGCCGGCGACGCCGGGCAGATAATCCGCCTGGTTCACCGCCATCATCACCGCGCGGCGTACCTTTGGATTATCGAAGGGCGGCAGGCGATGGTTGAAGCGCAGGATGCCCTGGTAGCCGAAGGGGCTGACCACCTGCACCTTCACCTGCCGGTTCCGCTCCAGAAGAGGCAGCACATCGGCCGGCAGGCGTTCCAGATAATCCACCTCGCCTGTGGAGAGCGCGCTCACCTGGCTGGACACATCCGGCATGGCGAGCAGCTCGATCCGGTCGAAGCGCGGATGCTTGCCGCCGCTGGCCCAGACGGAGGGCTCGGGGCGTGGCTTATAGGCCTCGTGCCGAGCCAGCACGATGCGGTCGCCCGCGCGATATTCCTCCGCCACGAAGCGGTAGGGGCCGGAGCCGACAGGCTCGGTGATCGGGCGGGTGGCGGGTGTCTCGGCCAGGCGCTTCGGCATGATCATCGGCACCATGGCGCCGGGCTTGGCCAGTACCTCCAGCACCAGCCCAAAGGGTTGGCTCAGCACGAGGCGGAAGGTGTTGGCATCCACGGCGTCCAACGAGCCGGTGGCGCGCAGCAGCAGGCCGCCCAGCGCGTCCCGCGCGCCCCAGCGGCGCAGGCTGGCGACGCAATCCTCGGCGGTGACGGGAGCACCGTCGTGGAAAGTCAGCCCTTCGCGCAGGGTAAAGGTCCAGGTCAGGCCGTCATCGCTGCGCTGCCAGCGTTCCACCATCTGCGGCTGCGGGCGCCACTGGTCGTCCACGGCGAAGAGCGTGTCGAACACCAGATAGGAGAAGTCGCGGGCCGTGAAGCTGGTGGTGAAATGCGGGTCGAGGATGGTGGTCAGCGTTTCCGGCACGACCCGCAGCGTGCGCGCCCGCGCGCCGCTATCCTGCGCGAGAGCCGGAATGGGCAACAGGGCAGGCGCGCAAAGCGCGGTCAGAAAACTGCGGCGGTCCATGTCGGAAACCTTTGAACGGAATCAGCGAAGATCGGCAAATCAAGCGGAGGGTCGGCTGTTGACCCGGCACCCGCGATGGGCCACGGCCTCCGAAAGGCCGTGGCCAGTGCTTTTATTCTGCGGCCTTGGCGGCGGGTGCCCATTCGGCGGGCGCCACGCTGCCCGTCTGCTCGACGATGCGGCCATAGGCCTCGACGCGGCGATGCGCGGCGAAGTTGAAGATGGTGGTGCGGCCGAGCGTGCACATGTCGAGGTCGCAATCGGCGACGATCAGTTCGTCGTCCCAGCTCGTCGCCTCGGCCATGATCTGGCCCTGCGGGTTGACGATGATGGAGTTGCCGAACAGCTCGCACCCATCCTCGATGCCCGCCTTGGCAACGGCGACGCCGAAGGTTGCGTTCTGGTAGCAACCGGACTGGATGGAGAGGTGAGAGTGCGCGACGCGCAGGTGATGCGCCTCGAAGCCCTTGGCGTCCTGATTGATGGAGGGCGTGTTGTAGCCCAGCATCACCAGTTCCACCTGTTGCAGGCCCAGCACGCGCCAGGCTTCCGGCCAGCGGCGGTCATTGCAGATGAGCATGCCGATATTCACCGGCCCCGCATTGCCGAGCGGCGCGCGGACAACGGGGAAGCCAAGGTTGCCGACCTCGAAATAGCGCTTCTCCAGATGCTGGACATTGCGCGCGGGGTCGAACTCCTTGTGCCCGGGCAGGTGCACCTTGCGGTATTTCAGCACCACCTCGCCCGTGGGATGGACATAGATGGCGGTGTTGAAGTGGCGCTTGCGCACCACGCCGGTCTCGTCCGGTTCATAGGCGATCTCGCCATAGCCCAGGTGGAAGCCGATATTGTACTTCCGCGCGGCCTCGAACAGCGGCGCCGTCTCGTTGGACGGCATCGCCTGCTCATACCAGTGGTCGGCGTTGTTGATGTCTTCCTCGTACCAGCGCGGGAAGAAGGTGGTCAGCGCCAGCTCCGGATACACGACGACTTCGGCGCCGCGCTTATGCGCTGTCTCCATCAGCCGGACCATGCGGCCGACGACAACGTCGCGCCCCTCGGCCTTCTGGATGGGACCGAGCTGCGCTGCGGCGACGGTAAGACGACGAGACATGGTCAGGTTACTCCTTCAGACGGGGCGCGAAGGCTAGCAAACCGGATGCCAGCGCTGGGGTTCAGTGGTTGCCGGCGGGCGGCATGGGGTCGATGAAATCCTCGCCGAACTCCATCTGGGTCTCGGCCACGGCACGCATGAAGGCTTCGTCCCAGGCATCTTCCAGGGAGTCCGTCAGCGCTTCGGCGGCTTCCTGGGTGCGGAGAAGCGCGATGCGCTCCCGACCAGCGATCCAGACGGAGAATTCCTCATCGCCTTCCTGGCGGATTTCGAACATGGGTTGCCTCCTGGCGTCGGGGGTTCAGTTATGATGGCGGTGGCGCGGCCGTGGGCGGATGACCTGGGATGAAGCATCCGGCGCGGCCACCGGTCCATCGGGGCCGGGCGGGGGCGGCCTGAGCGCCACATAGGCAATCCGGCCCACGATGGCGGCGAAAATCCAGCCGCCAAAGGCGAGCAGCAGCGAGGTGCCCGGCCCTGTCGCCCAGACCCACAGCGCCAGCGCCAGCACGATGGAAAGGCAGACCAGGAACACCCGCATGGCGGCTCAGTCCTCGCCCAGATAGGTGTCGCGGTGCTGGCGGGGCACGAACTGCCCGGCGCCCGGCTTCGCGAGGACCGCGCTACCATCCCATACCTGCGTGCCGCGCAGGAAGGTCGCAGCCACCCGCGCCTTGATCTTGCGGCCATTGTAAGGAGACCAGCGCGTTTCCTCGCGGTCCTGGATCTGCGCTTCGTCGAAGGTGAAGTCGCCTTCCTGCATCACCAGGATATCGGCGTCTGAGCCCACGCGCAGCGCGCCCTTCTTCGGGAACAGGCCATGGAACCTGGCGGTCCGCTCCGCCGCGTACTTCGCCATCAGGGTCAGCGGCAGGCCGCGCTCGACGAGCAGCGAGTAGAAGACGGGGGCGAAGGACTGCAGCCCCGTGAGGCCCGCGCCACAGGCAAAGATGTCGTCGCCCAGCTTCTTCTCGCGCGGCCAGGGTGCGTGGTCGGTGGAGACATAAGCCACCTTGCCGGCCACCAGCGTCTTCCACATCCGCTCCACTTCCTCGGCGGTGCGGAAGGGCGGGTTGCATTTGCCGAAGCCCTTGAGGCGGATGAGGTCCTCCTCCGTCATGCAAAGGTACTGAAGGCAGGCCTCGCCAGTGGACTTGCCGCCCTGGGCGCGGAAGCTCTCGGCGATCTCGAAGCCACGGGCGACGGAGGAATGCGCGATATGCACATGCGCGCCCGTCTCCATGCCGATCTCGAAGATCTCCAGGTCCGCCATCGTCTCCGCCAGCGGCGGACGGGTGCGGGCATGCATGATGGGATCGACACGGCCGGAGGCCTTGGCTTCCGCCGTCAGTCGCTCGACCAGCTCCTGGTCCTCATTATGGAGCGCGACCATCAGGCCGGTCTTCGCGATCTCGCGGAAGGCGGCGACCATGGTGGGGTGATCGATGCGCGGGAAGCGCACCGCATCATACTCATATGTGGAGAGCTTGAAGGAGCAGGCGCCCGCATCCGCCAGCCCGGCGATGGCATCGACGCCACCCTGTTTGGTGATGGTGCCGTAGAGCGCGACATCGACATGGGAGGTGGCGTTCACCACCTCCACCTTTTCCTGGAAGATGCCGGCATTGGTGACGGCGCGGGGGATGTCGTAGGGCATGTCCACGCAGGTGGTCACGCCCCCGGCGGCGGCGGAGCGCGTCGCTCCCTCGATGCCCGGCCAGCCGATGGCGCTGCTGGTGTGCATGTGGCCATCCACCAACCCCGGCAGCAGCGTGTGGCCGGAATAGTCCACTGTATCCTTGGCCGGTGGCAGCTCGCCCTCGCCGATGGCTGCGATGGTCTCGCCCCGGATCGCGATGTAGCCGTCGGGCACGACCCGGTCGGGGAGGACGAGGTTGCCGCGCAGCACGCGGTCATAGGGGAGGGACATGCGCTCACCGCCTTCGCAATGTGGGACAGGCGGGAGGATATCGTGGATCGCGCCGGGGCGCGATCCACTGCGGGAGGGTTATTGCGCCCGTTTACTGGGCGTCGGGAGAGAGAACCATGCAGGGGCCACGCGTGGCGCGGCATGTGCTGCGCGCGGTGGAGGAGGAGAGGCCCGTGACACGCGCGCGCCAGAACCAGTTGCCGTTGACGCGCACACGCTCCACTTCCGCGCGGCCGCCGCGCTTGGCCGCCTTGTTGGCTGCCGCCTGCGCCGGGCCACGCGCCCCGAAGGCACCGACCTGCACAGCCCACTGACCGGCCGGCGCGCGGCGCACC
>JH599994.1 GCA_000245075.1 Acetobacteraceae bacterium AT-5844
TGCGCGGCCTCGCAGGCTTCCTGGCGCTGTGCGGTGTCCATGGGCGCGTCGGGCGGCGGGGCGTCGTCGCCGCAGGCTGTCGCCGCCAGGCCGACCGTCACGAGCGCCGCCGCCCGCACGGTGCGGGAGCGCCCCATACGGCCGGGGAGGGAGGAAGGTGCCTCTCCCGCCATGGCTTCAGCCCGCCATGCAGGCATTGTTCAGGATGCCGGCGCCCACTTGTATGAAGGCGATGAAGACGGCCCCGCCGCCCACCTCGTCGGCCTCGATCTCGGCGGCCAGGCGGCCTTGCAGCAGCGCGTTCAGCACGAGATGCACCGCGAGCTGCACCAGCACCGCTACTACGCACCACAGCGCCTGGTCCAGCGGCCCTGCCGCGCTGGCGGCCACGGCGGCGATGGGCAGCACCATGCCCACGGCCTTGCCGCCGAAGGCCACGGCGGTGGGTAGGTTGCCGGCACGCAGCAGCGCGAGTTCCTTGCGCGGCGTCGCGAAGGAGATGGCCATCAGCCCCGCCACCCAGAACAGCACGCCCAGGCCGAAGGCAGTGAGGAAGTGCATCAGCGTGGCGGGGAAGATGGCGAGAATATCGGCAGCCTGCATGGCGCTCTCTGTCAGCCTTTCGTCAGGATGTGGGGCACGAAGCGTGCGTCGATACGGGTGATGGGCGCCGGCGATTCCCGGAAGGAAAGCCCAGCGGCGGCCCCGCCCACCATCCATACGCTCGCGGCGGCATGGACGGTGCCGCTGTCCTCGAAGCGGGGCAGCGGGCAGTGCGCCTGCCAGACCAAAGGCCCGGCCTCCGTGGCGCTGGGCTGGCCGGGAAGCGAGACCCCCACGCCATCCCACCCCCGGCGTGGCTTGGCCACGGTGGGCATGGAAAGCACGCCCGGCTCCAATGTCGCCGGTAGCAGATAGGGGCAGGTGGGAAACATCCGCCACAGCACGGCCAGCAGGGTTTTATCCGCCAGCAGGCGCGTCCAGGCGGGCGGGGTGATACGGGTGCGGCTGGCGGACAACGCCTCGATATTCGGCTCCTGTTCCATCCAGTGCCACGGATAGAGCTTCACGAGATTGGCAAGCGGCTTGTCGAGATCGTCGGTGAAGCGCAGGTCCTCCGTGTCCCAACCCACCTGCTGCATGCCGCAGATATTGGCGCGCAGGCCAGTCTCCCCGGCGGTCTCGGCCAGGAACTGCGCGGTGAAGCGCTCCGCTGTGTCGCCGGGGGCGCCATCGTCATTGGCATCGCCGCCGCAGGCGATGGCGAGGCGCGGCTTCAGATCCAGCTTGCGCCACATCTCGACCAGCTTCTCGTAGATCAGGTTTTCCTGATCATCTCCGCTTTGGCCATGGGCGGGCTTCCAGGCCTCGAACCATTCCCATTGCAGGTAGGAGGCTTCGGGCAGGCAGACGGGGCCATCGGCCTCGTAATCCAACAGCTTTGGCGTGCCATCCTCCCCGAAGGTCAGATCCAGCCGGCCGAGGAAGGGATTTCTGTCCGTCTGCCAGGAGCGTTCAATGGCACCGATCATCGCTGAGCTGGTGATGCCGAAGGCGGCGTAATCCTTCATGCGGATCACGGCTTCCAACGCCTGCATGCACAGGCCGTGCAGCGTGTCGGCGGCCTCCAGCCAGCGCAGCGCCAGCTCCGGGGTCAGCGCATAGGCGGCTCCGGTGTTCCAGTAGGGCGCCGCGCCGGGCCCGCCTGGCTCCAGCAGACCAAGATCGCGCAGGCGGGAGACGAAGACGTCGGGCGTGGAAGTCCGCAAGCGGCGGAAAGACGGCATGGAACTCCTCACAGCAGGATATGGGGCACGAAACGATCCTCGAGCGTCGTCACCAGCCCGTCGCCCTCGCGGATGCCGAGGCCACAGGGCTCGCCGCCCACGGACCAGATGCCCATGACGGGATAGACGGATTGCGTGCCGGCCTGGTGCGCCGGCAGCGGCGCCCATTGCTGCCAGATGGTGGGGGAGGGCGGCAGTTCCTCCGGCATTTCGGTGGAGGCGCCGGCTGCTGCTTCGTCCTCGATGGTCATGCCCTGGCCTTCGAGCCCCAGCGCGGGCTTGCCGATGGCCGGTCCATCGATGGCGGCGCGGTCGAGCGAGGCGGGGAGCAGCAGCGGGTGGCCGGGGAAGTGGCGCCACAGTTCCGCCAGCATGGCCTTGCTGGCGTGGAGCATGCGCCGCGCGGGCTCGATCCAGCGCGTCTGGCCGAGCGGCAGAAGCGGGCCACCTTCCTCAGCATCCAGCCAGTCCCAAGGGTAGAGCTTGAAGCAAGCATCGAGCGGCACACCCTCCGGCGTCACCATCCGGCCTTCCGCATGCCAGGAGATGTCGTCCACCGGCAGGAAGGCGGCTTCATGCCCGGCGGCGCGGGCCGTGGCCATGAGATAGGCGACCTGGGCGATTTCATCCTCCCGGTCCCTCTCCGCCGCGAAATGGATGAGGCGGGGCAGGCCGAGGGCCGGCCAGCGCGCCACCAGCGCATCATCGATGGCGTTCCACTGCTCCGCACCCGCTGGGAGGCCCTGATGCCGCTCGAACCAGGCGAGCTGTACCACCGCGGCCTCGAACAGCGCGGCAGGGGTCTCGGCATTGAACTCGAACATCTTGACCTGGCCGGACGGGTCTAGGCGAAAGTCGAAGCGGCCGTAAAGGGAGGGTTCGCCCGCGCGGTGGGACTGCTCGACCAGCGCGGCCAGCCGGTCGCTGAAGCCGAAAGCGGTGTAGTCGCCCCGGCGGACGACCTCGGCGGCGGTGGCCTCGATCATGCCTTCCAGCTCGCGCGCGGCGGCGGCGAGCTTCTCCGCCGTGCCGGCATGGAGGGCGTAGCAGGCATCGCGGCACCAATATTCCCGCCCATCGGGAGAGTGGAAACCGAAGCCCAGCGCCTCTGCCTCCTGGGGAAAGGCATCGTCGCGCGGCAGAGCCATGCGGCGGATGACCGTCCTCTCGTCAACATGGATGGCAGGATGATGGCTGGGCATGACCTTCGATCGGGCAGCATCCTCGCCAGCCCAGTGTTTGGTTTACGAATCGTTACACGGCAAGGAGACGCTCGGGGCTCGAAAGTCAATTCCCGCATCGATCACGGCGCGGATAGCGGCGTTAACGGTGGTCAACGGCCGCGCCGGACGTTCCCGCATGCAACGGCGAAGTCTCCGCGCCCGGCGAGAGAAGATGCGTGGACCCGGATCCAAATCGCCAAGGCCGTTTCCTCTGAACGCCACGGAGGGGCATCCCGTCACCCGGGGCAAGGGACCGAAGGGCAAACGATGCTTTGTCACCGCCGTTGGAGAGCGAGATGGATGCAGCCCGCGCTTCTGCAAGGCGAGGGGGACAGCGCCGATCAAGGTAGATCAAGCGGCAAAACTCGGCCGGCGGAACAAGCCGAATACCACAGCGCGAAGCCTGCATAATTGATAATGATTATCATCATCAATAACTTATGGCAAACCGTCTCGTCGTCGGCCGCGTTTACCCGCCACTGCAACCCTTCTGACGCAGGAGGCTCGTCATGCCCGACGCCGTGCCCCCGGCTCCCGCCCTCTGGGCTGCGACGCCGGTCACTCTGACAATCAATGGCCAGGAGCGCCTTCTGAAGGTCGAGCCCTGGGTTACGCTGCTGGATCTTTTGCGTGACCGTGAGGATCTGACCGGCACGAAGAAGGGCTGTGACCACGGCCAGTGTGGCGCCTGCACCGTGCTGGTGGATGGGCGGCGCATCAATAGTTGCCTGAAGCTCGCCGTCTCGCTCGATGGGGCCAGCATCACCACCATCGAAGGCTTGGCCGATGGCGAGCGGTTGGACCCGTTGCAGCAGGCTTTCATGGATCATGATGCCTTCCAGTGCGGCTATTGCACGCCGGGACAGATCTGCTCAGCCAAGGGCCTGCTGAATGAGGGGCAGGCGCATACGCGCGAGGAAGTGAAAGAGATGATGAGCGGCAATCTGTGCCGCTGCGGCGCCTATACCAACATCGTTGACGCGGTGATGGAGGTGCTGAACGCCCGCGGCAAACTCGCGGAGGCGGCGGAATGAATCCCTTTACCTTCACCCGCGCCGGCAGCGTGCCGGAAGCGGTCCGCGCCATGGGTACGCCGCAAGCGCGTTACCTGGCGGGCGGCACCAACCTCATCGACCTGATGAAGGAAAATGTGGAGCATCCCGCGGCGTTGGTGGATATCAACCGCCTGGGCCTCGGCGATATCGAGGAACTGCCCAACGGCGGCCTGCGCCTCGGTGCGCTCGCCAGTAACGCCGATACGGCGCGTCATCCGCTCGTGATGAAGCGTTATCCGCTTCTGGCCTCGGCGATTCTGGCTGGCGCCAGCCCCCAGCTCCGTAATGCGGCGACGAACGGGGGCAATTTAAACCAGCGAACGCGCTGCTACTATTTTTATGATACAGCCACGCCATGCAACAAACGTAACCCGGGCAGCGGATGCAGCGCCATCGGCGGCGTAAACCGCATCCATGCCATCCTCGGCGCCAGCGATTCCTGCATCGCCACTCATCCTTCCGACATGTGCGTGGCGCTGGCGGCATTGGACGCCGTGGTGCAGGTGACGGGACCGGAAGGCGAGCGTGAGATCCCCTTTGCCGAATACCATCGCCTGCCCGGCAACACGCCACAGCAAGACACCACGCTGCGACCCGGCGAACTGGTCACCGCCATCGATCTGCCGGCCGAGGACTTCAGCGCTCATTATACATACCTGAAGCTCCGGGACCGTCTCTCCTACGCATTCGCGCTGGTCTCCGTTGCCGTGGCGTTGCGGATGGACGGCGATCGGATCGCGGAGGCGCGGCTCGCAATGGGCGGCGTCGCTCACAAGCCGTGGCGCGTGCCGGACGCCGAGCAGGTGCTGAAGGGACAGCAGGCGAGCGCGGAGAACTTCGCCAGGGCCGCTGAACTATTGCTGCAAGGGGCGAAAGGCCAGGGCGAGAACAATTTCAAAATCGGGCTGGCACGGCGCGCGATAAGGCGCGCGCTCTGGCAGGCGGCGGTGGGTACACCCCAGTCGCAGACCGACAAGCGCATCGCCTGAGGAGCCCTCATCATGAACATCATGCAGAATGTGGGCATCGGCAGTGCCATCAACCGTGTCGAGGGCCTGCAGAAAGTCACCGGCCGGGCGCGTTATGCCGCCGAGCATCCGGTGCCAGGCCTGCTCTATGGCGTCATTGTCTCCGGTGCCATCGCCAAGGGACGTATCGTCGAGATCGACGAGGCAGCCGCGCGCGCCGTGCCGGGTGTGGTGGAAGTTCTGACACACCGGAACCGCCCGCACATTGCCTGGTTCGACCGCAGCCACCGTGACATGGTTGCACCGCCGGGTTCGCCCTTCAAAGCGCTCTATGACGACAAGATCCTGTTCAGCGGGCAGCCGATCGCCCTGGTACTGGCCGAGAGCTTCGAGACGGCACGCTATGCCGCCTCCTTGGTGAGTGCGACCTATGAGACGGAGCCATACAATACCGATTTTGAAAAGGCCCAGTCTGAACGCTTCATGCCGCGTAAGAAGCGGGACAGCTTCCATCCTCCCAAGTCTCGCGGCGATGCTCAGGCGGCCTATGACACCGCTTCGGTAAAGGTCTCGGCCGAATATCATCTGGCTACCGAGCATCATAACCCGATGGAGATGCATGCCAGCACGGTTATCTGGGAAGATGACGGTACCATAACAGTGCATGACAAGACGCAGGGCCCGCAGAATGTGCGGGATTACCTTGCCAGCGTCTTCGGCATGTCGGCCAAGAGCGTCCGCGTGGTCAACGCCTTTGTCGGCGGCGCCTTCGGCTCTGGCCTGCGGCCGCAGTACCAGGTTTATCTGGCGGTCATGGCCGCCCGCATGTTGAAGCGCTCGGTGCGTGTCGTGATGACACGGCAACAGATGTTTACTCACGGACACCGGCCGGAGGCGCTGCAAAGCGTGCAGCTCGGCGCGGAGAAGGACGGTCAATTGACCGCCATTCTCAATTCCGCCACCACTTCTACCTCCCGCTACGAAAACAATATGGAGGATGTGGTCATCTGGGGCCTGATGAACTACGCCTGCGAGAACGCCTCGGGCGAGTATGCCATCGCGCCCGTTGACACGGCCACTTCCAGCGACATGCGCGCGCCTGGCGCCGCGACAGGCATGACGTTCTTCGAAATGGCAATGGACGAGATGGCCTATGCTGCCGGCATCGACCCGCTCGAATTCCGCCTGAAGAACTACTCCGAGACCGACCAGATGAATGGCACGCCCTTCACCAGCAAGGCGCTTCGCGAAGCCTATGCCGCGGGCGCTGAAGCTTTTGGGTGGAGCCGCCGGAGTGCGTCGCCACGCTCGATGAAGGAGGGCAAGGAGTTGGTTGGCTGGGGCGTGGCCACGGGCATGTGGGACGCCATGTTCTCCAAGACCTCGGCCAAGGCACGGCTTTCCGCCAACGGCCATCTGGAGGTATCCAGCGCCGCCTCCGACATCGGCACCGGCACCTATACGGTGATGGCGCAGACGGCGGCGGGGGCGCTGGGCCTGCCGGTTGAACAGGTCACCGTCCGGCTCGGCGATTCCAGCTTGCCCATCGCGCCGGTAGAAGGCGGCTCGTGGATGGCGGCCTCCGTCGGCGCCGCCGTGCAACAGGCATGCGACGCGGTGGCCGAGAAGCTCTTGAAAGCGGCAACGAAGTTGGAAGCCAGCCCGCTTGGCAAGGCGAGCCTGGAGGACGTGCGTTTCAGCGATGGCTGCATCATTCTACGCGAAGATACGTCCCGTGGCGTGGCCATCACGGATGTGATGCGCGCGGCGGGCATGGACACGATCGAGGTCGAGGAGACCGCCAGCGGCGGGATCAGCGGTATGATCAGCCAGATGCGGAAGTCGCGTAACACGCACAGTGCTGTCTTCGTCGAGGTGCGGGTGGATGAGGAACTCGGCGTCGTGCGCGTCACGCGCGTCGTCAACGCCGTGGCGGCCGGGCGTATCATCAATCCGAAAACGGCGCGCAGCCAGATCCTCGGCGGCGTGGTCATGGGCATCGGCATGGCGCTGCACGAGGAATCGATGATCGATCATCGCCTCGGCCGCTTCATGAACCACAATTACGCCGAGTATCATGTGCCTGTGAATGCCGATATCGGCAGCATCGACGTCATCTTCGTCGACGAGCCCGATCCGGAAGTGACACCGCTGGGCGTCAAGGGGTTGGGCGAGATCGGCATCGTCGGTACGGCGGGAGCGGTGGCTAATGCCATCTACCATGCCACTGGCAGGCGCGTCCGCTCCTTGCCGATCACCATCGACAAGCTGCTGGATAGCAGCATCATGCCTTGAACGGGGCGTGACGCTTACGCTGGAGGGCGGGACATTGGACAAATGTCCGGTCCCGCCTTGGCAGCCGGATCAGCGCCACCCCAGGGCAGGTGCGACGTGTTTCAGGATGCTTTCAATGACATGGGCGCAGTAGTCGACGCCGAGTTGGTTCGGAATGGTCAGAAGGAGGGTGTCTGCCTCTGCAATAGCCTCGTCGGCGCGGAGCTGCTCAATAAGGATTTCAGGCTCGGCCGTGTAACCGCGACCGAAGATGGCGCGGGTTTTCTCGTCGATAAAGCCGACCTGGTCCTGCTCCTTCCCACCCCGGCCGAAATAGGCGCGGTCGCGGTCGTCAAGCAGCGGGAAGATGCTGCGGCTGACTGAGACGCGCGGGCTGCGGGCGTGGCCGGCCTCCTTCCAGGCGGCGTGATAGGCTCGGATCTGGGCGGCCTGCTGAACATGGAACGGTTCGCCGGTCTCGTCGTCCTTGAGGGTGGAACTCTGCAAATTCATGCCTTGCTGCGCCGCCCAGACCGCGGTGGCATTGGAGCTGGAACCCCACCAGATGCGGTCACGCAGGCCCGCTGAATAGGGTTCGAGGCGCAGCAGGCCCGGCGGATTGGGAAACATCGGGCGCGGATTTGGCTGCGCGAAACCCTGGCCACGCAGAATTTCGAGAAAGACTTTGGCATGGCGGCGGCCCATATCCGCGTCGGTCTCACCTTCGGCCGGGCTGTAACCGAAATGCCGCCAGCCATCGATCACCTGCTCGGGCGAGCCCCGACTGAGACCAAGTTGAAGACGACCGCCGCTGATAAGATCGGCCGCACCGGCGTCCTCAGCCATGTAGAGCGGATTCTCGTAGCGCATGTCGATAACGGCGGTGCCCAGCTCGATGCTGCTGGTTTTCGCGCCCATGGCAGAGAGCAGAGGGAAGGGAGAGGCGAGTTGGCGAGCAAAGTGATGGACGCGGACATAAGCGCCATCCGCACCCAATTCCTCGGCCGCAACGGCGAGTTCAATAGTCTGTCGAAGGACATCGGCAGCGGAGCGGGCGGCGGAATTGGGCGAGGGGGTCCAGTGGCCGAAGGAAAGGAAGCCAATCTTCTTCATGAGGGATCCGGTCCAGGAAGGGGAGGAGGTGAGCCGGCTGAGTGGTAGAAAGACCGGCAAAAGGCGCGGCTTTCGCTAGGTTCACACCTTAGCTGGTTACCTGCCAAGGACGAAGCACGGAGCGCCAGCTATGCACCACCTCGTACGCTGGCAGCCAAACCGTCGCGCTTGCCTGATTCAATCCAACCCCTTCATGCTATGGCACAAAGAACTGGGGAGAGGCGCTGTGGACGAGCTTCGCTTCCTGACGGCGCTGCACCGGCCTGGCAGCCTTGTCGATGTCGGTGCACATGATGGCCTGCTGACCCTGCCTCTCAGCCGCTTGCCGGGTGCGCATGTTCTGGCTTTCGAGCCACTTCCCGCCGCCTTTTCCCGTCTTTCTGCAGCCTGTGCGGGGATCGCGGCGATTGAGCCTCTCCCTCTCGCATTGGGTGATGTGCCCGGCGAACTCACGCTGTCCGTGCCGGTGGTAGAGGGGGCGCGGCAGGAGCAATGGGCGTCCCTGGTCAAAACCTTCGAGGGCCACGGCCCGCATGTTGCCGCCGAGCGGGTCCAGGTGAGGGTGGTCACACTGGACAGCTTCGGCCTGCTCGACCTGACCGCGATGAAGATTGATGCGGAAGGTGCGGAGTACGAGGTCTTGCGAGGCGCGCGCGATACTCTGCTACGCTGTCGCCCGATCCTGACGCTGGAACTCGAGGAGCGGCACCGGGAAGGTTGTACCTGGGCGGTACCCGCTTTTCTGGATGCCCTGGGCTACACCACCTGCTTCGCCCTCGACAACCAGTGGTGGCCAGCCTCGGCACTGGACCGCGCGACCATGCAGAGAGCCGGCCCCGGCCCCTCGGACTACGCGGTATCCGATCCTTATGTTTTCAACTTCTTCGCCTGGCCGCTCGAACGGGATGCCGAGGTTCGGCGGTGCCTGCCTGACGTTCAGCCCAGGGCGTGAGGTCACTGTGCCGCGAGGGCTCTTCCTCGCAGAAGCGGAACGCCTCTGCGGCGCCGGCAAAGATGCCGCCCGAGCCTGCCCGCTGTCTTGTGCCGGCATCAGATCCACGTCGGCTGATTTCCAGACCAGCGTCGATGAAGGTGCGGTCCTCCTCCACCTGGGCTGCCGGAATAGGATCGCGTCGGCATTTGACCACGATTTGCTCGCGGCTGCGGCTTCCTGACGCTCAGAACCTTGCTGCGCTGTACAGGCTATGGTGCCGACCACTCCGGCAAAGAACTGAAATGGCGCAGGACGCGTGTCGCTGCTGCTCCCGTTGCCCACCCATTGCCTTGCGAGCGGATCCGCCGCCGCGTTCCGTCTGGATGAGGCAAGAGTGCTACGCCGTCGTCCCAGGCCCCTTGACGGTGGTCCCACCCATGCGTCGCTCCCGGGATCGGCTCCGCGCCCGGCGTGACAAAGCGGCAGGCCGCGATCTCAGCCGGGTTGTCAGGGTGCAACAACAGCGTCGGCGCGTCGCGTCGCGATGGGCGCAGACCGTTACAGGAAGGATAGATAGCGGCGACAGGAATGTCTGCCGAAGCATTCAACGCCGCGCGACCTCCGGCGCCGAACCCGAAATAGCCGATTCGGGTTTCGTCCAGGAGGGCGCTGTAAGAAGCGGCAAATGTCGTGCGCAGCCCTGCTGGTGTGAGTAGAACAGAGGCTTCGTCAGCGTCATCCAGGCCAGCTTCCAGGACCGCCATGCCCCCCTCAATCAAACGGTCGATATACGGTTCGGCCCGCAGGTCCGCCGCGGGGCGATCCGGCAGGACGATGACAACGGGATGCGGGCCAGGGCCATGGGGAAGCGAGAGGCGCACCGGGCCGTGAGGCGTCGTGAGGAGTTGGATCGATTGGGCATTCGCCGGGACAACGAAGAGAAAGGCCGCTGCCAGGCTTGTGAAAAGGAAGCGGCGCCACAAAGCCTTCCGGCCTGGATGAACAGATGAAGCATGTGAGGCCTCGCCAGAGCAGTTCGTTGCCAAGCGTGAGCAGGCGGCGGAAGAGGCAGGCAGGCCCCATCTCGCTTCTATGAGCGGAGCTATTCGGCCAGGGCCATGCTGGTTGGCGCTGCTGCAAGGGCGACCGGAAAGGCGCCAGCACCTTGTCCGATGGCGCCTTTCGCAGATCGAGCCAGAGCGGATAGCGCGGCGATCGCCAATCAAGGAGGATGATAGCTCCGTCATGGCGGCAAGCTTGGCGCCTACTGCGGAACCCAGACAATGCGGGATTGGCGAAGCCTGCCTTCGCTTTAGGCAGAGGCACGGAGGCGGCTGGCCGCCCCAGGCCCGCGCAAGCGTTCCGTGTTCGCTCGGTGGCCGACTAATCCAGCGCCGGCCAGCGATCGAGCAGGTCCAACTGCCGTTCAAGCAGCGCCGCGGCACGCAGCAGACGCGCATCTTCCCGCATTGGCGCCACCAGCTGGACCGAAAGTGGCAGGCCGCTCGCGCCGAACCCGACCGGAAGGCTGAGGGCGGGGTGGCCAGTCAGATTGAATGGCATGGTCCAGGGGAACCAGTGCGAACGGACATCCTCAAGCTGGCGGCCGTCGATCTCAATCTCGCCTCGTGGGTTACGCGCGAAGGGGTCCATATCGATCGGCAGAGCATCACGCATCAGGGTTGGCGTCACGAGCAGCTCGCCGCGCCGGAACAATGCCTGCACCCGACGGAAAAGTGCCGCGCGATCGAACATCGCCTGCTGATATTCGACGCCGCTTACATCCCGCACGATGGCCAGCTGCTTGACCAGCGACGGACTCATCCGCGCCTCATCCTTCTCGACCATCGGCGCGAAGCGGGCTCGCCAGGTGGTGTGGTTGATGGCGCGCCAGATCGGCTCGACATCCAGCCCATCACCATCGAAAGGCTCCAGCGTCGCACCAAGTGCCTCCAGTTTCTGGAGGGTGGCCTCAAATGCCTGCTTCACCTCGGCGGCGATCGGCCGGCCGGGCGGTGCCGCGCAGAAGAGGACCCGCACGCCGGAGAGGTCCCCTTCGGCGCGGGCAGCAGCAAGGTAATCCGGAACGGGCACCCCCATCGACCAGGGATCGCTGTCATGCGGTCCGGCCATCGCCTGGAGCATGAGCGCCGTGTCACCCACGGTGCGCGTCATCGGCGTCACATAGGTATAGTTGCCGAAGGCGTCGGGCACCTGGCTGTGGGGAATGGTCCCGAGGCTCTGCTTGAGGCCGACGACGCCGTTGCATGCCGCCGGGATGCGCGTGGAACCGCCGCCATCGGTCGCGACCGCAATCGGGCCGATCCCAGCGGCAACGGCCACCGCCGCGCCGCCGCTCGATCCGCCTGAGGTGGCGCTGGCCGACCAGGCGTTGCGGGTCCGGCCGAAAAGGGGCGCGTCCGTGACGCATTTGGTGCCGAATTCCGGCGTTGTGGTCTTGCCGAAGAAAATTGCTCCCTGGCGGCGGAGGCGGGCCGCTGCCTCGGCGTCTTCGGCCGGCACATTCTTGGCCAGAAGGAGCGAGCCGAAGGTGGTGCGCATCCCCGCGGTGTTCACAATATCCTTCACGCTGCACGGGATACCGTGCAGCAGGCCCAGTTCCTCGCCCGCCATGACCGCCCGTTCGGCGGCTTCCGCCGCCGCCATGGCCTCGGGGCGGGCGAGGGTGATGAAGCAGTTCAAGACTGGTTGCAGCCGTTCCGCACGGTCCAACACCGCTTTCGTCAACTCGACAGGCGAGACCTGCTTGCGCGCGATGAGGTCGCGCAGCGCCGTGGCCGGGAGCTGGCAGAGTTCTTCCATCACGCGCGCCTCACATTCCAGTAGACGGGCACGCCGTCGAGAACGCCGGTAACGTCGCGGCGATAAGCGGTGATGCCGCGCTGCTGGCCGAGCGGGATATAGGGCACGTCCTGGAAGGCCTGGCGCTGTATGGCTTCACTGATCCGCTTCTGTTCGGCTGGGTCGGCGGCGTTGAGCCAGTCCGTGCGCAAGGTCTCCAGGCGCGGGCTGTCTGGCCAGCCCGGCGCGGCCTGAGCGCCGTTTCCACGAAGGAAGACATGCACAGCGGGGTCGAAATGGTCGAGCCCGCCCCAGAAGGTACCGAAAGCATTCCAGCCACCCTGCGCCGGCGGCTCCTTGCGCACGCGGCGCTGCACGACCGTGCCCCAATCCATGGCCTGGTAGTCCACGTTCATGCCGAGGCGCTGGAAGAGATCGGCAGCCACATCGCTCACCGCCTTCAGGATGGCGATATTCGTGCTGGCGAGCAGGACCACCGGCTCCCCGGCATAGCCTGCCTCGCGCAGGGCGCGGCGGGCGGCGTCCACATCGCCTGTCATGGCCTCCATCCCCGCGGTGCTGGCGCAGGGCGAACCTGGGGCGAAAAAACCCACTCCGTCACGCCAGTTCGCGCGGTCCGTGCCAGCCACGGCGGACATGAAGTCCTCCTGCGAGATCGCGCTGAGCACGGCGCGGCGGATGGCCGGGTTGTTGAAAGGAGGCACAAGGTGGTTCAGGCGCAGCGTGCCGACGAGCCCCATCGGGTCGGCCTCCCGCACCTCGATATCGCGGGACCGGCGCAGCAGGGGCAGCAGATCGGCCTCGGGCCAGGCCCACCAGTCCACCTCTCCGCTTTGCAGCGCCGCCACGGCGGTGCCGGAATCGGGCATGACATGCATTTCGAGCCGGTCGATGAACACTTTCTTCGGCCCGGCCGTCCATTCGGTCGCGCCATCCTCACGTGGGACGTAGCCATTGAAGCGTTCATAGGCGAAGAAGGCGCCCGGCACCTGCTCGCTGGCGAGGAAGCGGAAGGGGCCGCTGCCTACCATCTCGTTCACGCTGGTAAAGGCATCGGCGCGCGCCAGGCGTTCCGGCATGATGACGCAGATATTCGGGCTGGCCTTGCCCAGGGCGTAAGGCAGCATCGGGAAGGGCCGCCGCAGGCGGATACTGATGGTGCGGTCGTCGGCGGCCGAGATCTCTTCCGTGGCAGCCATCATGGTCTGGCCGAAGGCATCCCGCGCGCCCCAGCGCTTGATGCTCGCGATGCAATCCCTCGCCAGGACAGGCTCGCCGTCATGGAAGCGGAGGTTGGGGCGGAGCCGCAGGCTCCAGAGAAGGCCGTCGGGCGTCGCCGACGAGGCTTCGAGCATCTGGTGCTGCGGGCGGAAGGCGGCATCGAGGCCGAAGAGCGTGTCGAAGACGAGATAGGCGTGGTCGCGCGTCTGATAGGCCGTGGTCCACAGAGGATCGAGCACCGTCAGATCGCCGCGGGGAATGACCTTCAACACTTGCTTGCCGCGAGCACTCGCCAGACGCGGTGCAGCCAGCAGGCCGGCTGTCGCCAGGCCAAGCGTGCGCCGCGCGATTCCGTTCCTTCCCATGATCATCACTCCAGATACCCGTCGCAAAATGGCAAAGCTGGCCGAACTGGCCGTTGCCGTCCAATACTGTGATACGGAGATAGCCATATCCAGGAGCTATGAGGCAATGGAGCTGCATCGTCTGCGCTACTTCGTCGCCGTGGCGGAAGAAGGTGGCATCACGCGCGCGGCGCAGCGCCTCGCCCTCGCCCAACCGGCGCTCTCGGTGCAGATGCGGCGGCTGGAGGAAGAAGTCGGTGCTCCGCTTTTCGCCCGCAGCAGCCAGGGTGTGACCCTGACGGAAGCCGGCCGCGCCCTGCTTCCGCATGCCCGTGAGGTGCTGCACCAAGCGAGGGAAGGGGCGGCGGCGGCACGCAACGTGGCGCAAGGCCAACGCGGCAGGCTTTCGATCGGGTATATGATCGCCCTGGCCTACGACATGATGCCCCAACTGGTTGCCCGCCTCAGGGCAGAACTGCCGGGCGTGGAGCTGGATCTGGTGGAACTGACAGTCGCAAGCCGCAAGCAGGCGTTGCTGGACCGCCAGGTGGCTTTGGCCTTGTGCATGCCCGCTCTGGACCATCCCGACATCGCGACCCGGCACTTTTGCTCCCAGCGGCTCGTCGTGGCGCTACCGGTCCAGGACCCGTTGGCCCGGTTGCGGCAGATACATCTTTCGCGGCTTCAGGGCAGGTTGTTGATCGATTTGCCGCAGGGATCGGAACAGCCGGGCGCCACCTCCATTGCCCGCCATATCCTCCGCCAGGCGGGCGTCTCCATGCCCAGGGCGCATTCCGTCGCATCGGTGCATTCCGCCCTGGGGCTGGTCCTTGCGGGAGAAGGTGTCGCTATCCTCCCCGAGGGCGTATCGCGGCTGTGCCCGCGCGGCATCGCCTTCCGGCCTCTGGCCGGAGCGGATCGGGGGATGGACGTCACGCTATGCTGGCACAGGACCGAGCAATCATCGCTTTTGCGGCGTGCTCTGGATGCCATCAGCGGGCATTGGAAAGGGTTTTCCGCACAGACGCCTTCACGGACGCGCTAATTCCTATTCGCGCTTCGGAGAGCCGCCTGTCCGCGCCTTTGCCGATACCCTGGCGCCCCCGTGTGGCGCGCCGCGAGAGCGGGAAGGGCGGCGGCGGGAGAGGGGAGTGCCACCGGTATCGCGCGAAGCGGTTAGGAGCGCCTGTAGCGCCGGAGGTGCTGCACAAGGGCGCGCAACTTGGGCGCTACGTTACGGCGGGTCGGATAATAGAGGTAGAAGCCCGGGAAGTAGGGACAGTATTCCGTCAGGACCGGCACGAGCTCGCCCCGCTCGATCCAGGGGCGAAAGCTTTCCTCCATCCCGAAAGTGATGCCGGCGCCTGCGGTCGCCAGCTTGATCATCAGCGCCATGTCGTTGGTTGTGATTTCCGGGGCGACCGCGACGCTGAAATCCTTGCCGTGTTCCGCGAACTCCCAGCGATAGGGCGCGACCCTCGGCGCAGGACGCCAGCCGATGCAGCGGTGGGCCGGCAGCTCACGCGGATGGCGCGGCACGCCGAAACGGTCCCGGTACGCAGGTGAGCAGACGGCAAGCTGGCGTTCGTCGCCGGCAACCGAGGTCGTGATCATGTCCTGCTCGATCACCTCGCCAAGCCGGACGCCGGCATCATATCCCTCCGCGACAATATCGAACTCCTCATCCGTCACGGTGATATCGATCTGAATATCGGGGTAGGCCTCTGCGAAGGTCGTGAGAAAAGGGCCGGACAGGAAGTGGTCGGCGATGGACGAGACAGCCAGCCGTAATTGCCCCCGGGGGCGGCCGTCCGAGCTGCCCGCGTTTTCCACGGCCGCCCGCATGTCGGCAATGGCGGGCGCTACCTTGGCATACAGGCGCTCCCCGGCCTCGGTCAGGCTCACGCTGCGTGTCGTGCGATGGAGGAGCGTGACGCCTAGGGTCTCTTCCAGCCGCCGGATCGCCTGACTGACCGCCGGACGCGTAACGCCCATGCGATCCGCAGCCGCGCGGAAACTCCGTTCCTCGGCCACGAGGGTGAAGGCTGCGAGGGCGTTGAGATCCGTCTCCATTGGTTAGCAAAACTTTCCAAGCTGGGAATTATTCGGCGGCTTATCGGCACATTGGCGCAGGGCTAGCGTCTCGGCAACCGCTGCATGGCGGTGAACAACCCGTTACGGAAGCGGAGGATATGGACATGGACAAGGTTATCCTGGTGACCGGGGCTTCGAGCGGTATAGGCATGGCAATCGCCCGGGAACTTGGCGCCGCAGGCGCGAAGCTCGTACTGGGCGCGCGCCGTACCGACCGGTTGGAAGCCCTCGCCGAGGAGATCAGAGCCGGGGGTGGCGAGATCATGACCCGGCATCTCGACGTCACCGACCGGGCGGCGGTTTCCGCCTTTGCCGAGGCAGGGCGAGACATGTTCGGCCGCGTTGATGTCATTGTAAACAATGCCGGCGTCATGCCGCTCTCGCTCATGGCCTCACTGAAGATCGAGGAGTGGGACCGGATGGTCGATGTCAACATCAAGGGTGTGCTCTACGGCATCGCGGCGGTCCTGCCGGAGATGACGGGGAGGGGCTCGGGCCACATCATCAACATCGCCTCCATCGGGGCGCTCTCCGTTTCGCCGACCGCCGCTGTCTATTGCGCGACGAAATATGCGGTGCGTGCGATCTCCGATGGTCTCCGCCAGGAGAATGACAAGATCCGCGTCACCTGCATCCATCCGGGCGTGGTCGAAAGCGAGCTTGCCGACACGATCACCGACCCGGTGGCACAGGAGGCCATGAGGACCTATCGCGCCATCGCCCTTCAGCCGGACGCCATCGCGCGTGCCGTACGGTTTGCCATCGAGCAGCCGGACGATGTGGACGTCAGCGAGCTCGTCATACGTCCAACCCGCAGCACATAAGGAGGCAAAAATGCTTCTTCGTTCTTGCATCCCGTGGCATGCCGCCATGGCATTTCTGCTCGCTGCCCTTCCTACGGCCGCCGGTGCACTGACAGTGGAGCAACGCCTGCAGCGCGGGGAGGCCGTCGTCAGGAGCCTGAACAACGGTTCCCCTCAGCCCAATCTGGAGCGCATGCGGCAGGAATTTCCCTTTCTGGCAGAGGCAACCGAAGGGTTTGCGCTTGGCGATGTATGGTCACGGCCGGGGCTGGACGGCCGGACACGGCAGCTCGCTGCGGTCGCCGCCTTTGCGGCCATCGGGGAAACCGCCTTTATGAGCGTTCATGCTGGCTATGCTCTCAACATCGGCGTGACCGAGGATGAGCTGAAGGAGGTCATCTACATGGTGACCGTTCCGGCCGGGTTTGCGCGGGCTATCTCGGCATCCCAAGCCCTCTCTGCACTCTTCGCCGAGCGCCGCGAAGCGCCTGCCGGGCAATCGGGAGGAGCGGTCCCATGAAGATCCGCTCCCTGCTCGCCGTTCTTGCAGCCCTGGCTGCCATACCCTCTTCAATAGGTCTCGCTCAGATGGATACCAATCGCAATACAGCTGCCTCTCCGGCTCAAAGCCACCCATATGTCGGAATGTGGATCACGGCCGACGGCCGTGTCCGCCACAACCTGCTACCGAACGGCCGCTATGACGAAGCGCGTGGAAACCGTGAAAGCGCGTATCAGGGCCGTTACGAAGTCCGGGACTCGGACATCTTCTACTGGGACGACACGGGATTCACTGCTGATGGAAGGTTCATCGACGGGGTGCTGTATCACGGCGGCATGATCCTATACCGGCGGGATTAGGCAGGCCGCCGTATTTGGCGTGTTGGAGCGCCTCTTCAGCGAGGTGGTGCTTTCGTCCGGCCGCCAGCGTTGGGGGCCCTTCGGCTGCTCGACTGCGGGCACACTCTTTCACCGCAGCACGACCCAAGCAGTCGATAGGGACCCCAACGCTACCTGCCGTGAAGGAGATGTCTACTCTCTGTCAAAGGCTCACAACCTTCGCCTGGATCAGGGAGAGACGCCAGCTCATCGTCGGGATTGAGGCTGTGGTAGCAAGCACCACGCTGGACGTGGCTTCTGTTGAGCAGATCACGAAGCCATCCGTATAGCTGATCCGGCTTACTCGCCTGGGCGAGGGTGGCAGTCCTGGGCACTGGTGCAAGGGCTGGCTTGAGGGGAATGGTGGCGTCAGATCGCAAGCGGACGCCCAACGCATAATTAAGATTATGTAAAATACGTACCGCCCGGCTCAAGGCGGCGAGGCCAGTAATGGGATACGCCGGCCTTAATAAACGAGGACGCAGGAAGCCCATTGAAGCCATTCGCTCACGAGAATGGCGCAGGTCGCAGATGATGCGGCCCTTTAAATCCCTAGCAGCCCACAGGCAGTCTGATTGATGGCCAGATCGATAGCCGCGCCGGTCTCATCATTGTCGCCCATGAACCACGCTGCCGAAAGACCTGTCCATGCAACAACCCAGCGGAGCATGTGGGACGGCTCAATACCCGCCAACTGCCCGACGATCCTGAGGCGCGCCTCCAACCGCCCCGGAAGTGTGGCGAGCGGGCGTTTAGGATCGCTCAGATCTGGGTTCGTGAAGATATTTGCATAATCGAACGATCTCTCTCCCAGCAGCCCATGCGGGTCAATCGCCAACCATCCGCGTGCCCCGAAATCAAGAACGTTCTCATGGTGAAGATCGCCGTGCAGCGGGCCTATCGACTTCTGCTCTGAAAGCAGATGCCGGGCCGTGGCAGCGGAGACCGCCAGACAGGAATGATGCTGGCTGAGTTCGAACAAGGGCTGAAACCAGGCCTCGAGCGGGTGCAGCTCAGGGAGAGCCCGGTCACGTTCGACATGTAGCCGCCGGGCTGTCTCGCAGAGGATCTTGCATGCCTGATCGTCCTCACCCGACCAGGCCATGCGGGCGAGATTTCGTTCGCCGGTGGCTCGCTCGATCAGCAGCGCGTTTGGAGACGAAGCGAGAACGCGCGCCGCACCGTCGCCATCCCACCACTTCATCAGTCCGTACCCGCACCGCTCGTCGGAGGTACGAGCGACCTTCAGAATAGCCAGGCTTTCCCGGCGAACTGGCAGGAGCCAGCTCGACGGCGTGGTCATGAGAGAGCCATCGAGCTTCAAAGTCCAAGCGCTGAGTAGCTCCTGCACCTCCTGAGGAATGTCATCGCATGCGTTCATTGATGGTCGTTCGTAATCCCGGTAGCGGATAGCTGCAACGAATCTGGTGGTGAGCATTGGGCGCCATCAAGCTAAGCCCGTACTGGCGCCCCAATACAGGCAGCGACGCGGCGCGCTACCTCGGCCGTGCCAGCGGTACCACCGATATCTGGTGTCCGCAGCCCCTCCGCGAAGGCAGCATCCACGGCTGCTTCCAGCTCCGCCGAGGCCTCGGCCCAGCTTTGGCCCGCGCCGCGCTCCCCGAGCCAATCCAGCATCATGGCTGCGGAAAGCAGCATGGCTGTCGGATTGGCCAGTCCCTTCCCCGCAATATCGGGCGCTGTACCGTGGCTCGGTTGGAACACCGCATGGGTGTCGCCGATATCGGCCGAGGGCGCGAACCCCATCCCGCCGATCAGCCCTGCTCCGAGATCGGAAAGGATGTCGCCGAACATGTTCTCTGTTGGCAGCACGTCGAAATCCCAGGGACGCCGGATCAGGTCCAGCGCCATCGCATCGATGTAGTGGTGCGCCGCCTCCACATCGGTGTGCTTCGCGGCGACCTCATGGAATACTTTGCGCATGAAAGCGAAGCCGGTGAACACATTCGCCTTGTCCACCAGCGTGACCCGGCCCTGGCGCCCACGCCGCGCCGCCCGCCGGCGCGCTAGGTTGAAGGCGAAGTCCGAAAGCCGCTCGGTGGTGGCACGGGTGATCACCATCGTGTCGCGCGCCTCGCGGTCCTCGATGATCTCACCCCTGCCCCGCGCGGCGAAAAGCCCTTCCGTGCTCTCGCGCAGGATAACGAGGTCAATCTCCGCCGCACGCGGATCGGCCAGCGCGGTGGGCACGCCAGGCAGGGCGCGGATCGGCCGCACGCCGGCATAGAGGCCAAGGCGGAAGCGGAGGTCAAGCTGCGGTGCGATCTCCGTCCCGTCCGGATAGCGGATGCCAGGCCAGCCCATGGCGCCGAGCAGGATGGCATCGGCGTCCCTCGCGCGTTCGAAGGTTGCCTCATCCATGGCACTGCCGGTGTCGCGATAAGCCATGGCGCCGGCGCGCAGCCTGTCAAAGCCGAGGCCGAGCCCATGCCGCCGCGCCAGCGGTTCCAGCACGGCGATGCAGGCTTCCGTGACCTCGGTGCCGATGCCGTCGCCGGGCATCAATGCCACCCGGACCGTGTTGCTGCTCAGAGCCATGTCACGCCACTCCGTTCAATGAGGGAGACGAGTTCCTCGCCGCTGCGGCGGCGGTGCCGGCGGTAGAGTTCGCGCGCTCGCTCGGCCTCGCCGGCGGCGATGGCCTCCAGCACGCGGCGGTGCTCGGCGGTGCTGCGCGCGGGCAACGGCCGCTGGTTCAGGGTGAAGAGCCGCGCACGGTGCGACTGTTCCCAGACCTGCATGACCATGCCCGCGAGGCGACGGTTGCCGCACAGTTCGGCCAAGCCGAAGTGAAAGGCCTCATCCGCCGCGGCCCAGGCCAGGCGGTCCTGTGCCGCCAGGGCCTGCTCCATGGCGGTGCAGGCGGCCTCCAGACGTTCCAGCCCGCGCGCCGGCTCCGGGCGGCGGGCCAGCAGCTCGGCGGCCATGGGCTCCAGGCTGGTCAGAACCTCGTAAATCTCGCGCATATCGCCGGCGGCGATCGGGAGCACTCGCATGCCGTGGCGCGGCGTGATGGCAATCAGCCCTTCCTGTTCCAGCCGCACCAATGCTTCGCGCACCGGAGTGCGGGACAGACCGAGTTGCAGGGCCAGCTCGCCCTCCAGCCGCTGCGCGCCGGGTGGCAGGTGATTGTCCAGAATGAGGGCCTTCAGCCGGGCATGCGCTAGGTCGGCGGCGGTAGGGGCGCGGTGCTCGGGCGGGATGGCAATGTCGCGAAGCAAGCTGGTGCCTCCCTTTCGGCGTGCCGGTGGATACGTCTGAGAATCCGTTTGCGTATACATTGTTGACGGTGACAGGATGGCGCCGTCAAGCCGGATCAGCCTTTGCGGCTATGTAAATTCACCGGCGAAGCAAGCGGCGCCAAGCCGCAGAAGCAGGGAGAGGACAGCATGATCACCAGCACGCGACGGGCGTTCCTGGCCATGGCCCCGGCCGCCCTGGCCGCACCCAAGACCCTTCGTGCACAGGATGCGGTCGCCGCCGCTTTCCCCGAGCGCCCGGTGCGCTTCATAGTGCCCTTCCCGCCCGGGCAGGCGGCCGACATCTTTGGGCGGCTTCTGGCCGACGAATTGTCCAAACGCTGGCCGCAGCGCGTGGTGGTGGAGAACCGCTCGGGCGGCGCGGGAGCGCTCGGCATGGAGGCAGGCGCGCGGGCTGCACCGGATGGATATACGCTGACCGTCGGCACTTCGGGCACGCTTGGGGTGAATCCCTCGCTGATGCCGAACCTACCTTACGATGCAGAGCGAGACTTCGCCGCCATCACCAACATCTTCACTCTGCCTTTGGTGCTGGTTGCGCATCCTAAGGCTGGGCTCGACAATCTGCGCACCGTGCTGGACCGCGCACGGGAGAAGCCGGGCGCGGTGAACTACGCCTCCGCCGGGCCGGGCACGGCGCAGCATATGGCAATGGAAATGCTGGCCTATCGCGCGGGCGTGCGGATGACGCATGTGCCTTATCGCGGCAGTGGCCCGGCCATGGCTGACCTGATAGCCGGCAACGTGCCGCTGATGATGGACAGCCTGGCCAGCGCCCTGCCGCAGATCCAGGCCGGCCGCGCGCTCGCCGTCGCCACGACGGGCCGCTCCCGCCCGCCGCAATTGCCGCAGACTCAGACCGTCGCCGAGGCTGGTATTGAGGGCTACGAGGCGCTGGGCTGGTCCGGCCTGGTGGCTCCCGCGGCGACACCGCCTGCAATCCTGCGCCGAATCAACGCCGATGCCGTCGCCGTCTTACGTGACCCTGCCGTGGTGGCACGCATGGTGGAGTTGGGCGGCTCGCCGATCCGGGCACGCCTGAGCAGTTCGGAGCGTTCATCAGCAGCGAGATCGCGAAATGGCGCAAGGTGGCGCGGGAGGCAAATGTGAAGCTGGAGGGCTAGGCTCGGCCGGGAGCGGATGGCGGCCCTCGGGCAACCATCGGTCCAACGCCGATACCACTGGCAACCTGGCCGTCTCACTTCCCTCGACTACTCAGAATCGCCAGTTCGCACAACCATAGTTCCGAAGACAGCCGTGCGTTCATCTTCGCACGTCTCATTCTGACTCGTTGAACGTCATCGAGACCTATAAGGCGCCAACTGCCAGGATAACCTGTGATTCAACTCCCTCCTGCTTGACGGCAAGCGCCGCCGGATTTGGGCGGCGTATCTGCGCCGTCAGACCAGCCGAACTTTTACACGGCCGTTTCAATCATGACCTGAGCGAGACCAGAAATACGGGATGCCATCCCGGAGCTATGCAATGCGCTTCACTTCATCGCTCCTGGCGGTAGCAGCGTTCTGGTCTCGCGCTTATACTTCGGAGACCGCAGGTCGCGGCGTCCCGGCGACGGGAGGAACGCATGGCTCACAAGCTACGCTGTACGCCGGCTGAGTTGGCGGTCCGGCCTGGGCCGCCGAACGCCAAACTGTTCTGCCGCTTCCGGTGCGTGCTTCCGGGCAACGCCTCCGGTGGCAACAGCTCGCGCCCTTCTACGCCATGACGACCGACGTAAGCGCATGGCTGCGCGGTCTCGGTCTCGAGCAATACGAGGCGGCGTTCCGCGACAACGACGTTGACGCAGCCATACTCTTTTCGCTCACGGCCGAAGACCTGAAGGAGATCGGCATCGCCTCTGTGGGTCACCGCCGCAGGATCCTCGAGGGCATAATGGAACTGCGGTTGGCGGCTGAGCAGGAGGCGGAATCTGCCTCTCAGGCCTTGCCAGCGGCCACAGTCTCCCCCTCCCCGGCGCCCCAGGAGATTGATATCTCCGCTAGCCCCGCGGCCGAGCGGCGTCGGGTCACCGTGCTGTTCTGTGACCTCGTAAACTCGACGGCACTCTCGGCCCGCCTCGACCCCGAAGACCTGCGTGAGGCCATGGGAGCCTACCACCGCACCACTTCCGCTGTGATCGAGGCGCATGGTGGCTACGTGGCGCAATTCCTGGGTGATGGCGTGCTGGCCTATTTCGGCTGGCCAAAAGCGCAGGAGGACGATGTCGAGCGCGCGGTGCGCGCCGGGCTTGCGGTCGTCGGCGCCGTTGCTACGCTCGAGTTTCCGGAGGCCGATCCCCCCGCCGCGCGGGTAGGCCTTGCCACGGGCGAGGTCGTCGTCGGTGATATGCTGGGCGAGGCGGCGGCGCGCCAATGCGCCGTGGTGGGCGCCACTCCGAATCTCGCCGCGCGCCTGCAGGCCGTCGCAGCGCCCGGCACCGTGTTGGCCTGCTCCGCAACGCGCGGTCTCACAGGGGCCCTCTTCGCCTGGGAAGCGCTGGCGCCGCTGACGCTCAAAGGGCTGGGCGGCGACATAGTACCATTCCGCGTTCTCGGCGAGAGCGGGGTCGAGAGCCGCTTCGAGGCGCTGCGGCGGAATAATGCGGCGCCGCTGGTCGGACGGGATGAGGAACTCGAGCTCCTCCTTCGCCGCTGGCGCCGGGCTCGCGCCGGTGTGGGCCAGGTCGTCCTGCTCCGTGGCGAGGCGGGAATAGGCAAGTCTCGCCTGGCGGCGGCGTTGCGGGAGGCTCTGGTGGCCAGCGGCGAAGCACATCAGGAGCTGGCCTTCTATTGCTCGCCCCAGCACACGGACAGTGCTCTGCAGCCCGTCGTCACACGGCTGGAGCGTGCGGCGGGCCTGGTACCCTCGGACACGCCTGAGGCGCGGCTGGCCAAGCTGGAGGCGCTGCTACTGCCGCTCGACCCGCCACCCGAGGATGTCGCATTGGTGGCGGAACTGCTGTCTGTACCCACGCTGGGCCGGTGGACTTCGCCAAACGGTTTGCCTCAGCGCCGGCGGGAGAAGCTGCTTGCCGCGCTGCTTCGCCGCCTTCGCGGATTGGCCTCCCGTGAGCCCGTGCTCGTGTTGGTGGAGGATGCGCACTGGCTTGACCCGACCACATGCGAATTCCTCAACCTCTTGGTAGCGGAGGTCCCGGCAACGGCGATGCTGGTCGTGATTACGCACCGGCCCGATTTCGACACGGAGGCCTGGCTCGGGCAGTCCCATGTCACACCGGTACAGCTCAACCGCCTGGCGCGCGCCGAGCACCTGATGTTGCTGCGTCGGATTGCCCACGGCAAGGCTCTCCCGGCAGAGGTTGAAGCGGAGATCCTGGCGCGGACCGATGGTGTGCCCCTGTTCGTGGAGGAAGTCGGGCGGGCGGTGCTGGAAGGTGGCCTGCTGCGCGAGGAGGCGGACCGGTGGGTGCTGGAGGGCCCACTGCCGCCATTCGCAGTGCCAAGCAGTCTGCAAGCGTCTCTGATCGCGCGGCTGGACCGCTCGCCCTCGGTCAGAGAGGTCGCACAAGCAGGAGCCGTGCTGGGGCGTGAGTTTACGCACGATCTGGTGGCAGCCGTCGCCGCGCTACCGGCGGCGAGGCTGGCCGAGGGCCTGGCGCAGCTGGAGGCGACGGGGCTGTTGCGCCGGATCGGGACACCGCCAGAGGCGCGCTACGCCTTCAAGCACACCCTGGTGCAGGATGCCGCTTACGGCATCCTGGTGCGTGAGCGCCGGCGCGACCTGCATCGCCGCGCGGCCGAGGTCATCGAGCAGCTGCGGCCCGAGGTCGCCGAACGCGATCCTCAGATGCTGGCGCATCATCGCGCCGAGGCAGGAGAGGCGCGCGCGGCCATCGAGCTCTACCGCCGCGCGGGCGAGCGTTCGGCCGCCCGTTCTTCGCTCCATGAGGCGCGCGCGCACTTCATGGCTGCGCTCGATCTGCTGACCGGCCTACCGCAGGGCGAGTGGCGCGACCGCATGGAACTCGAGCTCCAGATTCCCTTGGCCAGCGCCACGACCTGGGTGGAGGGTCAGGCCGCTCCAGCCGCCGGGCAGGTCTATGCGCGGGCGCGTCAGCTCTGCCACCAGCTCGCCGATGTGGAACGGCTCATCCCTGTCCTGGCCGGCCTTGCCGTTCACCACACGAACCGTGGTGAACCGGAGACCGCATACGCAGCTGCCGAGGAGATGCTTCGCCTTGCGCAGGCGCAGGGAGATGCCGCCGCCGAACTCTCCGCCCAGCGTCTGATCGGCTATGCTTCAGTCAAGAAGGGCCAGCCGGCTGCGGCACGCCAGTATCTCGAGCGCGTGCTCGACCTCTTCGACCCTGGGCAGCATCGGGTTCTGGGCAGCAGCTTTCCCATGGACACGCGCATAGGGGCCCTTTCCTGGCTGGCGAACACGCTTTTCATTCTTGGGTTCCCCGAACAAGCCCTGGCACGCAGCGGCGAAGCGCTGACCGAGGCTCGCCGGCTACAGCACATTCAGTCTCACACCACCGCGCTCGTAGCCGGCGGTTGCTCGCTTCATTGCCTGATGCGTGATCCGGCCACGACGCGCGCGCATGCGGAAGAACTCGAGGCGCTGAGCACCAAGGCGCCGGCTTTCCGTGATGTCGCGCGTGTCTATCGCAGCTGGGCGCTGGCTGTGCTCTCCAATACAGGCCCGGAGGACGGAATCGCGCGGATGCAGGAGGCACTCGCCCACTATCGCGCTCGCGGCGCTGGCACTGTCGTGCCGCAGGCGCTTGGCTTGCTTGCGGATATGCACCGGCTGGCGGGCCGACCCGAACGTGGGCTGGCCCTTCTGGACGAGGCATTCGCATTTATGGAACGCGGCGGCGAACGGATCTGCGAGGCCGAGTTGCATCGGACCCGAGGTGAACTGCTTCTCGCTTTGCCGGGCGGTGACGCCGAACCTTGCTTCCTGCGGGCCATTGAGCTGGCGCGCTTGCAGGAAGCCAAAATGTGGGAGCTACGCGCAAGCAAGGCACTGGCGCAACTATGGCGCGACCGCGGCAGGCGGAGGGAGGCGTACGACCTCCTTGCACCGGTCTATAGATGGTTTACCGAGGGCTTCACGCTCCCCGACCTGGTTGAAGCGCGCGCACTCCTCGACGAACTCAGCACGGCATCTGAGACCGTCCGCGAACGATCCTCAAGAAGCTCCGCGACGGGCACCGCCAGCAGGCGGCACACAGCTACCGTCAGGCGATCCGCCGTTTCGCCACGACGACCGATAGCATAGGCAGGCGAGGCGGAGGATATGATGCCGCCCAGGCGATTTGGTTTTGTAGCATACGGATATGGCGAAGCGGCTGGCCGAGGCGGATCGC
>JH599995.1 GCA_000245075.1 Acetobacteraceae bacterium AT-5844
GGCACCTTCATGCTGAAGGACATCTATGCCGGCAGCGGCAGCTCGATGAATATGGGCATGGGCCTCTACCAGAACCCGATCGTGACGCTGGAGCCGGGCCGCGCCATATTTTCCGCCTATGACCCGGCGACGGGCTATGAGCTGTGGGTGACAGACGGCACCGAGGCAGGCACGCAGCGCGTCAAGGACATCTATCCAGGCTCGGGGAGTGGCTTGCAGGCCTACAGCACGTCCTCGATGGTCGCGTTGGGCGATGGCCGCGCGGTGTTCAATGCCACCGATGGCGTGAATGGCTATGAGCTCTGGGTGACGGACGGCACCGAGGCGGGCACCTTCATGCTGAAGGACATCGCTGTCGGCAGCGACAGCGGCTATCCGCAGCAGATGAAGTTGATGCCGGATGGCCGCGTGGTCTTCACGGCCACTGACAGCGTGCACGGCACCGAAGTGTGGATCACGGATGGCACCGAGGCCGGCACCTACATGGTGCAGGACAGCACGTCGGGCACCGATTACACCAATGCCTATGGCTTTACGCCGGTGGCTGGCAATGCCGCGCCGGTGGGCGTGCCCGTGGTGACGGGGACGGTGGCCCAGGGTGGCACGCTCAACGCGGGTGTCAGCGGCATCAGCGACGCGGATGGGCTGGGCGCGTTTACCTATCGCTGGCAGCGTGACAATGGCAGCGGCAGCTACACCGATATCGTGGATGCCACGGATGCGAGCTACACGCTGACGCAGGCGGATGTGGGTTACGCCGTACGGCTTGTGGCGAGCTACACCGATGGGCTGGGCAAAGTGGAAGAGGTGATCAGCCTCGCCAGCGCGCCGGTGGCCAATGTGAATGACGCGCCGGTGGGCGTGCCCGTGGTGACGGGGACGATGGCCCAGGGCGGCACGCTTAACGCGGATGTCAGCGGCATCAGCGATGTGGACGGGGTGGGCGCCTTCACCTATCGCTGGCAGCGGGAGGATGGTGCCGGTGGCTATGCCGACATCGCTGATGCCACGGAGGCCAGCTACACGCTGACCCAGGCGGATGTGGGCCATGGCGTGCGCGTGGTGGTGAGCTACACGGACGGCCAGGGTACGCCGGAAGAGGTGATGAGCCTGGCCAGCCCGCCCGTTGCCAATACCAATGATGCGCCGGTGGGCGCGCCCTTGGTGGCCGGGCTGGCGGAGCAGGGTCAGGTGCTGACGGCTGGCGTCACCGGCATCAGTGACGCGGACGGGGTGGGCGCCTTCACCTATCGCTGGCAGCGGGAAGATGGTGCCGGCGGCTACACGGATATCGCCGATGCGACGGAGGACAGCTACACGCTGACCCAGGCGGATGTGGGCCACGGCGTACGCGTGGTGGTGAGCTACACGGATGGCCAGGGCTCGGCGGAGCAGGTGATGAGCCTGGTCAGCGCGCCGGTGGCCAATGTGAATGACGCCCCGGAAGGCGAGCTGGTCGTGAGTGGCACGGCGCAGCGGGGCGAGACGCTCTCCGTCGCCAACATGGTCAGCGATGCCGATGGCATGGGCGAGGCCATCTTCCGTTGGGAGCGCGATGACGGCGAAGGCAATTTCGTCACCATCGAAGGCGCGACTGGCAAAAGCTATGAGCTGACGCGGGACGATATCGGCCACACCGTGCGCGTCACCATCAGCTACACCGATGACCTCGGCACGCCGGAAGAACTCTCCAGCGCCGCGACGGCGGTGGTGACGCCGCGCAGCATCGAGGTGGCGACGCCGGATGAGGGCGTTTCCCACACCCTGGGGCTGACATCGGGGGACATCGCCGCGCGGCTGGCGGAAGGGGATGTATTGCGGCCGGAGGACGGCACGCAGGTGGTGCAGATCGCGGATGGGCGGATCAACTTCGACGCCGCGGGCGATGCGGCTTTCCTGAGCCGGCTTTATGGCGGGTTGCTGGACCGTGCGGGCGAGCAGCAGGGCCTTTCCTACTGGGCACATCAGGGCGATGGTCCGCTCGACCGTGTGGCCGTGGCAGAAGGGTTCCTGATGAGCGAGGAATACCGTGCGAAGGCTTTGGAGACGGATGACGCGCAGTTCGTGCGGCATCTGTTTCAGGACCTGCTGAGCCGCGACGCTGAGGAAGAAGGGCTGAACTACTTTCTCGGCAGGTTGGAGGACGGTGCCAGCCGGGCGCAGATCGTGGTGGACATCGCCGGCTCGGCTGAGGCGGGTGGAAACTGGAGCGGGGAATGGGCCAATGGCCTGTTCGTGGCGGATGAATTCGCCGGGCTGATCCGTGCGGCCTATCAGGCGGCGTTCGGACGTGAGGCGGAGGCCGGTGGGCTCAGCTTCCACGGCGGCACGCTGGAGCACGGGGTCAGCCTGAGCGAGTGGGGCGATATGATCGAGTCTTCCAGCGAGTTCCAGGCGCTGCATGGCGAGCAGGGCGACCACGAATTTGTGGAAAGCCTGTTCGTCAACGGGCTTGGCCGTGAGGGCAGCGCGGAGGACGTCGCCTATTTCGAGAACCTGCTGGCGGAGGGTAGCCACGACCGGGGTGACCTGGTGATGGCCTTCGCCACCTCGCAGGAGGCGCAGAACGGCCTGCACTGGGCGCTGTAAACAGGGCCGGGGTGCGCGCCATGAGCCGTGGCGTTGCGCCCCGCCTGCCGGAGATCCGGTCAGGCTGTGCGGGAGGATTTGGGGCGCGGCGGCCAGAAGCCGGCGGTGGCGCCCTCATTCTCAGGGTCCAGCGCCTCGGGCACGGGGCGGTTGAGGATGCCTTCGTGCAGGCGATGCACCATGCCTTGCACCGCCACCTCCCGCCCTTCCTTGGCGTGATAGACGCCACGGATGTGCAGGGAATGCGCGATGGAGCGGAGGAAGCCTTCGCGCAACGCCTCGTCGGGCGGGGGGGCGTGGGTCCAGAACTCGTCCAGCGTGCCGCCGAAGACCAGGCCGGGCAGGCGATAGATGGCCTCGCCGAGTGCGAAGGTCGGGGTGCGGCCCATGATGGCGCGTAGCCCCACCGTGCTGTTGACGGTGACGACGCCCTGCACCTGTTCCACCATCTGGCCGAGATTGCCGCCGCCGAGATAGTGCAGGCGGCCTTCCAGACCGAGTTCGCGCGCGAGATTGCTGACCCTGCGCCCCCAGTTCTTGTGCCCGGGGTCCAACGGGTGGGCCTTGATGAGCAGATGGGTGTTCGGCGCGGCGTGGCGGGCGAAGCTCTGCGCCACCTCGCGCAGAGGGGTGTCCATGTCGTGGTAGCGGGAATAGGCGCGGATGGAGAAGTCGTTCTCCATCTGCATGGCCATCAGGTAGAGCGGGCCTGTGCCGGCGAGGCGATGCATGATGTCGTCGGCACGGCGGTTCTCGGCGCCGCGGCGCATCAGGCGCCAGATCATCCCTGCGTAGAAGGTGAAGGGATTGTAAATCTGGTGGTGGCTGTAATGCCGGAAGTATGGCCAGCGGGACAGGCTGGCCATGTTGTAGAGGACATCCCACATGGCCTGCAGGCGGAAATCGTCGCGGTAGCGGACGACGAGGTCCGGGGGCGGCAGGGAGGCACCGATGCGGATGATCGTCTCCGGGTCCCGCTCGAAACGGCTTGAGGCGTTCAGGCCGTCCCGTTCCAGCACGATCCAGTCCGGGCGGATGTAGCCCATGTCGGTGGCGACCACCTCCACCTGCCGCTCGGCGGCCACGGCGATGGCGGCCTTGTGGTAGGGGCGCTGTTCGCCCAGCAGGACGAGATGGGTGATGGCGTGCCGGTCGATGAAATCGGCCACGAAGGCGGGCCAATCTTCAAGCTTGCCCTGGTAGTCCACGGTGCCGGCACCATGCCAGAACAGGCGGTCCCCCCAATGCAGGTTGATGCGCCAGACGCGATGCCCGTGCTTCCGCAGGGCCGCGCCGACTTCCCGGAAAAAGGGGCTGATGGGCCCTTGCAGGAAGAGGAAGCGCTTCTGTTGAGCGGGCACAGGAAATATGGACATTCGGACAGGTGGGAAACCCGCTCCCGTGGCGTCTGTCAATGGACGGGCCGAAAGGAATGCGCCTTGCCTGTCATCCGGTGGGCGCGCCGAGGGCGGCGGGCAGGTCTCGCCAGGAGAGCAGGCGGCAGCCTTCGCGTGCGGCCTGCCGCAGCAGCGTGGCCGGCGGGAAAGGGCAATAGGGCAGGATGGGCGGGTGCGCCTCGGCAGGTGTATCGCCCGAGGCGATGCGCTGGGCCACCGCCGAGGCGAGGGCGGCGCCGCGCTGGTGCAGCAGGCGGGCGGCCTGGCTGGCGCTGGTGCGGGGAGGGAAGGGCACCGCCTCCTGGGCGAGAATGCCCCCGGCATCGATGCGGGGCGCCAGGCGGTGGACGGTGACGCCGAAGCGGGGCCGGCGCTCGATCATGGCCCAGAAGGTGGGCATCGGGCCGCGATGATCGGGCAGGAGGGAGGGGTGGACATTGATGCCGCCTTGCGGGGCGAGGGCCAGGGTATCGGCGGTGAAGATCTGGTCGAAATGCAGGGAGACGATCAGGTCTGGCCGGGCTTCTCGCAGGGCTTGCGTGGTGGCGGGGCCGTTGACGTCGGTGGTGGTGTGGAGGGGAATGCCGTGCCGGCGCGCGAAGCCGGTGAGCGGGCCGCGGCCGAGGGCACGGCGCAGCGTGCCGAGGGTATAAGGCAGCCCGTAATTGGCGATGAGGAAGGGCATGATGCGCGGGCCGGAGCGCCGCCAATGCGCCCGCATCTGCCCCAGCATGCCTCCGGCCTGCGCACGGTAAGGGTAGGAGCGGCCGATGAGGACGATGCTGTGCTGCTGGGCTTCGCAGAAATCGAGCACCGCCCGGGCGCTGAGAGCGCTTTCCAGGGTGAAGAGGGCGATGCGCATGGTTCAAGCTTAGTGGAGTTTATGCCGGAGAGGAATGATCCGCTTGGTAGAAGGAACAAAGGAAAGCAAAGGAGAGAACGGGATCAAGCGTGTTTGAGTGGAACGGAGACAATGCCGGAAGGCGCTTTTCCGCTCCCGCAATGCCGCAAAGGCGAGAGGGCAACAGGCGCGTTCTTGTGGCGCACGCCCGCCGACCACTGACTCTGAGTGCCAGGGAAGCGTCAGCCTCGAGAGGCTGAGGACCACGCGAAACTCAGACAGGGACACGAAAGCACGTGCCGCTCCCTTCTGGGAACGGGGCGCTTTCGCTACGGGCCGTGGGCCTCAGCCGAGGCCGGGGAGGGACTCCACGGCGCCGAGATTGGCCGAGGCATCGGCCAGCATGTCCGCCGCGAAGGACAGGTCGGCCTCCGTGTGGTCGGCGGAGACGAAGAAGCGCAGGCGGGCGGATTGTTCCGGCACCGCGGGGAAGAGCACCGTCTGAAGGGCCACGCCACGGTCCAGCATCGCATTGGCCAGCCGCGCCGTGCGGATGGAGGAGCCGATGATGACGGGCACGATGGCGGCGCCGAGGCTGCCGCCGGTATCGAAGCCGCGCTCCTTCAGCAGCGCCAGCAGGCGGCGGCCATTGGATTGCAGCCGTGCGACGCGTTCCGGCTCCGCGCGCATGATGCGGAGGGATTCCAGCGCGGAGGCGGCCAGCGGCGGGGCGAGGCCCACGGAATAGACGCTGCCGGGCGCGGTGTGGCGGAGCCAGTCGATGACATCGCGCCGCGCGGCGATGTAGCCGCCGCAGGCGGAGAGCGTTTTTGACAGTGTCCCCATCCAGAGATCGACGCCGGAGGGGTCCACGCCCTGGGCTTCGGCGACGCCCTTGCCGGTGGCGCCAAGGACGCCGACGCCATGCGCCTCATCCACCATCAGCCAGGCATCGTGGCGGCGGGCGATCCCGATGGCGCGGGCGAGGTCGGGCGCGTCGCCATCCATGGAGTAGTGGCCTTCCAGCAGCAGCAGCGCGCGCTGGGCGTTGCGGCGGGAGGCGGCGAGTTCCTTCTCGGCCGCCGCCATGTCGTTATGCGTGAAGGGCACGCGGCGGGCGCCGGAGAGGCGCACACCTTCCGTGCAGGAATTGTGGATGGCGGCGTCATGCACCACCACATCGCGCGGGCCCATCAGATGGCCGATGGTGGTGACGTTGGTGGCGTGGCCGGAGACGAAGGTGAGCGCGGCCTCGGCGCCGTGCAGGGCGGCGAGCTCGGCTTCCAGCTCCAGATGCAGGCCGCGTTCGCCGGCGGTGATGCGGGCGCCGGAGACGCTGACGCCGTAGCGGTCGATGGCGGCCTTGGCGGCAGCCTGCACGCGCGGGTCGCCATTCAGGCCGAGATAGTTGTAGCTGGCGAAGTTCACCACATCGCGGTTGCCGATGCGGCTGTGGGCGCCGGCCAGCCCGTCATGCTGCTGGAAGAGGGGGCTCTTCATGTCCAGCGAGGCGAGGGCGGTCTTCAGCAGGCCGTAGTCGCGCATGCCGGGCAGGGTGGAGAAATCCCGCGCGGAGCCGGCATCGGGGCGCGGGGCGGAATCATCGGCGCTGCGGCGCTTGGAGAGGCGCGCGAGCAGGGCGAGACGGGCAGTGGTGGAAAGGCCGCCGCTCATTCCTTGGCCTCCTTGGTGCTGGTGTTCGCTTCGCCGGCGGCGTTCTCCCTGCTGGGCTCGAACTGCTCGACGAGGTCGGCGACGGCATCATCCGCCTGGGCGCCGGAGGCGAGGCCATCGGCGAGGCGGCGGGCGAGGAGGTCCACCGTCAGATCCTCGGTGACGGAGGCAAGGGGGACGGACATGCCGAGGCGCTGTTCCAGTGCGCCGCGCAGCTCCAGCCCACCCAGGCTGTCCAGCCCCATGCCGGCCACGGGGGCATCGGTGGGGATGGCATCCGGCGGCAGGCGAAGGATGCGCGCGGCTTCCTCCCGCACCACCTGGCGCAGCAGGGCGCGGGCTTCTTCCGGCGAGAGAGCCAGAAGCTCGGCCCGCAGATCGCCATTGGCGGCGGTGGTCTCGCGCTGGCCGCGCACGACGTCGAAGAGCGGCTCTTCCAGGATGGGCAGCGCCATGCCGGCCTGGCGCCAGCCGATACGGGCCAGGGAGAGGACCGGGGTCCCCGTTGCCAGCAGCAGCGGCAGGGCGGAGAGGGATTCCGCTGCCGTCATGGACTCGACGCCGAGGCGGCGGGCCAGGGTGTCGGCCGTGCTGGCATTGGCGGCGAGGATGCCGGCATCGGCGATGGGGCCCCAGCCGACGGCGAGCGCGGGCAGCCCTTCCGCGTGGCGGCGGCGGGCGAGTGCCTCCAGCGCCGCATTGGCGGCGACGTAATTGGCCTGGCCGGGATTGCCCATGGCCGTGGTGGCCGAGGAGAACAGCAGGAAAAGCTCGACCGGGTCCTGCCGGGTCAGGCGGTCCAGGTTCAGCGCGGCGTCCAGCTTGGGGCGGAGGACGCGGGCGAAGCGCTCCTGCGTCATCGCGCTGGCGGCGCCGTCGTCGAATACGGCGGCGGCATGGACGATGCCGACCAGCTTCGGGCCTTCCGCGCGGATTTCGGCCAGCGCGGCCTTCAGGGCGCGGGGGTCGGCGGCATCGGCGGCGTGCACGGTGGCGGCGGCGCCGAGGGCGGCGAGGGCACGGACGGCGGCCT
>JH599996.1 GCA_000245075.1 Acetobacteraceae bacterium AT-5844
CGACGCCCGCGCGCGGCGACCGTGGCCGCGGCGGCGCCGGCAGCCGCGCTGGCCATAACCGTGCGGCCACTGCCGTCGACACCCATCTGGGCGAAGGCCTGGTCCAGCAAAGATGCCGCATGGCGGTCCCGCTCCGTCCAGGAGTTGCCACCGAAGACGGCGGCGATCAGGCGGACATTGTCGCGGCGGGCGCTGGTGACGATGTTGAAGCCGGAAGCGTCGACATAGCCGGTCTTGATACCGTCCACGCCCTCATAGCTTTCCAGCATGCGGTTATGGTTGCGGAGATTCGAGCCGCTGACCACCACCGTGCGGGTGCCGAAATAGTGGTAATATTCCGGGAAGTCCTGCTGCAGCCGGCGGCCGAGATTGGCCATGTCCCGCGCCGTGGTCACCTGCTCGATATCCGGCAGGCCGGAAGCATTGCGGAAGGTGGTGCGCGTCATGCCGATGGCGCGGGCCCGCAGCGTCATCATCTGGGCGAAACGGTACTCATCGCCGCCACCCAGCGTTTCGCCCAGCAGGGAGGCGACATCGTTGGCGGATTTCGTGACGAGCGCGTAGATCGCCTGCTCCACCGTGATGCCGCGCCCGACCGGCAAGCCCAGCTTGGACGGCGGGCGGCTGGCGGCCGTCGGTGTCATCACCAGCCGCGAATCCAGGCGGATCTGCCCGGCGCGGAGGGCGTCGAACAGCATGTACAGCGTCATCATCTTGGTCAGCGACGCCGGATGCCGCAGCTCGTCGGCATTGGCCGCGACGAGCAGATTACCGGTGCGCGGCTCCATCACCACCGCGGCGTAGCGGGCGCTGCCGATCTGCGCCGAGGCCACGCCTGGCAGGAATCCCAGCACCACCGCCGCACCCGCCAACGCAACGGATCGTCCGCCGAGCCCGCGCAGGACACCGGCGGCGAAACGCCCCATCCCCGAAAAGAACGTCATCAACCCCACCCCCAAAGACACGGAACCCGCCCCCCAGCGGGTAGGGTTTGACATTAATGAAACACTGCCGCGCCTGTCACCCTGAACCGATCGGGAACAAGCAACTTTGGCAATGGGTTAAGAGCCAGCTTTGAAGCGGGGTGCCATGCAAAAAAATCACCTTCTCCGTAAGCTTCGCAGGAGCCTTTCAGCCCCTTTTGCTGCGCCGCAAAAAATTGCTGGACTTCCGAAACGGACCCTGCCATGACCTCATTACGCTGCAATGCAACATAAGCTTGGCAGCGGCGCGCCGCGAAGGGCCCCGCCCCACGGCGCGGAGTGATACGGCGCTACAGTTAAAATTAGGGTGAGGACGATCCTATGGCAGGCACGACCAATGTGACCAAGCTGGCGGGCAAGGCCACGTCCGCCACCACCGGGCCGGCCCCGAAAGCGCCCGAGCAGGCGCCGGAGGCTCCCGCGACCACTTCCGAGACAGAAGCGGTCACCCCCCATACGGCATTGGAGAACACAAGCGTGGACCAGCTGACCAAGACGACCGAAGGCTTCTACAAGTCCGCCGAGGACGCGGTGGAGTTCGGCCGCGGCAATTTCGAAGCCTTCACCAAGGCGACCCAGGCCTATGTGACGGGCCTGCAGGACCTCAGCCGCCAGGCCTTCGCCGTGGCGCAGGGCTTCGGTGAGCAGGCGGTTGAGAATGCCAAGGCGCTTGCCTCGGTGAAGAGCCTGAAGGAAGCGGCCGACCTGCAGGCCGGCTTCGTCCGCACCTCCCTCGAGAAGAGCGTCGCGGAGACCACGAAGCTGAACGAGGCGGCTTTCAAGCTGGCCGAGCAGGCTTCCGCCCCGATCGCTGCCCGCTGGACGCTGGCCGTCGAGAAGTTTACGAAGCCCGCCGCGCGCGTCTGAGTTCACTCGACCGCGTATTCGGTGGCAGCGTCGCCTGCCGCGCCTGACACCGCTCGCCCGGATGCGTTCCCTGCGCATCCGGGCTGTTTTTTTGATGGGCTTCCCTTCCTAGGCCGCCCTCCTATCTTTCTGATCGGCAGAGCGGCTGAAATACGCTTTTCTGAGGCCGATCGGCCCGCTCTGCCCTTCACCTCATGGGGGCGCCTCCGATATCGTGTCGTAGTGGGCATGCCCGCCACGCGCGGCGTTGCCGTGGCAGAGAACGAAAGAGCGGCTGATTTTGGCGAAGCGCGTAACCGGTAGGCTTGGCGATAGCGACATGAGCGATCACGACAAGCGCCCGGATCGGTATCGGAGCGGGCCACAGCAGAACGACCCCGGCCAGGGCGAGGGTGATACCCCCCCGCCCGGCGGCAATGGCGGGGAAGGCACCAACACCGGCGTGGTGGTCAAGGCGCGGCCAAAGACGCGCAAGCCCGCCATGTACAAGGTGCTGATGCTGAACGACGACTACACGCCGATGGAATTCGTCGTGCATGTGCTGGAACGCTTCTTCCAGAAAAACCGGGAAGAGGCGACGCGCATTATGCTGCATGTCCATCGGCGCGGTGTGGGCGTCTGCGGGGTCTTCACCTATGAGGTCGCCGAGACCAAAGTCACCCAGGTGATGGATCTGGCCCGGCAGAACCAGCATCCGTTGCAATGTACGATTGAAAAAGAGTGAACGGCTACACCTCCCTTCTCTGTAACCGATCGAAACTTATCCCCGGAAAATCTGTGGTGGGGGTCGTGAAAGTAAGAGAACGGAACCACATCAGGTCTATCTTCGGGTTATCTTGATTCTCTATTGTACGGTCCTGGCGGCAAGGTCGCCGGCGCCGTATCCAGGAAGGGGAGCGTCAACATGCTGTCCCGCAACCTTGAGCAGACGCTCCATCGCGCGCTGGCGCTCGCAAACGACCGCCGCCACGAATACGCTACGCTCGAACATCTTCTCCTCGCCCTGGTGGACGACACCGATGCCGCGACTGTGCTGCGTGCCTGTGGTGTCGACCAGGACAAGCTGAAGCGCGACCTTGCCGAGTTCCTGGACAAGGATCTGGCCGGCCTCGTCACTGAACGCACGGGCGATCCGAAGCCGACAGCCGGCTTCCAGCGCGTCGTCCAGCGGGCCGCCATCCATGTGCAGTCCTCGGGCCGTGACGAGGTGTCGGGGGCCAATGTCCTCGTCGCCCTTTTCAGCGAACGCGAGAGCCATGCGGTCTATTTCCTGCAGTTGCAGGACATGACGCGGCTCGATGCCGTGAACTTCATCAGCCATGGCATCGCCAAGGCGCCCGGCCGCAGTGCCACCCGCCCTGTCACCGGCTCCGCCCCCAACACGCCGCCGGAGGAGCCGGGTGTGGAGAAGGAAGACAAGCCGCAAGGCCGCCGTGGTCAGGACGCGCTGTCCAACTACTGCGTTAATCTGAACAAGAAGGCGCAGCAGGGTAAGATCGACCCGCTCATCGGCCGCGACAGCGAGATCGAGCGCACGATCCAGATCCTGTGCCGCCGCACCAAGAACAACCCGCTCTATGTGGGTGACCCGGGTGTGGGCAAGACCGCCATCGCGGAAGGGCTGGCCAAGCGGATCATCGAGGGCGACGTGCCCGAGGTGCTGCTGAAGTCCACCATCTACGCGCTGGACATGGGCGCCCTGCTGGCCGGCACCCGCTATCGCGGCGATTTCGAGGAGCGGCTGAAGGCCGTGGTCAACGAGCTGGAGCAGCAGCCCGGCTCCATCCTGTTCATCGACGAGATCCACACCGTCATTGGCGCGGGTGCGACCTCCGGTGGCGCGATGGACGCCTCGAACCTGCTGAAGCCCGCTCTGGCCCAGGGCACGCTGCGCTGCGTCGGCTCCACCACCTATAAGGAGTACCGGCAGCATTTCGAGAAGGACCGCGCCCTGGTCCGCCGCTTCCAGAAGATCGACGTCAACGAGCCGTCGGTCGAGGATGCGGTGAAGATCCTGACCGGGCTGAAGGCCAATTACGAGAAGCACCACAAGGTCAAGTACACGCCGGAAGCTATCCGCGCTGCGGTCGAGCTCTCGGCCAAGTACATCCATGACCGGAAGCTGCCGGACAAGGCGATCGACGTGATCGACGAGGTCGGCGCGTCCCGGATGCTGCTGCCCGAGAACAAGCGCCGCAAGACCGTGACGTTGAAGGACGTGGAAGAGATCGTGGCGAAGATCGCCCGCATCCCACCCAAATCCGTCTCGTCGGACGACAAGGAGACCCTCCGCACCCTGGAGCGCGACCTCAAGTCCATGGTCTTTGGGCAGGATAAGGCGATCGAGGCTCTCTCCGCTGCCATCAAGCTGGCACGTGCCGGCCTGCGGGACCCGGAGAAGCCGATCGGCAACTACCTGTTCAGCGGCCCCACCGGCGTCGGCAAGACCGAGGTGGCCAAGCAGCTGGCCAAGACGCTGGGCATCGAGCTCATCCGCTTCGACATGTCGGAGTACATGGAGCGGCACAGCATCTCCCGGCTGATCGGCGCACCCCCGGGCTATGTCGGCTTCGACCAGGGCGGGCTGCTGACCGACAGCATCGACCAGCACCCGCACGCCGTCCTGCTGCTGGATGAGATCGAGAAGGCCCATCAGGACCTCTACAACATCCTGCTGCAGGTGATGGACCACGGGAAGCTGACCGACCACAACGGCAAGACGGTCGATTTCCGCAACGTCATCCTGATCATGACCACCAATGCGGGTGCCGCCGACATGGCCAAGCCCGGCATCGGCTTCGGCCGCCAGGTGCGCCAGGGCGAGGATGAGGATGCGGTGAAGCGCCTGTTCACGCCGGAGTTCCGCAACCGCCTGGATGCGGTGGTGCCCTTCGCCGGGCTGACGCCGGAAATCGTCGGCAACGTGGTCGAGAAGTTCGTCATGCAGCTGGAAGCCCAGCTGGCGGACCGCAACGTGACCATCGAGCTGTCCTCTGCCGCCAAGGAATGGCTGGCGGAGAAGGGCTACGACCCGCTCTATGGCGCGCGCCCGCTGGCTCGCGTCATCCAGGAATACGTCAAGAAGCCGCTGGCCGAGGAACTGCTCTTCGGCAAGCTGGCCAAGGGCGGCGGGGTGAAGGTCGGCATCAAGGATGGCGCCCTGACCTTCGAATTCCAGGAGGCGCCGCTTGCCGCGCTGCCGAAGCCCGATGGTGACGGCGAGAACGAGAAGGAGCCGGAGACGATCGACTGACCGTCTCCCAATCCTGCAAAGACGAAGACGGGGGCGGGCAACCGCCCCCGTTTGCTGTTCTAGGCCGCGGCCCCGGCGGCTTTACGGAACTCACCCGTTGGATGGCCGTGGGAATGGGGCCGGAAGACGACCTCATAGCTCAGCCCCCCGGGATCGAAGGTCAGCTTCGCCCGTGCTTCCCGGCCCAGGTCGTGCGCCACGCCGCGCTCCAGGAAGCGTAAACCGAAGCCACGGCGCACGGGGGGCCCCACGAGCCGCGGGCCGCCTGCCTCATGCCAGGACAGGCGTACCAATCCTCCTGCCACCAATTCCCAGCTCAGTGTGACGCGCCCGCCGCCGCCGGAAAGGGCCCCGTAGCGGGAGGCATTGCCCGCGAGTTCCGTCAGGCCCACCATCAGCGCCTGCACCTGCGCGGCCCGCAGAGTCAGGCGGGAAGGGCCAACCAGAGTCAGCCGGCCGGAAGGTAGCCAAGGCGCCAGGGCGGCGTGGGCGGCCTGGATGACGGTCGTGCCGTTCCACCCATCGGCGGCAATCAGTTCGTGAGAACGCGACAGGGCACCCAGGCGCGCGCTGAAATCAGCGGCGAAGCGGTGCGGATCATGCCCCGCACCGCGCAGGGTCTGCGCCGCGAGCGACTGCACGGTTGCCAACATATTCTTCACCCGGTGGTTCAGCTCCGCCACCACCTCCTCGCGCCACGCCTCAGCCGCCACGCGGTCTGTGACGTCCACCACCACGAGTGACATCAGCGCCGGTTCTTCCACCCCGAGCACCGGCTCCGCGGCCACGAAGTAGTGCCGTGGCAGGGCGCCCAGGATGGGAATGATGGTTACCTCCCTGCCCTGCAACGCGTCGCCCCGTCGCAGCGCGTCCTGCAACAGGGGCGCCAGCACTTCCGCCAGTTCCGGCACCACCTGCTCCAGGCGGGAGCCAGCGGGCAGGCCGGGTTCCAGATGGGCCATAGCCGCGAAGCTCGGATTGGCCCGCTGAATCCGCAGGTGTTCGTCCAGCAGCACCAGGCCAATGGGCGCGGCAGCATAGACGGCACGCAGCTGCGCGGTGGCCACGGCCACCTGGCTCTGCGCCCCCCGCAGCAGCTTTCGGCGCTGAAGGGCCAGCAACACAAGGCCCGTGAGGCTGCTCAGCAGGGCGGTGCCGACCCCCAGCCGCCAGTTGCGGTGGCTTGCCCGGCGCTGCTCCCGCACCTCCGCTCGCAGGGCATTACCCATGCCCTGGAGGGCGGCCATGGTGTTGCCCCCTTGCCCCTGCGGGCCCTGCGCGTCGCTTTCGGAGCGGCGGGGCACCACGGCCCACTGCGCCACCGCGGTCAGGAGGGCATCGAAGGGCGCCTGGAGGCGCTCTTCCTGCTCCACAACGGCGCGGAGCGTTTCCAGATTAGCGGAGAGAATGGCCGCGGGCGCCTCCGCCTGGCGGGCATCCACCGCTGGCCAGGGATGGCGTAGCACGATGGATACTTCGCCATAGGCCGTCAGGCCAGCCTCCAGCCGGCTGAGCCGTGCCCCCTCGAACTCGGCGGCGACAATCCGCCAGAGCAGGAGAAAGGCGGCGCACAGCAGCAGGCCGACGGCCAGCATGAGCGTGTCCGTCCAGCCCAGCCGGTGCAGGGACCTGAAGGGCAGCTCACGCCGCATTATACGCCGTACCGAAATAGCGAATATCCACGCCCCGAGCGGTCATCCAGAGTCCATCAGCAGGCCCACAAGCCTGCCGCCTTTCCCGGGACAGCGCGGCCTTTGGCACCCGGTGCGTACCACCCGGAAAACGGGTAGAGGAACCGGGGCCAACCCATCCTGGGTTGGGCATTTGGCAAAGACAATAACGCGGAGCGTTTCTCCATGCCTCGGAGCGTAACTCCGACCTCACATTGGCGCGACGGGAAAGTTAGAAGCAGTGCAACGTTTTTCCAGCCGGTGGCTCGGCTCGTGAACCGGAGTGGATATGCCCCCCAGCCCTGATGATGAGGATGAGGACGACGCGCCGCCGGGCCTGCCGGCCGGAACGCCCTTCTACATGACCCCCGCCGGGCATGCCGCCCTGCAGGAGGAACTGCGGCAGTTGTGGAATGTGGAGCGGCCGAAAGTAGTGGAAATCGTCTCCTGGGCCGCCAGCCTGGGCGACCGGAGCGAGAATGCTGACTACCAGTATGGCAAGCGCCGGCTGCGGGAGATCGACCGCCGCGTGCGCTTCCTGCGTAAGCGGCTGGACAAGTGCGAGGTGGTGGACCCCGCCGCGCAGCCACGGCGGGACCAGGTCTTCTTCGGCGCCACCGTTACTTACGTACGGGAAGACGATAGCGAGGTGACGGTCACCATCGTCGGTGTCGACGAGGCCGATGCCGACCGGGGTCACATCTCCTGGGTCTCCCCCGTCGCCCGTGCGCTGCTGCGCGGCCGGGTGGGAGATGCCGTGAAGCTGCGCCTGCCGACGGGGGTGGAGGAGATCGAAATCCTCTCGATCTCCTACCCTCCTGCCTCAGGCGGCTGAGGACTCGACGCCCGCCAGCGCCAGCAACGTGCCCAGCGCCGTGGCAATGCCCTTGGCGCTGGACTTCGGCTCGACATCGATCCACTCCTCCAGCGAATGGGCGCGGCCGCCGGCGCAGCCGGAGCCCACGGTGATCGCCGGCAGGCCCAGGCTCATGGCGATGTTGCTGTCGGTCGAGGAGGCCTCGGCGTGGAAGTCGTAGCCCTGGCCGTTCATCACGCCCTGGGCCAGCTTCACGATCCGGCTGTTTTCGTCGGTCACGCCGGCCGGGCGGTCGCCGATGACCTTCACCTCCACCGAGATCTTGCCGGCCGAGATGTCGCGGGCCGCGTTCTCGTCATCCGCCGCCTGGGGCAGGATGGCCAGGAAGCGGGCCTCCAGCTTCGCCAGCTCCTCCGGGGAGGCGGAGCGGAGATCCACCTCCATCCACATCTCTTCGGGGATGGCGTTGATGGAGCTGCCGCCACCGATGCGGCCGATGGAGAAGGTGGTCTTCGGGCTGGCCGGCACGCGGATGCGGGAGAGGTCATCCGCCGCGCGCGCCAGGGCGAAGGCCGGGTTCACCAGGCCGAAGGCGCCGAAGGAATGCCCACCCGGGCCGCGGAAAGTAATGCGGTAGCGCTTGCTGCCCACCGCCGCCGTCACCAGGCGGGAGGGGTCCAGCCCGTCCAGCGCCATGAAGGCGGAGACCTTCTCACGGCGCGGATCATCCTTGAAGAACGCCTTCACTCCGCGCAGATCGCCCGCGCCTTCCTCGCCCACCGAGCCCATGGCCAGGATGGTGGCACGTGTCTTGATGCCGGCGGCATCCAGGGCGCGCAGCAGACCCAACATCACCGCCAGGCCGCGCGTGTCGTCACCCACGCCGGGCGCGCGGAGGATGGTCCCTTCCCGCTTCACCTTCACATCTGTACCGGCGGGGAAGACAGTATCCAGGTGGGAGCAGATGACGATGAAGCCCGCCTCGGGGTCCGTGCCGGGGCGCAGGCCGGTGACGTTGCCTTCCGTATCGGTCGCTACATCCTGCAACCCATGCTCGCGCAGCGCCTCGGCGAAGGCGGCGGCACGGTTGGCCTCGCCGAAGGGCGGAGAGGCGATTTCCGTCAGGCGGATGATGTCGGCGACGATGCGGTCATGGTCCTCGGCAATGAAAGCCGAGGCCTTGGTGAAGCCGGGGCTGGCGAGCAGCGCCGCCGTTTCCTCGGCCGCGCCCCCATTGTCCAGGGCGGAAAGCGCGGCGCGCAAGCTGGGGGCGGCGGAGTCGGGCATCGGAGCAACCTTCGGTCGGGAATGGTACCAAAGATGTCCGCTGCCCGGCGCCGCCGGTCAAGTCAGGTGCCGACGCGCAGTGGTGCCCGCAGCCGCCGCAGCCAGGCGATGACGGAAAGCGCGGTGATGCGCCCGGTCTTGGGGTTCTCGCTCGGGATGTTCTCGATGGTCATGGAGAAGCGGGCGGAGTCGGAATCCACCTCCACCTGATGGACGTTGCGCTCCAGCGCGGGGTCCGCCCAGATTTCCAGCTCCGTCTTATCCGGCCCGATACCGGCCAGGGAGAGCGCCACCGCCACGTTCAGATTGGCCGGGAAGCCCACGGCAGCCTCGCGCGGCGTGCCCTTGAAGATGCGCAGCGGCTCCCTGATGTCCGCGATGTCGATGTTGTTCTCGACCAGATAGGGCGCACCGGCGAGTCCCTTCACCGGCTTGCGGGTGGTCATGCGCACGCTGCGGATGTTGCCCTCGGCGGCGGCAACCACCGCATCAAGCCCCAGCAGCGCGCCGGTCGGCACCACGATCTGCCCGCCATGGGCCTTCGCCAGCGCGATCAACTGCTCCTGCCGCAGGATGGCGCCGGCGCTCAGCACCACCACCGTCTTGCCCGCCCGCAGGAAGGGTGCCGCGATCTCCGGCAGCAGGGCGGCGGGGGCGCATTCGATGACGATATCCGCCAGCGGCTCCAGCGCGCCGATCTCCAGCACGGGCACGGGGCGGCGCAGGCCGGAAAGGCGCTCCGCGGCTGCCGCACGGTCTCGTGCCGAGACAGCCACCAGTTCGCAGCCGGGGATACCGGCATCGAGCGCCTGGGCGATTTTCAGTCCAACGGCTCCGAGGCCGGCGATGGCGATTTTCAAGGGCGTGTCCATGCCCGCCAGCAAAGGTCAGGCAGCGCCCGCAGGCAAGTGGGCCATGGCGCCACAGGAGGCGCGGATTACCAGCCGCGCGGGCAGGATGACCTGCTCGGCCGAGGCGGAGGGGTGCGCGATCCGGCGCAGCAACAGCCGCACCGCCTCCTGGCCAATGCGTCGCGGGTCGGTCGCCACCGTGGTCAGGGGCGGGTTGCCATTGGCGGCTTCCGGCACGTCGCCCACACCGGTCACGGCAATGTCCTCCCCTACCCGCGCGCCAAGGCGTTGCAGGGCCGGTATGGCCCCGAGGGCGACGACGTCGTTGCAGCAGACCACGACATCCGGCTTTTCCGCCATGCGCCACACGGCCTCGGCGGCCTCTGCCCCACCCAGGCGGGTGGCGGGGGTACGCAGCACGGCGGGGGCCGGCAGGCCATGGCGGCGCAGCGCCGCCCGCAGCCCCTCCAGCCGCTGGATCAGGCTGGAATTCATCACGGCGGCGCCGGCGAAGATCATGCGGCGATGGCCGAGCCGGATCAGATGCTCGGTGAGTTGCTCCAGCGCGAAGCGGTTATCGGCACCGGCGAAATCCCCCGTGCTGCCGCGCACCTGCCGCATCGCCTGCACACAGGGCATACCCTGGGATGCCAGGGTGGTGATGTGCTCCGCCGTCGTATCTCCGGCCGCGCAGAGGATCAGCCCGTCCACCCGGTGTTCGCGCAGCCGTTGCAGGGTGCGCTGCTGCCGGTCCAGGGAATCGGCGGTGGTGGCCAGGAAGGCGATGTAGCCCGCGGCATCCAGCGCCGCCTCCGCCCCCGCCACCAGCTCGCTGAAGAAGGGGTTATCGATTTCCGTGACGAGCAGGCCGATGGTGCGGGTGCGCTGGCCGCGCATGGTGGCTGCGCCACGATTATAGAGATACCCCACCGCCTCGGCCGAGGCCTGCACGCGCGCGCGCGTCTCCGCGGCCACCAGTGGACTGTCCCGCATCACCAGGGAGACGGTGGCACGGGAGACGCCGGCATGGCGGGCGACTTCGGTGAGGGTGATGCGAGGGTCGTTCTTGCTCATCGGGATCGGATCGATCCAACCGTAATCCTCCCTTGCCTCAAACAGAAGCTCATTTTGAGGCTTTACGATTTAGATCAATCTAAAATAGCCTTCCACCAACGCCCCGGTGCAAGCGGGCGAAAGGAAGGAAACGATGATGCAGCGGCGAAGCTTCGCGTTGCTGGGTGCGGCGGCGCTCGGGGCCCCGCTCCTCGCCCCCCGGTCCGCACGGGCCGCGTGGCCGGAGCGGCCTATCCAGATCATCTGCCCTGGTCCGGCGGGCGGCGGCATGGACACCTACGCCCGCGCCATCATTCCCTTCGTCGCGCCCCGCCTTGGCAACGCCAATATGGTGGTGGTCAACCGGCCCAACGCCTCCGGCCAGCTCGCCTTCGAAAGCGTCGCGACGGCCGAGCCGGATGGCTACACCATCGGCGTCGCGCAGACGCCGAACCTCATTACCCTGCCCATCGAGCGCCAGGTGCGCTACCGGGTGCAGGACCTCACCTATATCGCCAATGTGGTGGAAGACCCGGGCGGACTGTTCGTCCGCGCCGACTCGCCCTACCGCGATCTCAAGGATCTGGTGGCGGCCGCCAAGGCGAAGCCCGGGCAGCTGGCCATCGGCAGCGCCGGCATCGGCACGGATGACCACCTGCTGATCCTCGGCTTGCAGGAGGCGACGGGGGCACAGTTCTCCCATATTCCCTACCCCGGCACGCCGCCCATCATCTCCGCCGTCCTCGCCGGCGATCTCGCCGCCGGCTCGCTGAATGTCAGCGAAGGCATCGGGCAGGTGCGGCAGAAATCGCTACGCCTGCTTGGCCAGGCCAATGAGGCGCGCTGGCAGGAAGCCGCCGATGTGCCGACCTTCCGGGAACAGGGCATCGATATGGTCGCGGGCTCCGTGCGCGGCGTCATCGCGCCGCCGGGCCTGCCCGACGCGCTGCGGGACCGCTACCGCACTGCCTTCGCCGAGGCCCTGGCGGACCCCGCATGGATCAAGGAGGCTGCGCGCCTCTCCCTGCCGCTGCGCGTGATGACCGGTGAGGAGCAGCAGCGTGTCTTCCTGGCCGATGATGTGAAGCTGCGCGCCCTGTGGCAGCGCCAGCCCTGGAGGGATTGATGCCCCAGCTTCCCCTGACGCGCCGCGCCCTCGCGGCCGCTGCCGCCGGCCTCGCCCTGCCCGCCAGTGCACGGGCGCAGCAGGACTGGCCGCGCAAGCCGATCCGCCTGATCGTCGCCTTCGCGCCCGGTGGCGCCACCGATGTGCAGGCACGACTGGTGGCGGAACGGCTGGGCGCGAGGATCGGCCAGCCCGTGGTCGTCGAGAACCGCGCCGGTGCCGCCGGCATCATCGGCACGGAAGCCGTCGCCCATGCGGCGCCGGATGGCTACACGCTGCTTCAAGGCACCATCAGCACCCATGCGATGAATGTGCCGCTTTACGGCAGCAAACTCAGCTACGACCCGAACAAGGACTTCTCGCCGATCATCCGCATCACCACGGGCTTCAACCTGCTGGTCGTGCATCCATCGGTAGAGGCGCGGGACGTGGCGGGGCTGATCGCGCTGGCGAAGCGCAACCCCGGCAAGCTCGCCTATGGCTCCGGTGGCAATGGCACGTCCACGCATCTCGCGGCAGAGATGTTCAAAACCATGGCGGGGGTGGAGCTGCTGCATGTGCCGTTCCGCAGCACGGCGCCCGCCGCCACGGCGCTGACCTCGGGCGAAATCCAGTTGATGTTCGACACCAGCGTCTCCTCCCTGCCCCTGGTGCGGGATGGCCGCGTGCGGGCCCTGGCCGTGACGAGCGCGGAGCGGGCGAAGGACCTCCCGGACCTACCGGCCGTCGCCGAGACGGTGCCGGGCTTCGAGATGGGTACCTGGACCGGCCTCTATGGTCCGCCCGGCATGCCCGGACCGCTCGTGGAAAAAATTCGCGCGGCCACTGCCGAAGTCATGCGCGAACCCGACCTCATCGCCCGCCTGGCCACCTTGGGGACAGTGCCGTTCCTCGCCGGGCCTGAGGAGTTCGCCGATTACCAGCAAGCCGAGATCGCCCGCTGGACCAAGGTGGTCCGTGATGCGCGTATCGTGATGGACTGACCCACTTTCCAAAGGATGGATCGATATGACTGTTGGTTTCCGCATCAAGACTGATTTCGAACGCGTCGATGCCGATCTCTGCCGCCGTGCCGCGGGCGTGCCGGTGGCCAATATCGGCGACGTGGTGAACCGGATGCAGTGCATGCGTGGCGGCTTCCTGGCCTATGGCGGCAAGAAGGCTGTCGCGGGCCCTGCCTTCACCGTGCGCGCCCGCGCCGGTGACAACCTGATGCTGCATGAAGCGCTGGATCTGGCGAAGCCCGGCGACGTGATCGTCTGCGATGCGGGTGGCGACATGGGCACCGCCATCATGGGCGACATCATGGCGCGCTACGCCGCCAGCCTCGGCATTGCCGCCATCATCATCGATGGCGCCATCCGCGATGTGGATGGCCTCGCCAAGTTGCCGCTGGGTGTCTGGGCCCGTGGTGCCACCCCGGCCGGCCCGTATAAGGATGGACCTGGTGAGATCGGCTACCCCGTCGCCTGCGGCGGCCTGGTGGTGATGCCGGGCGACCTGATCGCCTGCGATCTCGATGGCATCGTGGTGGTGCCGCGCGAGGATGCGGCTGCCGCGGTTGCCGCCGGTGAGAAGCACTCCCAGAAGGAGCATGGGCAGATGGCGGATATCGATAACCGCCGCTTCGATCGTGGCTGGGTGGGCGACCTGCTGAAGAGCAAGGCCGTCACCCGCGTCTGAGACCTTGCCGGGGGGCTCGCGCCCCCCACTTCCTTAGAGCATGGTCGCTTGATTCACGTCTCCGGCTGATTCAGCCTTCGACCATCACGCTCTAGCCGCCGAACTTCGCGAAGACCATCCGGTCCCGGTTCTCCTGCATCAGCATGGAGATGCTCGGCACCTGCTCGAAGCCGAGGCCGTGCGGCGGGCCTTCCTGCTCGTCCGGGGTGATCTTGGCGTAGGCCTCGCCACCCACTTTCTCCCACTTCCCGGCCGGCTTCTTCACTTCCAGATTGGCGACCGTCGCCTTCAGCACCAGCCGCACGATGGCTTCCTTCGGCGCGGAGGGCTTGGTCAGGCTGGGGTTGCCACCAATCATCTGCCAGCCATTGGCGAGCGCCCAGGCAGTCAGCTCTTCCTTGGTCACGCGACGTCTCCTTTCCGGCGCGTCAGCCCTCGGCTTCCTCGCGCAGCATTTCCAGTTCCAGCCAGCGTTCCTCGGCTTCGGCCAGCCCGGCCTCGGCGCGCACCAGCAGCTCGGTCGCCTTGTCGAACCGTGCCTTGTCCCGCGCATAAAGACCCGGATCGGCGAGAATGTCTTTCAGTTTCGCTGCCTCGGCCTCCAGCTTGCGCATCTTGGCCGGCAGGGTTTCCAGCTCGTGCTGGTCCTTGAAGCTCAGCTTCTTGCGCGCAGGCGCCGGCGCGGCCGGTGCGGCGGCGGGCTTTGGCGCGGATGGGGCGGTGGATTTGCGGGAGAGGTCTTCCCGCGCCAGCACGCCATGGCCGCGCTGGGAGACCATGTCGGAATACCCACCCGGATAATCCTGCCAGCGCCCCTCGCCTTCCCAGGCGATGACATTGGTGGTGACGCGGTCGAGGAAGTCACGGTCGTGGCTGACGACGATGACGGTGCCGCCATATTCCGCAATCTGCTCCTGCAGCAGGTCCAGCGTCTCCAGGTCCAGGTCGTTGGTCGGCTCGTCCAGCACCAGCAGGTTGGAGGGCGTGGCGAAGGCGCGCGCCAGCAACAACCGCCCACGCTCGCCGCCAGAAAGGGCGGAGACCGGCGTGCGCGCCTGCTCCGGCGCGAAGAGGAAGTCCTTCATGTAGCCGATGACATGGCGCGGCTGGCCATTGACCCAGACCTGATCGCCCCGCTTGCCCGTCAGGCTCTCGGCGACGGTGGTGTTGGGGTCCAGCGCGGCGCGGCGCTGGTCCAGCGTGACCATTTCCAGGTTGGTGCCGAGCTTCACCTCGCCACTATCCGGCGCCAGCGTGCCGGTCAGCATGGAAAGCAGCGTCGTCTTGCCCGCGCCATTCGGCCCGACGATGCCGACACGGTCGCCCCGGATGATCCGGGCGGAGAAATTGTCGACGATCAGCCGGTCGCCATAGGATTTCGAAATTCCCTCGGCGGCGACAACCAGCGTACCGGAGGCCTCGCTCTCGGCGGCGGCCATCTTCACCCCGCCCTGCGCGGCGCGGCGATCCTTGCGCTGCTGGCGCAGCCCGGCCAGCTCCGCCACGCGACGGACATTGCGCTTGCGGCGCGCCGTCACGCCATAGCGCATCCAGTCCTCCTCGCGGACGATCTGGCGGTCGAGCTTGTGGGCTTCCTTCTCTTCCTGCTCCAGCACCTCGTCACGCCAGGTCTCGAAATGGGCGAAGCCGCGCGCGAGGCGGCGCGTGACGCCCCGGTCCAGCCACACCATCTCCCGCGTCAGGTTTTCCAGGAAGCGGCGGTCGTGGCTGATGAGCACCAGGGCGCTGCGCATGGAGCCGATCTCGGATTCCAGCCACTCGATGGCGGGCAGGTCCAGATGGTTGGTCGGCTCGTCCAGCAGCAGGATATCGGGCGATGGCGCCAGGGCGCGGGCCAGCGCGGCACGGCGCGCCTCGCCGCCCGAGAGGTTCTTCGGGCTTTCCTCGCCCGTCAGGCCCAACTGCTCCAGCAGGTAGTGGGCACGGTAGGAATCATCCCCCGGTGTCAGCCCGGCCTCGACATAGGCAAGCGTGGTGGCGAAGCCGGAAAGGTCCGGTTCCTGCTGGAGGTAGCGCACCGTGGCACCCGGCTGCACGAAGCGGGTGCCGCCATCGGCCTGGGCCTCCCCCGCCGCGATTTTCAGCAGGGTGGATTTGCCGGAGCCGTTGCGACCGATCAGCGCCAGCCGCTCCCCGGGTGAGACAGAGAGCGTCGCGCCGTTCAGCAGCGGCGTGGTGCCGAAGTTCAGCCTTGTGTCTTGCAGCAGGAGCAGAGGGGGCGGTGCCATGCCGGGCTGCGTGAAGCCGCCCGGGCGTGCCGTCAAGGGTTGATGCGTGCGGGGAGCGGGGGCATGAGGGAAACAGCAAGCCAGAACAAGGCGGGTGGGGATGGATCAGGTTGATTGCGTGGTGGTGGGTGCCGGCGTGGTGGGGCTGGCCGTTGCCCGCGCCCTCGCCCTTGCAGGGCGCGAAGTGCTGGTGCTGGAAGCGGCGGAGGGCATTGGCACCGAGACATCCTCCCGCAACAGCGAGGTCATCCACGCCGGAATCTACTACCCCAAGGGCAGCCTGATGGCCCGGGCCTGCGTGGCCGGGAAGCACAAGCTCTACGCCTATTGCGCCGAACGCGGCGTGCCCTATCGCAATTGCGGCAAACTCATCGTCGCCACCAACGAGGCCGAGGCGGGCCAGCTCGCCTCCATCCAGGCAAGGGCCGCCGCCAATGGCGTGGGCGACCTGAAGCTGATCAGCGCCGAGGAAGCCAAGGCGCTGGAACCGGCGGTGGCCTGCACGGCCGCGCTGCTCTCCCCCTCCACCGGCATCATCGACAGCCACAGCTATATGCTCTCCCTGCAAGGTGATGCCGAGAATGCCGGGGCGATGTTCGTCTTCCACGCGCCGGTGCTCTCCGGCCGGCTGTTGCCGGAAGGCGGCGCGGAGCTTTCCATCGGCGGTGCCGAGCCGATGGAGCTGCGTTGCGACCTGCTGATCAACGCCGCCGGGCTGCACGCCCCTGCCCTGGCCCGCAAGCTGGAGGGCATGCCGGCGGACAAGGTCCCGCAGGCCTTCTTCGCCAAGGGCAACTACTTCACCCTCACCGGCCGCTCGCCTTTCACACACCTCATCTATCCCGTGCCGGTGCCGGGCGGGCTCGGCACGCATCTGACGCTGGATCTCGGCGGGCAGGCGAAATTCGGGCCGGATGTCGAGTGGATCGACCATATCGACTACGAGGTGAACCCGGCGCGCGGCGAGAGCTTCTATGCCGCCATCCGCCGCTATTGGCCCGGCTTGCCGGATGGCGCATTGCAGCCGGGCTATTCCGGCATTCGGCCGAAGATCGTGGGGCCGGGCCAGCCGGGGCAGGATTTCGTCATCCAAGGCCCGGCGGAGCACGGGAAAAAGGGCCTCGTGAACCTGTTCGGTATCGAGAGTCCGGGGCTGACGGCCTCTCTGGCGCTGGGCGAGATGGTCGTGGAGGCGGTGGGCTGAGGCACGGCCGCCTTGCCTGATGCGGCAGCGCGAGCTTGACGAAACGCCGCTTTCCTCATGGACTAACTGGTACGTTCGCAAATAATCCAGGGGGAAACCAAGATGACCACGCGCAGGATGCTGCTCGGCAGCGCCTTTGGCCTCTCGGCCGCCACTGCCCTGCCGGGCCTCGCCCATGCCCAGGGCAGCTATCCGGACCGGCCTGTCACTCTTGTCGTGGCATGGGCCCCGGGCGGTTCCAGCGACCTCGTCGCCCGCATCCTCGCGGAGCGCATGGGCAAGGAACTTGGCCAGCCCGTGGTGGTGGACAACCGCCCCGGCGCCTCCGGCACCATCGGTCAGGCTTCGGTCGCCCGCGCCAAGCCGGATGGCTACACCATCCTCATGTCCGGTCGCGGCACCTTCGCTATGGCCAGCCACCTCTTCCCTCAGCGCGGCTATGACGACGCGAAGGATTTCGTCGGTATCGGCAAGCTGTGCGAAACGCCGATCTATCTCTGCGTGCCGCCCAGGCTGGGCGTGAACGACGTGAAGGAACTGATCGAACTCGCGCGGCGCAAGCCCAACGAACTGAACTACGCCTCCTCCGGCGCCGGTTCCTCCGCCCATCTGGCGACCGAGCTCTTCCTGAAGATGGCCGATGTCCAGATCGTCAACGTCACCTATCGCGGCGGCGCGCCGGCGGTGCAGGCGCTTCTGGCGGGCGAGGTGCAGATGGCCTTCGTGGACGGCGTGACCGCCCTGCCGCTCCTGCGCGATGGGCAGGTGAAGGCGCTGGCGGTGGGCAGTGCCTCGCGCTTCCCCCTGACGCCCGGCATCCCGACTCTCTCGGAATCCGATCCCGCCCTCGCCGGCTATGAATGCTCCTCGCAATTCTCTCTGCTGGCGCCTGCGGGAACGCCGGATGCGATCGTGCGCAAGCTATGGTCCGCCATGGACGCGTCGATGAAGGATGCGGAGATCATCCGCCGCCTGAACGCCGCGGCCTACATCCCGACCGTCGGCACGCCGGAGGAGTTCCCCGCCTATCTGACCAGCGAGACGCAGCGCTGGGGCGAGGTCATCCGCTCCCGCAACATCACGCTGGACTGACGCCATGCCCACCGACATCGCCCTGCGGACGGAACTGCACGCTTTCGGCAGCATCACCCTGGCGGATCGCCAGTTCCTGTTGGGCGACGCGGACGGACAACCCGTTACCCTCACCGGCTGGCTGAGCCTGCCGGCGGGGCCGGGGCCACACCCGGCGGTGGTACTGGTCCATGGCTCTGGCGGCATCGGCCCGGCGATACCGCTCTGGGTACGGCAGTTCACTGCGGCCGGCATCGCGAGCTTCGTCATAGACGGCTTCACCGGGCGCGGCCTGGCCAGCACGGCGCAGGACCAGTCTCAGCTCGGGCGGCTGGCCTTCGTGCCGGACCTCTATCGGGCGCTCGCCGTGCTGGGGCGGCATGCCGCCATCGATCCGGGTCGCATCGCGCTCATGGGCTTCTCCCGTGGCGGACAGGCCGCGCTTTACTCAGCCATGGCCCGCTTCCAGGAGATGTGGAACGAGAGCGGCATCCGCCCCGCCGCGCATCTCGCCTTCTATCCGGATTGCGCCACGCGCTTCCTGGATGAAACAAGGCTGGCCCCCGCCCCGGTGCGCGTCTTCCATGGGCTCGCGGATGACTACAACCTTGCCGCCACGGCCAGGGATTACGTGCAGCGGCTCCAGGCGGCAGGCATGGATGCCACCATCATGGAATATGCCGGAGCGCATCATGGCTTCGACAATCCGCTGACCACGACGCCCTCGCTGGCCATCGGCTCCCAGACCGTGCGGAACTGCGTGATCGTGGAAGCCGAGCCGGGCGTGCTGGTTAATCGCTCGACAGGCCGCCCGTTCTCTTATGACGACGCCTGCGTCGAACGGGACCCTCATGTCGGCGGCCACCCGGAAGCGGGCGTGGCCGCGCGGCACGATGCCATTGGCATGCTGATGGAACTCTTCGGCCTCAGCCGGCATGCCTGAAGCGGCTGGCAGGACCCGCCTCGCCTGAAGCCGGACAGAAGAGCGGCCAGGCCGATGAGACCTGGCCGCCTTCTGAAGCATGCCGTCAGCCGGCGCGCCGCCCGCGCAACCAGAGATCCAGCGTCAGCAACGCCGCCGTCACGAAGATCAGCAACACCGCGACCGCCGCCATGGTGGGGTCGAGCTGCTCGTTGATACCGTCCCAGATCCGGCGTGGCAGGGTGAACACCGCGCGGCTGGCCAGGAACAGCGCCAGCACCAGCTCATCCCATGAATGGATGAAAGCGAAGATGGCGGAGGATACCACCGCGGGCAGGATGCCCGGCAGGATGACCAGCATCAGCCTCTGCCGCAGATTGGCGCCCAGATTGCGTGCCGCCTGCTCCAGCCGCGCATCGAAATGCGCGAGCGCGGTGGAGACAATGATCACCACATAGGGAATGCCGGTGACAGCGTGGGCGATGACCAGCCCGGCATAAGTATCCAGCAGCCGCAGATCGACCCACAGCCGATAGATGCCGAGCGCATAAACGATGGTGGGCACGATGATCGGCACCAGCATCAGCACGCGCACGAAATCCGCCAGCTTGCTGCCCAGCCGCCAGCAGCCGATGGCGCAGAGCGTACCCGCCGCCACGCACAGCACGGTCGCCGCGCAGGCGATGATGAAGCTCTGTCCGATGGAAGAGAGCCATTCCGGGCTGCTGAACAGATGGGCGAAATGCTGCCAGGAAATTTCATCCTCCGGCAGCGAAAGATAACGCTTATCCGTCAGCGAGACCGGGAAGACCACCGCGATTGGCAGCAGCAGGAAGCAGATGATCGCCCAGGCGAGGCCCTTCACGGGGCGGGAAGCGGAGGATGCGTTTTCCATCTCAGCTTGCCCCGAACAGACGGCGCATATCCACGACGCGCGCCAGCATCGCCAGCAGCGCGAAGATGAACACGATGAGCGTGGTCGCCAGCATGGTGCCAACCCCCCATTGCACGACATCCAGGATTTGCACGCTGATATACTCCGCGATCATCAGGGTACGGCCGCCGCCGAGGATGGCAGGCGTCACCAGGAAGCCGAGCGAGAAGATGAAGACGAGGATGCTCGCGCCGATGACACCCGGCAGGCTCAGCGGCAGGAAGACACGAACGAAACTCTGCATGCGGGACGCACCAAGGCCCCGCGCCGCGGCGAGGCAACGGCGGTCGATCCCACGCATCCCTGTCAGCAGCGGCAACACCGCGAAGGGCAGCATGTAATGCACCATGCCGATGGTGATGCCGAGTTCGTTCCAGATCAGCGGCAGCGGGTCGTCGATCAGACCCATATTCATCAGGCCGGTATTGATAACGCCTTGCCGCCGCAGCAACGTTACCCAGGCAAAGGCGCGGACGAGGACGGAGATCCACAGCGGCAAAAGAATGCCCAGCATCATCCAGCGCTGCGTGCGCTCGCTGGCCTGCGCCATGACGTAGGAAACGACATAGCCCAGCACGAGAGTGATAGCCGTCGTCATCACGCAGATGCGGAGCGTCGTCATCAGCACGCGCTGGATGGAAGCGCTGGTGAAGAGCAGCGCATAATTGCCGAGCCCCGGGGTTGGCTCCATCACGCTGATCCAGAGCACCCGCACCAGCGGATAAAGATAGAAGCCGACCAGCATCAGCAAGGCCGGCATGACCAGCATCCAATAGATGCCGGCCTCGCCGAAAACTGGGCGGCGCATCAGGCGCTGATGAAATCGAGGAAGCGTTGCAGCGCGGCGGCGCCGTGCTTCTCATACCAGTCGGCACTGATCTTGGCCTGCGCGGCGATATTCGCCGGGTCGGACGGGTTGCCCGCCTTCAGTTCCGCCGGCACGAGCGCCGCGGCCGCCGGGTTGGCAGGGCCGTTGCCCATGGAGGCCAGCAGCTTCACCTGCCCTTCCGGCGCCTGCATGGAAGCGATGGCGCGGAAGGCTTCCTTGCCCGCCGGGTTGCCCTTCGGCACCACCCACAGCCCGGGCTGCAACAGGCCCTGCTGGAAGGTGTAGTCGATACGCCCATCCCGCTTCAGCAGGTTGGCGCGGGTGTTCCACAGCAGGCCCATGACCACCTCGCCATCGCGCAGCAGGCTCTGGCTCTCGGCGCCGCTGTTCCAGAACAGCAGGTGCTGCTTGATGGTCCCGAGCTTCTTGAAGGCGCGCTCCATATCCAGCGGATAGAGCTGGTCGGCGGGCACGCCATCGGCCAGCAACGCCAGCTCCAGCATGCCCTGGTTGCTGCGGCGGAGCATGCGGCGGCCAGGATATTTCTGGATGTCGAAGAAATCCGCGAGCGTCGGCGTAGCGGAGACCTTTTTCGTGTCCCAGGCCATGACGGTGGAGAACATGTAGTTCGCCACGCCATATTTGTAGGCAAAGGCCTCATCGACCTTGCTCTTATCGACGATGCTGTAGTCGATCTCCTCCAGCAGGCCGAGCGGGCCCAGCTCGCCCGTGCCCGCCACACCGGAATCCGCCACGTCCCAGGTGACGTTGCGGGCCTGCACCATCGTCTTGATCTTGCCGTTGGAAGGGCCGCTGCCATCGATGACCATGCGGCCGCCGGAGGCGACGTAGGGCTGCTGGAAAGCCTCGCGGAAAGCCGGCACGGCCTCGCCGCCGAAATTCACCACCACCACCTCGGGCCGCGCCTGCGCGCGTGCCGCGCCGGGTGCCATGGCAGCCAGGCCCAGCGCGCCGAGCCCGGCCAGCATCTGGCGGCGCGAGAGGCGGCCGGCGCGATATTCCTCGTTCAGGATCTCGGCCTGGTCTTCGGCGAAGCTCTGGATACGATCCATGGGGCGGCTCCTGTGATGGTTGCGGAATGTCGCCACGTGAAAGCGCGGACCGCAAGCCTTCTCGCCGGGCAAAAAGGGCCAGCAACGACCACCGCGCGGCACATCATGCACATCCACGGTGCAGTCCGCACAGATCATCGCCATGCACAAAAAAACCCCGGCCCCCTTGCGGGGACCGGGGTCCGGTCTTGCCACGATGCCCGGCCTAGCGGACCGAGGCCTGCGTGGATTGGTTGGAGACGTCGCCGGTGCCGAACCACTTGCCGCGGACGGTGCGGTAATAGGCTTCCATGTCGTAGAGCGGCACGGGCAGCGCCAGGTCCTTGGCGGTCAGCCGCCCGACCGAGGCGGCCAGCGCGTAGCTGCTGTTCACCACATTCGCCAGCGCCTGCACCAGCGACACCCGCGCGTTCAGCAGCTCCTGCTCGGCGTTCAGCACGTCCAGCGTCGTCCGGCTGCCGACCACCGCCTCCCGCTGCACCCCGTCCAGCGCGATCTCCGCCGCCCGGATCTGCGACCGCACGCTCTCCGCCTGCGCCCGCGCCGAGACCAGCGTCTCCCAGGACTGCGTCGCCAGCTGCATCACCGCCCGCCGCTGCTCGTCCACCACCTGCCGCAGCCGCACCGCGTCCTGCCGCGCCTGCCGCACCGCCGCGTGCTCGCCGCCGCCCTGGTACAGCGGCACCGACAGCGTCGCCGTGATCTGCTCGCCGGTCGCCCGCGTGTGCGGCTGCTGGCTGTTGTCCGAGCGGAAGGCCTGCGCCTGCAAGGACAGCTGCGGCAGCAGCGCCGCCATCTGCACGTCGATCTGGTCGCGCCCCGCCGCCTCGTCGAACAGCGCCGCCACCACCGCCGGCGCGTTCACCGAGGCCAGCTCCGCCGCCTCCCGCGCGCTGCGCACCGGCAGGCTCAGCGGCTGCGGCGCCACCAGCCGCTCCGGCGGCGCGCCG
>JH599997.1 GCA_000245075.1 Acetobacteraceae bacterium AT-5844
CCGGCGACGTCTCCAACCAATCCACGCAGGTGGCACGCTGATGGCCAAGCAGAAGAAAAGCGAGGACGGCACCCCGCCACCGGACCCGTCGATGGAGGATATCCTCGCCTCCATCCGGGACATTCTGAACGATGAGGAAAGCCAGCCTCCGGAAGCGCCGCTGGATCTGACCGAGGCGATGCTGGTGCCTGTCGAGAAGCCCAGCGAGGGAGCCACCGAGGCGCCGCCGCCGGTTGTGCCTGCCGAGCCCCCGCCGGAGGTTCGGGCTGACGTCCAGGCTCTGCCTGTGAGCGAGCCGCCGCCCGCCCTGGCGTCCGCGCCCGCCTTGCAGGCCCTGTTGGCGCCGGCGGCCGCCGCCGCGGCTGCCGCAGCACTCAGCGAATTGGCCCGCGCCGTCTCCGGCGACAGGTCGGCTCCCGTTGCCCGGAGTACCGGCCCGAGCATCGAGGATGTGGTGCGCGAGGAACTGCGCCCTCTCCTGAAGGCGTGGTTGGACCAGCACCTGCCCGGCATGGTGGAAGACATCGTCAAGGCCGAGATCACCCGGCTGATCGAGCCTCCCAAGGCGTAAAGGCAGCGGAATCGCGGCTGCCTCTTGACGTTGCGGCGCCGCGCCATCAAGCGTTCCGCCATGCTCGACAAGACCCTCTCGCCCGCCAGCTTCGAACAACGCATCTATGAAGGGTGGGAGGCCTCCGGGGCCTTCGGCGCCCGGCCGGACAGCGCGGCCGACCCCTTCACCATCATGATTCCGCCGCCCAACGTAACGGGCAGCCTACATATCGGCCATGCGCTGACCTTCACCATCCAGGACACGCTGATCCGCTGGCGCCGCATGCAGGGCAGGGACGCCCTGTGGCAGCCGGGCACCGACCATGCGGGCATCGCGACGCAGATGGTGGTGGAGCGCCTGCTGGCCAGCCAGAAGATCGACCGCCGCGACATCGGGCGCGAGAAGTTCATCGAGCATGTCTGGGAGTGGAAGGCGGAGTCCGGCGGCAACATCACCCGCCAGCTGCGCCGCCTGGGCGCCAGCCTGGACTGGCCGCGCGAGCGCTTCACCATGGATGCCGGCCTCTCCGAAGCGGTGCGGGAGGTGTTCGTCACCCTGCACAAGCAGGGGCTGATCTATCGCGACCGCCGGCTGGTGAACTGGGACCCGAAGTTCCAGACCGCCATCTCCGACCTCGAGGTCGAGAACAAGGAGATGAAGGGCAGCCTCTGGCACCTCCGCTATCCGGTGGAGGGGGAGCCGGGCCGTTTCCTCGTCGTGGCGACCACGCGCCCCGAGACCATGCTGGGCGACACCGCCGTGGCCGTGCATCCGGAGGATGAGCGGTTCAAGGATCTGGTCGGCAAGCATGTCATCCTGCCGCTGACGGGCCGCCGCATCCCGGTGGTCGCCGATGAGTATTCGGACCCGGAGAAGGGCTCCGGTGCGGTGAAGATCACGCCCGCCCACGACTTCAACGACTTCGCCGTGGGCAAGCGGCACGGGCTGACCATGCCGTCCGTGCTCGATGCCAACGGCGCCGTGTGGCTGGAGGAGATCGAGGGCGAGCTGAACAGCGTGGAGGGCGTGGCCGACCCCGCCTTCGTGCGCTCCCTCGCCGGGCAGGATCGCTTCGTGGCCCGCAAGGCGATCATCGCCGAGCTGGAGCGGCTGGAGCTGCTGGAGAAGATCGAGCCGCACAACAACGCCGTCCCGCATGGCGACCGCTCCGGCGTGCCGATCGAGCCGCGCCTGACCATGCAGTGGTACTGCGACGCGGCCACGCTGGCGAAGCCCGCCATCGAGGCGGTGGAGACCGGCAAGACCGAGTTCGTGCCGAAGCACTTCGAGAACGTCTTCTTCTCCTGGATGCGCGACATCCAGCCCTGGTGCGTCAGCCGCCAGCTCTGGTGGGGCCACCAGATCCCCGCCTGGTATGCGCCGGATGGCAGCGTCTTCGTCGCCAAGACGGAGGAGGAAGCCTATGCCGAGGCGCGCGCGCAGCTCGGCGCCGACGTGACGCTGGAGCGCGACCCGGACGTGCTGGACACCTGGTTCAGCTCCGCCCTCTGGCCGTTCTCCACTCTGGGTTGGCCTGAAAAGACCAAGGAGCTGGAGAAGTACTACCCGGGCGACGTGCTCGTCACCGGCTGGGACATCATCTTCTTCTGGGTCGCCCGGATGATGATGATGGGCCACCACTTCATGGGCGGCGTGCCGTTCAAGACCGTCTACATCCATGGCCTCGTCCGCGACGAGAAGGGCCAGAAGATGTCGAAGTCGAAGGGCAACGTCATCGACCCGCTGGAGCTGGTGGAAAGCTACGGCACGGATGCGCTGCGCTTCACCATCGCCTCCCTCGCCACGCCGGGCCGCGACGTGAAGCTGGGCCGCAAGCGCGTGGAGGATTTCCGCAGCTTCGGCACCAAGCTGTGGAACGCCGCCCGCTTCTGCGAGATGAACGGCATCGCGCCCGATGCCAGCTTCGACCCGACGAAGGTGACGACGCCGCTGGCGCGCTGGCTGCTGGATGCCGCCAACAACGCCATCGCCGAAGCGAATACGGCGCTGGAAGCGTATCGCATGGATGACTACGCCTCCGCCTGCTACCGCTTCGTCTGGAATAATTTCTGCGACTGGTTCCTGGAATTCGCCAAGCCTGCGCTGAACGGTCCGGAAGGGGCGGAGAAGGCGGAGGTGAAGGGCGTCGCCCAGCACGTGCTCGGCACCATCCTGCGCCTGCTGCACCCTGTGATGCCCTACGTCACCGAGGAGCTGTGGGACCGCTTCGGCTACGGCCCGGAATTCAGCCTGATCACGACCAGCTGGCCGGAGGCTGTGGCCGTTCCGGGCGCCGAGGAGGCGCGCGCGGAGCTGGATTGGGTCGTGCGGATGATCAGCGAGGTTCGCGCGGTGCGCAGCGAGATGAACGTCGCGCCATCTGTGCTGGTGCCTTTGTTGCTCTCCGGTGCGAATTCGGAAACCCTGGCCCGCGCCGAGCGCTGGATCGAAGCCATCCGCCGGCTGGGCCGCGCTACCGAGGTGCGGGCGCTCGAAGGCGAGCCGCCGAAGGGCGTGGCGCAGGTGACGGTGGATGAAGCGACGGTGCTGCTGCCGCTGGCCGAGGTCATCGACCTGGAAGCCGAACGCGCTCGCCTGTTGAAGGAAAAGGCGAAATCGGAAACCGAGGCGGAGAAGGTGGCGGCGAAGCTGGGCAACCAGGACTTCGTCTCCCGCGCCAAGCCTGAAGTCGTGGAAGAGAACCGGGAGCGCCTGGCTGCCGCCAGGGCGGAAACCGCAAGGCTGGATGCAGCACTTTCGCGGATCAGCAGCAAGTAGCTAAGGGTCTGTATTGCCGATTGTTCACGCGCACAAAAGCTGTGCGCGTGGAACAACGTCGCATCACTGAGGAGGATGACGACGATGGCAATGGCACCACTACAGGCCACGCCAGAAGACCCGCACGATACACGCAAACGGGTCTGGGCGATTGTCGGCGGGTCCTCCGGCAATCTCGTCGAATGGTATGATTTCTACGTCTACGCGGCGACGGCGCTCTACTTCGCGCCGGCCTTCTTCCCGAGCGGCGACCGCACGGCGCAGCTGCTGAGCACTGCCGCCATCTTCGCCGTCGGCTTCCTGATGCGCCCCATCGGCGGCTGGCTGTTCGGCCGCATCGCGGACCAGAAAGGCCGCAAGACCTCGATGGTCATCTCCGTGCTGATGATGTGCTTCGGCTCGCTGATGATCGCCGTGCTGCCGACCTATGAATCAATCGGTGTCGCGGCGCCTGTCCTGCTGCTGGTCGCCCGCCTGATCCAGGGCCTTTCCGTCGGCGGCGAGTACGGCACCAGCGCGACCTATATGAGCGAGGTGGCGACGGCGCGGCATCGCGGCTTCTTCTCGTCCTTCCAGTACGTCACGCTCATCGGCGGGCAGTTGCTGGCCCTGCTGGTGGTTGTGGTTCTGCAGGCTGTTTATACGGGCGACGAAATCCGTGCCTGGGCCTGGCGCATTCCGTTCTTCATCGGTGCGGGCACCGCGGTCATCGCGCTGTTCCTGCGGCGCGCGCTGCATGAGACGTCCACGGCGAAGGAGCGCTCATCCGAGGGGGCAGGGACCATTGGCCTGCTACTGGCGCATCCGAAGCCGCTCTTGCAGACCATCGGTCTGACGGCTGGCGGTAGCCTCGCCTTCTACACCTACACCACCTACATGCAGAAATTCCTGGTCAACAGCGCCGGCTTCAGTGTGGAGCGGGCCAGTGTGACCATGACGGTGGTGCTGTTCTGCTACATGTGCCTGCAACCGCTTCTCGGCGCGCTGTCGGACCGTGTCGGCCGCCGCACCTGCCTGCTGGTCTTCGGCGCCGGCACGGCGGTGATGACCGTGCCGCTGCTAACGCTGCTCGGCGGTGTCACCAGCTCGGCCGCTGCTTTCGCGCTGATCCTGGCGGCGTTGTTCATCGTCAGCTTCTACACGGCCATCAGTGGCGTGGTGAAAGCGGAGCTGTTTCCGCCGCAGATCCGCGCGCTCGGCGTGGGTCTTGGCTATGCCATCTCCAACTCCCTCTTCGGCGGCACAGCCGAGTATGTGGCCTTGCAGTTGAAGAGCTGGGGGATGGAGGGTGCCTTCTTCTGGTACGTCTCCGCCTTCGCCGTGATCTCGCTGATCTCTGCCTTCTCCATGAAGGATACGCGGATCCACGGCTATCTCGACCACCCCGACGCCGCCGCGCGCCGGGCCTGACGCAACACATTCCAACGCCCCGGCCACCCAAGGGCCGGGGCTGTTGCGTGTGAAAGACTGTTGCGCGATACCAGCCTCGGGACGCAACGAAGAAAGGTTCACCCGCATGGCTGAGTATGTTTGGGACAAATCACGCCTGCCAAGCCGCCATGTGAGCGTCGGCCCGGAGCGTGCCCCGCACCGTTCCTACTACTATGCCATGGGCATGACGGAGGAGGAGATCGCGCGGCCGCTGGTCGGCGTCGCCACCTGCTGGAACGAGGCCGCCCCCTGCAACATCGCGCTCAACCGCCAGGCGCAGAGCGTGAAGCGGGGCGTGAACGAGGCACACGGCACCCCGCGCGAGTTCACCACCATCACCGTGACCGACGGCATCGCCATGGGCCACCAGGGCATGAAATCGTCGCTCGCCAGCCGTGACGCCATCGCGGATACGGTGGAGCTGACCATGCGGGGCCACTCCTACGATGCCATGGTCACGCTCGCGGGCTGCGACAAGTCGCTGCCGGGCATGATGATGGCGATGCTGCGGCTGAACGTGCCGAGCGTCTTCATGTATGGCGGCTCCATCCTGCCCGGGAAGTTCAAGGGCAAGGACGTGACGGTGGTGGACGTGTTCGAGGCCGTGGGCCAGCACGCCGCCGGCAACATGTCCGACGAGGACCTGCACGCGCTGGAATGCGTGGCCTGCCCCTCCGCCGGCGCCTGCGGCGGCCAGTTCACCGCCAACACCATGGCGACCGTCTCCGAGGCCATCGGCCTTGCGCTGCCCGGCTCGGCCGGCGCGCCCGCGCCCTATGAGGAGCGCGACCGCTGGGCCGTGGAATCCGGCAAGGCGGTGATGGAGCTGCTGAAGAAGAACATCCGCCCGCGCGACATCGTGACGATGAAGGCGCTGGAGAATGCGGCGGTTGTCGTTGGCGCCACGGGCGGCTCAACCAATGCGGGCCTGCACCTGCCAGCCATGGCGCATGAAGCGGGCCTCCGCTTCACCCTGGACGACGTGGCCGCCATCATGCGCCGCACCCCCTACATCGCCGACCTGAAGCCGGGCGGGAAGTATGTGGCGCTGGACGTCCACAACGTTGGCGGCATTCCCATCATCATCAAGGCACTGCTCGATGCCGGCCTGCTGCATGGGGACTGCCTGACGGTGACGGGCAAGACCCTCGCCGAAAACCACAAGGATGTCGTCTTCCCGAAGGACCAGGATGTCATCCGCCCGGTCTCCCAGGCCATCACGCCCACGGGCGGCGTTGTCGGCCTGAAGGGCAACCTGGCGCCGGACGGGGCGATCGTGAAGGTCGCCGGCATGAAGACCCAGCGCTTCGAAGGCACGGCGCTGTGCTTCGATTGCGAGGAGGATGCCTTCAAGGCGGTGGACCAGCGCGCCTACAAGGCGGGCGACGTTCTCGTCATCCGCTATGAGGGCCCGAAGGGCGGCCCCGGCATGCGGGAGATGCTCTCCACCACGGCCGCCATCTACGGCCAGGGCATGGGCGAGTCCGTCGCCCTGATCACCGATGGCCGCTTCTCCGGCGCCACACGCGGCTTCTGCGTCGGGCATGTGGGTCCCGAGGCCGCGGTCGGCGGGCCAATCGGCCTGCTGAAGAATGGCGACAAGATCATCATCGACGCGACCAAGGGCACGATCGACGTCGATATTTCCGACGAGGAAATGGCCAGGCGCCGTGCGGAATGGAAGCCGCGTAAGACCGATTATAATGCCGGTGTCCTGTGGAAGTATGCGCAGTTGGTGGGCCCGGCTCATCTCGGCGCTGTCACCCATCCGGGTGGTGAAGCCGAGACTCACTGCTACGCTGATATCTGATTAACTTCGGCATACTTCGTCACTATTCCGCCTCAGCTTTGCCATGCTGGGGCGGGAACTTCCTCCTTAAGGCCGGTGTACTGTGGTCGCCGGCCGGCATCATGCACCACGGCGCCCCTGCGCGCTGTGGGAAGGAGGAAAGATGCTCAATCGCCGTCGTCTGCTGGGGGGTGCGTTCGTTGCCCTTGCTGCCGCGATCCCCGTTTCAGCTTCCCTGACCAGCGCGGCCCATGCCCAGCCATACCCGCCCCCCGGCGCGCGTCTGCCGGGTCCGGGTTGGGGTCCCGGCGGCCCACCTCCGCCGCCGCCGCCGCGCCCTGATTCCCCCCATGGCCGCCCGCCCGGCCGCCATTACGTCTGGCGCCCCGGCTACTGGGCCTGGCGCCGCAATGACTATGTCTGGGTTTCCGGCCGCTGGGTGGAGCGCCGCCGGCGCGGCACCTGGGTAGAAGGCCACTGGGTCCAGCGCGGTGGGCGTTGGGTCTGGGTGGAACCGGGTTGGCGCTAAGACAAGACAGGGAGAACCCCGATGCGATCCATCTCCAGGCTTCTGGTACTGATCGCGGCGGGTGCGGGTCTCGCGGGCTGCGTGGCCTATCCGGCGGGCTATTACGGCCCGCCGCCCAGGCCGCACGGCTATTACTACGCCCCGCCGCCGCCTCCGCCGCCGCGCCCGCCGCCGCGGTACTGGTACGGGCCGCCACGCTGGTAACCGGCCCGGCCGCCCTTAGCGGAGGGTGATCGTGACCGCCGTGTGATCCGAGGGCTGCTCTTGCGCGCGGAGGGCGTAATCGATCTCCGCGCGCTCCAGCCGCTCCGCCAACTCGGGAGAGAGGAGGGCATGATCGATCCGCAGCCCCCGGTTCGTCTCGAAGGCCGGGCCATAGTCCCAATAGGTATAGAGGCGCTCGCCTGGATGAAGGGCGCGAACCGCGTCCGTCAGCCCCAGATGGGTCAGGGCCCGAAAGGCGGAGCGGCTCTCCGGCCGTACCAGCGCATCGGTCGGCGGCAGCGCCCCCGGTGCGAGGTCCAGCTCGGTGGGGCAAACGTTGAAATCGCCCAGGACCGCAAAGGGGATGCCGTCATCCAGCCGGTCCGTGGCGATGGCCCGCAACCGCTCCATCCAGCGCAGCTTGTAGGCGTAGCCCTCGGCGCCGCCGGAATTGCCATTGGGCAGGTAGATGCCCGCGAAGCGGCCGCCCGTGGCTTCGACCTCGATATAGCGGGCGTGGGTATCCTCTTCCTCGCCCGGCAGGCCCTCGGCCACTACCTTGAAAGGGATGCGCGCCAGCACCGCGACGCCATTGCGCCCGCCCGGCTGGCCCACGGCATGGAATTCATAGCCCGAACCCGCGAAGGCCTCGGCGGGGAACTCCTCCGTCTTGCACTTCAGTTCCTGCAGGAAGAGCAGGTCGGGCTTGGCGGATTCAAGGAACTGGCGGACATGCGGCGCGCGCTTGCGCACCGAGTTCACATTCAGGGTGGAGAGGCGCAAGGCAGGTCAGCCGATGGAGAAGGAGGTGCCGCAACCGCAGCCCGAGACCGCCTGCGGGTTCCTGATGGCGAAATGGGCGCCGATCAGCTCTTCCTTCCAGTCCAGTTGTGCGCCGGCCAGCAGGTCGAGGCTCACCGGGTCCACGAAGACGCGGGACTGGCCTTCCAGCACCAGGTCGTCCTCCGCGGGCGCGTCCTCCAGCCCAAAAGAATACTGGAAGCCGGAGCAGCCTCCGGCCAGCACCGCCACCCGCAGCCCGGCCTGGGGCCGGCCTTCGCGCGCGGCGATCTCCGCCACCTGGGCGAAGGCGCGCGGGGTGACATCGAAAACGGGGGTAGGGGCGGTCACGGTGCCGTCGGGCATGGTCAGCAAACTCCTCGACTTCCCGATATAGGGCGGGGGGCGGCCGATTTCCAACCATTCCACCCTGCCACGCCTGGGCTGGGCGTTGCGGCAGGGCGGGGCGGCTGGTAAGCCGCGCGGCATGGATGGTCTGGCTCCCTATGCCGTGCGGCCGGAGACCTCGCGCGGCCGTCTCTACCCGGAACCCGGCGGCGATTCGCGTTCGCCGTTCCAGCGGGACCGTGACCGTATCATCCACAGCAAGGCCTTCCGCCGCCTGCAATACAAGACCCAGGTCTTCATCTACCACGAGGGCGACGAGTTCCGGACGCGCCTGACCCACAGCATCGAGGTGGCGCAGATCGCCCGCTCCATCGCCCGCCGCCTGCGGTTGGATGAGGATCTGGCCGAAGCCCTGGCCCTGGCCCATGACCTCGGCCACCCGCCCTTCGGCCATGCGGGGGAGGAGGCGCTGAACGGCGTCATGCGCCCCTATGCGGGGTTCGACCACAACGCCCAGAGCCTCAAGGCCGTGACGTTGCTGGAGACGCGCTACGCCAGCTTCGACGGGCTGAACCTGACCTGGGAGACGCTGGAGGGGCTGGCCAAGCACAACGGCCCCATACGCCGCCCGACGCCTTATTTCGTTGAGTACGACGCCAAGCACCCGCTGGACCTGCACACCCATGCCTCGGCCGAGGCCCAGGTGGCCGCGCTGGCGGACGATATCGCCTATAACAACCACGACCTGGATGACGGCCTGCGCGCCGGGCTGTTCACGCTGGAGGAAGCGGCGGAGCTGCCGCTGATCGGCGCCGCGGTCGAGGCGGCGCGGAAAGCTTACCCCGGCGTCGGCGATGGCCGGCTGGTCAGCGAGTCCATCCGCCGGGTCATCAATGCCATGGTGCAGGATGTGGTGGCTGAGTCGGAACGCCGCCTCTCCATCCTGGCACCGAAGACGGTCGAGGACATCCGCAATGCCGGCCAGCCCGTGGTGTTCTTCAGCGAAGGCATGATCGCGGCCAACCAGACGGTGCGTGATTTCCTTTTCGGCCGGATGTACCGCCACTGGCGCGTGAACCGCACCACCCAGAAGTCCAAGCGCGTGGTGCAGGTGCTGTTTAGCCTGCTGCATGGCGGCCCGGAAATGCTGCCCCCGGAATGGCGCGCGCGGGCGGGCACGGCCGGAAGCGCTCAATGCGCATCCACCGTCTGCGATTACATCGCCAGCATGACAGATCGCTTTGCGCTAGAAGAACACCGGCGCCTGACCGACCCTCACATCCCCGGCTGACACGGATTTCCATGCCTCACGACCCGACTACCTTCGATATCTTTGCCGTCCTGCGTGCCGAGGTCGTGGCGTGCCTGCGCCGACTGCTGCCGGAACTGCCCGAGGATGCCTTCGCCCGCGTGCTGGTGGAGCCGCCGCGTGACGCCAGCCATGGGGATATGGCGACGAACGGTGCGATGGTCGTGGCCAAGCCGGCCAAGGTGCCGCCGCCGAAGCTGGCGGCTGAGCTGGCCGCCGCGCTGGCTGCGCTGCCTATGGTGGCGGAAGCTGCCCCCGCCGGCCCGGGCTTCGTGAATATCCGGCTGAAGGAAGAATTCCTGCTGGGCCAGATTCCGGTGCTGTTGCGCGCCGGCGAGGCCTATGGCGATTCCACCGCCGGCGGCCAGGTGCGGGTGAATGTGGAGTATGTCTCCGCCAACCCGACCGGCCCGATGCATGTCGGCCATTGCCGTGGCGCCGTGGTGGGCGACGCGCTGGCCAATCTGCTGCTCAAGGCCGGCTATGCCGTCACCAAGGAATATTACATCAACGATGCCGGCGCCCAGGTGCGCGCCTTGGCCTACGCTGCCTACTGGCGCTACCTGCAGGCCGTTGGGACCACGCTGACGGAGGAAGAATACTCCGAGCTCATGCCCGGCGGGCTGCAATATCGCGGCGAGTATCTGATTCCCGTCGGTGAGGCGCTGAAGGCCGAGTATGGCGATACCCTGGCCCCCGGCGGCCAGCCCGCCTTTAGCGAAGAGACGCTGGCACTCGTCCAGGCCAAGACCGTCGCCGCCATGATGGCCGAGATCCGCGAGGATCTCGCTGCCCTCGGCGTGAGGCAGGACGTGTTCATCAGCGAGCTGGAGCTCGTCAAAGCCGGTGTCACGGACAAGGCGATTGCCGAGCTGGTGGCGAAGGGCCTGGTCTATGAAGGCGTGCTGGAGCCGCCGAAGGGCAAGGTGCCGGACGACTGGGAGCCGCGCCCGCAAACGCTGTTCGCCTCCACGAAGTTCGGCGATGACGTGGACCGCCCGCTGCGCAAAAGCGATGGTTCCAACACCTATTTCGCCAACGACATCGGCAACCATGCCGACAAGATCGCGCGCGGCATGCAGCAGCTGGTGCAGGTCTGGGGTGCGGATCACGGCGGCTATGTGAAGCGCATGCAGGCCGCGACCAAGGCGCTCTCCGACGGCCGCGTGCCGCTGGATGTCGTGCTCTGCCAGATCGTGAAGGTGCTGAAGGATGGCGAGCCGGTGCGCATGTCCAAGCGCGCGGGCAGCTACATCACGTTGCGGGACCTGATCGACGAAGTGGGGCGCGACGCGGTGCGCTTCACCATGCTCACCCGCAAGGCCGACGCCCAGATGGAGTTCGACCTGACCAAGGTGGTCGAGCAGTCGCGCGAGAACCCGGTCTTCTACGTGCAATACGCCCATGCCCGCTGCCGGTCGGTGCTGCGGCAGGCGGAAGACACCTTCCAGTTCAAGGTCGGCACCGAAGATCTGGCCTCCGCGCCTATGGATGCGCTGAAGGACGGTGCCGAGCTGAGCCTTCTCCGACGCCTGACCGCTTGGCCGCGTACGGTGGAGGCCGCTGCTGCGGCGCGGGAGCCACACCGGATTGCCTTTTATCTCCATGACTTGGCCAGCGACTTTCATATTCTGTGGAACCGTGGGCGTGAGGATGCGACACTGCGCTTCATTCAGGCCGAGCAGCCGGATGCGACGCGGGCCCGACTCGCGCTCGTGGCCGCAACCGCGACCGTCATCCGCTCCGGCCTAGCGGTAATGGGCGTTACGCCCGTTGAGGAGATGCGGTGAGGGAAGCTCCTGTCCCGTCCTATCGGGTTCGCAGTGCGGCGAATGAGGGTTCGTCCACGCGCATGTTCGCCATGGCGGGTGGGCTCGCCGCCGTGGTCGGTGTCGGCGTCCTGGTCGGCTGGGGGATCACCCGGCTGACCACGGATCGTCCCATCCCAACGATCCAGGCCGATAGCCGCCCGGTGAAGATCCGGCCGGACGACCGGGGCGGCCTGCGTGTCGCCAATCAGGACGAGATTATTTTCGAGCGCCGGAATGGCGCGGCCTATGACGCCAATGGCCGCCTGGCCCCAGCGGCGGAGGCTCCGAATCTGGATGCGCTCCGTGCCGCCACGGCCCCGCCGCCGGCAGCCCAGGCACCGCGCATCGTGACGGAGACGCAGCCTCTGCCTGCGTCCGAAGTGCCGGACGTGCCGGCACTGCCGGGCCACCCTGCCGCGCCGCAGGCGGCCGCACCCCAGGCCACGCCAATGCAGCAGGCC
>JH599998.1:0-4043 GCA_000245075.1 Acetobacteraceae bacterium AT-5844
CGCCGGGGGCAACCACGGGCGCGGCCGCCACGGGGGCCGGGGCGGCGGCATATTGCACGACCGGCGCGGGAGCCACGGCGCGGGCGACGCGCAGCTTGCTGCCGCCCTGGTCCGCCAGCTCGATCTCGCTCAGGTCGGTGTCCCGCAGGATCTGCGCCAGCGCGCGGATGGCCTCCGGGTCGAAGGAAATGCCGCTCATGTTACCTCTGTGCTGCTCGTCTCACGCGTCTTCGGCTTCGGCCAGGATGCCGGCGATGCCGCGCAGCGCCAGCGCATAGCCATGCGGGCCCAGCCCGCAGATGACCGCGTTGGCCGCGCGGGAGACATAGGAATGACGCCGGAAGGATTCCCGGCGGTAATTGTTGGTCAGGTGCACTTCCACCACCGGCAGGTTCACCGCCGCCAGCGCGTCCATCAGGGCGATGGAGGTGAAGGAATAGCCCGCGGGGTTGATCACGATGCCGGCGGCGCGGCCACGCGCCTCCTGCACCCAGGAGATCAGCTCCCCTTCCAGGTTGGACTGGCGGAAGTCGATGGCGAGGTCCAGCGCGTCGCCCGTCTCGGCGCACAGCGCCTCGATGTCGTCGAGTGTATCCGTCCCGTACAGCTCGGGCTCTCGCATGCCGAGCATGTTCAGGTTGGGGCCGTTCAGCACCAGGATCAGGGGCGGGTTCACGCGGCGGTTCTTCCGTGGGCTTCCGCAGCCGCGCCTAGCACGGTGGGTTTCGGCACCGCAAGCGGCGCCATCCACCGCTCCGCCCAGTGGCTCCCTTTATTCCTCGGTGTCGGAGACGCCTTCGGCGCTCAGGCGGCCATGGCGCGGCAGGATTCGGCGCAGCGACGGCAGGCGGCGACGCATTCCTCCATGCCGCCGATGCGTTCGCAATCAGCGGCGCATTCGGTGCAGATCTCGGCGCATTCCGCGCAGGTATGCTTATGGTGCGCCGTGCCCAGCAGCATGAAATGCGCCGAGGTCCGGCAGATTTCGGCGCAGGCCATCATGAGGCGCGCATGCGCCGGCTCCACATGCTTGCCCCCCGCCTCCAGGCAATGGCCGGAAAATGTGGAGAGGCAGGTGCTGTAGCAGGCAAGGCAGGCTTCCACACAGGCCCGCATCTCGGCCGAAAGGGCATGATTCATGGCGACGGTCCCCATTTCATGGCTGACGCGGGTATGAACGGAGTGCACGGCCCATCGTTGCCTGTGCCGGGATGACAGGGGCGGCCCCAGTCCCTACCTTCCGCCCGGTTTTCACCGCAGCGGATGTGCCGACCTTGCAGCCTTTCTCCTGCTCCCGCCTGCTCCTGCTTCCCCTGTTGCTGGGGGGACTGAGCGCCTGCGGGCCTGATTATTCGCCGGACACCTATGCCAGCCGCGCCATGCAGCAGGCGAACAAGGTGGAACAGGGCACCATCGTCGGGGTCCGCCCGGTGCAGATCGCGGCGGATGGCACCACCGGTGCGGCAGCCGGTGCCGCGGCCGGCGGCGTGGCCGGCACGCGCGTCGGCGGCGGTGACATCACCTCGGCCTTTGGTGGCATCGGCGGTGGCCTGCTGGGCGGGTTGTTGGGGACAGCAGCCGAACAGGCGGCCGGCAACACCAATGGCTTCGAATACATCGTCCGCAAGCAGAACGGTGAGATGGTCTCCGTCGCGCAGCGGGACCAGGTAGCGCTGGCGCTCGGCCAGAAGGTGCTGGTGATCGCCGGCAACCAGGCGCGCATCGTGCCGGACTACACGACGACGCCGGAAGACCCCGCCGTCGCCGCCGAGTCGCGCAACCAGGCGCCGCCCCCCGCGCCCGCCACGGCGGCGAGCGGCACGGTACAGGGCGCCGGCCCCCTGCCCGCCCCCCAAAGCGAGAATCTGCCCCCGCCGGCCGGCACCTCCACGCCGGAGCCCGGCCCGGTGACGGAAGCGCCGGCGCCCACCCCGGCCGATCCCGCGCCGGTTATCCCCTCGCCGACCTCCGCCCCCGCTTCGCCCAGCCAGCCATCCACGCCTGACGCCACGCTCTCGCTCTGAGGGTACGGCCTGAGGGAAGCGGCGGCCTCAGCCGCCAGGGGCTGACGATACCGTTACGTATCGTACCCCTCCGCCCTGGCACGCTCGCCAGGAAGCCGCTTCGTGACGGGGGCTTCACGAAGCACAAATCGTGACCCGTGCGGGGTTTGCACGGCGGATCGCCTGATTGCGCGGTTGCGGCACGCCCCCGCCACACCTTATTTGGGGGCCATGACAAGGCTCCTCCCTCTTCTTCTGTTGCTGGGTGCCGCCGGCGGTTCGCTGGTTGGCGCCTCCGGTGTGGCTCTGGCTCAGCAGCGGGGGGCGGCGGCGAGTGCCAATGCACCGCGCGCGCTCGGCACCTTCCAGGATTGGACGGCGGCGACGCATATGGAGGCCGGCAAGAAGGTCTGCTACGCCTTCACCCGCGCCAGCAAGACGGAAGGCGCCGGCAACCGCCAGAACGTCATCCTGACCGTCACGCATCGCCCGCAGGGGCGGGACCAGGTGGCGCTGCGCTCCGGCTACACCTACGCCCGCAATGCCGAGGTCGAAGTGAAGGTCGGCGGCACCGAGCTGGACTTCTACACGGCGCAGGACAACGCCTTCGCCCGCGAGGGTGGTCGCGCTGTCACCGCCTTCCGCGGCGGCGCCGATGCCGTGGCCAGCGGTGCTGGCCCGCAGGGCCGTGGCCGTGTGACGGATACCTTCTCCCTCTCCGGCTTCACCGCAGCCTATGAGGCCATCAGCCGCGAGTGCCCGGCCGGCCGCCGCTAAGAGCACCTTGGGAACCCCTGACGCCATGACACAGCCCGCCGCAAACCCCGCCGAACTGAGCGCGGCGGAGCGTGACCGCATTCTGGCCAAGGCCGCCCTGTTCTCCCCGCCACCGGCCACGCTGCCGGACGGACGGCGGGATCTGGTTGGCCTCTCCCGCGAGGAGCTGGCCGCGGAGATGGTGGCGATCGGGGAGAAGCCCTTCCGCGCCAAGCAGCTCTGGCACTGGATCTACCACCAGGGCGTCACCGACTTCTCCCGCATGCCCAGCATCGCCAAGACGATGCAGGCCAAGCTCGCCGAGAAGTTCGTCGTCGGCCGCCCTGGCGTGACGACGGAGCAGACGAGCACCGACGGCACCCGCAAATGGGTCTTCGCCTTTCGCGACGACCAGAAGGTGGAGACCGTCTACATCCCGGACCAGGAGGAGGATCGCGGCGCCGTCTGCATCTCCACCCAGGTCGGCTGCACGCTCTCCTGCAAGTTCTGCCACACCGGCACGCAGAAGCTGGTGCGCAACCTGGGCGCGGCCGAGATCGTCGGCCAGTTCATGGCGGCGCGCGACTCGTACAACGAGTGGCCGACGCCGACGGACGGCTCCCCGCGCCTGCTCTCCAACATCGTCATCATGGGGATGGGCGAGCCGCTCTATAACTACGAGAACGTCGCCAAGGCGATGCGGATCATCATGGACAACGAGGGCATCGCCCTCTCCCGCCGCCGCATCACCCTCTCCACCAGCGGCGTCGTGCCGATGATGGACAAGTGCGGCGCGGAGCTGAATGTCGGCCTCGCCGTCTCGCTCCATGCCGTGCGCAACGACATCCGCGACGAGATCGTGCCGCTGAACCGGAAGTACCCGATCGAGGAGCTGATGGCCGCCTGCCGCCGCTACCCGGCAGCGAGTAACGCCCGGCGCATCACCTTCGAATATGTCATGCTGAAGGGCGTGAATGACAGCGAGGCGGATGCGCGGGAGCTGGTGCGGCTGCTGAAGGGCATTCCGGCCAAGGTGAACCTCATTCCGTTCAACCCCTGGCCCGGCAGCCCCTACGAGACCTCCTCCAACAACGCCATCCACCGCTTCGCGCGCATCGTGCAGGAGGCCGGCTACGCCTCCCCCATCCGCGCGCCGCGGGGGCGGGACATCCTGGCCGCCTGCGGCCAGCTGAAGACGGAAAGCGAGCGCAAGCGCGCCCCGCGCGCCGCCGCCTCCAACGCCCAAGCGGCGGCGTGAGTACCCAGCCGGCGGCTCGGCCGCCG
>JH599998.1:4063-27771 GCA_000245075.1 Acetobacteraceae bacterium AT-5844
ACCCAGCCGGCGGCTCGGCCGCCGCTGGCCATCCTCCCGCTCCTCGCGGCGGCGGCTTTCGCTTCTGGTTGTGGCGCGCGGATGCTCGATCCGCTGCTGCCGCTCCTGGCCCATGATTTCCATGTCACGGTGGCGGAGACCGCCATCGTGATCTCCGCCTTCGCGCTGCCCTATGGCCTTTGCCAGGTGGTGCTCGGCCCGCTGGGCGACCGCTTTGGCAAGCTGCGCGTGCTGGTGCTGGGCCTTCTGCTCTACGGCGTGGCCATGGCCGCCTGCGCCCTGGCAGGACAGCTGAACCATCTGGTGGTGATGCGCGCCCTTACCGGCGGGCTTGGCGGCGCCATCATTCCGCTCGCCATGGCCTGGATCGGCGACAACGTGCCCTATGCCGAACGGCAGGCCACGCTGGGCCGCTTCCTCACCGGCATGGTGATGGCGCAGTTGCTGGCCGGGCCGATCTCCGGCTCCGTGGGGCAATGGCTCGGCTGGCAGGCAGTGTTCCTGCTGGTGGGCACCGTCGCCATGGTCACCTCCGTCAGCATCATGGGCACGCTGGGGCGCAAGCTGTGGCAGCCCGTGCCGGAAGTGGCGGGGGGCAGCGGCCTCGGGCGCTATGTCATCCTGCTGAAGCGCCCCGCCGGGCGCCTGCTGCTCATCGCCGCCTTCCTGGATGGCATGCTGCTCTTTGGCGGCGCCTTTCCCTTTGTCGGCTCCTACCTCATCCAGGGCTTCCACCTGGAAGCCTGGCAGGCGGGGCTGGTGGTGGCGGTCTTCGGCCTGGGCTCCTTCGTCTACACGCGCATGGCCCGCTGGCTGGTGAACACCATGGGCGAGTTCCGCGTGCTGCTGGTGGGTGGGCTGGTGCTGGCGGCGGGGCTCGCCGGCCTCTCGGTCGCGCCCAGCTGGCATGCCGTGGCCGTGTGCCAGGTGGTGCTGGGCGCCGCCTTCTTCATGTATCACGGCGTGCTGCAGGCCCGCAGCACGGAGGCGATGCCCGAGGCCCGCGCCACTGCCGTTTCCGCCTTCGCCATGGCGCTGTTCCTGGGCCAGGGCCTGGGCTCGGTGGCATTCGGCACGGCGCTGTCGGCAGTCGGCTACCCCGGCGCCTTCCTCGCCGCGGCATTCGGCATGGCCGCGCTGGCGGTCTGGACAAGGTTGGCCGTGCTGTCACGATAGCCGCCAACCAAGACTCACACGGCGGATAACGAACAGAATATGACGGACCGGCAAAGCACGGCAGCCTTCGCGGCGCCGCTGATGGTGCTGGCGCTCGGCCACATGATCTCCAATGTGGTGCGCACCATGCCGGCCATTTCGGCCGATGTGATGGCATCCGATCTCGGCGTCACGGCGGAAGGGCTGGCGGCGCTCACAGGCGCCTATCACTTCTCCTTCGCAGCCGGGCAGGTGCCGCTGGGCGTGGCGCTGGACCGCTTCGGGGTGCGCCCCGTTTCGCTGGCGCTGCTGCTGACGACGGCGCTCGGCGCCGCCATCGCCGCCATCGTGGGCGGGGCGGCTGGCTTCCTTCTCGCGCAGATCGTGCTCGGCCTCGGCTGCTGCGGCATGCTGCTCGTGCCCATCACCCTGGCCGCCAAGACGCTGAGCCCGGCGCGCTTCGGCCTGTGGTCCGGGCTCATCCAGGCCACCGGCAATATCGGCATGCTCATCTCGGCCAGCCCCATGGCCTGGCTCGTGGACCATGCGGGCTGGCGCATGGGATTCTGGTCCTCCGCCATGGCGGCGCTGGTGGTGGCGGCTCTTGTCATGATGCTGGTGCCGAAGCCCCTCCCCACCCCGGATACGCCCCGCCCGGCCGTGCTGGCCGAAGCCAAGGAGGTGGTGCGCCTCGGCCTCTCCCGCCGGCTGCGGGGGATGATGGTGATGGCCTTCGTCTCCTTCGCCGCCGTCATCGGCCTGCGCGGGCTGTGGGGCGGCCCCTGGCTGATGGAGATCAAGGGCCTCGCCCGCATCGATGCGGGCAATGTGCTGCTGCTTTTCACCGTGCTGCTGGTGCTCGGCCCCGCGCTGGGCGGGATGCTGGACCGGCTGCTGCCCGGACGCCGTCGCCCGATGCTGGCCCTCGGCCATGTGGTGGCGGCGCTGGCGCTGCTCGCCATGGTGGCGGGCGGGCCGGGAGGCTGGCTCTCCTCAGCCTTTGGCATGCCCATGCTGCCGGCTGGCTACGATGCGGCCGTCTTCGTTGTTTTCGGACTGGCGCTGGTGCCGCACCCGCTGATCTTCGCCATGACGCGCGCGGTGGTGCCACCGGAGCAGGCCGGCAAGGCGCTCTCCGCCGTCAACCTGTCCTTCTTCCTCGGCGCGGCGGTGCTGCAGGCGGCAACGGGGCCGGTGGCCGCACTGGGCGGCATTGGTGCTGCGCTGGTTTTCCTCGCCGGGGCGGTACTGGTGGCGAGCGCATTGTTCGTCGCCTTCACCCGGCCCCGGGCGGGCTAAAGCCGGGGCCGGAGGGAGAGAGTGGCTCTCTCCCCCCGAACTCCGGCAGACGGTTCAGCGGACCGTCAGCTCCCGCATCTCGCACAGGTTGATGTTGCGCCGCTCCTCGGAGCGGCCATCCTGCCAGACCACGCGCAAATCATACTGGCAGTCACCATTGGGCAGGCGGATGGTCTGGCGGCCACGCGGGCGAACGATGTTCTCGCCCAGCCGGTCCTGGCCCCAGTTATCGTCGCTGGTCGGGCTGGCATAGACCTCGTTGATGGGGCTGGCGGCCTGGTTGATGATCACGAAGGTCGGGCTGCCCTGCTCGGCCCCGCCGGAACGGCCGCCGACGCTACCGCCCGCGCCACCTTCGACAGTGCCGCCGGCGCCGCCGCTGCTGCCACTGCCACCATTGCCCCGGCCCGTGCGGGCAGGCGTGCCGATCACCACGTCACGATCGACGCAGGTATCGATATCCCGCCGTTCCTCCACGACGCCACCGGCGAAGCCGATGCGCAGGTCGGTACGGCAGCCGCCACTTTCCGGCATGCGCACGGCGAAGCTGGCGCCGTTCGCAATGGTCTGGCCGGAGCGCAGGCGGTTCTCGCCCCACTGGTTGGTATCCACTGGCGAAGCGTAGAGCCGCTCGATGACGCGGTTGCTGCGGTTGGTCAGGTTGAAGGACCCGTCCTCCTGCGCCTGGGCGGTGCCACCCATCAGCGTGGCGGCCAGGAGGCCGGCACAGCCCAGAGCCTGGCGCAGGCCGCGCGGGACGAAAACGGAAGTGGCAGGGCGCGACATGCGGCGTGTTCCCTTGTCTCGGTGTCTTCTCATGCCCTGCCGCAAGGCGGCGAGGGCGCCAGTAACGTTAAGCCCAACCCCAGGGTGAATGCCCAGGGCCGACAGTGAGAACGACAGGTCAGGGAACAGCGTTGCCAAAGCAAGAGCGCAGCCGCACAAGATGGTGGGAGATGAAGGGCTTGTCATGCAGCCAGGCCCTTCGGCCCGGGCTCAGGCCCGATCCGCCAGCAGCCGTGCGAGCTTATCGAATTCCGCGATGGAGAGGGTTTCCGCCCGCCGTGTCGGCTCGATGCCGCCAGCCTCCAGCAGCGTATCGGCCCCGCCCAGGGATTTCAGACTGCTGCGGAGCATCTTCCGCCGCTGCCCGAAGGCCGCGGCCGTCAGCCGTTCCATGGCGGAGAGCAGGACGGGCCCCGGGTCTTCCGCATGGGGCACCAGATGCACCACGGCCGACCACACCTTGGGCGGTGGGCTGAAGGCGCCGGGCGGCAGGCGCATGGCCATGCGGCAGGAGCAGCGCCACTGCGCCAGCACGGAGAGGCGGCCATAGGCCTCCGTATCCGGGGCGGCCACGATGCGCTCGGCCACCTCCTGCTGGAACATCAGCGTCAGGCTCTCGAACAGCGCGGCTTCCTTGAGCCAGCCGATCAGCAGCGGGGTGCCGACATTGTAGGGCAGGTTGGCCACCACGCGGCGCGGGCCAGCCGGCAGCAGGGAGAGCGTATCCACCTTCATCGCGTCGCCCTCCACCACCGTCAGGCGGCCGGGAAAGGCGTCGGACAGCTCCGCCAGGGCGGCGATGGCGCGCCGGTCCAGCTCCACCGCCACCACATGCTCGGCCGGGCTGGCCAGCAGCGCGCGGGTCAGCCCGCCCGGGCCAGGGCCGACCTCCAGCACATGGCGGCCTTCCAGCGGCGCGGCGATGGTGGCGATGCGGGCGCAAACGGCCGGGTCCAGCAGGAAGTGCTGGCCCAGCGACTTGCGCGCCGCCAGCCCGTGCCGCGCGATGGTCTCGCGCAGATCCGGCAGCGCGGTCATGGCGGAAATATCAGCTCCGCTCTTCGATGGTGGCGCGGCGGCGCAGATCCCGCTGCATCTGGCGGGAGATCAGCTCGGCGCGCTGCGTCAGCAGCTGGCCGCGGGCCTGCTGCGGCGTCAGCTCGGCCAGATTGCGCGTCTCCTTGCTGCAGACGGCGATGACCATGACGCCATCGGGCGTCACGATCGGCTGGCTGGCCCGCCCGACGGGCAAGCTGTTGATCAGCTGGCGCAGGGCCGGCGGCTGCATGGTGTCCAGCCGCACGGCGCCGGGGTCGGTGGGCGAGCCGTTGGGGCCGCCACGGCCGGCGGCGGCGACGGCGTCGCAGCTACGGCCTTCCAGCCGGCGGGCGGTTTCCACCGCCTCGCGCTGCTGCGCCGTGGGCGCCTGCGGGTCCAGCGGCGCGGTGAAGGGATAGAAGGACTGGCGCAGCGTCACCAGCGTCGCCAGCTCGCGGCCCGTCTCCCGCTTCTGGCGCAGGGTGACGATCTGGAAGCCGCCCGGCACGCGCATGGGGTTCGCGATGGCGCCCGGCGGCATCTGCGAGACGATGCGGCCCACGGCCGGGTCCAGCTCATCCGGCCGCACCCAGCCCATATCGCCGCCCTGCAACGCCGTCTGGCTCTGGCTGAACTGGGTGGCTGCCGCCGGGAAGGGCACGCCGCGCCGCAGCTGCCCCACCACGTCATCGACGAAGCGGCGCACTTCCGCTTCGGAGGACGCGTCGTCCACGGGGATGAAGATTTCGGAGACAAGGTATTCCGGTTCGCCGGTGCGCGCCTTGTGCGCGGCGATGAAGTCGTCCACCTCGCGCTGCGTCAGCTCACCCTGGTTGCCCAGCATGCCACGCACCAGCCGGGCCCAGCCGATCTGGTTGCGGATCTGGTCATACAGCGCGCGCGGCTCGATGCCAGCCGAGCGGAGCTGGTTGGCGAGGCCGCCCGTCGGCAGGTTGTTGCGCATCTCGATCTCGCGCACTGCCTCGGCCACATCGGCATCCGCCACCAGCACGCGGCGGCGCTGCACTTCCTGTATGCGCAGCTTCTCATCCACCAGCAGGCGCGTCACCTGCGGGCGCAGGCGGGCCAGCACCTCCTGGGAGGGCCCCATGCCGCTATTGATGGCGAAGAGGCGCGCGCGATTCGTCACCTCATTCGCCGTGATGATGTCGCCGTTTACCACGGAGACGATGCGGTTGGTCTGCGCCACGGCCTGGGCGGGCAGAAGGGGCAGCACCGCCAGCGCCGCGCCCGCGATCGGGGCAGCCAGCGCGGTGGCGAGGGTCAGGGCACGGAAGGAGGCGATGGCACGCATAGTCATTTCCTAGAACATATCGCCCTGCGGCGAAATCGTCTTGCGGCACCGCGCCTCCCCCGACAGGGGAGGCCGCGCCCTCCTCCGCATCAAATCGCGCGGAAGCCGAAATCCCCGATGGTCTTGAAGCCGATGCGGAACAGCAGCGTCTCGCCGGAGGGGTAATAGCTCTGGCGGCTCGTGTTCTCCGCCCAGTCCCGGGTGTAGGAGGTCGTGAAGACGAGGCACTCATCCTCATAGACCAGGTTCAGGCCGGCGGAGACGGGCTTGCTGTTTTCCACATCATATCGCCCGGCGGCACCGAGGCGCCAATAAGGCCCGAGCTGCGCGCTGACGCCGCCCGTCACCTCGCGCCGGTCCAGATTGGGCGTATTGGTCAGGGCCGGGTTCGGCGTGGTGAACAGGTAGCCGGCCGAGACGCTGACGGGGCCGAGCCCGACCCGGGCCGAGGTCTCGGTCATGCGGCTGGCGAAGGTCTCGCCGTCGAAGCGGCCGCGCACCGTCAGGTCGAGCCAGGAGACGGGGGAGACGCGCACGCGGCCCACCCAGTCGGAGGCCTGATCCTCCAGCCCGGAGCCGGTGTAGAACACATGCTCCTCGCTGGCGCGGAAGGAGCGGCCGCCGAAGACCTCGACCTGCCCGCCATTCGGAAACATCCAAGCGCCGCGCAGCGCGGCGTCCACCCGGGTGCCGCCTTCCAGCCGGTCCCGGCCGGTGAAGCGGTTCAGGGCGAAGAGGTTGGCGTCCGTGAACTCGAAATCGAGGCTGTCCTCGTTCGGGATATCGTATTGGCGGCCTGTGGAGGGGCCGGTGACCAGCTGCACGCGCGGCTCGATGAGCTGGGTGCCGTAGGAGCCGGCGCTGCGCACGAAGGGCATGCGCCAGTCCAGCGCCACGCGGACATTGGCGTTCACCTCGTTCAGGCTGGTCTCGTAGCCGGAATAGACCGGGCCGAGATTCAGGTTGTCGGCGGAACGGCCGATCAGGTCCGCCTGCCCCCGCACGGTCCAGATGCCACCGAAGCGGTCATGCCGTGGCAGGTCGTAGGTGATGCGCGATGCGAGCCTGCGGCTGTCCACACCCTCGCTTCGGGTCAGGACGTAGTTGCGCGTATCGACCGTCAGATAGCCGCCCCAGGCGTCGCGCGGAAAGGCATAGTCGGCCGTGATGCTGGGCATCACGATGGGGATGACGGAGGTGTCGTCATCCTCGTTGAGGCTCTGGTAGATACGGCTGTCGACGCGGGCATAACCCTCGGCGCCCCAGAAACCCTCCAGATAGACATCCGAGGTCAGCTGGCGCGGCGAGGGATAGCGATAGGCGCGCAGATAGGTCTGGCTCGTCGCCCGGTTGACGTTAAGCCCGGCCCGCCAGTTCTCATCCAGCGAGAACTGGGCGCTGCTGAAGATATGGCCGCCCCAGCCGCGCTCGTCTTCCGGAATGCTGCCGCCGCCGAGATCGCCGATGGAGCCCGTGGCGCTGATGGTGCCGGAGTTGAAGCGCCGCCGGTAGGAAGCACCCAGGGCGGGGTTCTGGTTGGCGGAGAAGGTCGGGCTGAGCGTCAGGTCCTGATGGTCATCGATCGCCCAGTAATAGGGCAGCGTGACGAAGGGGCCGAGGAAGCGCGTCGTGCCGAGGGTGGGCGTCAGGAAGCCCGAGGAACGGGGGATCGACGGGTCCGGGTGCGAGAGATAGGGCGTGTACAGCACCGGCCAGCCGCCCATCTGCAGGGTGGCGTCGCGGTAGCGGAGGCGCTGTGCCTCACGGTCATGCGTGGCCAGGCGGGCACGGAGCTGCCAGAGCGGCGGCGCCTCCGGGTCGTCCTCGCAGAGGTCGCAGGAGGAATAGACCACCCGCGCCATGTCGGTGATGGTGCCGTCCGTGCGGCGGCCGCCCATGGCGACCATGCGGCCATTCTGCGCGAGGCGGGCCTTCAGCCCCTCCACGATGCCGTTGCGCATGTCGCCGGTCAGTTCGGCGCGGTCGGCGTAGGAGACCTGCCCGTCCGGCTCCAGCAGCTGCACATTGCCTTCAGCGATGGCGATGCCGGTGTTGCGGTTGTAGGTGAAGGTGTCGGTGCGCAGGATGCGCTCGTTCTGCCAGGCCTCCACCGAGCCGCGGGCAATGACGAGGTTCCGGTCCTGGTCGAACTCCACCTCATCGGCGGTGAAGGTGACGGGAGACTCGCGGTCCCCCTGCCCTGCCGGTGTGGCACCTGGCGTGAGGGGGGTCGCCGGCGCGGCCCCGGGCGTGGCTGGCTGGCCGCTCCCTTCGGGGCTGTTGGAGGGCCCGGCGACGGTAGGGTCCGCCCCGCCGAACAGGGATTGCGCCGTGCCGGCCAAGGGCGCGAGGGCCAGCGGCAGCAGCGCGGCGCCCCCCAGCAGCAGGGCGCGCCAGCGAGGCGCAGCCCTCTCGGGCGTGACGAGGGCGACCGGGCCTTGGCGGGTCCGGCTCAGCATGGTGGTCCCGGCCGGAGCATCCCCGGCGCCGTGCAAGGCTCGGTGCATGGTGCCTGCATAGCCGTTCCTGGCGACGGCGACGAGAGGGCGCAGCACGCGCTTATGTTTCAATCGAAGCCTGTGGCCATGTTGCAGTCAAAGCCTGTGGCTACCGGGGCAAGCGCAGGCTGAACAGGGCGCCGCCCCCTGGCGCCGCCTCCACCGCCACGGCGCCGCCGTGGATTTCCGCCGCGCGCTGCACGATGGCGAGACCAAGCCCCACCCCCCTGCGGCGCGAATCCTGCCGGCGCCGGGCCCGCCAGAAGCGGCGGAAGATCAACTTCCGTTCATGCTCCGGCACACCCGGGCCCGAGTCCCGCACCTCCAGCACACAGGCCGTGGCGTCCTGCCGCAGCGCCACGCCCACCGTGCTACCGCCAGGGGCATGGCCGATGGCGTTCTCCAGCAGGTTGGCGAGGGCCTGGGCGAGCGCTTCCTCCTGCGCCGGCAACATCACCGGCACCTGCGGCATGTCGAAGGCGATGGTCACGTCCCGCGCCTCCGCCAGCGGGCGCAGCAGGGCCGCGACATCCCGCACCAGCGCGCGCAGATCGATCGGCACAGCCGTATTCAGCGCCAGGTCATCCAGCTCGGCGATGGCGAGCAACTGGCCCACCATCCGCTCCAGCACCCAGAGGTCCTGCCCCAGCGCGGCGGCGGCCTCCCGGTCCCGCAACAGGTCCAGATGCGCCTGGAGCACGGCGAGCGGCGTGCGCAGCTCATGCGCGGCATCTGCGACGAAGCCGCGCTGTTCCGCCTGCGCCGCCTCCACCCGCTCCAGCAAACCATTCAGGCGGCGCACCAGCGGCAGCAACTCCACCGGCACATCCTCCTCCGGCAGCCGCTCGCCCGGGCGGGCGGGGGAAAGCGCTTCCGCCCGTGCGGCCAGCATGCGCAAAGGCCGGCGCACGCGCCGCAGGGCCAGCAGCAGGATGGCCGAAAGGGCCAGGAACACTGGCAGCACAAGCCGGGCGACGTCCTGCGTCAGCCCCTCCGCCGCGTCATCGAGCAACACGTCCGGATGGCGCAGATCCTCCGCGACCTGGATGGACAGGGCCCGCCCCTCCACCGTCGCCGGCAGGGCCACGCCCTGCAAGGCCCGCCCGTTCCGCTCCAGGGTGAAGCCGTGGAGGCCGGGCCCCGGAATGGCGAGCGGCGCCGAGGTGCCCGCCCCCATCAGGAACTCGCCCTCCGCCGTCACGATGGCGTAGCTCGCGCGGCCATAGACGATGGAAAAGGCCGCGGCGACGTCCTGCGGCAGGTCCAGCCGCCAGTTGCCCGCCTCATCCCGTTGCAGGTGCTGGGCGATCATTTCCGCCCGCGCCACGAGGGAGCGGGTTTCCAGCCGCTCGATCACCGCGTTGTTGCGCATGGGGAGAAGCGCCAGCAGCAACGCCGCCGCCACCGCGAGGGCCGCCACGAAGGCGATGGTGGCCCCGGCCGTGATGGAAACAGGACGGCGGCTCACACCCTTTCCTCTTCCACCAGGCGGTAGCCGAGGCCGCGCTCGGTGCGGATGGCGGCGCCGCTCCCGGCCAGCCGGCGCCGCAGGCGGGAGACATAGACCTCCACCACATTGCGCCCGACCTCATTGTCGAAGCTGCCCAGCGCTTCCTCCAGCGCGTCCTTGGCGACGAAGCGATGCCGGGCGCGCAGCAGCATCTCCAGCACCATCATCTCCCGCCTCGGCAGGGGCTGCACCTCGCCACCCACCGAAAAGGTGCGCGCCGCCGGCTCCAGCTCCACCTGGCCAAAGCGCAGTGTGGCGAGGGCCGGCACGCCCGCGCGGCGCAGGGCGGCGGCCAGCCGGGCCACCAGCTCCTCCATCGCGAAGGGCTTGATCAGATAATCGTCGGCACCGGTATTCAGGCCGCGCACACGGTCCGAAAGCCGGCCCCGCGCCGTCAGGATCAGCACCGGTAGATAGGGGTCGGTCCGGCGGAGGGTCTGCAGCACCTCCATCCCATCCCCATCCGGCAGGCCGAGATCCAGCACCAGCGCCTGGTACTGCACGGCGTGGAGAGCCGCGAGCGCGTCCTCCACGCCCTCCACCACGTCCACGGCCCAGCCCGCGCGGCGCAGGCCCTGCGCGAGCAGGTCGGAGAGGCGCGGATCGTCCTCGGTCAGCAGCAGGCGCATGGCGCACCGGCGGTGAAAAATGAATCAGGCGTAAGCGACAGCTTGGCGAAAGGTTTCATCGTGAAGCTCCGGCCCCGAACACGACCCCGTGTTCCGACCTCGTCAAGGGGGCCAGGCCGGAGAGCACCTCATCGCATCCCGTTCCTCGGCCTGCCCGGCCCGCTCCGCCCCCCGGAACGGGTCAAGCCTTAGCCTCCCTGGCACCGGTCGTCGACCAGTACCGCCGCGTCTCCTGCCCAGTCGGGGGATCCACTTGAACCCGTCCCCCGGCCCCGCGCCAGGGGTGGGAGGCGCGGCGGCCTGACCCTTTCGCGGGCGAGAGCGCCCGACCGATCGACTGGAGACAGCCTCGTGAGACACTTCCTTCCCTTCCGGCGCGGCGCCTTGATGTGCGGGACGGCACTGGCCGGCGCCCTGGCACTGGCCGTACCGACCAGCACGGCCCAGGCACAGAGCACGCAGAGCCTTCGCCTGGAGATCCATGATCTGCAGCAGCGGCTGCAAATGCTGGAGGCCCAGCAGGCCGAGACGCAGCGCGCCCAGCAGGCCGCCTCCGCCCAGGCCGCCGAAGCACAGAAGGCCGCGCAATCCGCCGATCTGAGGGGAAGCTTCCCGGGCTCCATCCGCATTCCGGGCACCAATACCTCGGTCCGCCTGTACGGCTTCATCCGGCTTGCGGGCACTTATGACTTCGATGGCCGCAACCGCTCGCCCGTGCAGAACGCCTCCGCCGTGCCGCTGACCGGTACCGCCGCGGACCGCCAGGGGGGCGATTTCGCCTTTGGCGCCCGCTATTCCCGCCTTGGATTCGAGACGCGGACGGACAGCGCCTGGGGCCCGGTGCGCAGCGTCGTCGAGATGGATTTCGGCGGCTCCCAGAGCACGTCCAGCACCACCAGCCAGAACAACTGGATCCCGCGCCTCCGCCACGCCTATGTCGAGGCCGGGCCTTTCCTCGCCGGTCAGACCACCACTCTGTTCGGCGACACGCTGGCGCTGGACATGATCGACTTCGGCACCATGGTCGGCCTCGGCGGCCCGCGCCAGGCGCAGCTGCGCTACACCGCGCCGCTCGGCAACGGCGCCACCTGGGCCTTCTCGCTGGAAAACCCCTATAGCGACTACACCTACACCGGGGGCGTGGTGCTGCCCGATTCTGACACCAGCCCCGCCGTCTCCATCAACCGCTTCCCCGACTTCGTCACCAGCCTGAAGATTCCGGGCCAGTGGGGCCATGTGGCGCTGCAGGGCATGGTGCGGCGGATCGACTTCACCAATGAAGGCGCCGTCAACGCGTCTCAGCGTTTCAGCGACGAGCGCTGGGGCTATGGCGTCGCGCTGAACGGCGTGCTGAACACGATGGGCCGCGACCGGCTGATCGGCCGCCTGACCTATGGCGAAGGTGTCGGCCGCTACATCGACAATGTGGGCACGGGCGCTTCCAGCAATGTCGGCCTGGCGGGCGTGAGCGACCCGGCGCTCAATCTGGTGAAGGTCAGCAGCGTCACGCTGGGCTATCAGCACTTCTGGGCGGAGAACCTGCGCAGCACGGTGGCCGGCGGCTACGCCCATATCAGCTACCCGTCCTATGCGCGGGAATTCTCCACCAGCACCCAGAACCTGCAGAACAAGAACCTGGTGCAAACCATCGCCAACATCATCTGGACGCCGATCCCGGCGCTGGATCTGGGCCTCGAATACAATTACGGCCACCGCGAGCTGCTGGACCGCGGCAGCGAGGGCGCGACCCGTGGCACCGGCCACCGGGTGACGGCACTGGTGAAGTACAGCTTCTGACGAGAACAGGCCGGGGGCTCAGGCGCGCCTCCGCCGCCTTCATGCAAGACCGGGCACGGCGGATGGCCGTGCCCGGTTCTTTTGTTTCCGGAGGGATGACGAGGCGAAAGCCGCGCCTCAGCCATCCTCCAGATGCAGCAGCAGCGCGACGGCAAGCATCAGCCCGGCCAGCGATGGCGCCCAGGCTGCCAGTTCCACCGGCAGCGTGCCCGCCTGGCCAAACTCCTCCGCCACCTTGTCCAGCAGGAACAGCGAGAAGCCGGCCGCGACACCGATGCCCAGCGTGCGGGCCACACCGCCCCGGCGTGGCTGCCCCATGGAGAAGCCCGCCGCCAGCAGCGCCATGGCCGCGCACAGCAGCGGCAGCGACAGCAGCGAATGGAAGTGCAGCCGGTGCCGCATGGCCGAGAAGCCGGAGGATTCCAGCACCTGGATGAATTCCGGCAACGCCCAGAAGGAAAGCGTGTCCGGGCTGGCGAAGCTGTCCTCGATATTGTCCGGGGTGAGTTGCGTCGGCAGGTCGAGCGCGCGGGGCGCCTGCGCCTGGCGGTTGGAGCCGAACACCACGGCGTTCTGTAGCGCCCAATGCCCGTTATCCAGCCGCGCCTCGGGCGCCTCCACCCGCTCGAGTGGCCGGTCGGTCGGCGAGAGGCGCCAGAGCGAGACCTCTTTCAGCGCGAAGCCCCCGCGCCCGATCTCCGGCCGCCCGGCCAGGATGATGACGCCGCCGGGCTCCAGCCCGTTATCGGCCTGCCGCAGCCACAACTTGCCGCCCGCCAGGGTGGCGGGGCCGGAGGCGTTGCGGAGATAGGTGGCATCCAGCCGCTCCGCCCGCGCCAGCATGCCGGCGGAAAGCGGGGACAGCACAGTGATGCCCAGCGCGCCAAGGCACACCGCCACCAGCACCGGCGCGGTGAGAAAGGCCCAGGCCGAGACGCCTGCCGCCCGTGCCACCACCAGTTCCGAGGCGCGCGACAGGCGCCAGAAGGCGATGATGCCGCCGAGCAGCACAGCAAAAGGCAGGATCTGCAAGGCGACGTAAGGCAGGCGCAGCGCCGCGATCTGCAGCACCAGGGCGAAGGTGGCGTCCGCGCGGGTGGCGGCGCGGCGCAGCAGCTCGATGAAGTCGAACAGTGCCACCAGCAGCGTCAGTGCCAGCAGCATGATGATGACCATGCTCGCGAAGCGCCGCGCGATATAGGCGGAGAGGGTCAGGGCGAAGGGCATGGTGCGCTCAGGAAACCGGGTTCTCGCTGGGGTCGGCGGGCATGCGTGGCCTGCGCCGGGGCACCCCGGGCATGCCGATCAGCACCCAGATCGAGACCACGGTGGGCACGGCCACCTGCGCCCAGATCAGCGGGATATAGACGTTGTTCCGCGCGGCGGCGTTGCCCGCGGCCAGGCCGAGCGCGAGCAGCCCCACCACCAGCCCCACACCGATCATCGCGGGCCGCGAATCGCTGTGGCGGCGGAAACCGCTGCTGAGCGCCGTGGCCAGGGCCACCAATGCGAAGGCCAGCGCGGTGAAGGGCGAGGACAGCCGCTGATGCGCTTCCGCCTTGAACTTGCGGATGTCGCGCTCCGGCAGGTTTTCCGTCGGGTCCGGGTTCAGCAATTCACCGATGAAGCGCTCCCGCGAATCGCGGTTACGGGCCGAATCCTGCTGGCTGCGGGAGGAGGAGGCCAGGTCGAGGCTGTTCTCCGCGAAGCTCAGCACGGACAGGCGGGGGCCGGGGGTGGCTGAATCGGGCGGTGCCTGCTCCATGCTCTGCCGCACGCCGTTGAAGAGCATCACCCGGGGGCCGTTCGGCGTCGTCACCAGCCGCCCCCGCTCCGCCAGGATGGTGACGGGCACCTTCGGCTCCCGCGAATCATGGACCATGATGCCGTAGAGCTCGCCATTGGCATCGCGGCGGCGGGCATAGACCGTCAGGTCCTCACCCAGCGCGCTGAAGACACCTTCCTGCAGCAGGATGGCGGCCATCTCGTTACGAATCTCGAACTGCCATTCGCGGAAGGCCGCGTGGCTGACCGGCACCAGCCAGGCCTGCAGGAACAGGCAGACGCCGGTGGCCAGCGCCGCCAGCATCAAAGCGGGCCGGGCCAGCCGCCAGTCCGAGAGGCCGGCCGCGCGCATCACCACCAGTTCCCGGTCGCTGGCCAGCCGGACATAGGTGAACAGCGTCACCACGAAGGTGGTGATCGGCAGGATGACGGCCAGGAAGCTGGGCAGCAGCAGCCCCGTCAGCTCCACGAACACCGCCGGGGAAAGGCCACGGTCCAGCACCAGCTCGATGAAGCGCAGGCTCTGTGTCAGCCAGACCAGCGCGGCCAGGCCCACGGTCACGGCCACGAGCGTCACGGAAAGCTGGCGGAACAGATAGCGGTCGAGGCGTTTCATGCGGGGGGAAGATACCTTTCGCGGCGCGGCAAGGGAAATGGCGGCGCCGAGGGCCGCTGTGAAGGGCCTGCATGTAGCACCGGCAGAGGGCGAGGATATGGCAGGCCCGTCCTGCCTCCCCCGGTTCCCTCCTCCAGGGCCGGGATTCACCCTTCAGGCCCGGCGGATACCGCCCGGCCTCGCCCTCCGGCACGCCCTGCGTCAGGCCGGCAGTACCGCCACGCCACGCTGGCCCAGGCTGAGGCCGACCACATCGCCAACCCCCCGCTGACGGTCGGTATGGGGGTCGATCACGAACACCTCTCCCGCCTCGGTGGCCAGGGTATATTCCATCAACCCGCCCAGATAGGCCGCCTTGGCGACCGTGCCCCGCAGCGTGGCCGCCGGGTCGGCGATATCGACCAGCGCCACCGCCTCCGGCCGCACGGCCAGTTGCACGGCGCCTTCCGCCGCGCCGCGATGCGGCAGGGCGAGCGTGGCGGAGCCGATCGTCACCCGCGCCATGTCGCCCTGGCGGTGCGAGAGGGTGGCGGGCAGCCGGTTCGCCTCCCCCACGAAGCCCGCGACGAAGGCGCTCGCCGGCGCCTCGTACAATTCGCGCGGCGTGCCTTCCTGGGCGATGCCGCCCTGGTTCATCACGATCACCTTGTCGGAGATCGCCAGCGCCTCCGCCTGGTCGTGGGTCACATAGGCCACGGTGACGCCAAGGCGCTGCTGCAGGTCGCGGATCTCCTCCCGCATCCTGCGCCGCAGCCGGGCATCGAGGTTGGAGAGGGGCTCGTCGAACAGCAGCACCGAGGGCTCCAGCACCAGTGCGCGTGCCACCGCCACGCGCTGCTGCTGGCCACCGGAGAGCTCGGAGGGCAGCCGCTCCTCGAAGCCCGAGAGGCCGACCGAGGCCAGGGCGGCGCGCGCGGCTTCCCTCACCCGGGCCTTGGGCTGGCGGGAGACGGTCAGGCCATAGCCCACATTCTCCACCACGTTCATATGGGGGAAGAGAGCGTAGGACTGGAACACCATGGAGACATCCCGCTCCGCCGGCGGCAGGGCGGAGACATCCCGGCCGCCGATCAGCACACGGCCGGAGGTGGGGTATTCCAGCCCCGCGATCATCCGCAGCGTCGTCGTCTTGCCGCAGCCGGAAGGGCCCAGCAGGGTGCAGAGCGTGCCCGCCGGAATGGTGAAGGAAATATCATTCACCGCCACGGCATCGCTGCCATAGCGCTTGCTGACATGCTCGAAGCGGACTTCTGCGGCGCGGGTCATGCGGCGGCTCCAGGCCCGGTGGCCGGTGAAAGGTTGGGCGCGGCGGGGATGGCGGCGGCGCGGCGGCCGATGCGGCGGCGGCCGACCAGCAGATTCATGACGCCCAGCACCGCCAGCATCAGCACGATCAGCACCAGGGAAGTGGAGATGGCGAGGCCGTAATCGCCATTGATGATGCGGTTCACGATGAAGACGGTGGCCAGCTCCGTCTCGGCCGTGACCAGGAAGATGACGGCGGAGACGGTGGTCATGGCGCGCACGAAGGAATAGGTCAGCCCCGCCACGATGGCCGGGCGCAGCAGCGGGAGCACCACGCGGCGGAAGGCATCCATGCCCCCGCCGCCCAGCGTGTGGGATGCCTCGTCCAGCGAGTGGTCGATCTGCGCCATGGCCGCCATGCCGGAGCGGAGGCCGACAGGCAGGTTCCGGAACACGAAGCAGGCGACGATGATGGCGCCCGTTCCCGCCAGCTCCAGCGGCGGCAGGTTGAAGGCGGCGAGATAGGCCACGCCGATGACGGTGCCGGGCACGGCGAAGGAAAGCAGCGTCGCGAATTCCAGTGCCCCCTTCCCCGCGAAATTCGTCCGGCTGAACAGCCAAGCGGCCAGGATGCCGAGGGCCGCGGTAATGGGCGCCGAAAGCGCGGCCAGTTCCAGCGTCGTCAGCACGCTGTTCCAGGCAAGGCCGGTAAGCTGCCCCCCCTCGATGCTGAAGGCCTTTTCGAAATGCCGCAGCGTCGGCGTGTAGTCCCGGCCCCAGACCTCCACGAAGCCGCCGACGAAGGCGAGGACGTAGAGCCCGATGGTCAGCAGCGCCCAGCTTCCGGCGACGATCATGCACAGGCGGCGCACGCCGTGGGGCAAGGGTGGCGGCAGGCCGGAATCGCCTTTTCCCGAGATGGAGACATAGGATTTCCGCGCCGTCAGCCGCTGTTGCAGGAAGAAGACGATCAGCGTCAGCAGCAGCAGCACGAGGGAGAGCGAGGCCGCCCGCCCCGCATCCGCCTGGGCGCCGACGACGGCGAAGAAGATCTCCGTGGCCAGCACGTTGAAGCTACCGCCCAGCACCACCGCATTGCCGAAATCGGCGATGCTCTCGACGAAGCCGAGCAGGAAGGCATTCGCCAGCCCGGGCAGCAGCAGGGGAAGCGTGACGGTGCGGAAGGTGATCTTCTCATCCGCCCGCAGGGTCTGGGAAGCTTCCTCCAGCGTGGGCGAAAGGCCCTCCACCACCCCGATCAGCACCAGGAAGGCGATGGGGGTGAAGGCGAAGAGCTGCGCCAGCAGCAGGCCGGGAAGGCCATAGATCCAACGCCCCAGCTCGATGCCGAACCAGGCAGCGGCAGCCTGGGACATCAGGCCCGAGCGCCCGAAGATCAGGATGAGCCCGAGGCCCAGGATGAAAGGCGGCGTGACGATCGGCAGCACCGTCAGCCAGCGCAGCGGCCTGGCGATGAAGCGCAGCCGCCCGCGCGTGACCAGCAGCGCGAAGGCAAGACCCAGCGCGGTGGTGCCGGTGGCGGTGAGAAGAGCCAGCAGCAGCGTGTTCCAAACCACGCCACAACGCGGCGCGCCGGCGAGACAGCCCAGGCCCCAGAGCCGGTCATCCATCAGCCGCGTGACGGCGGCGGAAGGGACAAAGGCGCCCGCGGCATCCCGAAACGCGCCCATCATCATTTGCAGGATCGGCAGGGCAGTGAACACGCCGATGGCGACCGTCAGCACCACCGCGACGGTGGCGGTGAAGGCATCGCCCCGGAAGGCGCCACGGCCGGCCAGCCCTGCCGCGAACAGCACGCAGAGCGCGCTGGAAACGAGCGTGCCACCCCAGCCGATGCCGTATTGCCGCGCCTCCGTCTCGCCGAACGCCGTTTGCAGCCAGGGCGCCATCCAGCCACGCGGACCGATGCTCCAACCCTGCGCGGCCAGAAGCGCGACACCCACGCCGCCGGCCAGGAGAAACAGCCAGGACCGCGCAGAGCGAGAGAGAGGCAGCAGCGCCGCCGCCAGTCCGGCCAAGGGCGCCAGCACCGCCGGCCACAGCCACCACCGGCCTTCCGCCAGGATCATGCCCAGCGCCGGCGCTCCGTCCGGATCGGTCAGCCAGCCGCCATCGGCGTAGGAGAGGACACCGATGCCGTCCTGGACGAGGTACCAGGGCAGCAGCAGGGCGGCCAGCAGCGCGATGGTGCTGGACCAGAGGCCGGCGGGGCGCATCAGCGAAGCGGCCTTAGCGCGGCAGGCTGTTCACCTCGCGGTCCCAGCGCTCGATCAGCCGCCGGCGCTCGGCGGAAGTGCCGTAGCGGGCAAAATCGTAGTTGATGAGCCGGATCTGCGACATCTGCGGCGCCTCGGCCGGCACGGGGGTGCTGCGGTTGGAGGGCGTCTGGAACTGCTTGGTCTCGGCGCCGATCTGCTGCGCGGCGGGCGTCAGCGCCCAGTCGTAGAAGCGGCGGGCATTCCGCTCATTCCGTGCGCCCGCGATGATGGACATGGAGCCGATCTCGTAACCCGTGCCCTCGCAGGGAATGACGTACTGCACAGGGAAGCCGCCGAGCCGCTCCGTCACCGCATCATGCACGAAGGAGATGGACACGCCCGTCTCGCCGCGCGCCACGGCCTTGATCGGGCCGGTACCGGAGCGGGGATAGTTGTTCACGTTCCGATGCAGGTCCCGCAGATACTGGAAGGCCTGATCCTCGCCCATCAGCTGCACGATGGTGGCGATCATCACATAGGCCGTGCCGCTGGATTGCGGGTTGGCCATCTGGATCTCGTTGCGGAAACGCGCGTCCAGCAGGTCCTTCCAGCAGGCGGGTGGCTGGATGTTGCGGCGGGCCAGCAGTTCCGTGTTGTAGCCGAAGCCCAACGCACCGGCGTAGATGCCGACGGTGCGATACTGGCTTTCCTCGGCCTGCTTGCGCGCCCAGTCGTGTAACTGGTCCAGCAGGGGGGAGCGGTATTCGGCCGTCAGCCGGTCCTCCGCCGCCTGGAGGTGGGGGTCGCCCGTGCCGCCGAACCAGATATCGCCGCGCGGGTTCTGTGCCTCGGCGCGGATCTGCGCCAGCACCTCGCCGCTGCCTTTCTGGGAAACATTGACGCGGATGCCGGTCTCTTTCTGGAACGCATTGGCGGCCGCCTGGCACCACTCGACCTGCGCCGAGCAATAGACGTTCAGCGAGCCCTGCGCCGCGGCGGGCAAAGCCCCCAGGGTGAAGGTCGCGGCCATGGTGGCGACAGCAGCGAAAAGATGGCGGCGTGACATGGGACAGGCTCCTCGGCGCATCCGTTCATTTCGGATGGCGTTCTGACGCCTGAATGCAACAAAACTGTCACATTAGCAACGGAGGCATACGCGGCCTCAGAGCAGGGCCCGCGCCTTCCCCACGGTATCCGAGGCCGCGTCCAGCCGGGCCCATCGGATGCTTCCCGGATCGGCTTCCGCGGCCTTCTCCAGCACCGCCAGATCGGCATCCGAGGCATCGCCGGTCCGGGCGACGACGCGGGCGCGCAATACGTCCATCGGCGCTTCCAGCCACAGGCCCTGGAAGGGCACGCCAGCCCGGCCCGCCGCCGCCTCGATGCCAGCGCGCATGGCGGGGTCGAGGAAGGCCGCGTCGGCGATGACGGTGTGGCCCGTGCGGGCGGCGGCTTCGGCCATGGCGAAGAATTCCGCATAGACGGCTTCGTTCTCGGCAGGGCTATAGGCGCCGGGCGGCAGGTGCTGTTCCGGCGGCACGCCCGCGCGTCGCTTGCGGATTTCATCGCTGCGCAGGATGAGCGCGCCAGGGGCCGGACCCAGCCCGGGCGCCAGTGCGCGGGCGAGGAACGACTTGCCGGTGCCGGGCAGCCCGCCCACGGCCAGAATGCGCGGCTGTGGATGCGTCAGCCACTGCTCGGCCGCGTCCATCCAGGGCAGGCCGGTGCGCTTGGCGCGATGCATGACATGGGCGCGGACCAGCGCGCGGGTGGACATCCATAACGGCATGGGGCCCACCACCGTCGCATCGCCGCAGCGGGCGACATAGCGGTTCAGCACACGGTTGGAGGCCGCGCGGCCGAGGCGCATGTCCAGATCCGCCAGCAGGAAGGCGAGGTCGTAGCCGGTATCGATGGTGGCGAAGGCTTCATCGAATTCCAGCGCGTCGAAGGGCACCGGATGCCCTTGCCACATCACCAGATTGCCGAGATGCAGATCCCCATGGCAGCGGCGGACACGCCCTTCCGCGGCGCGCCGCCTGAGCAAAGGGGCCTGCCGGGCCAGATCGGCAAGGGCCTGGCGAAGCCACTCGCGGCTCCGCTCACCGGGGAGGCCCGCCTCGTCCGCGGAGGTAACGTTGCCTTCGATGATCCGTCCCAGCGCAGCCGGGGAATCCCAATCCTCGACAGGCGGCAGGCTGGCGTGCTGGGCAGCGACGGCATCGGCCAGGGCATCCAGCAAGGCGGGGCCGATCTCGCCCCGGTCCGCCATGCCGTCCAGAAAGGCCTTGGGCGGCAGAGCGACCATTTCCAGCACCCATTCCACCGCTTCGCCCTCCCCGCCCAGGCGCAGGCCGCCTTCCGGCGCGCGGGTCAGCTTATGGACGGCGTGGTAAATGCCGGGCGCGGCCGGAGCGTTCAGTTCCAGCTCCCGCCGGCAGAAACGCTCCCGGTCCTCAAGGCAGGTGAAATCCAGGAAGCCGAGGCTCACCGCCTTCTTCAGCTTCAGGGCACGGCCACCGCCAATGAAAATGGCGGAGATATGGGTCTCCACCGGCGTGTCATCGCCCGTCAGGCGGGCCAGCAGCGCCGCCGCCTCGGACTGCGCCGCCGGGATGCTCACGGGTAGAGGGTCTCGGAGGTCCAGCTGCCGTCGGGCTGCGCGTGGAACACGCGGCGGTCATGCAGGCGGAAAGGCATGTCCCGCCAGAACTCGATGCGGCGAGGCACCACGCGGAAGCCGCCCCAATGCGGCGGGCGCGGCACATCCGGGCCGGGGAAACGCGCCTCGGCCTCAGCCAGGGCCGCCTCCAGCTCGGCACGGGAGCCGAGGGAGGAGGACTGCAAGGACGCCCAGGCACCGAGGCGCGAGAGGCGCGGGCGACTGGCGTAGTATTCGTCGGACTCGGCGGCGCTCACCTCTTCCACATCGCCTTCCACACGGACGACGCGGCGCAGCGTCTTCCAGTGGAAATTCAGCGCGGCACGCGGGTTGGCGAAGAGCTGCCCGCCCTTGCGGCTGTTGTGGTTGGTGAAGAAGACGAAGCCCCGCGCATCCACCCCCTTCAGCAGCACCATGCGGGCGGAGGGGAAGCCATCCGGCGTGCTGGTGGCCAGGCACATCGCGTTGGGATCGTTGGGCTCGGCGGCCTCGGCCTCGGCCATCCAGGCGGCGAAGAGCGCATAGGGGTCGGCATGCGGCGTCGGTTCGGTCATGTGTGGTCCTCGCCCTCTTCCTCTTGCCCAGGCGTGAGGGGTGTGCCACCACGCCTTGACCCTTGCAACGCCCTGCGGCCGCCGGCTGACCTTGCCCCGGCAGTTCGCACCTTCAACAGAACCGGTCCTGCCAGAACATGGAATCAGCCAACCACACCACCCCTGAACCCGCCAAAGGCACGCTGATGGCCGGCAAGCGGGGCTTGATCATGGGTGTGGCCAATGACCGCTCGATCGCCTGGGGCATCGCCCGTGCCCTGGCCGCGCAGGGCGCGGAGATCGCCTTCACCTATCAGGGGGAGGCGCTGGAGAAGCGCGTGCGCCCGCTGGCGCAGAGCCTTGGCAGCGACATCCTGCTCCCCTGCGACGTGACGGACGAGGCCAGCATCGACACGGTGTTCGAGACGCTGGAGCAGCGCTGGGGCAAGCTGGATTTCCTGGTCCATGCCATCGGCTTCGCCGACAAGCAGTTCCTGCGGGGCCGGTACATGGATACGCCGCGGGAGGCCTTCCTGCAGGCGCTGGACATCTCCTGCTACTCCTTCGTCTCCGTCTCCCGCCGTGCGGCGGCGCTGATGACCGAGGGCGGCAGCCTGCTGACCCTCAGCTACCTGGGCGCCGAGCGGGTGACGCCGCACTACAACGTCATGGGCGTGGCCAAGGCGGCGCTGGAGGCCAGCGTGCGCTACATGGCGGTGGATGTGGGCGGGCGCGGCATCCGCGTGAACGCCATTTCCGCCGGCCCGATCAAGACCCTGGCGGCCAGCGGCATCGGCGACTTCCGCTACATCCTGAAGTGGAACCAGTACAATTCGCCGCTGAAGCGCAACACCACCATCGAGGATGTCGGCGGCTCCGCCCTCTATTTGCTCTCCGACCTCGGCGCCGGCGTGACGGGCGAGGTGCACCATGTGGACAGCGGCTACCACATCGTCGGCATGAAGGCTGAGGACGCACCGGACATCACCGTCCAGAAGGACTGAAGCAGCGCGGGGCACAGCAGCGCGCCGGGTGGAAAAGGAGGCTTCGGCCTCCTTTTTTCATGGCTGGTCTTCAGGTGTACCAGCGGCTGCCACGCGCTCAGGGTAACGGCATGACGGGGGAGTCACGGCCAGCGGGTGAAACCCCTGCCCCGCCGCTCCTGTTCTTCCAAGGCAGACAGCGCGGCGCCGACCCGGCGCTGGGCCAAGAGCAAGGAGGATGAAGCCATGGCCAATGCCCATCTACCGCCGGTGCCGCCGGCCGGACAGGCAAAGCACCCCGGCGCCACCAAACCCGACCCCAAGGCGGGACGGGAGGCACACAGCAAGCGCGACGAAGCGCCGCAGCAGGGCCAAAGCGGCAACCTCCAGCAGAATACCACTCATCAAGGACATCAGCAGGACCGCTGAGGAGCGCCGATATGCCGAACAAGCACGAAGAGGCCTCTCGCCAGGGCGGTCCTGGCAGCAGCCACCAGAATCGGCAGGAGCCGGAGAAATCGGCTCCCACCGGCCGTAAACACGCCAACCCGCCGCAGGACACCGTGCCGGGCCAGTCGACCAATCCTGACCGCAGCCTTGTCTCGGGCGGGGGCGGGGAGCGGGACCGCCACCATACGCGTGACCCCGCGACGAAATCCTGAAGGACAGCACAGACATGCCGCAGAAGAACGCGCCCAAGGCACCCCAGCTGCCGGTTCGCGAAAAGGCGAGCGGCAGCGTGCGGGAGCCCATACCGCCCGGCGAACCTCAGCCGGGAGACGCCAATGAAATGGGCGGCAATCTCGGCGGGCCTGTGGATGTATTCCCCGCGCCCCGCCGCAAGCCGGAGCAGCAGGAAGAATGAGCCCGCCGAAGACGGTTTCGGAAGTCTGTTGATACGACAGGCTTCTGAAACAGTTCGCGGCGGGGATATAACGCCTTTTAAGGCATGCGCTGAACGTCGATCAGCATGCGTTCGCCATCGGCATACAGACGGTAGGCGAGCACCAGCTCCCCTTCAGCGGTAATGGCGTCCACCATGCATTGCGGCACCGGTGCCATATAGCGTTGCAGGCGGCGATACTCCTCCCGCAAAGCGGGTGTCGCGTTGTAGGCCTCGACAATGACATCCGTGTAGGGACGCGGATTTTCCAGTGCCTGAATGGCAGGATTGCCAGGCTGCGACTGGAAGATGAATACCGTGTCCCGCAAGAGGGAGCCATCTGCACAATCCAGATTCTGTGGCACTCCTCCGCTTGTGGGTGCCACGCTTCGAGCCGGTGAAGATGGAGCGGCGGTTGGCTGCGGCTGCGGCTGCGGCTGCGGCTGCGAGGGTGCGGTGTTGCGCAGGGCGCTCAAATAGGTCTGCAACAATTGAACGTTGCGTGGGCTTTCAACGTTCGCCGCCTGACATTGCCCCATACGATTGATTAATGCGGTGTAGGCCGGCTGCGTCCACTCCTCGAAGGGCAGGCCGAGGGGCGCATGTCCTGCCGACCAGTTGGCGCCCCTTATCGCAGCGCTGCTGACCAGGGCACAGGGCGCCGCCGCCAGTTGCTCCGCCATGGGCGTCGGCGCCGAGGGCCGGAGCAGTGGCGCGGCCGGACGAGGCGCAGGCGCAGGCGCAGGCGCAGGCGC
>JH599999.1:0-50923 GCA_000245075.1 Acetobacteraceae bacterium AT-5844
GCACCCCGCCGTGCCGTTCGCACCGCTGCGGCAGCGCCGGCCCGCCGTGCCCGTCCGGTGGTAGAGCAGGGCGACCGCGAGCCCACCCGCGTCGCGACCCGTACCCCCGCGCGCCGGGCGCCGGCTTCCACCCGCCGTTGAAGGATCGCGCCTCGTGGCCATTGTGCCGCGGGGCGCCGACACAGTTTGTGACGGGCCAGGCATGCCGGGGTCATGCGCGCGTTACAAGAGCGCCCCACATTCTTCCCGAAGGCGGCGTACCGCCCTCGCACCCTGAAACGGGAAGGATGCCGTTACATGAAATCTACCCTGGCAGTTGGCGTGCTTGGCGTGGCCCTCGCGGCCGCCGCTCTTCCCGCCATGGCCCAGCCGCGGCCCGATCATGGCCCGGGCCGCATACAGACCCGCTTATTCGACCAGGCCGATACCAACAAGGATGGCCGGGTCACCGAGGCCGAGCTGGTGGAGTTCCTGTCAGTGCGCTTCGCCGAGGCGGATGCGGACAAGGACGGCGCCATCACGCCTGAGGAGCTGGGCCGCTTCGTCCGCGCGCAGTTCGAGGCCAACCGGCCGCCGCCGGCTGCGGGCCGGGAGCGGCGGGAGCCGTCGCCGCGCGCCCTCCAGGCCATGGAAGAGCGCCAGGCGACCGTCTTCCGCATCGTGGATGCGAACCGTGATGGTCGTGTGACCCTGGAGGAAGCGCGGGTGGTTGTTCTGGCGGTCTTCCGCGCCGCCGATTCTGATGGCGACGGCGCCATTGAGCGTGACGAGATGCGTGGGCCGCATCACCGGCGTGGTGAGGCTCGCCCGGCAACGCCGCCGGCACCTCCGGCGCCTCCGGCACGCTAAGCGGCAGGCGGCTGCCTTCCAACGTTCCGGCAACCTTCTCCACTCGAGGTGAAGGTTGCCAGCTGTTTGCAAGGCTCATGGCAAACAGCACCAACTTCGCATCTTTGCGACGGCGCGTGTGTTACTCTGGCGATGTTGGGAATGGTCCCCGATGGTGGGCGCGACAGGGATTGAACCTGTGACCCTTCGCGTGTGAAGCGAATGCTCTACCGCTGAGCTACGCGCCCATCGGGGACGGCGCGGGAAATACGGTCCAGGCGATGCCCTGTCAAGCGGGTGTCACAACTTCCGTTTTTATTCTTCGCGGGGGAGTGCGGTGTATGTCGATGCGAGCCAGGTCTGCGTCATCCGTGGCCTTCGTGCTGGCCCTGGCCGCGCTGCCAGCATGGTCTGCCAAGGCGGAACCCATCCGCGCCGTGTACAGCGTGCGGGGCGGCGGCCTTCAGGTCATGCGGGTGGAGGCGGTCCTCGATCTCGATACGGCGGGCCGCTACTCCATCCGCGCGCTTTGGCGCACCACGGGCGTCGCGCGCCTCTTTGGCGGTGCTGACTTCAGCGGCAGCGCGGAGGGGCGCTGGGCGGGCGGCGCGGCACGGCCGGTACGTTACGCCGTTGATGGAAGCTGGCGGGGGGAACCGCGACGCACCGTGCTCGAATATCCTTCGGGCCAACCTGTGATGCGCATCCGTCTGCCCGAATCCGATCCTGAGCGGGAGCCGGTGCCCGAAGCCCTGCGGCGCGGCACGATGGACCAGTTCAGCGCCATCGCGCAGCTGACGCGCGTGATCGCGGAGACGGGGCGCTGTGATGGGCGCGCCTCGGTCTTTGACGGCACGAGACGGGTGGAGATGCAGGCGCGCACCGTTGGGCGGGACCGGATCTTCCCCTGGAGCACCGCCTGGCATGGGGAAGCGCTGCGCTGTGCCTTCACCGGCCGGCAGACTGCCGGCTTCCGGCGGGATGCGAGCGACGCGGAGCGGGAGAGGGAGCCGAAGGAGGGCATTGCCTGGATGGCTCCGCCCCGCCCTGGCGACGTGCCGATACCGGTGCGGCTGGAGGTGCCCAGCCGCCTGTTCGGCGCGCTGACGATCTATTTGATGGAAGTGGGCCCGGCGGCGCTGCCATCCAGGCAGGCGGCCAACAGCGCCGCCAACTGATCCGGCCGCTCAGCGACTGGCGCGCCATCGGCGGCCTCCAGCGGGCCATAGCCCCAGCCCGCGAACACCGCCGGCACGCCCGCGCCGCGCGCGGCGGCGACGTCGTTATGGTGGTCACCGATCATCACGGCGCGGGCGGGGTCGCCACCGGCGGCCGACAGCGTGGCGAGAAGGTGCGCCGGATCCGGCTTGCGGGTGGGGAAGCTGTCACCACCGCCCAGCGCGGAGAATCGGTCTGCCATGCCAAGGGAGTTCAGCAGGATGCGCGCGGCGCCCTCCGGCTTGTTGGTGCAGACGGCCAGCCGCCATCCCGCGGCCTGCAAGGAATCGAGCACGGCGGGAATGCCATCGAAGGGACGGGTGTGGACGGCGGCGCTGGCTTCGTAATCGGCCATGAAGTCGGGCAGGGCGGCTGCGTCCTGGGTGGCCTCGCGGCTGTCGAAGGCGCGGGCCAGCAGCGTGGGCACTCCATCGCCGATGAAGCCCAGCACCTGATGGCGGGGAAAGCCCTTCAGCAGGCGGGAACCCATCAGCCGATTCAGGGCGGCGTGGATGTCGGGAACGCTGTCTACCAGCGTGCCGTCGAGGTCGAAGATCGCGGTCGGTTGCATGGCCCCTCGATGCCATGTTTCGCGCCGCAATGCGATGTGACGGGCGCAACCCTGGCGTGACCCTTGCCGGGGAGGGGGTCTCGCGGGCACATGGGCGGCATGCAATCCGCTGCCATCCTCCTCGCCGCCGGCCTCGGCACCCGCATGCGCTCCAGGCTGCCCAAGGCGCTGCACCCGCTGGCCGGGAGGCCGATGCTCAACCATCTGATCGCCGCCTGCGAAGGTGTGTTCGACCGGATCGTGGTGGTGGTCGGCCCCGACATGCCGGCGCTGGAGCGCGCCGCCGCGCCGCACCCCACCGTGGTGCAGGCCGAGCGCCTGGGCACCGGCCACGCCGCCCTGCAGGCCGCGCCGTTGCTGGAAGGCTTTGAAGGCGATGTGGCGGTACTCTACGCCGATAATCCGCTGATCTCGGCGGAGACGCTGCGGCGCCTGCGCGCCGCGCGGCGGGAGGCAGGGCTGGCGCTGCTGGCCATGCGCCCGGCGGACCCGGCGAAGTATGGGCGGGTGGTGCAGGATACGGCAGGCGATGTGACCCGCATTGTCGAATTCGCCGACGCCAACGAGCAGGAACGGGCCATCGGCCTGTGCAATGCCGGCGTGCTCTGTGCCCCGGCGGTGGATCTGTTCCGCTGGCTGCGCGGCGTGCGCAACGACAACAAGGCGGGCGAATACTACCTGCCGGATATCGTTCCCCTGGCTGTGCAGGATGGCCGCCGCGTGCGCGCGGTGGAGGCGCCCGAGGCTGAGTTGCGCGGCATCAACAGCCGCATGGAACTGGCGGATGCGGAGGCCGAGGTGCAAGCCCGGCTGCGCCGCGCCGCCATGGCCAGTGGGGCAACCCTGACACTGCCGGAGAGTGTGGTGTTCAGTTTCGATACGGTGCTCGGCCAGGATGTCGTGGTCGAGCCACATGTTGTCTTCGCGCCGGGCGTCAAAGTGGAAGACGGAGCGACGATCCGGGCCTTCTGTCACCTGGAAGGTTGCACCGTGCGGGCCAGGGCTGTCGTCGGACCTTACGCCCGGTTGCGCCCCGGCACGGATATCGGCCCGGCCGCGCATGTCGGAAATTTCGTTGAACTCAAGAATACTTCGCTGGGTGCAGGAGCGAAGGCAAATCACCTGACATATCTTGGTGATTCCGATATCGGGGCCAAAACAAACATTGGAGCCGGAACGATTACCTGCAATTACGATGGCTTTGCGAAATTCCGCACGACCATTGGTGAGGGGGTTTTCGTGGGCTCTGACAGTGTTCTCGTCGCGCCCGTAAAGCTCGGCGACGGTTCTTTCGTCGCCGCCGGGTCTGTCATCACGCAGGATGTCGGCGCCGATGCCATGGCCTTCGGCCGGGCACGGCAATCGGAAAAGCCCGGTCTGGCAGCGGCATTCCGCGCCATGCGGCAAAATAGCAAGGACAAAGGCTGATGTGCGGCATCGTCGGAGTGGTGGGGCGCGAGGACGCCGCCCCCCGTCTTCTGGAAGCTCTGCGGCGGCTGGAGTATCGCGGCTATGACAGTGCGGGCATTGCCACGCTCGTCAACGGCCATATCGAGCGCCGCCGGGCAGAGGGCAAGCTGATCAACCTGGCGAATGTGCTGGAGCGGCAGCCACTGACCGGCACCACGGGCATCGGCCACACCCGCTGGGCCACCCATGGCGCGCCAACGGAGCGCAATGCGCATCCGCATGGCACCTCCCGGGTTTCCGTCGTGCATAACGGCATCATCGAGAACCATGCCGAGCTGCGGGCAGAACTGGAAGCCGAAGGCGTGGTGTTTGAGACGGAGACGGACACCGAAACCGTCGCCCGCCTGCTGGACCATCATCTCGCCGCCGGCGCCACGCCGGAGCATGCCACCAGCGTCACGCTGAAGCGGTTGAACGGCGCCTTCGGCCTGGCCATGATCTTCGCAGGCCATAGCCGGAAGATGATCGCGGCCCGTCGCGGCAGCCCGCTCGCCGTGGGCTTCGGCGAGGAGGAGATGTTCATCGGCTCCGACGCGCTGGCGCTGGCGCCGCTGACCCGCCGCATCGCCTATATGGAGGAGGGCGACTGGGCCGTCGTCACCGATACGGGCGCCAATTTCTACGATGCCGACGACAACGAGGTGGAACGCGCCGTCAAGCTGACGGCGTTTTCCGGTGCTGCCGTGGGCAAGGGCAATTATCGCCACTTCATGGAGAAGGAACTCCATGAGCACCCCGTGGTGCTGGGCGATACGCTGCGCCAGTATGTGGACCCTTCCAGCCGCGCCGCGGTGCTGCCGGAACTGCCCTTCGATCCGGAGGTTGTGCCGCGCCTGACGCTTTCCGCCTGCGGCTCCGCCTTCCTGGCCGCGCAGGTCGGGCGCTACTGGTTCGAACAGATCGCACGCATTCCGGTGGATTCCGACATCGCCAGCGAATTGCGCTATCGGGAGCCGGTGCTGCCGAAGGGCGGCGCCGCCGTGATGGTCAGCCAGTCCGGCGAGACCGCCGATACGCTGGCGGCGCTGCGCCTGTTGAAGCAGCTTGGCCAGAAGGTGCTCTCCGTCGTCAATGTCGACGAGAGCAGCATGGCGCGCGAGAGCGACGGCAAGGTGCTGACGGTGGCGGGGCCGGAAATCGGCGTGGCGTCCACCAAGGCCTTTACCGCGCAGCTCGCGGTGATGGCCTGCCTGGCGCTGGGCTTTGGCCGGGCGCGGGGCGTGCTCTCCGCGGAGGAAGAGGCGCGGCTGACGGCGGCGCTGCTCGAAATTCCGGGCCATGCCGCCGCATTGCTGGAGAATGGCGAGGACATCCAGGAACTCGCGCGGGAGGTGGTGCAGGCACGGGATGTGCTCTTCCTGGGCCGTGGCAGCCTTTACCCGATCGCGCTGGAGGGTGCGCTCAAGCTGAAGGAGCTGAGCTATATCCATGCCGAGGGCTATGCCGCAGGCGAGATGAAGCACGGCCCCATCGCGCTAATCGACCCCGCCGTGCCGGTGATCGCGCTGTGCCCCACCGGCCCGCTTTTTGAAAAGACCGCGTCCAATCTACAGGAAGCGGCGGCGCGCGGTGGCCGCATCATGGTCTTCACCGATGCGATTGGCGCACCCGCCTTGCGGCGCTTCGCGGAAAAGGTGGTGGTGCTGCCGACGGTGGACCCGTTTGTCGCGCCCATCCTGCACGCCATTCCCGTGCAGTGGCTGGCCTATCATGTGGCGGTGCTGAAGGGCACGGATGTGGACCAGCCGCGCAACCTGGCGAAGGCCGTGACGGTCGAGTGAGGGAATCACGCCGCGAGGCCGGCAACACACCGGCGCTCGCGGCCACCCTTGGGTGAGGGGAGGCTTCCCCGCCTCCCTCTCCAAAGCTCTAGGCAGTACGAGCGGGCAGGCACGCCTCGCAGATCGCGCGGAGATGGCGCTGGCCGGTGCCGCAGCAGCCGCCCATGACGCTGAAATGGGGCAGGATGCTCCGCAACTCGCGATAGTCCTGTCCGAGCGCCTGGGGATCGCCGGCATCCAGTTCCTCGGCGGCGTCCAGCTCAGCATGGCTCAGGGCTGAAGCATTGGCGCGGATGCCCCGAAGCCGCTTCGTCCATTCGCCACCGGCCTGCACCACTTTCATGAAATGCGTCGGGTGGGCGCAGTTGATCATGTAGTAGAGGGGCCAGCCGCCGCTCGCCGCCTCCACCGCCGCGATGGCGGCGGGTAGCTCGTCGCCCGAGGCCAGCTGTCCCTCGGTTTCCACCGTGAAGGAGATGGCCACCGGCATGCGGATGTCACGCGCGGCCAGGGCGATGCCGATTGCCTCTTCCGGATAATTCATGGTGACGGCAGTGGCCATGTCGGCGCCGCCTTCCTGTAATGCCTTCAACTGGGGCAGGTGGTATTGGCGCGCTTCCTCCACCGTCATGCGTTGCTCGACACGGTAGCCATCGCCACGCGGGCCCACGGCGCCGTTGATCGGGACAGGGGTGTCAGGGCTGTGAAAGGGGCGCCGCAACTCGCGCGCCCAGGCCACGGCGCGATGCTGGATATCGTCGAGCGCGCTTGGGCTGAAACCGAGCTTCGTCCCCCATTCGGGGTTGGCGCGCCATGTCGGCGTATCCAGCAGGAAGCCAACCTGGTGCTGATGCGCCAGCGCGAGGAATGGCTCGAAATAGGTGCGCAGGCTTTCGCGACCCTCGGGGCTGGCCAGCAAGGGAAAGGCGGCGAACTGGGGAAGTTCTATCCCCTGTTCGAAAATCAGCGAGGTTTCCAGCCCGCCATCCGTGAGGAAGACCGCCTCGGTCTGGGCGGGGAGAGGCGTGGTGTCAGGGCGCATCGGAGACACTCCCATGCAGGGGGCGGCCGTGTTCGGCTCCGGTGGCCCGCACGGCCGGACGATCAGCGTTGAAGGATGCGGGGCGAGGTTCTGGACCTCGGCCCGAGCCAGTATCAACGCATGAAAGCCTGGGCGAAGGGAAGCGCGCTGCGTGGCGTAGGCGAGCTTCCGCCCGTCCCACCCCGAAGCTGAATGCTACGAAAATCCCGGACGGGCCGCATGCCGGGGTGTTCTTCGCGGGGCAACCCCGGCTCAGCACCGCCGTTTTTTCCAAGGGCTGGCGAATGGCAGGAGGGTGGTGCATGGCAGATGCCCCGCACCGTATCTGGCCGCGGCGGCTGGAGGGTATTAGTGCAGTGCAGCATCACCCTCGTTGCCGGAGCCATGCCATGACCTGGAGCCGCCCTGCCCGGACAGAATTTCTGGCTCGCCGCTATCTGGCCAGCCGTGGCAATGCGCCCATGGTCACCGATCCGCTGGACGCTGCTTTGCCGCGCCTGCGTGACGAAGCCAATTCCACCCTGCGCCTGGCGCGGATTGACCTTTTGCTGGCGGCCGGCCTTACCGTGGCAGGGCTCCTATCGGCTGCGGTGATGTTCCTGGTGCCCCTGCGTGGTGGCATGCTCCTTGGGCTGGCTCAACTCCATATGGCATTGGCCGTGGGCGTGGCTGTGGCGATCTGGGCCGCCATCCTGTTGGAGAGGGCGGGCCCCCGCTTGCTGGCGGCCCGCCGCATCATCCAGGCTATGCACACCGGGGCGACGCTGGAGGCGCTGGAGCTGGGGCTCCGGGCTTTGCCAGCCCCACGCTGAGCGCAAGTTTTTCCACCCCAGCCTTCGCGCGCCGCCGCCGTGGATGTGGCAGTTGGCTCCTTCACGTTTGCGGGATCGCCGGGGGAGGGCCATGAGCCCTCCCTTGCCCGGTCTGCTGGTCAGATCCTGCCCATCAGCATCAGGATCAGCAGGATGATCAGGATCAGGCCAAGCCCGCCAGAGGGGCCATAGCCCCAGCCGGAGCTGTAGCCCCAGCGCGGCAGCGCGCCGATCAGAAGCAGAATCACGATAATTAACAGGATAAGGCCCATGACGCCCTCCCAGGCGCAGATGTGAATGGGGCGGTGGGGCCTCGCCTCGAATGCGGTTCACCGGCCGCCCGGCTGCGGATCAACGCGGCATTCGCGCGGAATGTTGCAGCCCAAGGTTGATAATCCCCGCCCCACCGGCTGACAGCGCGGCATCCCGCGCCTACCTTGCCCGGGACATGGCGGGCCTCCCTGCTTCAGGCCGGGCCGCACCGCAGGAAAGGGAAACGTAATGCTCGACGCCGTCTCCAAACTGCCCCTGAAGGATCCCGACCTGCTGCGGCAGGCCAATTACATCGACGGCCAATGGGTGAAGGCCGATTCCGGCAAGGTGCTGGAAGTGCGCAACCCGGCCACGGGTGAGCTGGTCGGCACCGTGCCCGCCATGGGCCAGGCCGAGACGCGCCGGGCCATCGAGGCCGCCAACGCCGCCTGGCCCGCCTGGCGTGCCATGCTGGCCAGCGAGCGTGCTGCCATCCTGAAGAAGCTGGCCGCGCTGATGCTGGCCAACACCGATGACCTGGCCGCCATCATGACGGCCGAGCAGGGCAAGCCCCTGACCGAGTCGAAGGGTGAGGTGGCCTATGCCGCCAGCTTCATCGAATGGTTCGCCGAGGAAGCCCGCCGCGTGAATGGCGAGACCATTCCGCAGAACGCCAAGGGCCGCCGTATCCTGGTGACGAAGGAGCCGATCGGCGTCTTCGCCGCCATCACGCCCTGGAACTTTCCGGCGGCGATGATCACCCGCAAGGCCGGCCCGGGCTGGGCCGCGGGCTGCACGGGTGTCATTCGCCCTGCCAGCCAGACGCCGTTCTCGGCCCTGGCCATTGCCGTGCTGGCGGAGCGCGCCGGCATGCCGAAGGGCGTGTGCAACGTCATTACCGGCCCGTCCTCCGGCACGGGCAAGGAACTCACCGGCAACCCGCTGGTGCGCAAGCTCTCCTTCACCGGCTCCACCGAAGTGGGCCGTGTGCTGCTGGCCCAGTGTGCGGAGACCATCAAGAAGACCTCGATGGAGCTGGGCGGCAACGCGCCCTTCATCGTGTTCGACGATGCGGATCTGGACGAGGCCGTGAAGGGCGCTATCGCCAGCAAGTACCGCAACACCGGACAGACCTGCGTCTGCGCCAACCGCGTACTGGTGCAGGAGGGTGTCTATGACGCCTTCTCGGCCAAGCTGAAGGCTGCCGTGGAGAAGCTGAAGGTCGGCAACGGCATGGAGGAGGGGGTCACCCAGGGTCCGCTCATCAATGCCGATGCGGTGAAGAAGGTCGAGGAGCATATCGCGGACGCGCTGTCCAAGGGCGCGAGCGTGGTCACCGGCGGCAAGCCGCATGAGAAGGGCGGCAACTTCTTCCAGCCCACCGTGCTGGCCAATGTGCCGCATGACGCGCTGATCTTCCGCGAGGAGACCTTCGGCCCAGTGGCGCCGCTGTTCCGCTTCAAGACGGAGGAGGAGGCGATCAAGCTGGCCAACGACACCGAGTTCGGCCTCGCCGCCTATTTCTATTCCCGCGATGTCGGCCGCATCTTCCGCGTCGCCGAGGCACTGGAATACGGCATCATCGGCATCAACGAGGGCATCATCTCCACGGCCGAGGCGCCGTTCGGTGGCTTCAAGCAGTCTGGTCTCGGCCGTGAGGGCAGCACCCACGGCATCGAGGAATACCTGGAAATCAAGTACCTGGCACTCGGCGGCATCGGCGGCTGAGGCTTGATCCGGCTGGGTTGACTTGAACGGAGCGGCGGCGGAGGGCATCTCTGCCGCCGTTCTCTTTTGCTGCCACCTTCGGGAGTCGCTGCATGGCCGCCTATGATTTCGACCTTTTCGTCATTGGCGGTGGATCGGGCGGTGTCCGTTGCGCCCGCATCTCGGCCGGGCATGGCGCCCGGGTGGGCGTGGCGGAAGAGCGCTTCTGGGGCGGTACCTGCGTCAATGTCGGCTGCGTGCCCAAAAAGATCATGGTCAATGCCGGTGAATACGGGCTGTGGGCGGAGGAAGCCCCCGCCTTTGGCTGGACCGGTATGCAGGCAGGCACTCATGATTGGTCCGTGCTGGCCGCCGCGCGGGATGCGGAGGTCGAGCGCCTTTCCGCCATCTACAACCGCCTGCTGGGCAACGCCGGCGTCACCAGCTTCGACGCGCGCGCGACCTTCATCGATCCGCACACGCTGGATGTCGGCGGCAAGCGGGTGACGGCGGAGCGCATCGTCATCGCCACCGGCAGCCATGCGGTGAAGCCGGAGATCCCAGGTGCCGAGTTGGGCATGATCTCCGACGACCTGTTCACGCTGAAGGCCATGCCGAAGCGCGTCGCCGTCGTGGGCGGCGGCTATATCGCGCTGGAATTCGCGTCCCTTTTGCGCGCGCTGGGGGCGGAGGTGGAACTGGTCTATCGCCAACCGCTGCCGCTGCGTGGCTTCGACCAGGATATCCGCGAGGCGATGCGGGACGCGATGGATGCTCTCGGCATCCGCCAGCACACTGGCCACGAGGTGGCACGGCTGGAGAAGGTGCCGGCGGGCATCCAGCTTACCACCGTGCTGGGTGAGACCATCACGGCCGATGCGGTGATGTTCGCCACGGGGCGGCAGCCGAACAGCGCGGGGCTGAACCTGGACGCCGCCGACATTCTCCCCGGCCGGCTGGGGGCCATTCCCGTCGATGCGCACCAGACCACGCGCCAGCCGCACATCTTCGCCATTGGCGACGTGACGGACCAGATGAACCTGACCCCGGTGGCGACCGCGCAGGGGCATGCCCTGGCTGATACGCTGTTCGGCAAGAAGCCGCGCACCGCCAGCCTGAAGAACGTGCCTTCGGCTGTCTTCACCATTCCGCCGGCCGCCACGGTCGGTCTTACGGAAGACGAGGCGGCGGCGCTGGAGCCGGTGGATATCTATCTCACCCGCTTCACGCCCATGCGGCACACCATCAGCAAGCGTGTCCGCAAGACGGTGATGAAGCTCATCGTCTCCCGCGCCACGCGGAAAGTTCTGGGCGCGCATATGCTGGGGGACGACGCGGCGGAAATGATGCAGGGTATCGCGGTTGCCATCGTCGCTGGTGCCACCAAGGAAGATTTCGATGCCACCATCGGCATCCACCCGACGGCGGCGGAGGAATTCGTGACGCTGCGCACCCTGACGCGCCAGGTGGGCTGAGCGCCATGCATCGCATCGACCCGGAGATGGCTGCCTTTACCGCGATGATGGAGGAGCGGGCCAAGGCCTTCCCGCCGATCCGCCTCATGCGTCCCTTCGATGAGCCTCGCGCCATCAACGATGCCCTGAACCTGACTCTGGGCGGCGGGCCGGAGATGGCGGAGAGCCAGGACATCTGGCTGCCCGTGCGCGGGCGCCGCATTGCCTGCCGCCTGCATAAACCGGTGAAAGGCGAGGGGCCTTTGCCGGTGCTCGTCTATTTCCATGGTGGCGGCTGGGTATGGAACAGCATCGACACGCATGACCGCACCATGCGGGAATATGCCGCTGCCTCCGGCTGTGCCGTTCTCGGACCGGATTATGCGCTGAGCCCGGAGGCGGTGTTTCCACAGGCGCTGGAAGAGTGTGTGGGCGTGACCCGCCTGCTGGCCACGCGTGGTGCCGAATGGGGGCTCGACTCTTCGCGCATCGTGCTCGGCGGTGATTCCGCGGGCGCCAATCTGGCGCTCGGTTCGGCCCTGATGCTGCGGGAAGTGGCGCCGGAGCTTACGCTGCGTGGCCTGTTGCTGGGCTATGGTGTCTATGACGCGCGGTTCGACACGGCGTCCTATGAGGAATTCGCCGAGGGCTATGGCCTGACGCGGGAGCGGATGCGCTTCTACTGGGATTGCTACGCGCCCCATGCAGCCGACCGGGTGAACCCGTTCGTCGCGCCCCTGCGGGCCGATCTACGCGGCCTGCCGCCGGTGCACATGACGCTGACGGAACTGGACGTCTTGGCCAGCGAGAACTTTGCCATGGCGGCCAAGCTGCGTGCCGCGGGTGTGGAGGTGAGCGAGGAGTTCTTCCCGGGCACGGTGCACGGCTTCCTGCGCTCGGCGGGGCATGTAGGGGCGGCCGACCGCGCCTTTGCGGCCAGTGGCCGCTGGCTGGCGCGCATCCTGGCCTGAGAGGCCCGGCGCCGGAGGGCTCAGGCCAACCCGGCGCCTTGCATCCCCGCCGTCAGCCCCCCGCTATTCCCTTATTGACGATGCCGGTGCCGCCGCAGTTCCTGCACTCGGAACCCGCGACCTGACCGGAGCCCTGACATTCCGGACAAACATCTTCGCCCGTTCCTGGTGTGCCCGGAGCGGCATCGTCGCCGGAACTGAGGCTGGGTGCCGCCGCGCTGCCGGCGTTCTCTTGCGGCTGCTGCCCTGCGGAACCAGCCTCCTGCTCCGCCTGCATCCAGTGGTCCGCATGGCGACCCTCGGGGCGCCCTTCCTGCTCCCAGATGGCGTGGGCCCGCTCGCGGATGCGGTTTTCCCGATCGTCCTGCATCGAAGCCTCCCAATTGGAACTGGAAGTAGAACGCAGCACGAAACGATCCGTATCACCTGCTCTTTGCCTCAGCCTCGGAGAGGCAGGTCATTGAGCATCGGTGGTAACGCCAAGTCATGGCGCGAAGGGAGAGGTGGTATGGTCGAAGCCAATCGCAGCCCCCAAGCAAAGGCTGGACAACAAAACTCTCAGATTGTCGGGGGCTTCTACGCGAGGTGGCTGGGGAACCTGGATTCGAACCAAGACTGCCCGAGTCAGAGTCGGGAGTTCTACCGTTAAACTATTCCCCAACGGCGTGGGCGGGCAGATAGCACTGCCGAAGGGGTGGTGCAAGCCCGTCCGCGACACCATTTTGTGGTGCGACACGAATTAGCTTGCCCCGGCCTTCCTCAGGCCGGATCATTGACCCGCGTCGGCGCGTTCTTGCCTCCTGCATGGGGGCGGTGCGTGGCGGCGAACCAGAATGCCATGTCAGATCAAACCTTTCCGCCCCGCGCCCGTTCCGCACACCGTTCTTCTTCCAGCCTGATGGCTGGGCAGTCCGCAGGCGTATTCGCGGCGATCGACCTTGGCACCAATAACTGCCGGCTTCTGGTAGGCACCCCAACACCCTCTGGCGCGATGAAGGTGGTGGATAGCTACAGCCGCGTCGTCCGCCTGGGCGAAGGGCTGGCCGCGACCGGGCGCCTGTCCGAGGAAGCCATGAGCCGGGCGATCGTGGCATTGCAGGCTTGCGCGCAGAAAATGCTGCGCCGCCCGCTGCGCCGTATCCTGGCCGTGGCTACCGAAGCCTGCCGCCAGGCCGGCAATGGCGCCGCCTTCGTTGCCAAGGCGCGGGAAGTGACCGGCCTGCCGCTGCGCATCATTCCGGCGCGGGAGGAAGCGGAACTCGCCATGGAATCCTGCACGCCGCTGCTGCGGGCGGGGGACAGGCGGGCGCTGCTGTTCGATATCGGCGGTGGCAGCACCGAGATCGCCTGGATCCGGCGGGAAGGGAATGCGGCCTCCTTGATCGGCTACATCTCGCTGCCGCTGGGTGTCGTGACGCTGGCCGAACGCGCCAACCTCTGCTGCTACACGCCCAGGGGCTTCGACACAGTGGTGGATGAGGTTGCGGAGGCGCTGTCGCGCTTCGACCGCGTCCACTGCATCGGGCAGGAAATGCGTGCCGGCGGCGTCAGGCTGATGGGCACCAGCGGTACCGTGACCACCCTGGCAGGCGTCGCCTTGGCTTTGCCCCGCTATTCCCGCCCCCTGGTCGATGGCCGGGTGCTGGATTGCGAGGCCGCGGACCAGGCCTTGCGGGACCTTTTCTCCCTCGGGCGGGAAGGGTTGCGCGCCCATCCCTGCGTGGGGCCGGAGCGCGCGGATTTCGTGCTGCCCGGCTGCGCCATTTACGCCGCCATCCGGCGCGTCTGGCCCTCATCCTGCGTGACGGTGGCTGACCGGGGGCTGCGGGAAGGCATGTTGCAGCGTATGCTGCGGGAGGAAACCGGCTCAATGCGCCGCTCGCCCTTCACGGCCCGGCACGCCGCGCCCTCCTTCTCCTGACCCCAGCCCGCTTTCTCCAAGGACCATCTCACTGTGAAGCCGCCAATCGAAGGCGGGCGTGGACTTTCCACCCGCCTGCGCACCGCCAAGGGCCGCACGACCGCCAGCCAGAAATGGCTGGAGCGCCAGTTGAACGATCCCTATGTGCGTGCCGCCAAGGCCGCCGGCTGGCGCTCCCGCGCCGCCTTCAAGATCCTGGAGCTGGACGAGAAGTATAAGCTGTTCCGCCCCAACCAGCGGGTGGTGGACCTCGGCGCCGCACCGGGCGGGTGGACGCAGGTGGCGGTGCAGCGCGTGGGCGATTCCGGCAAGGTCGTGGGCCTGGACCTCCTGCCGATGGACGAGATCCCCGGTGCCACGCTGCTGCAGGGCGATTTCCAGGATGATGCGGTGGAGCAGGCGGTCCTGGAGGCCCTGGATGGCCCGGCCGATCTCGTGCTGTCCGACATGGCGCCCAACACCACCGGCCATAACGCGACGGACCATTTGCGCATCCTCGGCCTGATCGAACTGGCATTGGATTTCGCCGGCAAGGTGCTGACACCGGGTGGCGCCTTCGTGGCCAAGGCCTTCCAGGGTGGCACGGAGCGGGAGCTGCTGAACCGCATGAAGCGCGACTTCGCCAGCGTGAAGCACGCCAAACCGCCAGCCAGCCGCAAGGGAAGCGCGGAGATGTATGTCGTGGCCCAGGGCTTCCGCGGCGAGGGCTTCCGCGGCTGACGCAGGGAAGACCCGCGCAAGCGTCACGGTCGTGACGCTTGCGGCGCGATGGCCTTCCGGGGTAGGACGCAGCGCCAAGGCAGCGGAACGCACCCGCCGTTTCTGCGAAAAGGTCCCGCCATGGCACTCGATTCCCTCCCCGTTGAAACCACCCCGCAGCGCAAGCTGATCCAGGAGGCTTATGCCTTCGACGATGTGCTGCTGGTTCCCGCATACTCCACTGTGCTTCCGGCCCAGGCCGATGTGCGCACGAGACTGACGCGGGAAATCTCCCTCAACATTCCGCTGGTGGCGGCTGCCATGGACACCGTGTCCGAAGGCAACATGGCCATCGCCATGGCGCAGGCCGGCGGCATCGCCGTCATCCACAAGAACCTCTCGCCGGAGCAGCAGGCCGCGCAGGTCCGCCAGGTGAAGAAGTTCGAGAGCGGCATGGTGGTGAACCCCGTCACCATCCACCCCGACCAGACGCTGGCCGACGCCCAGGCCCTGATGGCCGCGCACCACATCAGCGGTATTCCGGTGGTGGAGCGGGAGAGCAACCGCCTCGTCGGCATCCTCACCTATCGCGATGTCCGCTTCGCGACCGATCCGCAGACCCGCGTCTATGGGCTGATGACGCGGGAGAACCTTGTCACCGTCACCGCCGATGTCACGCCCACCAAGGCGCGGGAGCTGCTGCACAAGCACCGCATCGAGAAGCTGCTGGTGGTGGACGATGCCTATCGCTGCGTCGGCCTGATCACCGTCAAGGATATGGACAAGGCCCAGGCCAACCCCAACGCCGCCAAGGATTCGATGGGCCGCCTGCGCGCCGCCGCGGCGACCGGCACGGGTGAGGACGGCATCCGCCGCGCCGAGCTGCTGATCGAGGCCGAGGTCGATGTGGTGGTGGTGGACACGGCCCATGGCCACTCCGCCGGCGTGCTCAAGGTCATCGAGCGCGTGAAGCGCCTCTCCAACACCGTGCAGGTCATTGCCGGCAATGTCGCGACACCGGAAGCCGTGCAGGCGCTGGCCGATGCGGGCGCGGATGCGGTGAAGGTCGGCATCGGCCCCGGTTCCATCTGCACCACCCGCATCGTCGCGGGTGTCGGCGTGCCGCAGTTGACGGCCATCATGGAATGCTCTGCCGCCGCGCATGAGAAGGGCGTGCCCGCCATCGCCGATGGTGGCATCCGCTCCTCGGGCGATCTGGCCAAGGCCATCGCCGCCGGTGCCGACTGCGCCATGATGGGCAGCATGTTCGCCGGTACGGACGAGGCGCCGGGCGAGGTGTTCCTCTACCAGGGCCGTTCCTACAAGGCGTATCGCGGCATGGGCTCCATTGGCGCCATGGCGCGCGGCTCCGCCGACCGCTACTTCCAGGCCGAGGTGCAGGACCAGCTCAAGCTGGTGCCGGAGGGCATCGAGGGCCGCGTCGGCTACAAGGGCCCGGTCGGCAACGTCGTCCACCAGATGGTGGGCGGCCTGAAGTCGGCCATGGGTTACACCGGCAACGCCACCATCCCGGATATGCAGAAGAACTGCACCTTCCGCCGCATCACCGGCGCCGGCCTGCGCGAGAGCCACGTGCACGACGTCGCCATCACGCGGGAAGCGCCGAACTACCGCCAGGAAGGCTGATCCTCCGTTGACACCCTCTGCCCGCATCGCCGCCGCCATTGAACTGGTGGCGGCGGTGGATGCCACGCCGCGCCGCCCGGCCGATGCCACGGCCAACGAGTTCTTCCGTGCCCGCCGCTACATCGGTAGCGGCGACCGCCGTGCCGTGGCCGAGCGGGCCTGGGGCGTGCTGCGCCAGCGGCTGCGCCTGGAGTGGCATCTGGCGCGGGTGAGGTTGCCTCCTCGCGCACGCCAGCTCGTGCTGGCGCATGTGCTGGTGGCGGAGGGCTGGACGCTGGCCGCGTTGGCCGAGGCCTTTTCCGGTGGCCGCTTTGCGCCGGCACCCTTGGACCAGGGGGAGCAGCAGGCAGCGCGCGCCCTGGCAGGGCAGGGGCTTGTTTCGCCCGATATGCCGGAAGCCGTCCGGCTGAACCTGCCGGACTGGGCCCTGGAACCCTTTCGTGTCCGCTTTGGTGCGGAGCTGGAAGCCGAATCCGAAGCGATGGAGGCCGCGGCGCCGCTCGACCTGCGGGCCAATCTTCTGCGCACCACCCGGGAGAAGGCCGCCGCTGCGCTGGCCGCCGAGGGCATCCACACTGAGCCGACGCCTTATTCCCCCTGGGGCCTTCGTATCCCGGACCGTCGGCCCATCCTGGCCAGCAAGGCCTTTTCCGAAGGGCTGGTGGAAATCCAGGATGAGGGAAGCCAGCTCATCGCGCTGGTGACGGGCGCGAAGCCTGGGATGCGGGTGGCCGATTACTGCGCCGGTGCCGCCGGCAAGACCCTCGCCGTGGCCGCGACCATGGGCAATAAGGGCCGAATCGTCGCTTGCGACGTCTCCGCCACGCGCCTGGAAGGGGCGGTGAAGCGCCTGCGCCGCGCCGGCGTGGACAATGCCGAGCGGCATCTGCTGGAGCCGGGCGACCGCTGGGTGAAGCGACGCGCCGGGCAGTTCGACCGTGTGCTGGTCGATGCACCCTGCACCGGCACGGGCACCTGGCGCCGCAACCCCGATGCCCGCCTGCGCACCACGCCGCAGGATGTGGCAGAGCTCACGGGCAAGCAGCACGACATTCTGGAGACGACGGCCAGCCTCGTCGCCAAGGGCGGGCGGCTGATCTACGCCACCTGCTCCATCCTGCCGGAGGAGAACGCGGCGCAGGTGGAGGGCTTCCTGGCCCGGCACCCGGAATATGCCGCGATTCCCTTCGCCGAGGCCTGGGCGGAAGTCACCGAGGCGCCTTTGCCGCCGGTGGACGGGCCGTGGATGCAGCTCTCGCCGCACCGCCACGGCACGGACGGTTTCTTCGCCGCTGTCCTGCAACGCCAAAGCTGAAATTAACCATCCGAGATGTTCCGGAAAGCGTGATGAGGGCGCCACATCTGTGGCGCTTTTGCCACGGTGGCTGACTCTTCGCCGCTGGGCGGCCAGCAGGGCCGTCGCGCGGTTGACGCCAGCGGGCGATGCCGGTTTTCTTTCCAGTAGAGTGGGTTGCGAGGGATTTCTGGCATGGGCCGCGTCCGGTCATGAACACCATTACGCGCGCGCAGCTGGCCGAGGCGATCTACGCCCAGGTTGGCCTTTCCCGCAACGAGAGCGCCGAACTGCTGGAAGACGTGTTGGAGCGCGTGGCCGCCGCGCTGGAAAGCGGGCGTGCGGTAAAGATCTCCGCCTTCGGCACCTTCACGGTGCGGCAGAAGGGGCTGCGGGTTGGCCGCAACCCCAAGACCGGGGTCGAGGTGCCCATCATGCCCCGGCGCGTGCTGTCCTTCCGTCCCAGCCAGGTGCTGAAGGCCCGGCTGAACGGTGAAACGGTCCCGGCCACCGATGAGTGACGAAGACCTTCCGCCATCGGGCGATGAATTCGATACCCCCCAGGAGGCAGGAAGCCACGACGCTTCCGGCCGCCTGCGCAAGGCACCGACCGCCTTCCGCACCATCAGCGAGGTGGCGGAGGACCTGAATATTCCGCAGCACGTGCTGCGCTTCTGGGAGACGAAGTTCCCCCAGTTGAAGCCGCTGAAACGGGGTGGCGGCCGCCGCTACTACCGGCCTGAGGATATCGCGCTACTGCGGCGGATCGGGGATCTGCTCTACACCCAGGGCTACACCATCAAAGGTGTACAGCGCCTGCTGCGGGACGGTGGCCAGGAAGTGCCGGAGGGTGGCGCGGAGGCACCGGAGGCCGAGCAGGCCGCGCCGGAGCCGCAACCCTTCGACACCGCGCAGCAGTCGCTGCGGCAGGCTTTGAGCGAGCTGGAAGCTCTGGCCGGGGAACTGCGCGCCCTGGCCGCGCAACATTCCTCTCGTTAAGGCGAAGTCATCGCTTTCGGGGGGCTTGAGGCGCCGGGTGCCCGGTGCTATGCCCCCGCACATCGGAATGTAGCGCAGCCTGGTAGCGCACTTGTCTGGGGGACAAGGGGTCGTGGGTTCGAATCCCGCCATTCCGACCATCTCCTCCCTGAAAAATCAGTCAGAACAGTTCCCGGCTTCCCGAGCCGTGGTGTTCTGTCCCAGCGCGCCCTGCTAGCCCTCCGTTCATGGAAGGGCCGCGGCACCTGTTGCTCCCCGGCGGCTCTCCTGTCCTGTGCCTGAGACGCAGGATATGGATCGATATCGCAGTATTTTGTGTGGATGAAAGCGCGGCGTTATCGGCAGGTATTGGCCAGCGTATCGTTGCCGCCAGTACTTGCTGCCGATCCGGCGAGGGCGGGACGAGCTGTATAGCCTTGTCCCCAGAACAAGGCGGGAAGCGTCACTGGACTTTGCATTTGAGGTCAGGCGATGGCGGCTACCCGAATGCGCAACGCGTGGAAGCTCTCCGAGGACGCGCGGCCCAAGATATTCCGATCTTTCCATGGCTCTGTTCCAGCGCAGCCAGATGTTCCCCGGTTCCGGGATGCGGCTGAACCCCGCCAGGTTGTGGCGACCATGTCGGGCCTATTGTCGTCGCCTGGCAGGCTTGCAACCTCCAGCCTGAGCTGGGCCATAGGCGATATGACGCTGATGCGCGTGGCCGGCCCTGCCAACGACGTGATGCGTGCCGTCAAGCAAGCCGGGAGAGGCGGAGACGGCTATCTGTCCATTGGCCTCCTGCGGGGAGGTACTCTGCGGCAGAGGGCCGGGAAGGCGGCTTTGGAACTGCGGCCAGGCGATCTTTTCCACGTCGTCACGCCAGAGGCCCCGGAAGAAAACACGGGGAGCTGCGATTTGCTCGGGCTGTTCATCCCCCACGAGGCTGTGCGGGGCTTGATGCCGGCCTCGGAATGGAGCCGCAACAGGCTGATCAGAACCCCGCTCTCGGCTCTGTTCCGGGACTATATGGAATCGGTCGAGCGCTGCCTTCCCAGGACGCGGGACGAGGATATTCCGGCCCTTCGTGATGTGACCATTTCGATGGTTGTTGCTTGTCTCTGCAACACCACCGCGTCCTTCGCGGGATCGGCGGAGGGCGAAGATGATCCTCGGATCCAGCGTGTTATCCAGACGATTCAGGATAATCTCAAATTGCCCACTCTCGGCCCGAAGAAGATATGCCAGATGCTCGGGGTCTCCCGTTCGCATCTCTATCGGCTGTTTGAGGGGAGGGGCGGTCTCTCGCGCTATATTCAGGACCTGCGTCTGGTGGAGGTCTATTCTCTGCTGTCGAAGCTGGACGAGGGCCGGCCGATTTCCGCTATCGCGCGGGAGTTCGGCTTTGCCGACTCATCAAGCTTCGGCCGGGCGTTTCGTGCCCGGTTTGGCTGTTGCCCCAGCGACGTAAGGGCGACGGCGCGGCGGCGGCATATCGGCCGCCAGATGCTCCGCCAGGGAAGACCGGCCGGCCTGGGGACATAGGTCCCCCGCCCGGCCGCACGCGTTCAATCGGTGATGGCCAGGGTCGTCTTGTTGAAGTTTGCGACCCTCACACTGCCATCGGTAACCGCGTAAGCGACCGCTCCCCGGCCGAAATCCAGCGCAACGATGCGATTGGCGGGATAACGGAGTTGCAGGTTATTCAGCAGCATCGTTTCCAATACGCCGCGGATGGTATTGCCGCCTGTGGCACGGCCTTGGACCTCCGTGCGTTTCTCTGGAGACAGTTCAGCCAATTCGGCTTGCTGGAAGGCCTGCGAAGGCTGGGCACTGACGGTCCCCGCTGTTGCGATGCATGCGCTTAAGGCAACACCTGCCAGGAAGGTTACGCGAGCGAACATCTCGTTGTCCTCCATGCTGAACAGCGCCGCTCTTCCGTTGAGGATGGGCCGAGCTGTCTGCTGCTTTATTTGTTGCGATTTGCAGCTTAGGCAGATCGTTGGCGGCCGGTATCGGCAAGGTGTCCCCTCTCATTGCTCTCTGTCTCATCGGGCAAAAGTGAGGATGGGTCAGAACGCGCTGCGAAGGCAGGCTTCATCTCTGCTGCATGGCAGCGCCAGGCCCGGGCTCGGCGCTCCTATCCTCCCTGCCAGCTCAGGATGAATTCGTGGATGCCGGAGGCGATGAACTGCACCGCGATGCAGGTCAGCAGAAAGCCCATGATCTTCGTCAGCGCAGCCACGCCGCTGCGCCCCAATGCCCGGGCAATGCGGAAGGACGAGGAGAGCACCAGCCAGGCAATGGCCAGGGTGACAATGATCCCGCAGATGATGATGAAGTACCCGATGACCCGGTGCTCTGCCGGAACCTGCGAACCATAGCTGAGCACGGCCGCGATCGAGCCCGGCCCGCTGAGGCTCGGCATGGCGAGCGGCGTAAAGGCGATATCCGGCTGGCCGGGATGGCGGGCGGCAGCGGCGGCCTCCTGTGGTGGCCCGCTTTCATCCTGGCCCGTCAGCAGCATGCGCATGCCGAGAACCAGGATGATCATGCCGCCAGCCACACGGATGCCCGCCAGCGAGATGCCAAAGGCCGCGATGATCAACTGCCCCGCCAGCAGGAAGCTGATCAGGATGGCTGCGGCGTAGATGGCGGCGAGCCGGATCTGCTCGGTGCGCTGGGCCGCCGTCATGCCGCCTGTCAGCGCGATGACCAGCGGCACCGTGCTGATGGGGTTCATGATCGGCAGAATGCCGAGGACCACGATGCCGACGTAATGGGGAACGGACAGCAGCTCGATCATATCCCGTCTGTTCCCCCAAAAGCCGGCGCGCGGCAAGCGAAGCCTGGGCTTAACGGGGTTTCAGCCCCTCCAGCACCTGGGTCGTGGCCGCGGCGAAGCGTTCCCGCACCTCGCCGGCGAAAGGGTTGTCCCGCGCGATGGTGCGGAAAAGCTCCTCCGAATCATGCCGCACCGTGTCCACCATGCGGGAGAGGTGCTCGAAGGTGGTGGTGCGCATATCGAGCGGCGGCAGGTCCATGCCGACCACGATGCGGGAGACGATATGCGTCAGCCCCTGCACATAGGCCATTTGCCGGTCATGCGCCTCGGGGGTGGTGACGATCACCTCCAGGCCGAAGGCCTGGCGCAGGAAGCTGGCGGCGATGCGGGCCTGCCGGCCCCGGACCGGGCAAAGGGCGAGCCGCAGCCCGGTGATGCCAAAGCGTCCACTCTGCGGCCCGAACAGCGGATGGGTGCCGAGAATGTCGACATGGCCCGGCAAGGTTTCACGCAGAATCTCCAGCGGGCGGACCTTGAGGGAGCAGACATCCACCACCAGCGCGCCGGGCCGCAGATGTGGGGCGATGGCTTGTGCCACCTCGCGCATCCGCGCCAGCGGCACGGCCAGCACCACGATGTCCTGGGCCGCGGCCGTGGGCAGGTCCGCCGCGCGGCCGGGCAGGCTCGCGGGATCACGGCCAGGGTCGTGCACCTGCACGTCGAAGAAGCGGGAGAGGTGGGGCTGGATGAATTCCCCAAAGGCGCCGTAGCCGATCAGCCCCAGCGAAAGGCGGGGGCGCGGGCGGCGCGTAGGCCGTAAGGCTTGGGGGGCTGCAAGGTCTAGCATCGGGTTCCTCTGGCAGTCGGCGCACTGGCCGGGCGAGAGGGGCACCCTGAAACGCAACATGCCGCCTCTCGGCGGCATGGTTTCGAAATGGATCGATCCTGCCGCACGCTATGTGAGCGGGCGGTAATACCGGCGCGTTGCGGGCAGGGTCTGTTCCATGGCCCTAAAGGAGCGCTGCTTTCGGCCCCGCGTCAAGCACTGATCTTCACCGCTGCCGGATGGCAGGGATGCTTCCGCGCCGGAGCGTGCCTCACAGTCCGTGGAAGAGGTCGGTGGAGAGGTATCGTTCGGCGAAGGAGGCGGCGATGCCGATGATGAGCTTGTTGTGGTGTTCGGGCATGGCGGCGAGTTCGAGCATGGCGTGGAGGTTGGCGCCGGAGGAGATGCCGATGGGCAGGCCTTCGGTGCGGGCGCAGAGGCGGGCAGCGGCGAAGGCTTCGCGCTCGGTGACGCGCTTGAGCAGGTCGATGCGCTCCATCTCCAGCACCTTGGGCTTGAAGCCGGCGCCGATGCCCTGGATTTCGTGTGGGCCGGGGTCGTCGCCGGAGAGCACGGCGCTTTCGGCGGGCTCGACGCCGATGGTGAGCAGGGCAGGCTTGCGCGGCTTCAGGGCGCGGGCGATGCCGGTGAGGGTGCCGCCGGTGCCGAGGCCGGCGACGATGATGTCGACCTGGCCCTCGCTGTCGGCCCAGATTTCCTCGGCGGTGGTGGTCTCGTGGATGGCGGGGTTGGCGGGGTTGTCGAACTGCCGCGGCATCCAGGCGCCGGGGGTGCTGGCGGCGATCGCTTCGGCGCGGGCGATGGCGCCGGCCATGCCCTGGGCGGCGGGGGTGAGGTCGACCTCGGCGCCGAGCAGGCGGAGCATTTTGCGGCGCTCGACGGAGGCGCCGTCGGGCATGGTGACGATGAGGCGGTAGCCCTTGGCGGCGGCGACGAAGGCCAGCGCGATGCCGGTGTTGCCGGAGGTGGGCTCGACAAGGGTGGACTGGCCGGGGGTGATGAGGCCCTGGGCCTCGGCCTGCTCGATCATGGCGCGGCCGATGCGGTCCTTGAGGGAGGCGAGCGGGTTGCGGAATTCGAGCTTGAGGGCGAGGCGGGCCTGGAGGCCGCGCTCGGCCTCGAGACGGGGGAGGCGGACGAGGGGGGTGTGGCCGATGGTGTCGAGGAAGCTGTCGAACATCCGGGGGGTGGCAGCAGGGGGCGTGTGGGGGGTGTGACCGGCGGGCATGGGGGCATTATATCACGTGTGGTGAAAGTGGATCAGGGGGTATGGCGATGTTGTTGCGGCGGGACCGGGCGATGACGGCGGTATCGATCGTGCTGGACGTGGCGTTCCACGCCGGGCGCGGGGGTACGGTGCCGGCGGGGGATATCGCGGAGCGGCTGGGCGAGGCGCGGCGGGGGATTGAGCCGGTGCTGCAGGCGCTGTCGCGGGCGGGGCTTTTGGGCAGCACGCGGGGGCCGAAGGGGGGCTACCGGCTGGGGCGGGCGGCGCGGGACATCCGGCTGTCGGCGGTGGTGGAGGCGGTGACGGGCGGCGCCGAGGCGGCGGAGGGGGAGGCGGTGCCGGTGGCGCCCTCGCCGTTGCAGGCGGCGGTGACGGTGCCGCTGTGGGCGGAGCTGGAGGCGGCGCTGATGGCGACGCTGGGCGAGCTGACGGTGGCCGAGCTGCTGCGCCGCGCCGCCGCCCAGGGCCTGCGCCGCCCCACCCCCGAAGCCCTCAACTTCGCCATCTAACCGCGAGGGTCCCGCTACACGCAAAGCATCCTTGCTTCAGCTGCAACGCCCCGTCATGCTGCACGGCGAAGGGGCCCCGGAGAGGGCCCCGGCAGGGCGTTCATGCAAGCGGGGTGAAGGGTGCCAGACACCGTCCTCGATTCAGGGACCATTCTGGAAACAGAGGGCCTGACCAAGGAATTTCTTGGCTTCGTCGCCGTGGGCGACGTGTCGTTGAAGGTCCGGCGTGGCAGCATCCATGGGCTGATCGGCCCGAATGGGGCTGGCAAGACGACCTGTTTCAATCTGCTGACAAAATTCTTGCAGCCGTCGCGCGGAACAATCCGTTTCGACGGCCGCGACATCACGCGCATGAAGCCGGCGGAAGTGGCGCGGCTCGGGCTGGTGCGCAGCTTCCAGATCTCGGCAGTCTTCCCGCATCTGAGCGTGCTGGAGAATGTGCGTGTGGCCCTGCAGCGCCAGCGCGGCGGCAGCTTCGATTTCTGGCGGTCGGACAGCCTGCTCCGGCGGTATGACGATCGCGCCATGGAACTGCTGGAGGATGTGGGGCTAATCGGATTCACCCACCGCCCTGCTGGCGAATTGCCTTATGGCCGCAAGCGCGCGCTGGAAATCGCCACTACCCTGGCGCTGGAACCGGTGATGATGCTGCTGGACGAACCCACCGCCGGCATGACGGCCGAGGATGTGGACCGCATCGTCAACCTGGTCCGCCGCGTCGCCACCGGCCGCACGGTTCTGATGGTGGAGCACAACCTGAAGGTTGTGGAAGGCCTTTGCGATACAATCACGGTGCTGACGCGCGGCCGGATTCTGGCGGAGGGAGACTATGCCAGCGTCTCCCGCAACCCCGAGGTCATCGCGGCCTATCTCGGGACCGACCCCTCCATCGCAGGGGCTTCCGCGCATGGCTGAGGTCCTGCTGAAAACGGAAAAGTTGCAGGCATGGTATGGCGAAAGCCATATCCTGCACGGCATCGATATCGAGGTGCGGGAAGGGGAGGTCGTCACCCTTCTCGGCCGCAACGGTGCGGGCAAGACCAGCACCCTGCGGGCCATCATGGGGCTGATCGGCAAGCGGAGTGGTAGCGTGCGCTTCGAGGGCAAGGAGCTGATCCAGGCACGGAGCGATGTCATCGCCCGCGCCGGCATCGCTCTCTGCCCGGAGGAGCGGGGCATCTTCGCCAGCCTGGACGTCACCGAGAACCTCATGCTGCCGCCCGTCGTGCGGCCTGGCGGCATGAGCCTTGCCGATATCTACACGCTCTTTCCCAATCTGAAGGAGCGTGCGCGCAGCCCGGGGACGAAGCTTTCCGGCGGCGAGCAGCAGATGCTGGCGATCGCCCGCATCCTGCGTACCGGCGCACGGTTGCTCATGCTGGATGAGCCGACGGAAGGGCTCGCTCCCGTCATCGTCCAGCAAATCGGCAACACCATTCGCGAGATCAAGCAGCGCGGCTTCACCGTGCTGCTCGTGGAACAGAACTTCCGCTTCGCCCAGACAGTGGCGGACCGCCACTACGTCATCGACCATGGCCAGGTGGTGGACCACCTGGCCAATGCGGAAATGGCGGGATCGGCGGAGCGGCTGCACCAATACCTCGGCGTTTGAACCAGCCGACACGGGAGAGGAATACAGGATGATCCAGGATCGTCGCAGCCTGCTGAAGACCGCGGCCGCCGCCTCTGTGGTGCCGGCGGTGGGCCTGCCCGCGCGTGCCCGGGCACAATCGACCACCATCAAGATCGGCGTGCTCAACGACCAGTCCGGTGTGTACCGGGACATTTCCGGCCCCACCTCCACGGCCTGCGTGCGCCAGGCCATCGTGGATTCCGGCATCACCGCCAAGGGCGTGAATGTCGAGGTGCTGCAGGCCGATCACCAGAACAAGCCCGATGTCGGCTCCACCATCGCCCGTCAGTGGATCGACCGCGACGGCGTGGACGTCATCGTGGACGTGCCAAACTCCTCTGTGGCGCTCGCGGTGAATGGCATCGTGCGCGAGAAGAACAAGGCCTATTTCAACTCCACTGGCGCGACCACAGACCTCACCGGCGCGCAGTGCAGCCCCAACACCGTGCACTGGACCTACGACACCTACATGCTCGCCCGTTCCACGGGCGGCGCCATGGTGAAGGCGGGGGGCGATAGCTGGTTCTTCATCACCGCCGACTATGCCTTCGGCCATGCGCTGGAGCGTGACACCAGCACCTTCGTGAAGGCGGCAGGCGGCAAGGTGCTGGGCGGTGTGAAGCATCCGCTCCAGTCCACCGACTTCTCGTCCTACCTGCTGCAGGCGCAGCAGAGCCGGGCGAAGGTCATCGGCCTGGCCAATGCGGGCACGGATACCATCAACAGCGTCAAGCAGGCGGCCGAGTTCGGCGTCACGCGCCGCGGCACCAAGATCGCCGTGCTGCTGATGTTCATCAACGACGTGCACAGCCTCGGCTTGCAGGCGGCGCAGGGCCTCGTCTGCACCGAGAGCTTCTACTGGGACCTGAACGACCGCACCCGCGCCTTCACCAACCGGGTGCGCGGCAGCCTGGGCGGCAACTACCCCGCCATGTCCCATGCAGGCTGCTATGCCTCGGTGCTGCACTACCTGAAGGTCGTGGCCGATATGGGCGCGGCGGCGGCCAAGGCCAGCGGCGCCGATGCCGTGGCACGCATGAAGGCCATGCCAACGGATGACGACTGCTTCGGCCAGGGTTCCATCCGCGCCGATGGCCGCAAGCTGCACCCGGCCTACCTCTTCGAGGTGAAGACTCCCGAAGAATCCAAGGGCCCCTGGGATTACTACAAGCTTCTGCAGACGACCTCCGCCGAGGAGGCCTGGCGCCCCCTCTCGGAAGGCGGCTGCAGCCTGATCCGTACCTGACGACCCCGGGCGGGGCCATGCGCCCCGCCCATCCTCACCTCTGGACGGAACCGGAAGCCGGTGATCGAAGACCTCCTCTTCCAATTGGAACTGGGCCTGCCTCAGCTGGTGCTGGGGCTGGTGAACGGCGCCTTCTACGCGCTGCTCTCGCTCGGCCTCGCCGTCATCTTCGGTATGCTGAACGTCATCAACTTCGCCCATGGCGCGCAGTTCATGATGGGCGCCTTCGTGGCCTGGATGCTGCTCGCCTGGGGCGGCATCGGCTACTGGCCGGCGCTGATCATCTCGCCGCTGATCGTCGGTGCCTTCGGCATGGTGCTGGAAAAGCTGCTGATCAGCAGGCTCTATAAGCTCGACCATCTCTATGGCCTGCTGCTCACCTTCGGCCTGGCCCTGATCATCGAGGGTGTGTTCCGCAACCAGTTCGGCTCTTCCGGCCTGCCCTATACCCCGCCCGCCTCGCTGGGAGGCGCGCCGGTCGATCTCGGCTTCATGTTCCTGCCGAAATACCGGCTGTGGGTCGTGGTGGCCTCGCTGGTGCTTTGCCTCGGCACCTGGCTGGTCATCGAGAAAACCCGCCTCGGCGCCTATCTGCGCGCGGCAACCGAGAACGCCGCCCTGGTGCAGGCCTTCGGCGTCAACGTGCCCCGCATGGTGACGCTGACCTATGCGGCGGGCGTCGCCCTGGCGGCCTTCGCGGGTGTCCTGGCCGCGCCGATCTATTCCGTGAATCCCCAGATGGGCTCAAGCCTCATCATCACTGTCTTTGCCGTGGTGGTCATCGGCGGCATGGGCTCCATTCTGGGCTCTGTGATCACAGGGTTCGGCCTCGGCCTCGTCGAAGGGCTGACGAAGGTGTTCTACCCGGAAGCCTCTTCCACGGTGATTTTCGTCATCATGGCCATCGTGCTGCTGGCGCGCCCCGCCGGCCTGTTCGGGAGGGCCTGAGCCCATGTCCGCCGACAGCATCACCGCAACGCCCGAGACAAGCCATGTGCGCGGCCTGCCGGGCCTTCAGGCGCTGGGCTTCAACCGGGCGCAGAGCATCGCTTTCCTGATCCTGCTGGCCTTCCTGGTGGTCGGGCCCTTCGTGCTCTACCCGGTCTTCCTGATGAAGCTGCTGTGCTTCGCGCTGTTCGCCTGCGCCTTCAACCTGCTCATCGGCTATGTCGGGCTGCTTTCCTTCGGCCATGCCATGTTCTTCGGCATGGGGGGGTACCTGGCGGCGCATTCGGCCAAGGTGTGGGGCTTTACGCCGGAACTCGCCATCCTCACCGGCGGCGCGATCGGTGCCTTGCTGGGCGTCGTCTCCGGCTGGCTGGCCATCCGGCGGCAGGGCATCTACTTTGCCATGATAACCCTGGCGCTGGCGCAGATGGTCTACTTCCTCTGCCTCCAGATGCGCTTCACGGGCGGCGAGGACGGCATTCAGGGCGTGCCCCGCGGGCACCTGTTCGGCTTGCTGGACCTCTCCGCCGACATGTCCATCTACTGGCTGGTGGCGGCGGTGTTCCTGCTTGGCTTCCTGCTCATCAACCGCATCATCCACTCGCCCTTTGGCCAGGTGCTCACCGCCATCCGGGAGAACGAGCCGCGCGCCATCTCGCTCGGCTACCGGGTGGATGATTACAAGATGCTGGCCTTCGTCCTCTCCGCGACGCTCGCGGGCGTTGCTGGCGGCACAAAGGCGCTGGTCTTCGGCATCGCCACGCTGACCGATGTGTATTGGGCGATGTCCGGTGAAGTGGTGTTGATGACGCTGCTGGGCGGCCTCGGCACGGTGTTCGGCCCGGCGGTGGGGGCGGCTGTCATCGTCACCATGCAGAATTATCTTGCTGAATTCGGGGCCTGGGTGACGGTGATCCAGGGCGCCATCTTCGTGGTGTGTGTCATCGCGTTCCGTGCCGGCATCGTCGGGGAAGTGGCGCGCTGGCTCCGGGTGAGGCTGTAGAGGGTTCACCTCTCACAAAGCCACGCTCAAGCCTGCACCCCTATGCGTGGCGGTGACACGCCGGCTGGACCGAACAGGCAGCCGGCACCCTGTCACTCCTTCTCCTGCCGCGCCTCTTTCGACGCCGGGTTGTGCACCTCCTTCTTCTCCTCGGCGACCGGGTGAGAAGACTCCTCGTGCCGCCCCAGCCTCTCCAGCACGCCCAGCACCAGCGCGCCGGCCAGGAAGGTGCCGTGGATGACCAGCGCCCACATCGTCTCCCGGTCGTCATAGCTGCCGGGCTTCAAAAAGATCTGCAGCAACTGGATGGAGGAAATGGCGACGATGCTGGTGGCCAGCTTCAGCTTCAGGTTGCCGGTATCAAGCCCGCCCACCCAGTGCATCCGCTCCGCCGCCGCTTCTTCCTTCAGGCGGGAGACGAGGCTGTCGTAGGAGGAGATGGCAACCATGGCGACCATGGAGGCCACCAGCGCCGAATCCGCCAGATGCAGCAGCGTCAGCAGATCGTCATTCTCCGGCAGGACGAATAACTGAGTGGCGAATTCCCACAGCTTGCTCAGGAAGCGGACGGCATAGAGCAACAGTCCCACCATGAGCCCCAGGAAGAAAACCGAGAGGATGTGGCGGGCGGCCAGCATGGCCTTGTCGATCAGCGGTATCATTCGCGCCTCGCAGGGCAGGGGAAGGCATCCGGAAGCTAATGCGCGACGGTTGCACCCGTTGCCTCGCCGCGGCGACCGGCCGAAAAAGAACATCCTTCAACTGGGAGAGCTGAGCGAATGACCATCAAGCGACTGGCCGAGGAGGCACGCCTGTCCGGCGCCACCGTGGCGAACGGCTTCATCTTCCTGGCCGGGCAGATCGCCGACGACCCGACCCTGGATGCCGAGGGCCAGACGGCGGACATCCTGGCGCAGATCGACGCCCTGCTGGCGGAAGCGGGCACCGACAAGCGTGCCCTTCTCCAGGTGCAGATCACCCTGGCCGATATCAGCGATGCCCCTGCGATGAACCGCGCCTGGGACCGCTGGCTGGACCCTTCCGCCAAGCCGGCACGCATGACCAGCGAAGGACGTCTGGTGGACCCCCGGCTGAAGGTGGAGATGATCGGTATCGCTTTGGCCCCGCGTTGAGGGGCGGAGTGTAGAAATCGGCTAAAAGCACCGTGTGGCCCCCTTCACCAGCGGGGCTGCGCGGGGCATTCTGCGCGACGCCCCCGGCCCGCCGTAGAACCGCCCTGGTTCCGCCGCAGTCACGGGGCACACCCAGAGGCCCTATCGGTTCGTCGAGAGACCTGCCCACCATGCGTATCTTCGCCGCGGCGGGCGTCGGCAGCCCCATTCCGCATCGACAGGGCTCCCCAGCATGCGCGGTGGCATGAGCTTCTGGCACGGCAAGCGCGTGCTCGTGACCGGCGGTGCCGGCTTCCTGGGCAGCGGGCTGTGCCACGCGCTGGCCAGGATGGGCGCCCAGGTCACGGCGCTGGATGCCATGATGCCCGGCACGGGCGCGCTGGCAGCCAATCTGGAAGGCAGCGGCGCCAGGCTCGTGCGGGCCGATCTGCGGGACGGCAACCTGGCCGGCGTGACGCGTGGGCTGGACGTGGTGTTCAACATGGCGGCCCAGACCAGCCATGCGGGCAGCATGGCAGACCCCTTTTCAGACCTCGCCATCAATGCCGAGGCACAGTTGCGGCTCATTGCGGCGCTGCGGGATGGTTCGCCCAACGCCACCGTGGTCCACGCCTCCACCCGGCAGTTCTACGGTACGCCGCGCTATCTGCCGGTCGATGAAGCGCATCCGCTGAACCCGCCGGACGCCAATGGCGTCTCCAAGCTGGCGGGCGAGCAGTACTGGCTGCTGGAGGGCAGGGTGCAGGGCCGCCCCGTGGTCTCCCTGCGGCTGACCAATTGCTACGGTCCGCGCCTGCGCATCTGCGACGCGCGGCAAACCTTCCTCGGCATCTGGTTCCGTCGCCTGCTGGAGGGGCAGCCCTTCGAGGTCTGGGGCGGCGCCCAGCTGCGGGACCTCGCTTACCTGGATGACGTCGTCGCCGCCTTCCTGCTGGCGGCCGAGACGCCGGCCTGTGCCGGGCGGGCCTTCAACCTGGGCGGTGCGGCGCCGGTCTCACTGCTGCAACTGGCCGAGGCCTGCGTGGCCGCGAATGGCGGTGGCCGGTTCGAGGTGAAGGATTTTCCGGCCGAGCGGGCCGCGATCGATATCGGCAGCTACCATGCCGATGACGGGGCCTTCCGCTCCGCCACCGGCTGGGCGCCGAAAGTCACGCTGGAGGAGGGGCTGCGCCGCAGCCTGGAGTGGTTCCGCCTCCGGCTTTCCGCCTATGTCTGAACTGGCCGCGTACCCCTGAGGAGAAGGGCAAGATGAACCTGCCCGAAACTGTTTCGCCGCCCCGCCCCGCCATGATTCCCCTGGCCGACCCAGGTGCGGCCTATCGCGCGCAACGCGACGTGTTGGATGACGCGCTGGGGCGGGCCCTGGATTCCGGCTGGTACATCCTTGGCGGGGAAGGCGCGGCCTTCGAGCAGGAATTCTCCGCCTGGCTGGGCGCGCCCCATGCGGTGGGCTGTGCCAACGGCACCGATGCCCTGATGCTCATTCTGCGCGGCCTTGGCATCGGCCCGGGCATGACGGTCGCCACCGTCTCCCACACCGCCGTGGCCACAGTGGCTGCCATTGAAATGGTAGGCGCCACGCCGCTGCTGCTGGATATCGACCCCGACACCTACACCATGGACCCGGATGAGCTGGTGGCCGTGCTGGATGACCCGCCGCCGGGCCTGCCGCCGATCCGTGCCGTCATCGCCGTCCATCTCTATGGCCAGGCCTGCGACCTGCTTCCCATGCTGGCCGCCTGCGAGACCGCCGGCATTCCCCTGATCGAGGATTGCGCCCAGTGCCATGGCGCCACCCTGGGCGGCCGGAAGCTGGGGACGCTGGGCCACGCTGCCGCCTTCAGCCTGTATCCCACCAAGAATCTCGGCGCGCTGGGCGATGCCGGCATCCTGGCCACGCGGGATACCGCCCTGGCGGAGCGCATCTCCGCCATTCGCCAGTATGGATGGAAGTCCCGCTATATCTCCGACATGGTCGGGGTGAACAGCCGCCTGGACGAGTTGCAGGCCGCCGTGCTCCGCGTGCGCCTGCCGATGCTTGATGGTGGCAACGCCCGCCGCAATGCCATCGCCACTGCTTATGATGACGCCCTGGCCGGCACCGCCATCACCCCGCCCGTGCGGCGGGAAGATGCCACGCATGTCTTCCACCAGTATGTCATCCGCAGTCCCGAGCGGGATGAGCTGGCGGCACTGTTGAAGGAGCAGGGCGTTGGCACCGGCATTCACTACCCTGTGCCGGTGCATCTGCAGCCCGCCTATCTGGACCGCGTCGCCCTCGGCCCCGCTGGCTGCGCCGAGACCGAGGCCGCGGCACGGGAGGTGCTCAGCCTTCCCGTCTATCCTGAACTGACCGACGAACAGGTGGTCCGGGTGTGCGAGGCGCTGAAGCTGGTGGCGGGCTGAGAGGCTTCGCCGGGGAGACCTGAACGGCTCCCCATGACCCTCTTCGGATGTCGGAGGCCCATCGCCTCTCCAGCGTCCGAAACCTATAATACGCTCTGCTCCTGCCGCCGTTCCTCTTTCACGCGCTTCCGGCGGAATGGGAGGCCGCTGATGCCTCCCTTCAGCTTCTCCCGCATGCTCTGGAACAGAAGGTACAGAAGCGGGATGACGAAAATGCCGAGCGTGGACGCCGCGATCATGCCGCCGAACACCGGCGTGCCGACGTCGCGGCGGGCAAGCTGGGCGGCGCCCGAGGCCACGACCAGCGGCAGAAGGCCGAGGATGAAGGCGAGGGAAGTCATCATCACCGGGCGGAAGCGCAGGCGCGCGCCTTCCGCGGCGGCATGGTGGATGGACGCTCCTTTCTCGCGCTGTTCCTTCGCGAATTCCACGATGAGAATGCCGTTCTTCGCCGCGAGGCCAATCAGCACCACCATGCCGATCTGGGCGTAAAGATCGAGCACGAGGCCTGCCAGGACCATGGCGACAAAGGCGCCTAGAACGCCCATCGAGACCGAGAGCAGGACCGACACGGGAATGGACCAGCTCTCGTACAGCGCGACGAGGAAGAGATAGGCGAACAGCACCGCCAGTCCGAGGATGATGCCCGTCTGGCCCTCGGCGCGCTTTTCCTGGAAGGCCGTGTCGGACCACTCGAAGCCGAAGCCGCGGGGCAAGGTGCGGCGCGATACCTGCTCCATGGCGGCCAATGCCTGCCCTGAGGAAACCCCCGGGGCGGGCGAGCCCTGGACCGTGACCGCGCGGTAGTTGTTATAGCGGGTCAGGGATTGCGGCCCCTCCACGAGCCGGATTTCCACGAGGCTGTGCAAGGGAATCATCGCACCATCCGGGCCGCGCACATTGATGCGGCGAATGTCGTCTACCGCCGACCGGTCCTCCGCTTCCGCCTGGACCTTCACCTGCCAGGTGCGGCCGAACAGGTTCATGTCGTTGACATAGCTGCTGCCCAGCGCCGCCTGCAGGGCAGTGAAGATGTCGTTGATCGGAACGCCGAGGACCTGCGCCTTCTCACGGTCGATATCGAGGTAGATGGAGGGGTTGGTCGCCGAATAGGTGCTGAAGACGCGCGCCAACTGCGGGTCCCTGTTCGCCTCGACCAGAAGGCCACGCAGGACCTGCGCCAGCACGGCGGGGTCGCCGCCCCGGCGGTCCTCCAGCACATAGGTGAAGCCGCCACCCGTTCCGAGGCCGATAATGGGCGGCGGCGCCAGCGCGACGACTGTGCCGCGCCCGATGGTGGCGAAGCGGGCGGAAAGGCGGCTCATTATCGCAGAGGCCTGAGTCTCGGGAGTCACCCGTTCCTCGAAGGGCTTCAGCGAGACAATGATGAATCCGGCATTGGGCTGGGCGATGCCCTCGATGAAGTTGAGGCCGACGACGCTGCTGAAATCGGCTATCACCTCCTCTTCCTTCAGAAAGGCCTCGACCTCTCGCATGACCTCCGCGGTGCGGCTGACGGAGGCGCCATCCGGCAACTGCGCGACGACGAAGAACGATCCCTGATCCTCTTCCGGCAGGAAGCCGGTCGGGGTGATGCGCCCCAGCCCGACCACGCCGGCCGCAGCCAGCACGACCAGCAGAAGGCCCACCAGCGCAACGCGCAGAAGGCGCGCCACGGCGGCGCCATAGCCATCCCTCACGCGGTCGATGGTTCGCATGACCACGCCGATAGGGCCCCGCCGCGGCCCGTGATGCGGCTTCAGCAGAAGCGCGCATAGTGCCGGTGAGAGCGTGAGTGCGTTGATGGCGGAGAGCACCATGGCCACGCCGACCGTGACCGCGAATTGCCGGAATAACTCGCCCGAGATGCCTGGCAGCAGCCCGACCGGCACGAAGACGGAGAGCAGGACCAGCGTAATGGCCACGATCGGGGCGGTGATCTGCCCCATGGCGACCTTTGTTGCCTCGGCCGGCGAGAGCTCGGGATGCTCCGCCATCACGTGCTCGACATTCTCCACCACCACGATGGCGTCATCGACAACGATGCCGATGGCCAGAACGACGGCGAGCAGCGAGATGGTATTGGCCGAATAGCCGATGGCGTAGAGCACGATGAAGGCGCCGACCAGGCTGACGGGAACGGCGATAGTCGGGATCAGCGTCGCCCTCAGGCTGCCCAGGAAAAGATAGACCACCAGCACGACGAGAATGAAGGCCTCGACCAGGGTATGGATGACTTCGTCGATGGTGGAGGTGACGAAGGTCGTCGGGTCATAGGTCACGCGCCATTCGACATCCTCGGGAAAGTCCTGAGCCAGTTCGGCGAGTGCGGCCTTTACGGCCGCCAGCGTCGTCAGGGCATTCGCACCGGGCGCCTGGTAGAGGCCGATCAGCACCGCCGGCTGGCCGTTCAGCCTTGTCTCCTGGTCCTGGCTGGCGGCACCCAGCTCCACCCTCGCCACGTCGCGGATGCGGAGCACGGAACCATCCTCATTGGTGCGGAGGATGATGTCGCCGAATGCCTCGGGAGTGGTCAGCCGCCCCTGGGTCTCGACATTCAGCTGAAACTGCTGGTCGTCGCTGATCGGGCGGGCGCCGATGCGGCCCACCGCCGCCTGAACGTTTTGGCTGTTGATCGCGGCGATCACGTCCGACATCGTCAGGCCCAGCCCCGTGAGCCTGTCGGTCCGGGCCCAGATCCGCATCGCGTAATCCTGCGCGCCCCACATCAGCACGTCGCCGATTCCGGGTGTGCGCTTGATGGTGTCGAGCAGGTTGATCGTCGCATAGTTGGAGAGAAACAGCGTGTCATGCGCGCCGCGCGGCGAGGTGAGCGCGAGGACACCCAGCAGCGCCGAGGATTTCTTGCGGACCGTGACGCCTTGCCGGCGCACATCCTCCGGCAGGCGGGAGAGCGCGACCTGCACGCGGTTGTTCACATTGACCGCGTTGATGTCGGGGTCGGTGCCCAGCTCGAAGGAAAGGGTCAGCGTGTAGCTGCCATCATTGCCGCTGACGCTTTTCATGTAGAGCATCTGGTCCACGCCGACGATCTGCGCTTCCAGCGGCTGCGCCACGGTGGATTCCACCACCTGCGCCGAGGCTCCGGGATAGGAAGTCGAAACCTGCACCTGTGGCGGGACGATGTCCGGATATTGCGCCACCGGGATGCGCAGCAAGGCGATAACGCCGGCAATGACCGTGACAATGGCGATGACGATGGCGAGCCGCGGCCGGTCCACGAAGAGGGCGGAGAACATGGCTCAGCCACCCTGGCCGAGACGCTGGGCCGGGGCAGCATGGACCGTCTGCCCGGGGCGGATGCGCTGGATGCCATCCACGATCACGGCCTCACCGCCTTCGAGGCCCTGCTCGATCACGGCGCCGATGCTTTGCGCGGTGCCGAGGCGCACGCGGCGGACCACCGCCTTGTCCTGCTCCACCACAAAGACGTAAGTACCCTCCTGGTCCGCGATCAGCGCGGCCTGGGGAATGATGACCCGCTCCTGCGGCTGCTCCGCCTCAACGGCAACCGTGACATACTGCCCATCCACGAGCACACCATCCGGGTTGGGGATGACACCGCGCACGGAAATGGTGTCCGTTGCGCGGTCGACGGTGACGTCCACGAAGTCGATGCGCCCCGTCTGGCCGTAATCCGTGCCATCTGAGAAGCGGATGCGCAGCTGGGTGGTGTTCATGACGGAAGCGGTCGTGCCGTGCCGTTGGAGGGCCAGCATCTGCCGCTGGCTGACCGGAAACGTCACATAGACGGGGTCCTGGCTGACGATCAGCGCGAGAACTCCGCTGTCAGGGCCAACCACGTTTCCCTTGGTGAGGGCCGTGCGCCCGATGCGCCCCGCGATGGGGGCGGAGATCACGGTGTAGCCGAGATCGATCCTCGCGCTTTCGAGTGTGGCCTGCGCCGCGGCGACGTTCGCCTGCGCCATTCCTTCTTCCGCCACGCGCTGGTCGCGCGTGGCAACGGGAATGGCATTCGTCCGCACCAGCTCATCGGCGCGTTGCCGCTGCAATGTGGCGTTGCGGAACTCCGCCGCGGCCTTTTGCACGGAGGCCTCGGCCCCATGGACCGTTGCGGTGAACGGAGCTTGCTCGATGAGGAACAGCTCGGCGCCTTCCTGCACCGTCTGCCCTTCCGTGAAGGCGACGCGTTCCAGAAATCCCGTTACGCGCGCACGAAGTTCGACGCGCTGCATGGCCTGCACGCGGCCTACAAAATTTGCCCCTTGGGTTATGGGCCGGCGCTCGGCACGCACGATCCCGACAGGAACGGCGGCTGGCTGCTGGGCAAGGGCGGCGTCCGCCAGGGGGAGGGCCAGCATCAGAACGGCGCCGTACTTCCACCGCATCGGCCTTCTCCCAGGCACTGAACAGCATCGGGAGTAGACACGGGCGGTCTCTACCTGGGTATCAGGTCTTACCCTGGGAGGGGGGCGGGAAACGCCCGATGGCGGGGCCTGGCAACCGCTCCGTTCCCGCTGGCTGCTCTGTTCGGGCCGGGGCTGCCCCGTAGCGCCTGCAAGGCAGCCCCGCAGGGCATTCTGGTGAAGCGGCGCCGGGATATGATAGGAGGCCCGCATCCCCTTGGCGGATCGACCCCGCCCATACGGAAGCCCCTGCCATGCTGCGCCTGACCGAACTGAAGCTGCCGCTCGACCACAAGGAAGAAGCGCTGCGCCAAGCCGTGCTCTCCCGCCTCGGCCTGGCGGAGGCGGATCTGCTGAACATCCACGTCTTCCGCCGCGGTTACGACGCCCGGAAGCGCAACGCCATCCAGCTGATCTACACGCTGGACCTCACCTTGCGGGACGAGGCGCCGGTGCTGCGCCGCTTCGCCGCCGACCCGCATGTCGGCCCGGCGCCGGATATGGATTATCGCCTCGTCGGCACGGCGCCCCAGGGCTTCCAGAAGCGGCCGGTTGTCATCGGCGTCGGGCCCTGCGGGCTGATGGCGGCGCTGGTGCTGGCCCAGATGGGCCTGCGCCCGATCATCCTGGAACGCGGGAAGGCGGTGCGGGAGCGGACCAAGGATACCTGGGGCCTGTGGCGCCGCAGCGCGCTGAACCCGGAGTCCAACGTTCAGTTCGGCGAGGGCGGTGCCGGCACCTTCTCGGACGGCAAGCTCTACAGCCAGATCAAGGACCCGCAGCACCACTCCCGCAAGCTGCTGGAGGAATTCGTGAAGGCCGGGGCGCCCGAGGAAATCCTCTACCTCTCCAAGCCCCATATCGGCACCTTCCGCCTGGTGACGATGGTGGAGAGCATGCGCCGCACCATCGAGGAGCTGGGCGGCGAGTACCGCTTCAACACCAAGGTGACCGATCTCGACATCGATACCGCCGCCGATGGCACGCGCCAGCTGCGCGGCGTGATGCTGGAGGGCGGTGGCTATCTGGAGGCCGACCACGTCATCCTGGCCATCGGCCACAGCGCGCGGGACACCTTCTCCATGCTGCTGGAGCGGGGTGTCTTCATCGAGCCGAAGCCCTTCTCCATCGGCTTCCGCATCGAGCATCCCCAGGGGATGATCGATCGCTGCCGCTTCGGCGATGCCGCCGGCAATCCCCTCCTGGGTGCCGCCGACTACAAGCTGGCCCACCATTGCAAGGGCAGGGGGCTGGAAGGCCGCACCGTCTACAGCTTCTGTATGTGCCCGGGCGGCACCGTGGTGGCCGCGACCAGCGAGCCCGGGCGCGTCGTGACCAATGGCATGAGCCAGTATTCCCGTGCCGAGCGCAATGCCAACGCCGCCATCGTGGTCAGCGTCACGCCGGCGGATTATCCGGGCGGCCCGCTGGCCGGCATCGCCTTCCAGCGGGAGTTCGAGGAGCGTGCCTACAAGGCTGGCGGCGGCGCATACTTCGCCCCGGCCCAGACCGTGGGGGATTTCCTGGCGGAGCGTCCCTCCGCCTCGCTGGGCGACGTGATTCCCTCCTACAAACCCGGCGTCACCCCGACCGACCTGGCCCCGACGGTGCCGGACTATGTCAGCGCCGCCATCCGCGAGGCCCTGCCGGCCTTCGACCGCCAGATCCGCGGCTATGCCCGGCCGGACGCGGTGATGACGGGGGTGGAGACCCGTACCTCCTCCCCGCTGCGCATCCGGCGGGGGGAGGGCGGCCACAGCGTGAACACACGCGGGCTGTTCCCCGCCGGCGAGGGCGCGGGCTATGCGGGCGGCATCCTGTCCGCCGGGGTCGATGGCATCAAGACGGCCGAGGCGGTGGCGCGCAGCCTGCTGGGAGACCTGGCGCGGGCAGCGTGAGCGGGGCCGTTGGAAGCTGTCTCCTAACCGTCACTCGCTCTCGCCTTTTCGACACGAACGTCGCAATCTAAACAAAATGTGAGGGCACTGTCCTTACGGTGCAGGAGCGGGGCCATGGGGGCCCCGCCGAGGGGGTCGCACGGCGTGAGCCATAGTTTTCCCGGTCTTCCTGGTGGCGTAGCGCCGCGCCAGGGCAGTGGCCTGCGCGCCAGCACGCGCACGACACTTATCTGCGGTGCCATCATCGTGGCGGCGCTGGCCGTGGTGCTGTTCACCCAGCTCCGCACCCCGATGAAGGATGACGTCGCCTGGCTGCTCTGGGTGGCGAAGCAATGGCTGAAGGGCCAGCGCCTTTATATCGACGTCGTGGAGGTGAACCCGCCGCTCATCATCTGGATCAGCGCCATCCCCGTGCTGATCGGCGACCTCATCGGCGTCACGGCCAAGACGGTCGCGGTGTTCCTCTTCGCGGCGGCGGCGCTGTGGTCCTCCTGGATCTCGGCCAAGCTTCTGCACGGGGTGGCGCCACCCTTCCAGCGCGCGCCGGTTACCTTCGCCGTCATAGCCTGCGTCATCCTGCTCATGCCGGGCGTCGAGTTCGGCCAGCGCGAGCATCTGATGATCATTGCCGTGCTGCCGCATCTCTGCGTGCTCATCAGGGCACTGGAAGGGCATGGCAATGGCCTCGGCATGGTTGTGGGCAGCAGCCTCGCCGCCGGCCTCGGCGTCTCGCTGAAACCGCGCTACCTGCTCTGCCTCGCGACAGTGGAACTGGTGGCGTGGCTGCGGCGCGGTTTCCGCCTGCGGCTCTCACCCTTTATCGCCTTCGGCGCCGCCGGGCTCTACGCGGTCGCCATTCTGGCCCTCTTCCCCAGCTTTATCGACCGCGCGGTGCCGCTGGCTGTCACCCTCTATGGCGGCACGGATACCAGCCTGCCGGCGCTGGTGCTGGAATCCTGGCGTCTGCTGGCCGCCGTGGCCGTGGCGGGCCTGCTGACCTTTGCCCTGCCGAAGGAGTCGCCCGGCCGCACCATCATGGCGGTGCTGACGGGCTTCGCCGTCGCCGCCACGCTGGCGATGTTCCTGGATGGCAAGAACTGGTTCTACCACCGCATTCCGGCCACCACGGCTGCGGTGCTGGCGCTGCTGTACTGGTGTGCCGAGGCCGCCATCATCCGGCGGCGCGCCGGCGCCCGGCCGGACCTGCGCTACGTCGTCATGATGGTGGTGGCGCTGGTGCCGCTCGCCATGCAGGCGGACAAGCTGGGTGAGCGGCTGCATGAGCGCTTGGTCCTCGCCGTGGAGCCCGACAACTCCACCGAGGTGAAGCTGGAGCGGCTGATCCGGCGGGAGCGGGTGCGCACCTATGTCGCCTTCTCCGAATGGATCGGCCTCGGCTTCCCGGTGGTGGATGATACCGGCGTCACCTGGGCCAGCCGCTTCGATTCCATGTGGGCCCTGCGCGGCGAGCTGTGGCGCGCCCGCATGGATGGCAAGCCCCCGGCCGAGTGGCCGATGCGCCTCTGGGTGGCGCAGGACTTCATCCGTGGCTGCCCGGACCTGGTGGTGGTGGACCGCCGCCGTGGCGCCGAGGACATCAACTACCCCAGCGTGCTGGCCCAGGCTGATGCGGATTTCGCCGAGGTCTGGTCCCGCTACCGCCAGATCGCGCTGCTGGACGGCCTGCAGGTCTTCAAGCGGGAAAGCGAGGGGTGTGCGACACCGCCGCCGGTCGAAAACAACGAGTAATCTCTAACGAGCAATCTCTCCGGGCCGGGGCGGCAGCGCCCCGGCCCTTTTCATATCCGGCGGAGATCAGACGCCGGCGGTGTCCAGCCGCAGGATAGCCCGGGCCAGGGCCTGGGCGCGCGGGACGAAGCTGTCCACTTCCATATACTCATCCGGGCTGTGCGCCATGCCACCCACCGGGCCGACGGCGCAGAGGGTGGGCGCGCCCACCAGGGCGGTGAAGCCGCTATCGGCGCAGCCACCGGAGAACTCGCCGGCCGTTTCGAACTCCGCCACCTGCTTGTACAGGGCAAAGACGGCATCGGTGCCCTGGTTCTTCCGCAGCGGCACGAACTCGCCCTTGATCGTCAGCTTGGCGCTGGTGCCGGGGACGAAGTTCTTCTCCGCAATGGCGTGGATGGCGCCTACCAGTTCATCGCGGTCCGCCGGCTCCACATAGCGCAGGTCGATCTGCGCCTGGGCCCAGGGGGCCACGGTGTTCACGCTCTGCCCGCCGCTGACGAGGCCGACATTCACCGTGACGCCGCGCTTCAGATCCGTCAGCGCATGCAGGGCCTGCACCTTGCGGGCGAGTTCCTCGATGGCGCTGATGCCAGCCTCGAAATTGCCGCCGGAATGGGCCGCCTTGCCGGTGATGTCGATCACCGAGAACACGCCGCCCTTGCGCCCGGTGACGACGGCGCCGCTCGGCCGGCCCGGCTCGCTGTTGAAGACGACGCGGGCGGAACGCGCCTCGGCCTCGATGACCGGACGGCCCTCGGGGGAGCCGATTTCCTCATCGCCGGTGAACAGGCCGACCAGCGGCCCGGGGGCGCCACCGAATTTCTGGAAGGCGGCCAGCACGAACATGTTCATCACCAGCCCGGCCTTCATGTCGCAGACGCCGGGGCCGTAGGCGCGGCCATTCTCAATCTTGAAGGGGCGGCGCTGCGGCTCGCCCTTGGGGAAGACAGTGTCCCGGTGGCCCATCAGCACGATATTGCGGCGCTCATTGCCGCCACCGGCATTGCCCCCGGCATCGACGATGCCGCGCAGGCAATCGCCATGCTTCTGCTGCGGCAGGGTCTCCACCTTCACGCCGTGGCGCTCCAGGAAGGTGCTGACCTGGGCGCCGACGGCATCCACCCCGGCCTTGTCGTAGCTGCCGCCATCGATGTTCACCATGGCTTCCAGCTCTGCCAGCATGGCGCCCTGCTGGCTGCCGAGCCATGCGACGATCTGGTCTTCCGGGCTGCTCATTGCTGCTTCTCCTGCAATCGATGCCGGGCAAGGTGGCCGAATGCATCGCTTGTGGAAAGGCCTGGGCGCGGCATGGACGCCGCCAGGGGGGCAGCCTATCTTGCCCGCCGAATTTTTTCCTTAAAGGAGAAGGGCCAGGATGGGGCTGCGACGCCGCCTTCCGGTGCTGTTGGTTGCCCTGCTGGTGTTCATGCTGTCCGTGGGAGGGCTGCTGGCCTCCTATCTCGCGTCGCATCTGCGCGAGAATCGGGACATGGTCTCGCAAGGCCTCCGCGTCGGGCAAACGGCCCGGGCGGTGCTCTCCGACGTGCAGGACGCCGAAACTGGCCAACGCGGCTTCATCATCACGGGCCGCGAGATTTATCTCGCCCCCTATACCGCGGCTCTGACATCACTGCCCGGCCATCTGGCCCGGCTGCGCGCCCTGGCCGAGCACGAACCGGGCCTTTCCTCCCGGCTGGCCGTCCTGGAAACGCTGGTCGGCAGTAAGATGGCCGAGCTGGCCCACACGCTTTCGGCGGCCCGGCTGGAAGGGTTCGAGGCCGCACGCGCGGCAATTCAGGCGGATCTCGGCCGGGCGACGATGGAGGCTATCCGCCGCTCCGTCTCCGAGATGGTGGCCGAGCAGGATACCCGCCTGGGCGAACAGATGGCCGACGCCCAGGCGGCCGAGGGGCTGATTTTCGCCGCGGCGGTGGCGGGGGTGGCGCTCAGCATCATGGTCGTGCTGGGAGGCGGGATACTGCTGTTCCGCCGTAACAGGCAACTGCGGCTGGCCGAGGCTGACCTGGCGCGCCAGACCGCGCTGCTCCAGGCGACGCTGGACAATGTGTATGACGGCATCGGCGCCTTCGACGCGGGCGACACACTGATCGCCTTCAACCGGCGATTCTTCACCTTGCTGGGCTTGCCGCTGGAGATGGGGCGGGTGGGCATGCCGCTTTCGGCACTGTCGGATGCCGAGGATGGCCGCCCCCGCCCGGTGCTGGCTTCTCTCCACAACTGGCCGGAGGGAAAGCCATTCTCCCTGAGCCTGCATGGGCGGGACCTTGAGGTGTTCCGTAACGCCATGCCGGCGGGCGGCTTCGTCATCACCTGCCAGGACGTGACCCGGCGCGCCCAGGCCGAGGCAACCATGCGCCAGGCCCAGAAGATGGAAGCCGTGGGCCACCTGACCGGTGGCATGGCGCATGATTTCAACAACCTGCTGCAGGTCATCAGCGGCAATCTGGAACTGCTCGCCCGCGCGGTGCCGCTGCAGGGCCGGGCTGCGACGCATCTGGCCAGCGCCCTGGGCGGGGCGGAGCGCGGCGCCCGGCTGACGGCCCAACTCCTGGCTTTCGCCCGCCGCCAGCCGCTGGACCCCCGCGTCATTAATCTCGGGCGACAGGTGCGGGACATGACCGACCTGCTGCGCCGGACGCTGGGCGAGCAGATCGAGGTGGAAGCCTCCGTGGCGGGCGGGCTGTGGAACACCCTGGCCGATCCGGGGCAGGTGGAGAACGCGCTGCTGAACCTGGCCATCAATGGCCGCGACGCCATGCCCGAAGGCGGCAAGCTGACCATCGAACTGGCCAATGCCTTCCTCGACGACAGCTATGCCGACTCGCATATGGACGTCGCGCCCGGCCAATATGTGATGCTGGCTGTGAGCGACACCGGCTTCGGCATGCCGCATGAGGTGGCCGGCAGAGCTTTCGAACCCTTCTTCACCACCAAGCCGGAAGGCCAGGGAACGGGGCTCGGGCTTTCCCAGGTCTATGGCTTCGTCAAGCAGTCCGGCGGCCACATCAAGCTCTATTCGGAGCGAGGGCAGGGCACGACGGTGAAGCTCTACCTGCCGCGTTCCCGCCGCCCCGCCGACATCACGGAGCCGCCTCTCTCCGGTGCGGCCGAGGGCGGCAGCGAAACCATCCTGGTGGTCGAGGATGACGCCGCCGTGCGGGAAGCCGTGGTCGAGATGCTGGCCGATCTCGGGTACAGCGTGCTGAAGGCGGGGGATGCGGAGGCGGCGCTGTCCGTTCTGGCCAGCGGTGCCCGCGTGGACCTGCTGTTCACGGATGTGGTGATGCCGGGACCGGTGAAGACGCGCGATCTGGCCCGGCAGGCCCAGGCCATGATGCCAGGGCTGAAGGTGCTCTACACCTCCGGCTACACGGCCAACGCCATCATCCATGACGGGCGGCTGGATGAGGATGTGCTGCTGCTCAGCAAACCTTACAGAAGGGATGAGCTGGCGCGGCGCATTCGCCGCGTCTTGGGCAAGCCGGCCGATGCTCCGGCCATCGCACGCGACCTCTCCACCCTGGCGCCGGTGGCGGCCGCATCGCATCTGCCCGCGGCCCATGGCTGGCCCAGCGGTACGCTCGTGCTGGTCGTGGAGGATGATCACCTCATCCGCATGAGCCTGGAGCAGATGCTGGAGGAGTTCCACTTCCGCGTGGAAGGCGTGGAGACGGCGGAGGAGGCGCTGGAGCGGCTGGGCCGTGGGCCGGTACCATCCATTCTCATCACGGATATTACCTTGCCGGGCATGAGCGGGCTGTCCCTGGCGGCCGAGGTAAGGCGGCGCTTGCCCTCCATGCCACTGCTCATCTCCACCGGCCATGCCAGCGCGGGCGTCACGCTTCCGGCGGAGCTGGATGGGCAGGTGGCTTTCCTCAGCAAGCCCTTCGGCATGTTGCAGCTGGGTACGGCGCTGGCGGAGCTGCGGCGGGATATCGCCTAGAACCGCCCGGCATTGGGAGGCGTAAGGCGCCCTGCCGGCGCTTTCCCCTTGCGTCAGGCGGTGTGCGGCCCCCACCTTGAGGCCATGCGCGCCGGATTATTGCTCCTAGCCGCCCTGGCCTGCACACCGCCTCTCCTGGCCGTGGCGCAGGCTCCTGCCAACCCCACCGCTGCCCGGCAGGGCGAGCTGGACCGGCTGCTCATCGCCCTGGCCACCGCCCCGGACGAGACGGCCGGAAGGCTGCTGGAAGGGCGCATCCGTATGCTGTGGGCGCAGGCCGCCACACCTGCCGTGGCGCTGCTGGTGCAGCGGGGCAGCCGTAACATGGAAGCGGATGCGCATGCCGATGCGGTGGAGGATTTCGACGCCGCGCTGACCCTGCAGCCTGATTTCGCCGATGCCTGGCTGCTGCGGGCCGCCGCTCTCTCCGCCTCGGGGGACAATGCCGCCGCCGTGCGGGACCTGCGGCAGGTGCTGGTGCTGAATCCGCGGCGGTTCGACGCGCTGGACCTCCTCTCACGTATCCAGGAGCAGAGCGGCGACAATACGGGCGCCTTGCGCAGCTTGGAGGCAGCACTCGCGATCCACCCGAAGATGGCGGGCGGCGACGACCGCCTTCGCCTGCTGCGCCAGAAGGTGGAAGGGCAGGCGACCTGAGGCGGATGCCGCAGGTACCTGCCGGGTGAGGTTCAGGCCGGGCGCCTCATGTCGAAGCGGCTTTCCGGCATGAGGGCGGAATAGGCCGTGGGCCCGCCCGCACGCATCACCACGCCGGAGTTAAAGGTGTCGTAGATGCCGTCCTTCAGCAGCGCCTTGCTGATATGGACCGCCACCACCTCGCCGATGACCAGCCAGCCCTTGGCGTCGCGGCCATCATGGCCCTTCAGGTCGATGATGTGGCTTACCTTGCATTCGAAGCTCACCGGGCTCTCCGCCACACGGGGCGGGGCGATGAGCCGGGAAGGAGCCTTGGCGAGGCCTGCCAGCTCGAACTCATCGGTGCCGTAGGGAACATGGGCGCAGGTGGCGTTCATGGCCTCGGCCAGATCGCGCGTCACCAGGCTCCAGGCGAATTCTCCGGTCTCCCGCGCGTTGCGCAGGCTGTCCTTCTCCATGCCGGTGGTCGAGAAGCCGACGATGGGCGGGTGGTAGCAGAACGCATTGAAGAAGCTGTAGGGCGCGAGGTTCACCGACCCATCGGCGCCGCGGGTCGAGATCCAGCCGATGGGGCGGGGGCCGACGATGGCGTTGAAGGGATCATGCGGCAGGCCATGGCCCTTGCCGGGTTCATAGAAATGCACGTCTTCCTGGTCGGTCATGCCGTCCTGCTTCCGCCCACCTTGTTGGGGTGATGCGGCGGGATATGCCCGCCGCGCCATAGTTCTTACTTTACCGCGGCCACGCGCAGGGCGTTGGTGGTGCCAGGGGTGCCGAAAGGCACGCCGGCGGTGACGACGATCTCGTCCCCGCTTTCCGCGAAGCCCTCGGAGGCGGCGGAGCGCGCGGCCTTGTTGACCATGTCGGTCATGCTGTTCGGCTCCTGCGACAGCAGCGGGTGAACGCCCCACACCACCGCCATCCGCCGGGCCGTCGCCTCGCTGGCCGTCAGGCCCAGGATGGGGCTGGAGGGCCGCTCCCGCGCCACGCGCAGCGTGGTGGAACCGGTGGAGCTGAACGTCGCGATCACCTTGGCGTCGATCGTCTCCGCCACCTGCCGGGCGGCGGTGGAGATGGCACCGGCCGAGGTCTTTTCCGGCGCCGGGCGGGCAGCGTTGGTGAGCTGCCGCCAACCGGAATCCTGCTCCACGCGGGAGAGGATGCGGTCCATCATGTTCACCGCCTCGAACGGATACTGGCCGGCGGCGCTTTCCGCCGAGAGCATCACCGCATCCGCGCCATCGAACACCGCCGTCGCCACGTCCGACGCTTCGGCGCGGGTGGGGGAGGGCGCGCTGATCATGCTCTCCAGCATCTGGGTGGCAACAACCACCGGCTTGCCGAGCTGGCGGGCCGTGCGGACGATGCGCTTCTGGATCAGCGGCACTTCCTCGGGCGGCATTTCCACGCCGAGGTCGCCGCGCGCCACCATGACGCAGTCGGTCAGCGCCATGATGCCATCGAGGTTCTCGACGGCCTGGGGCTTCTCCAGCTTCACCATCACCCAGGCGCGGCCATCGGCGATGGCCTTGGTCTCAGCCACGTCCTCCGGCCGCTGCACAAAGGAGAGGCCGATATACTCGATGCCGAGCGGCAGCACGAAATCGAGGTCCGCGCGGTCCTTCTCCGTCAGCGCGGGGATGTTCAGCGCCACATCCGGCACGTTCACGCCCTTGCGGTCCGAAAGCGGGCCGCCGACCAGGATCTCCGTCTCCAGGTGGTCGTCCCGCTTGTGCACGACGCGCAGGCGCAGCTTGCCATCATCCAGCAGCAGCGTGGTGCCGATGCGCGCGGCCTCGATGATCTCCGGATGCGGCAGCTGCACGCGGCGGACATCGCCGGGCGTCGCGCTCATATCGAGGCGGAAGGACTGGCCGGCCTGGAGCTGCACCCTCCCGGCCTGGAAGCGGCCGACGCGCAGCTTCGGGCCCTGGACGTCCGCCAGGATGCCGATGGGGCGCCCCACCTTCTTCTCCAGCGCCCGGATGATGCCGATGCGCTGCGCATGGTCCTCATGGCTGCCATGGCTGAAGTTGAGCCGGAATACGTCGGCGCCGGTGCGGTACAGCCGCTCGATCACCTCCGGCGTCGAGCTGGCCGGGCCGAGGGTAGCAACGATCTTGGTGCGACGGCGGCGGCGGAGCGGAATGCGCTGCGGCAAGGCGGTATCCTTTCGGCGGCCCCGGACCATCCTGGCCGGGGGTTAGTCTCAGGCAATCAGGACCAGACGAAGATCGTTGACGTTCGTCAGCGTCGGCCCCGTGACGATGGTGTCGCCCAAGCTAGCGAACAACCCATAACTGTCGTGTGAAGACAGGCTCTGGCGCGGGTCTAGACCCGCTGCCCGGGCTCGCGCCAGGGTGTCCGGCGTGACAATCGCGCCGGCATTGTCCTCCGAGCCGTCGATCCCATCCGTGTCGCCCATCAGCGCCCAGATGCCTGGCGCCCCGGCCGCCGCCAGCGCGAAGCCCAGCAGGCATTCCGTATTGCGGCCACCACGCCCGCCCCTGGGCGTGCCGGGGCGGATGGTGACGGTCGTCTCGCCGCCCGAAAGCAGCAGGCAGGGCGGGCGGATAGGGTGGCCGTGGGTGTGCGCGCTGCGGGCGATGCCAGCCAGCACCGTGCCGACGACACTGGCCTCGCCCTCCAGCGCATCCCCCAGCAGCAGGGGCGGCAGGCCGAGGGCCGCGGCTTCCTCCGCCACGGCTTCCAGCGCCATCTGGGGGGTGGCGATCATGCGGAACTCGGCGCGTGCCAGCCGCGGGTCGCCAGGCTTCGGCGTCTCCTCCACGGCGTCGGCCAGATGCGCGGCGACGGCGGGCGGCACTTCGGCGTCGTAGCGGGCGAGAATCGCCTGGGCCTCGGCGAAGGTCGTGGGGTCCGGCACGGTGGGGCCGGAGGCGATGACGGTGGGTTCATCGCCCGGCACATCGGAGATGGCGAGCGTCACCACGCGCGCCGGATGCGCCGCCGCCGCCAGTCGCCCGCCCTTGATGGCGGAGAGGTGCCTGCGCACGCAGTTCATCTCCTGGATGGTGGCGCCGCTGGCCAACAGGGCGCGATTCACGGCCTGCTTGTCCGCCAGGGTCAGCCCGCCATCGGGCAGGGCCAGCAGGGCGGAGCCACCGCCGGAGATGAGCGCCAGCACGAGGTCATCCGCCGTCAGCCCCTGCATCAGCGCCAGGATGCGGCGCGCGGCGGCTTCACCGGCGGCGTCTGGCACGGGGTGGGAGGCTTCCACCGTCTCGATTCGCTTCGTCGGCACCGCATGGCCGTAGCGGGTGACCACGAGGCCGGAGAGATCCGCATCCGGCCAGGCATCCTCCACCGCCGCCGCCATGACAGAGGCGGATTTACCTGCCCCCACCACGATCACGCGCCCCTTCGGGCGTTCCGGCAGGTGGGCGGCGAGAATGGCACGCGGATCGGCGGCACGGATGGCCGTGTCGAACAGGCGCCGCAGAGTCGCTCGCGCGCTCGTGTCATCCCAGGTCATGTCGGCTGTTTCTCCTGCTTCGGCGCCGGTTCGGGCGGCATTGTGGCTCGGGGGCGAAGCAGGGGAAAGGTGGGGCGGGGAACCGGCCTGCCAGGGCACGGTTCATGTCCTTGCGTACCAATACCAAGGAGGAACTCAGTGGCTCAGGACAAGCACAACCCTGGAAAGCAACAGCAACGAGGCTTTGCTCAGGATCGTGAGCTGGCATCCGAGGCGGGCAAGAAGGGTGGTCAGCACAGCCAGGGTGGCGGCGGGCAGCAGCAATCCGGCAAGAACAATCCCGGCAACTTCGCCAATGACAAGGAGAAGGCGTCGGAAGCCGGCCGCAAGGGTGGCCAGCACTGACAGCGTGACTCCGCCGCCTTCGTAAGGGCGGCGGTGAACCAAAGTGGAAAGGGGGCCGACGGCCCCCTTTTTATGTTCGGGCAGCCCGCCGGCTCAGCCGACGCGGCGCGTCACTTCCTCCGGGCTCATGCGCACCAGCGCTTCATAATCCTTGAGCAGCGTCTCGGTGATGGCGCCGGGAGTGTAACTGTGGTGCGCGATGGCCCGCACCGGTGTTACCTCGGCAGCCGTGCCCGCCAGGAAGACTTCCGTCGCATCCTGCAATTCCTCGGCCTTGATGGTACGCTCCACCACTTTCATCTGGCGGTTGCGTGCCAGTGCCATCACGGTGCGGCGGGTGATGCCGTCCAGGAAGCAGATGGGAGTCGGAGTGTGCAGCTCGCCATCGAAGACCATGAACACGTTGGCGCCGGTCGCTTCAGCGATATCGCCCTTGTAGTCCAGCATCAGCGCGTCGTCGAAGCCCTCCGCCTCCGCCGCGTGCTTGGACAGGGTGCCGATCATGTACAGGCCGGACGCCTTGCTGGCGGTCGGGGCCGTCTCCGGCGCCGGGCGGCGCCACTTCGCCATGGCCAGCCGGACGCCCTTCATGCGGTTCTGCCCAAACAGGTTGGGCCAGGCCCAGGCGGCGATGGCGAGGTGGATCTTCGTCTGCTGCGCGGAGACGGCGAGCATCTCGGACCCTCGCCAGGCGATCGGGCGAATATAGGCCTCGGTCAGGTTATTGCGCGCCAGCACTTCCTGGCAGGCGGCGTCGATCTCATCCGCGCTCCAGGGGATGTTGAAGCCGAGGATCTGGCCGGAGGTGATCAGGCGCCCCGTGTGTTCGTGCAGCTTGAAGATATTGCCGTCATAGGCTCGTTCGCCCTCGAACACGCCGCTGCCATAATGCAGCCCATGGGTCAGTACATGAAGTTTCGCTTCGCGCCAGGGGACCATCTCGCCATCCAGCCAGATCCAGCCGTCGCGGTCGTCGAAGGGAACCAACGCCATGTCTGCTATCCTCCTCAGGGTGTTTGAGAAATAATATTTCGTGTACAAGCCTGACGGTAAAATTCATCTCCAAATGTGTCAACGATACTGACCCAAAAGACGAGCATGCCAACCATGTCCGAGACGCCTGACAGCAAGCCCATGGGGGCCGGCCGCCAACTCCTCTTCCTGCGGGAGGAGGAACTGCGGCTGGCGCAGGACCTGCTCTATTTCGGCTATCGGGACTTTACCGCCGGGCCGGATGCGTTGCTGGCCGAGCTGAATATGGGCCGCGCACATCACCGCGTGCTGCATTTCGTGGGCCGCCGTCCCGGCATCACGGTGGGCGAGCTGCTGGCGATTCTCAGCATCACCAAGCAGTCTCTGGGCCGGGTGCTGACGCCGCTGATCGAGGATGGCTACGTCGTCCAGGCCCATGGCCGGTCCGACCGGCGGCAGCGACTGCTTTCCCTGACGCCGAAAGGACAGGAACTGGAGCGCCGGCTCTTCGAGCGGCAGCGCGAATGGGTGATGCGTGCCTATCGCGAGGCCGGGCCCGTGGCCGTGGAGGGCTTCCGCCGCGTCATGCGCGGCCTCATGGGCGCCGAGGCACGGGCGCAGCTCGACCGTGCCGAGCCTGCCAGCAGCGTGCCCGCCGGCAGCCCTTCCCGGAGTGTCGCCTGATGGACAACGCCGCGCCCACCGCCCATCTCCTTGTGGTGGATGATGACGCTCGCCTGCGGAACCTGCTGCAGCGCTTCCTCGCCGAGCAGGGCTTCCGTGTCAGCGCCGCCGCCGATGCGATGGCGGCGCGGCAGGCCATGGCGAGCATGGCCTTCGACCTTCTGGTGGTGGACGTGATGATGCCGGGCGAATCGGGGCTGGACCTCACGGAGAGCCTGCGGCGGGAGGGGCACGATGTTCCCATCCTGATGCTGACCGCCGCCGGCACGCCGGATAACCGCATCGCGGGCTTCGAGCGTGGGGCCGATGATTACCTGGCCAAGCCCTTCGATCCGCGCGAGCTGGCGCTGCGCATCCGCACCATCCTGCGGCGCGCGGCGCCGG
>JH599999.1:50943-81016 GCA_000245075.1 Acetobacteraceae bacterium AT-5844
GCGCGGCGCCGGCGCAGCCCGCGAGCCTGCCGATGGGACCCGTCCAGCTTGGCCCGCATTGGTTCGACCCGGAGCGAGGCGAATTGCGTGGCCAGGACGGCACGCAGCGGCTGACCGGCGGCGAGGCGGCCCTGCTGACGGCGCTCGCGCGCCGCGCGGGGGAGGTGCTGACACGCGAGGAAATTGCCGCCGCCCTTGGCACGCCGGAGGCAGGCGAGCGCGCCATCGACGTGCAGGTGACGCGCCTGCGCCGCAAGATCGAGCCCGACCCGCGCGAACCGCGTTTCCTGCAGACCATCCGTCATCGCGGCTACGTGCTGCGGCCGGGTGCCTGAAAGATGGATGTGTAGATGAAGCCCATCGCCCGCCTGATCCGGGGGCTGCTGCCGCGGGGCCTGCTGGGCCGGACGCTGCTGATCATCCTGCTGCCGCTGATGATCCTGCAAGGCGTGGCCTTGCAGCTCTTCTATGGCGGGCATCTGGACGTGATCTCCCGCCGGCTGGCGGGCGGCGTGGCGGGCGATGTCGGCATGGTCACCGAGCTGCTGATGCGCTTCCCGAGCGATGCGGATCGCGGCTGGATCTTCCACGAGGCCGCCTGGCGCTTCGATCTCTCACTGGCCTTCGAACGCGGCGCCACCATGACGGCCGGCAATTTCCGCCCGAGCTGGCTGCCGATCCTGCCGCTGGAGGATGACCTGGTACAGGCGCTGGGCGAGCGCATGCGCCTGCCCTTCGACACGGACTGGCAGAGCGACCCCCGCAGCGTGATCATCCGCGTGCAGCTTCCGGATGGCGTCCTGCATGTGGAAGCACCGCGCAAGCGGCTGTTCTTCGGTACGCTCTACCTCTTCGTCATCTGGATGGTGGGTACCTCGCTGCTGCTGTTCCTGGTGGCCGCGTTGTTCATGAAGAACCAGGTGCGCTCCATTCGCCGCCTCGCCAGCGCGGCGGAGGCCTTCGGCACCGGCCGTGCGCATGGGCCAATCAAGCCCGAGGGCGCCGCCGAGGTGCGGCAGGCCGCCGCCGCCTTCAACCAGATGCAGGGCCGTATCCGCCGCTTCATCACCCAGCGTACCGAGATGCTGGCTGGCATCAGCCACGACCTGCGCACGCCGCTGACGCGCCTGCGCCTCGGCATCGCCATGCTGCCGCCCGGCACCGAGGAGGATGCCACGGCCATGATCGAGGATGTGGCGGAGATGGAGCGGCTGATCGCGACCTATCTCGCCTTCACCCGCGGGGAGGGGACCGAGCAGTCCCAGCCCGCCGATCTGGCGGAGCTGGTGCGCGACGTGGCAGCCCGGGTGCCGCATGAGGGCGCGAGCCTGGAAGTGGAAGCCCCTGATTCGCTGGTGGTGCCGCTGCGTGTGGATGCGCTGCGGCGTTGCCTTGGCAACCTGCTGGACAATGCCCGCCGCCACGCCGCCCGCATCGTCGTGGCGCTGGAGGAACTGCCACGCGCCGATGGCGCCCGCGGCGCCACGCAATGGGTGCAGATCACGGTGGATGATGACGGCCCGGGCATTCCCGAAGAAGTGCGGGAGGAGGTGTTCAAGCCCTTCGCCACCTTCTCGGATGGCGGCACGGGGCTTGGCCTCGCCATCGCGCGGGACATCGCCCGCGCGCATGGCGGTGACATTACCCTCGCCAACAGCCCGCTCGGCGGGCTGCGTGCCAAGGTGCGGCTGCCGGCCTGAGGCCGGCGCCTCTCAGCTCTTCGGCGGCGTCTCGCCTGTCTTGGCCAGCAAGGTCTTCACCTCGTCCATCGCCTCCGCGAAGCGGCGGTTGAGCAGGTTCACCGCCTCGCTGTTCGACTTCTGAATGAGGTCGGAAAGCTCCTGCATGTTCGAGACTGCGCGGCCATAGGTGGCCTTCACCAGCTCCGCCTGCTTCGCTGCCTTTTCCTGCGGCGAGCCGCTTTCGGAAGCGGCGCGGACTGCTTCCGTGAGTTCCGCCATGGATTGCTGCAGGATTTCCATATGCCGCTTGGCGACGGCCTGCGCGCCTTCCAGCGCCACCTTGTTGGCGGCGGAGAGCGCCTCGAAATTGCGGCGCTGGGCGCTGGCCAGACTTTCGACATCCGGCATGGCGGGCAGTCGGAAATCAGAGAGCAGGCGCATGATGTCATTTCCCGGCGAGCGGTTGGACGTGTCTGACATCGGCGTCTCCCGTATCGGCGTTATCGTGGCAGCCTAGCCCTCTTCCGCCGGGGAACGGAAGAACTTCTCATGACGCCAGTTTCACACCGCCGGCCCGGCTTCCGCCTCTTCGGTATCCAGCCGCAGGCTGCGGGCCAGGCGCTCCGCCCGGTCCAGCGCCTTGTCCAGCCCGGCCATGGTGTGGCCGAGATCGGTGCTCTCATCCTGCTCCCACGCGCGGAGCGTCGCGATCCAAACGCCGCAGAGCCCCTGCACCCTCATGGCGCCGGTAAGGCCGCCGGCATCGATCCGCGCCGCCTCCAGCATCCAGGCCATCGAGGCCGCGAGCTGAGGCGCCAGCATCAGCGTCAGCACGGGGTCGGTGCGCATCTCCCGGCCCAGGCGGATGATACCTGCGCGGTGCGGTTGCAGGGCGTCGATGCGATGCATCAGCACGTCGAACAGCCTGTCCCGCGCCGTGCCGCTCACGCTGGCGGGCGCGCCGCGCAGCACGGCTTCATCGACTGAGCGGGAGAAAAGGCAGGGCAGGGCGCCTTTATGCGAGACCTTGGCACGCAGCTCGGCCAGGGTCATCCCGGCCTCCGACGCCAGGGTGTGGAGGCTGAGGCGCCGCCAGCCCTGCTCAGCCACCAACTTCCAGAAGGCGTCGAACAGGGCGGTGTCGGAATGGGTGGTGCTGTCGCTCATGCTGCGCAGTTTGGGGCTTTGGCAGCGTTTGACCAGGGGGAAGCCGGCTTTAACCCGCCAATTCGCGAGAGCGTGCGGTGGCGGCGGCGATCGCCTCCTCCATCAGCTTCGGCCAGGCATCGGGCGCCATCAGCACGTTCAGGGCGCGCTCCGTTGTTCCCTTGGGGCTGGTGACGTTGATGCGGAGCTGCGCGGCATCCAGCTCGCTGGCGGCCAGCAGGGCTCCGGAACCGGCGACGGTGCGCCGCGCCATTCGGCGGGCGAGATCCTTCGGCAGCCCCTGGCTGATGGCCGCCTGTTCCAGCACTTCCGCCAGCAGGAAGACATAGGCCGGGCCCCCGCCGGAGACGGCGGTGACAGCGTCGATCTGGCCTTCCTCCTCCAGCCAGGCGACCTCGCTGACGGCGGAGAGCAGCGCATCCGCCAGGGCCTTTTGCTCCCCGCTGACGCCGGCGCCGGCGAAACAGCAGGTGAAGCCCTGGCGCACCGCGGCGGGGGTGTTGGGCATGGCGCGCACCACCTTCGCCTCACCGCCCAGCAAGGCGGTGATGCCGGAAACGGTCTTGCCAGCCATGACGGAAATGACCAGCGAGCCCGCCCGGGCGAAACCCGCGCAGCCGGGCAGGGCGGCTTCCGCCTGCTGCGGCTTGGTGGCCAGGATGATGGCGGCGGGAGTGAATCCCGCCGGCACCTTCTCGACGCTGTCCACGGTGGTAATGCGGTCGCCGAAGGAGGCGGTGGCAGCGGCGTAGGGCTCGACCACCACCACGCGTTCGACACCGCGCTCCAGCCAGCCTTCCAGCATCGCGCCGCCCATTTTCCCGCAGCCGATGAGCAGCAGGGACGGCAAGGCAGGCTGGCTCATGCTTCGCCCACGCAATCCAGCATGGCGGCTTCCAGCGCCTCGGCCGGAGGCTTGCCGCCCCAGAGCACGAACTGGAAGGCGGGGTAGAAGCGTTCACACTCGGTGAGGGCGATATCCATCATATCCTCAAGGCTCTCGGCGCTGGCGCCAGGCGCGCCCCGCAACAGCACGGAGTGGCGGAAAACGGGCTCGCCATCGTCGCCGTCCAGGCCGAAATGACCGATCCACAGCTTCTCATTGGCCAGAGCGAGCAGTTCATACAGTTTCTGGCGGTGGGTCGGCGGCACCTTCAGGTCGAAGGCGCAGGTGAAATGCATGGCGCTGATGTCCTGCGACCAGCAGAAGAACATCCCGTAATTGCACCATTTACCGGGGGCTTCCGCCGCCATCTCTCCATCGGAACGACGGTCGAAATGCCATTCATTGGCTGTGACGATCTGTTCCAGGACGTCCAGCGGGTTGGCGGAACGGTCTCGGTCTACGATTTGCAGCCCGGACATCGTGGCACCTCCTTCCTGGTGGAACGGTGCGGGACACCTCTGTTTGGGGAAGCGGAGGGGTCCACCACCAATATATAGATATCGCGGCGCGAAATGGCGCCGCAAGGGCTAAGCGCCGAGTCTGCCATTGCAGGTGAGAAAATTGCGCTAAAAGCAAATGAGTGCCCGGGAGTTGGAGGCATTGCGGGGCGCGAGCCCTTGCGCTACCGCCGCGCCGGCCTCAATTCGCCCGGACCGAATAGAGGATTGGAGTCGTGGTGGGACGCTGGTTCAGCCCCCGGGGCCGTATCGGGCGGGCAAGGTACTGGTGGGCCTATCTGATCCCGCTGGGCGGGACGCAGTTCCTGCTCGGCTCCCTCAGCCTGCTCGTCATGACCACCTTTGCTGGCTCGCAGCTCCTGCGGCTGCTGGACCTGCACCAGGATCCCTTCATGCTTCCCCTGTCTCCCACGGAGCAGGAGGCACTGATGCACCAGTCTCTGCTGGAGCTTGAGCGCGGCGCCGAGTGGCTGTGGTGGTGCCAGCTCGGCATCCTCGCCCTGATGGTGCCGATGCTGGCCGGCGCCGCGAAGCGTTGGCGGGATGCGGGGCAGAGCGGCTGGTGGGCGCTTCTGCTGCTCATCCCGGGGCTCGGTTTCCTGGTGGCGATCTTCCTGGGCTGCCTGCGCGGCCGTCCGGATGTTGCGGCGTGAGTACCGGCCTTCGCCTCGCCCTTTCATCGCTGAACCCCGTGGCCGGCGCCCTGCGTGCCAATGCTGGCGCCATCCTGGCGATGCGGAAGAAGGCGGCGCGGGAAGGGGCGGATCTCCTCGCCACGCCGCAGGGCTCGCTCAGCGGCCATCCGCTGCTCGATCTGGCGCGCGACGCGACCTTTCGCGAGGCCTGCGAGGCCGTCCTCGCCGAACTCGCCGCGACCACGGGCGATGGCGGGCCGGACCTGCTGGTGGGCGCCCCGGCGCTGGAGGCGGGCGGTCTGCGTGACATGGTGTTCCTGCTGGGGCAGGGCGGCGTTCTTGCCCGCCGAGCCCGGCATGCCGTGGCGGGAACGGAAGCTCCCTTCGAGCCCGGCCCGGCGCCCGGCCCGGTCTCCTGGCGAGGCGTGCGGCTTGGGATCATGGCGGGCGACGACCTCCATGACCCTAGCGTCGCGGAAACCCTCGCCGAATCCGGCGCCGAACTGCTGCTCTGTGCGGGCGCGAGTGCCGTGACCTCGGGGCCGGAGCGCGACATGGATATCGCCGTGGCCCGGGTGGTGGAAACCGGCCTGCCCCTGGCCTGGACGGGCCAATGGGGTGGCCAGGGGGAGGAGGTGTTCGCCGGCGGCGGCTTCGTGCTGAATGCCGACCGCTCCCTGGCCGTGCGCCTGCCGTCCTTCAGCGACGCTCTGGCGCTGACCGAATGGAATGCCTCCCCGGATGGATGGCGCTGTGAGCCGCGTCCGCTGCCGCCCCTGATGCTGCCGGAGGCCCGGCTCTGGCAGGCTCTCGCCCTTGGCGTGGCCGATCAGGTGAGGAAAGCCGGGCTGAGCGGTGCGGTCGTGCCATTGACCGGCGGGCTGGGCCCGCTGCTCGTGGCCGCCTGCGCGCGAGAGGCCCTGGGGGCGCGGCAGGTGCTGACCGTGGCGGTGGAGCCGGCCCAGGCGGCATCGGCCGAGGCGCTGGGCCTGGCTTGCGAGGTACTGCCCCTGTCTCCGGCCCTCGCGGCTTTCGGGCCGCTGCCGGGGGGCGGCACGCCGGATATGGCCCGGCAGCTGGGCCAGCTTGCCTTCGCCGCCTTTGCGCAGAGCCGGGGCGCGCTGTTGCTGCACGGGCTGGACCGGACAGCGCTGCTGCTGGGCGACATCCCCCACCCCGATGGCTTCGCGCCCCTGAAGGGTCTCTATTCCAGCACGCTGCAAAGCCTCGCGCGCTCGCACGGCCTCGCACTCTCAGCCCCAACGCCGGATGCGGCCATGGATGCCATTCTGGAAGCCCTGGCCGACCAGGGCCAGCCGGTCGAGGCCGTGGTGGCGCGGGGCTTTCCGCGCACGCAGGTCGTCGATCTCTGGCGCCGGATGCACCAGGGCGGGTACAAGCGGCGACAGGCCCCTCCGGGCCTGATCCTTGGCCGCCGGCGAGACTGCCCCGACCCACTGAACAATGGATTGACCGACCCTATCCCATGAGCGGTTCCTTCGACCAAAACATCTTCTCGCCCGAGGGCGGCTATGCCGTCCGTATCCGCGACCTCTCCGGCGGCAATGGCGCGGAACCGGTGGAAACCGTCCGTGGCTTCCAGACCCTCGCCCAGGCCAATGCCTTCGCCCGCCGCTATGTGCGCGATTCCATCGAGCGCTGCCGTGTGCAGGGGATGAGCACCGAGGAGGTGCTGAATGCCTGGTTCGCCTTCGGTGAGGATGCCGAGGTGGTGAGCCAGGATACCCAGGTCTGGAACAGCGGCACCGAGATCCGCGACTTCGCGGCCCGGAAGGTCGAGGACCCTGAGGAGCGCAACTGGCGCGTGCTCGACCCCCGCCGCCATGAGGATGACGAGGCGGAGGACGCCGAATGAAATTCCGCTTCGCCCCGAGCCCGACGGGCTATCTGCATGTCGGCAATGCCCGTGCCGCCCTCGCCAACTGGCTGGTGGCCCGCAAGGCCGGCGGCACCTTCGTACTGCGCTTCGATGACACCGATACCGAGCGCTCCAAGCCGGAATATGCGACGGCCATCGAGGAGGACATGCGCTGGCTGGGCCTCGACTGGGATGAGAGCTTCCGCCAGTCGGACCGCCTTCCCAGCTATGAGGCCGCCGCCGAGAAGCTGAAGGCCGATGGGCGCCTCTACCCCTGCTTCGAGAGCGAGGAGGAACTGCGCTTTAAGCGGGACATGCGCCAGCGCCAGGGCCGCCCGCCGGTCTATGACCGCGCCGCCCTGCAGATGACGCAGGAGCAGTATGAGCGTGCGCTGGCCAACGGCAAGAAGCCTTACTGGCGCTTCAAGCTTTCGCCGCGCACCGTGGAATGGCAGGACCACGTGCTGGGCCACAGGGCGGTGAAGCTGCCGCCGATCTCGGACCCGGTGCTGATCCGCGCGGATGGCTCCTTCCTCTACACCTTCACCTCCGTGGTGGATGACCTGGAAACCGGCGTCACCGGCATCATCCGGGGCGAGGACCACGTTACCAATACGGGCGTGCAGATCGATATCATGGAAGCGCTCGGCATGAAGCCGGGCACCATCGACTTCGCGCATCTGCCGCTGCTGACGGATGCGGAGGGTGGCCCGCTCTCCAAGCGCCTCGGCTCCATGGGGCTGCGGCAGTTGCGGCGGGATGGCGTGGAGCCCGCGGCGCTGGCCGGCTACCTGGCCGCGCTGGGCTCCTCCGCCGACCCCGTGGCGGGCATGCCAGCGGAACTCGCCGCCGGCTACTCCCTCTCGAAGATCTCGCGCAGCACGGCCCGGTTCGACCCGACGCAGCTTCTGGCGCTCAACCGCCGCTACCTCCACAGCCTGTCCTTCGAGGCCGTGAAGGACAGGCTCCCCGAGGGCGCCGACGAAGCCTTCTGGCTGGCGGTGCGCGGCAATCTGGACCTGCTGACCGAGGCGCGGGACTGGTACGACATCGCCTACGGCAAGCCGGACATCTCCCCGCAGCCGGATCAGGCCGAATTCCTCCGGGCCGCACTGGAGGCACTGCCCCCCGGGCCGTGGGACGAGGCCACCTGGAGCAACTGGACGCGCGCCCTGGGCGCTGCATCCGGACGCAAGGGCAAGGCGTTGTTCCTGCCTCTGCGGCTGGCTCTCACCGGGGAAGAGCATGGGCCGGAGCTGAAGACGTTCCTGCCGCTGATCGGGCGGGAGCGGGCGGAGCAACGGTTGCGGCTGGCGGCGGGTTAACCCTTCCGCAGCGGGGAGGCGGTGTCATGAGCGTTGTCGCAGCATCGGTCTATCGGGAAGGCCGCCCTGTTCTGGACGAGACACGCCCCGTCGATGCCTCCTGGCGGCTAGAGGCGGACGAGTTCGTCTGGATCGGCCTGTTCGAGCCGGATGAGGCCGAGTTGCGCGCGCTGGCGGACCGTTTCGGCCTCCACCCTCTGGCGGTGGAGGACGCGTTCTCCGCGCACCAAATGCCGAAGCTGGAGATCTATGGCCAACAACTCTTCGTCGTCGCCCGCACAGCGCGGCTGGAGAATGGCGAGATCCTTTATGGTGAGACCGCCATCTTCGTCGGCCGCAACTTCATCATCACCGTCCGCCACGGTTCCGCGCGTGCGCATACCAAGCTGCGCAAGCAGCTGGAGGCGGCGCCGGAGCGGTTGAGGCATGGCGTCGATCTGGTCCTGCATGGGGTGCTGGACTTCATCGTCGATGGCTACATGCCGATCATCGAGGCGATCGAGGAAGAGGTGCTGGCGCTGGAAAGCCGTTCCCTGGAGTGCCCTCTCACCAAGGACGAGATCCACCGCATCTTCCGGCACAAGCGGCACCTGATGCGCTTCGCCCGCATCCTCGGCCCGATGCAGGAGATGAGCAGCAAGCTGCAAAATCTCGACCTGCCCTGCATCGATGCGGATATGCGCCACTACTTCCGCGACGTGAACGACCACGTTAAGCGCATCGAGGTTCAGGTGGGCGCGTTGCGGGATGTGCTGCGCTCGGTGTTTGAACTGGGTCTGCTGATCGAACAGCAGCAGCAGAGCGTCGTCACCCGGAAGCTGGCTGCATGGGCCGCTATCCTGGCCGTGCCGACGGCCATTGCGGGGCTGTACGGCATGAACTTCGAAAACATGCCCGAACTGAAATGGATCTATGGCTACCCGCTGGTTGTCGGGGTGATCCTTCTGGTCTGCGGCTTTCTTTACTGGCGGTTCCGCAAGGCGGGCTGGCTGTAGTGGGGCAGGGCCAGCACCGCCACGCCGAAGGGCAGTAGCCAGGCGATACGCGCCTGATAGCGGTGATGCGGCTTCGAGAGCGCGCCCGTGGTGAAGGCATTGGCGGCGACCACCACGAAGAGGAAGAGGGCGAAGGCACGCTGCGGCCCTTGCAGGCGCCAGGCCATGACCGCCAGCCCCGCCGCGCCGAGCAGAAGCACGGGCCCGTACGGCCAAAGGAACGGCGCCGCGAGGGCAGGCAGGGTGTCCCGGCTCTGTGCCGAGGCATCGTAGCGGGCCACTTCCGCCGGGCTGAAGCCCTGCTCCAGCCGGGGGCGAACGGCAGTGCCGAGATTGTCGCGCGCCAACGTGTCCCCAACACCGGCCAGCAGCAGCTGACGGGCGAAATTGCGGAGGGCGGCCCAGGCAACGCCAAAGGGCTCCCGGCGGATGGTCTCGGCCACAATTTCCCGCGCTTCCGGCGCCAGCTTCACGCCACCGAGGAAAATGGCGTGGCCCTCGGCGTCCCTATTCATGGGACTCTCGCGCAGCCAGAGGAATTCATCGCTATCGGCAGGAAGCCGGCCGGCCCAGGTGCAGAGATACCAGCCGGCCTCCGGGCAGCGGGCCTCGATAGTGCGGGCGGCAGTGCCGTCGCCGATCATGCGCGCCAGCAGAAAGGTCGCGCCATAGGGGGAAAGGGAGAGCTTGCCATGCCCCACCCAGTTGGTGCCGAGCAGCAGCCCCACCGCCAGAACCAGCGGCGATGCCACCCTCAGCACACGCCAGGGCAGTTCGCGCCAGGGGCGTAAGCCTAGCAGAACAGTGGCCACCACCAGCGCGGCCGCCAGCGGCAGGTGGGAGAGGTGGGCGGCAATAGCCAGGGTCGCCAGCACGGTCAGATAGGCCGCCTCGCGCCGAGAGAGGGCGGCGCGCCCCAGCCCCAGCAGGAACAGGCTGAGCGCGGCCGTGGGGGCCAGGACATCCGGCATGAGCAACGCGGCCACCCAGGGCAGGGCCGTCAGCGCGGCGAGCCCGGCGCAGAGCAGCAGATGCGCCTCGGCCGTGGCACCGCCGCGAAGGGCGCGCTGCGTCAGCCAGATGAGGTGAGACATCACCAGCCCCTGCGCCAGCAATGGCAGCCAGAGCGTGATGCCCCAGTGGAGGGCGTGCAGCATGGGCCCATAGACCCATGGCTTGTCCCAGATCATCAGCGGCTGCACCGTCTGCGCCAGGAAGGCGGCGGTGTCGCTGAACAGGATGGGATATCCGTTGAGGAAGGCGGGCCAGACGAGCATCAGCCCGCCGAGCAGAATGGCGAGAAGGGCTCTCAGCCCCATTTCGCGGCGGCGGCGTCGTCGCTCTCGCGTGCTTCCACCCAGCGGGAATGGCCGTCGGCAAACTCCTCGCGCTTCCAGAAGGGTGCGCCGGTCTTCAGCCAGTCGATGAGAAAGGCGCAGGCTTCCAGCGCGGCCGTGCGATGCCGGCTGGCGGCGAGGACCAGGACGATCGGCTCGCTGGGAAGGATACGGCCATACCGGTGGATGACGGTGCAGCCGGTCAGCGGCCAGCGGGATTCGGCCTCGGCGGCGATATCGCCGAGTGCCTTCTCCGTCATGCCGGGGTAGTGCTCCAGCACCAGCGCCGCCAGCCCGTCATCAGCGCGGCAAAGGCCGAGGAAACTGGCCACACCACCGACGTCCACGCGCCCGGCTGTCAGCGCCGCCGTCTCGGCCGCCTGGTCGAAGGGCGCTTCCTGCACGCGGATAGTGGCCATGGCGGCTCAGCCGCCCGTCACAGGCGGGAAGAACGCGATCTCATCCCCGGCGCGGATGGCGCGGTCCGGTGCGCAGAATTCCTGGTTCACGGCGGCGCGGATCTGTTTCGGATTGGCGAAGGCGGCGGCATGGCCGGGGCTGCGCGTGCTGAGCCAGCCCATCAGCCCCGCGATATCCGCGATCTCGGGCGGGGGGGAGACGCGCTCCGCCCCCGTTCCCACCTTCTGCCGCACCCAGGCGAAATAGAGAATATCCATGGCGTCAGCGCGGCGTCGGAACCTGACGGACCCGGCCATCGGCATCCATCAGCGTGGTGGTGCCACCCTGCGGGATGGCGATGCCAGTGGCCCCTTCCGGCGTGGAATAGGTGGAGTAGCCAGGGCCGCCGCCCGTGGTGGTCACGGGGCCTTGCGGTGTGGGAATGACCCGCCCGGTGGTACGCGGAACCGGCGGGTAGGTCGGGGCGGGCGGCACGCTGGGCTGGCGCAGGCCCTCGGTGGCGTCGGTCAGCGGCGGCATGGGGGGCGGGGTGCCGCTGCCGCGCCGGGGCGGCAGGGGGCGTGGCGGCTGGTCGTCGTCCGGGCGCAGCGCGGCATCGGGGTTGCTCAGCGTGCCGCGTGGTCCTTCATCCGCGGCGGTGGGCCATACATTGCCACCAGCCTGCGGCAATAATGGCGGCACCTCGACCGGGTGGCCCATGACACGGGCAACGGTGAGGCTATCGACGGGCGCTTCCAGGGGCCGGCCGGCGCAGGCGGCCAGTGCCGCCAGCGCGCCGACTGCCGCCATCCGCACCATCACGGGCTTGCCCATCTTCGACTCCTGCCTGATGAAACTCGTGGATATGAAGATGCGTGCGGAGTGCGCCCGCCTCAAGATGGCGGGCGGTTTTCCCTCGCGCCGCGCGACATATCCTGGGCCTCGGCATGGCGCAGGCCGGCCTGCAGATAATCCCAGCCGGTGAGCAGGGTCAGCGCGGCGGCGGCCCAGAGCAGCGCTTCGCCGAGGGCGCTCACTGGCAGGAAGCCAAGGCCCAGCGCCCCCGCCGCGGTATCACCCGCCAGAAGCGTGCCGAGGGCGACCATCTGCACACCTGTCTTCCACTTGGCGAGCCGCGTGACGGGCAGGCCGACGGAGAGCCCCGCCAGGAATTCCCGCAGACCAGAGACCAGGATCTCCCGCAGCAGGATGACGATGGCGGGCAGCAGCCCCAGGGGCGAGAGCCTCTCCAATCCCGCCAGCAGCATCAGCGCGGAGCCGACGAGCAACTTGTCCGCGATCGGGTCGAGCATACGGCCGAAGGCGGAGATCAGCTTCCGCTCCCGTGCGATCTTGCCATCGAAATAGTCGGTGATAGCGGCGATGCAGAAGATCGCGCATGCCGCGACATCGCCCCAGGGCGTGCGCAGCGTGGCCAGCAGGACCAGCAGCGGAATCGCCGCGATGCGGGAGAGCGTCAGTAGGTTGGGCAGATCAGTCGGCAAGCCAATACCCTATCACGGTCTGCCTCAGCCCTTTGCCGAATTCGGCCCGGTTGCGCCAGGGTGGAAATGCTCGTGAATGCGCGTTGCCATGGCCGGACCGATGCCAGGGCAGTTGTTGAGATCCGACAGACCAGCCTGCCGGACCCCCCTCGCTGAGCCGAAATGGTTGAGCAGCCGCCGCTTGATGGCGGAGCCCACACCTGGAATTTCATCAAGCTCGCTGCGCGTCAAGCTCTTGCTGCGGCCTGCCCGGTGAGTGGTGATGGCGAAGCGGTGCGCCTCATCCCGCAGCCGCTGCAAATAATACAGGACCGGGTCGCGCGGAGGGAGCTGAATGGGGGCGTGCCCCTCCCGGTGAAACCATTCGCGGCCAGCATCCCGGTCCGGCCCCTTGGCGACGGCGACCATCGGCAGGTCCTCCAGCCCCAGCTCCGCCATGATGGCACGGGCGGCGGAAAGCTGGCCGGCACCACCGTCGATCAGCACCAGGTCGGGCCATCCTTCGCTCGCACGCTCCGGGTCCTCCTTCAGCGCCTTGCCGAAGCGGCGCTCGAAGACCTCACGCATCATCGCAAAGTCGTCGCCCCCACCGCTGGCGGCGCGGGTGCCGCCGCCGGGCGCGCGGCCCTGGCCGCCGGGGAGGGGCGAGCGGCCTTCACCCACGCCCGGGAGGGGCACCACCGTGCCGTCTTCCGCACTGACGATATCCCCGCCCGCCTCAGGCGCGGCGCGGCGGTTGCGCGTCAGGCCCGTCTCACCCCGGATGGCGTATTTCCGGTAGGCGCCCTTCATGAAGCCTTCCGGCCCGGCCACGACCATCACGCCATAGGCGTTGCTGCCCTGAATGTGGCTGTTGTCGTAGATTTCGATGCGCTTCGGCCGTTCCGGCAGATCGAAGAGATTGGCCACGCCATCCAGCAGGGCGGTCTGTGCCGTGCTCTCGGCCAGATGGCGCTCCAGAGCCTCCCGCGCATTGGTGGCGGCATGGTCCACGGCCGCATGCTTCTCACCACGCTGCGGGCGGTGCAGCTCCACCTTGCGGCCGGCTTTGATGGAGAGCGCCTCCGCGATCAGCCCTGCTTCGGGCAGGTCGTGAGAAAGCAGCACCAGCGGGGGCGGAGGCAGGTCATCATAAAGCTGGGACAGGAAGGCGCTCAGCACATCTTCCGGCCCGGCGTCGTCCTTGGCGTGGCTGGGGAAGAAGCTGCGGTTGCCGTTGTTGCGGCCACCCCGGAAGAAGAAGACCTGCACGCAGCTCTGCCCGGCTGCCTGGTGCAGCGCCACCACATCAGCGTCCCCGACGCCTTCCAGATGAATCGCGTTCTGGCCCTGCACATAGGTGAGGCCGCGGATGCGGTCCCGGATGGCGGCGGCCCGCTCGAACTCCAGTGCCTCGGCGGCCTGTTCCATCTCGGCGGCCAGCTTCTTCTGGATGCTGGGGGTCTCGCCGGCCAGGAACTGCTTCGCCTGCCTTACCAGGCCGGCGTAGTCGTCCTTACTGATGCGCTCCACGCAGGGCGCCGAGCAGCGCTTGATCTGATAGAGCAGGCAGGGCCGCTGCCGGGCGGAGAACACCGTGTCCCGGCAGGAGCGCAGCAGGAACACCTTCTGCAAGGCCGTGATGGTCTGATTGACGGCCCAGGCGCTGGCGAAGGGGCCAAAATAACTGGCGCCCTTCCGCCGTTCCCCCCGGTGCTTCGCGATCATCGGATAGGGATGGTCGTCTGTCAGGAGGAGCCAGGGATAGGATTTATCGTCCCGCAGGACGATGTTGTAGCGCGGACGCAGCCGCTTGATCAGGTTGGCTTCCAGCAGCAGCGCTTCGGCCTCGCTGCCGGTCGTCACGATCTCCATGCGCCTGGTGGCGGAGACCATCCGCCGCAGCCGCTCCGGCAACCGCCCGATCTGGGTATAGGCAACGACGCGCTTCTTCAGGCTGCGCGCCTTGCCGACATACAGCGCGTCTCCCTTCGCATCGAGCATGCGGTACACGCCCGGCGCCGCTGGCATGTGCAGAAGGGCGGCCTCGATCACCGCCACGCCCTGGATTGGGGAGCCTTCCTCAGGCGGCGCGTCGTCGGCTTGCGGCAGGTCGGTGGGCATAGGGGGATCAATCACGCGGAGGGAAGCTGCTCAAGAGGGAACGCGGCTTTTCCACCGAAGCTGTGGACAACTCTGTGGAAGCACGGGGGGCAACGCGCTGAAAATGGCCGTCATCTGCCGTTCATACGCAAATGCTTACAGTTTAAGCAGAAGGTAATTTTCAGCAAAATCAAACACTTACGATTTTCGTCTAAAGAAATTCTCCGTCAAGTGGAGGAAAACCCATTGACGAAAGCGCGCTTTCCGGCAGGGGCGAAGGGCGGTGGATGAATTGCAGTCGAAGTGCCTCAAACAAGCGGCCAAGGCCCCTTTCCAAGCTGAATCTTGTCCACCGTTTTCGTGGATAAGCATGTGGGTGGAAGAGGAGGTATCGGAAAGAGGCGCTGTGTTTGCCTTGAACCGTTGTGACGTTCCTCAACCGGCCCTCTGCGCCTGAGAGGGGAAGCAGCATGGCTCTATGCGCAGGCCGCATGGCTCGCCCAGCGCCTTGGGTTCGGCCCGCACTTTCTGCGCGGCCAAAGTTTTGTCCACCGTTTTCGTGGATAGGTCTGTGGGCAGAAGCGGGGGAAACAGACCGGACAGCGTGGAAAAATGGCTCAGCCTTCGGCCGGGAGGGTTCTGCTCAGAAGCTATGCAATTGCAATTTCGAAACGAATAGCCATGGCAACGCCTTGCTGCGCCTGGGCCCGTCAGGGCTAAGTTGTTCACCGAAGCTGTGGAAAACTCTGTGGAGGACAGGTGGGGCAAGCCCCAAAAACGGCTGTCATCTGCCCGTAACACGCGGTTGCACTGCTTTTGGGCAATGAGGCTAAATCATTGATTTTCCAGTGAATCGTGGAAATTCAATGGGCCAGCCCACGAAGTTCATTGACACCGCATTGACAAAGTAAGGCATCTCGCTCTGCAACAAGATGCGGTGGATGATTTAGCCTCAGGCGCCGCGCACGCGCTCGACCGTCACGCCTACGCCGGCCACGTCGGAAAATGCATCCGGCTTTTCCACGGTAACTCGTGCGGCCAGCACACGGGGGTCGGCCAGCGCGCCGAGCGCGATGCGCTCTGCCAGCGTTTCCGCCAGGCGGACATGCTCGCCCGTCGCCATGGCGCGCGCCCTTTTCACCACCGCTTCGTAGTCCACCACACGGTCCAGCCGGTCGGCGCCGATGCCATGCGGAGCGGCGTCATCCCGCACCGAGAGCTCAATATCGATGATCACGCGCTGAGGCGCCTGCTCATGGGGGTAGATTCCCAGGCGGGCCTGCACGTCCAGTCTCCGGATGAAGACCCGCCGCAAGCCCTGACCGGCGTCGGGGGAGTAGCTGCTCATTCCGGCACGCTTTGCCCCTGGGAGGGGGACCATTGCAAGTGCTGGCCTCCGTCCAAAGCGATCATCTGCCCTGTCATGGCCGGGAGGCGCAGGATGGAAAGCACGGCCTCGGCCACTTCCTCGGCGCTGGTGCCGTGGGCGAGGGGCACGCTCGCGCATTGCTGGGCGAAGTGCTCCGGGCTCTGCCGAACGCTCGGCATGGCGGGGCCGGGGCCAATGCCGTTCACCCGGATGCGCGGCGCCAGCGCCAGCGCCATGCTCTGCGTCAGCGCCCACAGCGCGGCCTTGGAGACGGTGTAGCTGACGAAATGCGGCGTCAGGGACCAGACGCGCTGGTCCAGCATGTTGATGACGACGCCCTCGGCCTGCGCCGGCAAGGCCAGCGCCATGGCCTGCATCAGCACGAAGGGCGCGCGCAGGTTGGGCTCGATATGCTGGTCCCAGCTCTCGCGCGTGGCATCCTGCCATTCGTCGCGCTCGAAGGTGGAGGCGTTGTTCAGCAGCACGCCAACCGGGCCGAGGGCCGCCGTGGCATCCGGTACCAGCCGTGCCACCTGTGCTTCCACGGCCAGGTCGGCATGCAGCAGCACGGCCCGGCGGCCCAGGGCTTCCACGGCCTGCTGGGTGGCCTTGGCATCCTCCAGGCTGTCCCGGTGGTGAATGGCGATATCGAAGCCGGCGCCGGCCAGGGCCAGGGCGCTGGCCCGGCCCAGGCGCCGGGCTCCGCCGGTGACGAGGGCGACGCGGGGGATCGAATCGGAAATTGGCATGAGGCGGAGAGTGAGGGACCCCCTGCGCGCCGTCCAGGGGGCCGCGCTTCAGCCGATGGCGGCCTTGCGGACTTCCTCGCGGATTTCTCCCATCAGCCGCGCCTTCAACTCGCCGAAGACGCCGCTGGTCTTCACCGTCCAGTCACGCGGATAGGGTAGCGGCACCGGCACCTCCGCCTTCATCCGCCCCGGGCGGGCGGACATCACCAGCACGCGGTTCGCGAGGAAGATGGCCTCGTCGATGTCGTGCGTCACGAAGAGCACGGTCTTGCGAGCGTCCGGGCTGTCGGCGCCCCAGACCTCCAGCAGCAGTTCCTGCATCAGCTCGCGTGTCTGGTGGTCCAGCGCACCGAAGGGTTCGTCCAGCAGCAGGATCTCGGGGTCGTTGGCGAGCGCGCGGGCCAGGGCGGTGCGCTGCTGCATGCCGCCGGAGAGTTGGCGGGGCCAATGGTTCTCGAAACCCCGCAGCCCGGTGCGGGCGATGAATTTCTCTGAGATCTCGCGGATCTGTGCCTCCGGCAGCTTCCGCTCCCGCAGGCCGAACTCGATGTTCTGCCGCACCGTCAGCCAGGGAAAGAGAGTGTAGGACTGGAACACCATGCCCCGTTCCGGGCCGGGCCCTGTCACGGTCTGCCCGTTCAGGCTGACGCTGCCGCCGGTTGGCTTGTCCAGCCCCGCGACGATGCGCAGTAGCGTGGATTTGCCACAGCCGGACGGGCCAAGAATGGAGACGAATTCTCCCGGCGCGACATCGAGGTCGGTGGGTTGCAAGGCGAGGGTCGACGCGGCCTTGCCCTGGCCGGGGAAGGTGCGGGTGAGCCCGCGGATGGTGAGGGCCATGGTTACAGCGCCGCCCAGCGAAACAGGCGCCGGTTCAGCGCCTTGAAGAGAAAATCCGTGATCAGGCCGATCAGCCCGATGACCACGATGCCGAAGATCATCTGGCCGGTGTCGAGCAGTCGCTGGCTGTCCATGATCATGTGGCCGATGCCGCTCTGCGCCCCGATCAGCTCGGCGACGATCACGTAGGTCCAGGCCCAGCCGAGCACGAGGCGCAGCGATTCCATCACCTGCGGTGCGGCGGCAGGGATGATGACGCGCTTCACGATGCCGCTGCTGCGCGCCCCCAGCGTATAGGCGGCTTCCACCAGATCGACCCGCGTGGCACCCGCGGTGACGGCGACCATGATGACAATCTGGAACACCGAGCCGAGGAAGATCACGGAGAGCTTCTGCGCCTCGCCCACACCGGCCCAGAGGATCAGTAGGGGGATGAAGGCGGAAGCCGGCAGGTAGCGGGCGAAGGAGATGAAGGGTTCGAAAAAGGCTTCGACCGGCTTGTAGGCACCCATCATCAGCCCGAGCGGCACCGCGATGAGGGCGGCGAGCACAAAGCCCCCCAGCACACGCCACACCGTCATGCCGATGTCGCCGATGAAATTATATTCGGTGAAGAGCAGCCATCCGGCTTCCAGCGCCTTGCCAGGGGAGGCGAGGAAGAGCGGCTGCACCATGCCGCCATAGGTGACCAGGGCCCAGAGCCCGATGAACAGGAGGAAGAAGCCGATGCCCAGGATGACCCGGGCACCGGCGGAGACAGGCTTGAGCGGTTCCATCAGAAGGGGCTTCAGCCGAGGAAGCGCGTATCCAGCAGCTTGGCGAGGTCCGGCGACTGACGGACCACGTTCGCCTCCTTCTGCACTTCCAGGGCCTTCGCCATGAACTCCTGCAGGCCGCCGCCGACATAAGCCTTGTTCATCGCGGCGTCCTGCCATTCGATGAAGGAGGCGCTGGCCTTGAAGGCCGTGCCGCTCTGGTTCACGCGCCTGCCCATGAGTTCGAAGGAGGTGTCGGGTTCGCGCTTGATCATCTCCAGCGCATCGAACCAGCCCTTGATGACGGCGCGCACGGCCGCCTCGTTCTTCGCGACGAAGTCGGGCGTGAAGGCGAGCGTATCCACCACGCAGGGATAGTCGGTGGTGGTGGCCAGGATGCGGCCCTTATCGGCCGGCAGGGTGCGGATGGAGGAGAGATAGGGCTCGTAGGTCGAGCAGCCATCAAACTGCCCGGCGACGAAGGCCTGGGCGGCGGGCTGCGGCGCCAGCGTCGCCGTCTGCACCTCCTTGATGGAGATGCCGTTCTCGCGAAGCATGTAGGCGAGCACGAAATAGGGCGTGGTGCCCGCCCCATCCACGGCGAAGGTCTTGCCCTTCATGTCGGCCCAGCCGCCGATATTGGGACGAACGGCAATGCCATCCCCGCCCTTGGACTTGTCCAGCACCAGCACCTGCACCAGCGGCATGGTGCTGCCCCATAGGATCATGGTGTCCACCGTGGTGACGACGCAGTTCAGCGCCCCGGCGGCCAGCGCCAGATTGCGCTCCCGCTGCGGTACGAACCTCGTCTCCACCTCGACGCCGGCCGCCTTGAACAGCCCGGCCTGCTCGGCCAGGGTCAGCGGGGCGAAGCCCGTCCAGCCGGACATGCCGATGGTGATCTTGGGCATGGCCTGCGCCCGGGCGACATACGGGGCCGCCAGCGGCGCGGCGAGGGCGCCCGCGGCGGCGGCAAGCAGGATGCGGCGGTTCGGCATGGTTCAGTCTCCCTGGGGCTCTTGGGCCCCGCCATGCCAAGGAGCCTAACGCGCGCCAGAAGCATTACGGAAGGGCCACGAATCGGCCCCTTCGCGCCTCTCAGCCCAGCGCCGACAGCCCGGTGCCTCATGGGATGGCAAGGTGCCTGCCGGGCAAGCGGGGAGATGCTCAGACGCGGCGGCCGAGCAAGGTCGTCCCCAGGCTGACGGCCAGGCAGAGCAGCAATAGGATGCTGCCGAGGCCGAGGGCCATGGGCAGGTCTCCCTTCTGAGTCTCTAGAGCGATGGCGGTGGTCATGGTGCGCGTCTCGCCCCGGATATTGCCGCCGACGACGAGGATGGCACCGACCTCGGCAATCGCCCGCCCGAAGGCGGCCAGGAACACCGTCACGAGCGGCGGGCGTGCCATGTGCAGCAACTGCCACATCCGCTGGCGGAAGCCTGCACCGTCGATGGCCAGCAGATCGCGCGTCTCATGCCAGATCGGGGAGATGGCACGGCTGGCGAGGGCGACAACGATGGGAAAGGACAGAATAGTCTGCGCCAGCACCATGCCGGGCGGAGCGAAGAGCCAGCCGAGGCTGCCGAGCGGCCCGCTGCGGGAAAGCAGCAGGTAGCACACCAGGCCGACGATGACGGGCGGCAGGCCCAGCGCCGCGTTGAACAGCACCAGCAGGCTGTTCCGGCCGACGAAGCGAAGCGTGACGAGGGATACCGCCACCGGCAGCCCGAGCAGGAAGGCGAGCAACGCCGCCGTGCCGGAGACACGCAGCGAGAGCAGCACGATCTGCGCCAACTCGGCATCGCCGCTGAGAATCATCCCCAGCGCCAGCCCTGCGGCCTCGGTCACGTCATTCATGGTGGGGAGGGATGCCGTTTTCGCGCCCCGCCTGCAACCCGGCGCAGGTCTCGCGAATTGGCCCGGTGTCGTTGACGGTTTGGCAAGGAGGGCAGGCTTAGGATGTCAGGGACCCAAAACGGGAAAGTGACCGCCATGCAGAATGCAGCCGAAACCTCTCGCCAACTCCTGGTGCTGGACCCTCGCCTTGAAGGCTGGGCCAAGCTGCTGGTGGATGTGGAGCCCGATGTGGCCGTGCTGGTGCTGGACCCGGCACGGGACGGCCTGACGCAGGTAGCGGATGTCGCCCAGGAATTCGGGGACCTTACCGCGATCCACATTGCTGGCCACGGCACTCCGGGCCGCCTGCGCCTCGGCAGCATCATGCTGGACGCTGAAACACTACCCTCACGCGCGGATGAACTGGCTCAGCTGGGCGCGGGCCTGGCGGCTGGCGGAGCCTTGCTCCTCTGGGGCGCGGATATCGGGCAGGGCGCCCTTGGCGCGCGCTTCATCGCCGCCCTCTCCCGCGCCGTGGGCCGGGACGTGGCGGCCGCCGCTGACCGGACCGGGCCTGCGAAGCTCGGCGGAAGCTGGAACCTGGACATGGTCAGCGGCAGGGTGGACGCACACCCCTTCAATGCGGTGCGGGCCCGGACGCTGGAGGCTCACCCGGTTCTGCTCAGCGCGCGCTGAGCGGGCGCTGCTCAGGGCGGCGGCGCGGGGTAGATCAGCGTGCCGTCCGGCTGCTGGACGGCTGCCACATTCATGTTGGCTTGCTCGATCTTGCCGGGCCCCATGATGTGGAAGACCTCGGTGCCGCCAGCGAGCAGGTAGTCAGTGATAATTCGCCGATGGCAGCGCCACCAGACCGCTTCGGCACACATGATGGCGCAGACATGGATGCGCGAGAGGTCGTGTAACTCCGCCATGCCTTCGTGGAAATCGGGTGTCGCTGCATAATCGGCATAGTTCCGGAAACTCGCATTTTCCCAGAACGCGTTGGGCGAGGGCTGCCCGCCCTTACGCCGCCCGCGCAGGCCGCCCAGCTTCTGGATATGCCGGTAGCCAATGTGGAAGGGCGCCAGGGCATCCGGCAACGCATCGGCATTGAATTGCGGGTTGGTGCGTGAGCGGGGGATCGTCCGGACATCGGCGACCAGATCAACCCCGGCTTCCCGGAGCAACTCTGCCAGCTCTTCCACGGAGCGCGTCGAGTGTCCCACCGTATAGATGGGGAAGCCGCCCGGCGTGCCGCGCCCGGAGGCGGCCTCGGTATCAGCCAGTACGGGCTTGTGGGAACAGCGCGACAACGCCCGGATCCTTCCTCACACCTGTTTTGCCAGGCATCCGGGCACCCTGGCCCTGACGGCAGGGCGCCCGTGACGGCGGAACGGCGAGCGGTAAGGGGAGTTTCCGAAAGAAGCGCCCGGCTTCCTCAGGCGTCCACTTCTTCCAGGTCCAGCTTGGCGGCGTTTTCCTGGATGAAGCGGAAGCGCAACTCGGGCTTGCGGCCCATCAGTTCTTCCACCCGCTCCGCCGTGCTGGCCCGCTCCTCGGGCGGCAGAACCACCTTCAGCAGCGTGCGCCGCTTGGGGTCCATGGTGGTCTCCTTCAGGGAGGCGGCAGGCATCTCGCCCAGGCCCTTGAAGCGGCTCACCTCGACCTTCTGGCTCGGCTTGAAGGCCTTCTTCAGCAGCTTCTCGCGCTCCGCATCATCCATCGCGTAGACGGTCTTGCCGCCAGCGGCGAGGCGGTAGAGCGGCGGGCGCGCCAGATGCAGCCGGCCCTGACGCACCAGTTCCGGCAATTCCTTGAAGAAGAAGGTCATCAACAGGGTGGCGATGTGGGCGCCGTCCACATCCGCATCGGTCATGATGATGATGCGACCATAGCGCAGGCGGGAAATGTCGAACCGGTCGCCGGCGCCGCAGCCCAGCGCCTCGATCAGATCCTTCAGCTCCTGGTTCTGGCGCAGCTTGTCGGCGCTGGCCGAGGCGACGTTCAGGATCTTGCCGCGCAGCGGCAGCACCGCCTGGGTCTCGCGGTCCCGCGCCTGCTTGGCGGAGCCACCGGCCGAGTCGCCCTCCACCAGGAACAGCTCGGTGCCTTCCGCCGATTCGCGGGAGCAATCGGCCAGCTTGCCGGGCAGGCGCAGGCGGCGCGTCGCGGTCTTGCGCGGCGTGTCCTTCTGCTCGCGGCGGCGGAGGCGGTCCTCCGCGCGCTCGATGGCATAGGCGAGGAGATTGTCCGCCGTAGCGGGGTCGCCGGCCAGCCAGTGGTCGAAATGGTCGCGGAGACCGGCCTCGACCAGCTTGGAAGCCTGCGGGCTGGTCAGCTTGTCTTTGGTCTGGCCCTGGAACTGCGGGTCCCGGATGAAGACGGAGAGCATGCCCGCCATCCCGCCAAAGACATCCTCGGCGGTAATGTTGCCGGCGCGCTTTTCCTTCTTCAGCTCGCCATAGGCCCGCAGGCCCTTCACCAGCGCTGAGCGAAGCCCGGCCTCATGCGTGCCGCCCTGCGGGGTGGGGATGGTGTTGGCGTAGGTGTTGAGGAAGCCGTCCCCACGCTCCTGCCAGGTCACTGCCCATTCCACCCTGCCTTCGCCGCCGGGGAAGGTGGCGTCGCCGGCCCAAGGGGCGGGGATGACGGTCGTCTGGCCTTCCATCGCCACAGCCAGGAAGTCCGACAGACCACCCGGGAAGTGCAGCGTGGCGTTGGTGGGCGTGTCGTCCTTCACCAGGGCGGGGTCACAGGCCCAGCGGATTTCCACGCCCCGGAACAGATAGGCCTTGGAACGGCACAGCTTGAACAGGCGGGCAGCCGAGAAATGCTGATTCCCGAAAATCTCCGGGTCCGGCTTGAAGCGGATGGTGGTGCCCCGCCGGTTGTGCACGGCGCCCGCATTCTTCAGCTTGGTCAGCGGCTTGCCGCGCGCGTAGCTCTGGGTGAAGAGCGTGCGGTCCCGCGCGACCTCGACATCCATGCTCTCGGAGAGCGCATTCACCACCGAGCTGCCGACGCCGTGCAGGCCGCCCGAGGTGTTGTAAGCCTTCCCCGAGAATTTGCCGCCCGAGTGCAGGGTGGTGAGAATCACCTCCAGGGCGGAAAGCTTGGGGAATTTCGGATGCGGGTCCACCGGAATGCCGCGGCCGTTATCCCGCACCACCAGCACGTTCCCGGCTTCCAGCGTCATCTCGATGCGGTCGGCATGGCCTGCCACCGCCTCGTCCATGGCGTTGTCGAGCACCTCGGCTGCCAGATGATGCAGCGCGTTCTCATCGGTGCCGCCGATATACATGCCGGGCCGGCGCCGAACAGGCTCCAGCCCCTCCAGGACCTCGATGTCCTTGGCGGAATAAGTCGCTTGAGCAGGGGCCTTTGCGCCCTTGCCACCGAAGAGATCGTTCATGTCTTGTTCACACCCCTCGCGCCGCACGGTAGCGGCGGAGGGGGGTGAATCGCAACCCAGGGCGCGTCATGGCGCCCGGAGAGAGCCTCAGTTCTCGGCGTTGCCGGTATGCGCCTCGAGCATCCACAGCTTCTTGTCGAGGTCGCGGGAGATCTCGGTCAGCAGGTCGGCGGTGTCGGCGTCGCCGGCCTCGTCGGTCGTGTCGATGCCCTCGCGCACCGTCTTCGCGTTGGCCGCGAAGCGGTCCACCAGCTCGCTGACATGCTTCATGGTGTAGGTCACGTCGCGCGGATAGGCCTTCAGGCGGGTCTTCTCAGCCACCAGCTGGCTGGTGCCGTCCGGCGTGCCGCCCAGCTGCACCAGGCGCTCGGCGAGGTCGTCACCGAACTGGAACAGGTCGTTGTAGAAGCCTTCCAGCATGGTGTGCAGGCCGATGAAGTTCGGGCCGCGCATCGTCCAGTGCGCCATGCGGACGCAGTTGGTCAGGTCGATGGTGTCGACCAGCACGCCGTTCAGCACGTTGATGGAGGTCTTCTTGGCGTTCTCGCCAAGATCATTAGGGGACTTGCGAAGGGCCATGGCTGAGTTCTCCAATTAACTGGCGCGTCTAACGCTATTGTTGAAATGAGAGTTGCCCAAGGGCGTTTGCCAACCCCCGCCAAGCTTAAGAATGTCAGATCTGCGTTATTCGGGATCCTGGGCAATATAGCGTGAGGCCTCGGGGGGCGTGTCGCCCCGGTGGAAGGCGGCCGCGCGGGCGATGGCGGCGCGGTCCTCCGGCTCCAGCCGGTGCATTTCCCGCAGGTGTTCGGTCCAGCTTTCGACGGCCCAGAACTCCGCCCAGTATTCGGGGTGGGCGACATCGTCATAGAGGCGCCACCACAGCGCGCCGCTGCGCAGCCGCACGCGGCGCAGTTCCGCCATAGCGGCGAGGAAGGCCTCGCGGTCCTCGGGGTTAATACGGTAGCGGACGCCTTCCAGCACCCGCCCACGGTCCCGCGCCAGCAGAGGCGCCAGCTCAGGTGCGGGGGCGTCGGGCTGGGGCAGGGGGCAGACTGCCGGGGCCTCGGTGGCGGTCGGGCCGTCCAGGGACCAGGCGCGGGCCAGGATGCCGGACACGATACCGCCGGTGCCGAAGAGGATGAGGGCAAGCTGCACGCCGACATAATCGCCGAGCCAGCCGGCCAGCGTGGCGCCGAGGGCGAGGACGCCGTTGAAGCAGAGCTGGTAGATGCCCAGCGCGCGAGCCCGCACCCAGGCGGGCGCCAGAAGCTGGGCATTGGCCTGCATGGTGGAGGAGGCGGTGATCCAGGAGATGCCATAGAGCACCATGCCGAGCCCGGCGAGCGCCCAATGGGTGGCGAGGCCCAGCAGGATCAGCGCGCCGGAGCTGATGAGGGTGGCGAAGAAGACGGTGTTGCCGCGGGAGAGCAGAGCCCGCAGCCGCACCATCATCATGCCGCCGCCGACGGCGCCGATACCCATCGCGCCCAGCAGCAGGCCAAATGCCTCCGGCCCCAGCCCCAGCCGGTGCCGGACCAGCAACGGCAGCAGCCCCCACATGGCGGCCGAGAAGAAGAAGTAGAGGACGGAGCGGAAGATGGTGGCGCGCATCGCGGGCGCCGCGGCCACGTAGCGCACGCCGGCGCGCATGGCGGAGAGGAAGTGCTCCTTCGGCAGCGAACTGCGCGGCGCCTCGCGTTTCCAAACGATCAGCGCGGCGATCAGCACGACGAAGCAGAGGGCGTTGAAGGCGAAGGCCGCTTCCGTGCCGCCCAGGCCGATGATGAAGCCGCCGAGCGCCGGCCCCACCGCGCGGGAGAGGTTGAAGCCGATACCGTTCAGGACGATGGCCTGGGTCAGATCCTCTCGCGGAACTAGTTCCGTCGTCGTCGCCTGCCAGGCTGGCGTGTTCATGGCGCTGCCCATGCCGACGGCAAAGGTGAGGGCCAGCAATCCCCAGGGGCCGATCAGATGCATCGCGGTGAGGATGCAGAGCAGCAGGCCCATCACGCACATCCAGGCCTGGGCCAGGATCAGGTGCTTCTTGCGGTCCACGATGTCCGCGAAGGCGCCGGCCGGCAGTGCCAGGAGGAAGATGGGCAGCATGGAGGCCGCCTGCACCAGGCTCACCATGATGGGCGAGGGCGCCAGGCTGGTCATCAGCCAGCCCGCGCCGGTGTTCTGCACCCAGATGCCGGTATTGCTGGCGAGGCTCGCGATCCAGAGCAGGCGGAAGGCGGGGTGGCGCAGCGGAGCGAAGGTGGGAGAGCTTGCCGCACCCATGCTCAGAACAGGGGTAGGACGGGCAGCGTCCGGCTAGGCATGTCGTTTCCTTCCCAGGGGTGGGCTTCCCCTTTTGTGCCGCAGCCCGGGCGCTCCGGCCAGCCGCGACACACGGAATTCGCGGCGAGGCTGCGTTGCGCGGAGCACGTCCGCGTCAGGGGGCGCGCCGCATGAGGGCCGCAACGCATTCCTCGAAGGCTTGCAGGTCCTGCCAGCGGCGTTCGGCAGGCACATCGCGGCTGATAAGGCGGCCACCGGCGGCGAGAATGCCACCATCGATCATCAGATTATCGTGCAGGCCGAAATGCTCGAGGTGCAGCCCCTCGTCATCCACCCATTCTCCGTCCTCCCGCAAGCGGGCGGCTGTGCCGAGAAAGGCGAGGGTGCGGTCGCGGAAGGGAAGAACGGAGTTGGTGTAACCAAAGACCGGCCGGCCGAGCGCGCGCATGAAGCCGAGTTCATAGACCGTCCCGGCATCGGCGGAGGGGCCACGGAACGGGGTGAGGTTGGCGATCAGCGCGTCAGAGCCACGCATATGCGCCTCATTGCCCAGATAGATCCGCATGAACCGCTCGGCTGTCCCGCTGGTGGTGTCATTCTCCACCAGATCCGTCGGGAAGACGCCGATGGCGCCATGGCGCTGGCAGATGGCCTTCTTCGCCTCGGCGATGTCCGCGGCGTTGGGGAGGAAGACGTCGGGTCCGGCGAGGTAGATGCGCATGGGTGCAATCTGCCCTGGCGACGATAGGCCGCCTAGGGTGAAAATACTCGTTTTGTTCTCTTTTGAAGTGCCCTCCGCGCCTCGGCCAGGGGAAGGGTATCGGGATCGTCACCTCCATCGCGGCAGGCTGGGGCGCACCCCATGCTGCCGCGATTCCGCGATGGCCGGAAAGCTCAGGCTGCGGAGACGTCCGCAAGGGTCGGGGGGTTGCGCAGGTCGCTCTCGAAGCGGTCGCGCCAGCGCTCCAGGCTGTTATGGCGCATCACCGCCATCATGGCCGCATGGCGTTCCTGCCGCTCTTCCAACCGCATGGAGAGGGCGCGCTCCAGCGCGGCGGCGGTGCCGGCCTCGTCATGCGGGTTGATCAGCAGGGCCGCATCCAGCTCCCGCGCCGCGCCGGCGAAGCGGGAGAGCACCAGTACGCCCGGGTCCGCTGGGTTCTGCGCGGCGACGAATTCCTTGGCCACCAGGTTCATACCATCCCGCAAGGGCGTCACCAGCCCGACCTGCGCCGTGGCGTAGAGCGGCATGAGATCCCGCCGCGCGAAGCTGCGGTTGAGATAGCGCAGCGGCGTCCAGTCGAGCTCGGCGAAACGGCCGTTGATGCGCCCGGCCTCGCCCTCCAGCTGCCTGCGGATTTCCTGGTAGGCATGGACATCGGAGCGGGAAGGCACGGCGATCTGCGTGAATTCCACGCGGCGGTGCCAACCGGGATTGTCGGCCAGGAAGCGTTCATAGGCGGCAAAGCGCTGGGGCAGGCCCTTGGAATAGTCGAGCCGGTCCACGCTCATGATCAGGGAGCGGCCGCCGAGGCTGGCGCGCAGCGCCCGCACCTGCGGGCTGTCCGCTGCCGCGGCGGCCTCACCGCGCAGCATGTCCACATGCACGCCGATGGGATAGACGCCCGTGCGGATAGCGCGGCCGCCGACTGCGAGGACGTTCTCCGGCAGGGCCTGCCCGCCCATCTCGCGCAACACATAATCGGCGAAGGCCAGGCGGTCGGCCTCGGTCTGGAAGCCGATGAGGTCGTACTGGCACATCGCCGCCATCAGCTCGGCATGGGCGGGGATGTTCATCAGCACGGCCGGCGCGGGGAAGGGGATGTGCAGGAACAGCCCGATGCGGTTGCGCGCGCCCTGTTGCCGCAGCGCTTCGGCAAGGCAGAGCAGGTGGTAGTCATGCACCCACACCACGTCCTGCGGCGCCATCAGCGCCTGCAGGCTGTCCGCGAAATGGCGGTTCACACGGCGATAACCCTCGAACTCCGACCAGTCGAAGCGGGCGAGATCGGTCTGGTAATGGAAAACCGGCCAGAGGGTGCCGTTGGAGAAGCCCTTATAGTAGGCGTCGTAATCCCGCTGGTTGAGATCGGTGGTGTAGAGGCTGATGGGGCCGGAACGCTGCTCCACCACCGGCAGGGGCGGCGTCACCATGTCCGGCACCACCTGGCCGCTCCAGCCGAACCAGCGGCCGCCCTTCTGGCGCAACGCATCCATCACACCCGCGGCGAGACCGCCAGCGGTGGGTTCGCCCTCTGTGATGGGCGCGACGCGGTTGGAGACGACGATGAGGCGGGACATGGGGGTTGGCCCTGGCGCGATTTCCGTTGAGGCGCATAGGGCGAGGCGATTCAGGCAAAATTGAGCCGGAGGCGGGACAATTCCGTGCCGCCAAATTTTCTTCGCATCGCACCAGTGGCCCCATATTTCGGCCATATTCAAAAAATAGGAACACTGGCGGGCACAGGTGTGCCCACCAATCGGCCAGCTCAACCGGACCCAGCCGTGCGCTCCAGCACTCGAGCGCCGGATACTAACGGCGGCCATGAAAGGGATCGCGTACATGCGTATCGCGCAAATCGCCCCGCTCTTCGAGGCTGTTCCGCCCAAGCTGTATGGCGGCACAGAGCGGGTGGTGCATTCGCTGACTGAGGAACTGGTGGCGCTGGGGCATGACGTGACCCTGTTCGCCAGCGGCGACTCTGTCACCAGCGCCAAGCTGGCCGCGATGCGCCCTGAGGCACTGCGCCTGGACCCGACCGTGAAGGACTGGGTCGCCCATTACCACCGGATGGTCGAGCATGTGGCGCGCCGCGCCCATGAGTTCGATGTCATCCATTCTCATATCGACTACTTCCCGCTTGGCCTGCTGAGCCGCCAGCCGGTGCCGTTCCTGACCACGCTGCATGGCCGCCTGGATCTGCCCGAATTCGCGGAGATCTACAGCACCTACGAGCACACGCCCTTCGTCTCGATCTCCGACCACCAGCGCCGTCCGATCCCGAACCTGAACTGGGCGCGCACCGTGCTGCACGGCATGCCGAAGGACCGCCTGCGCCCGCTGGATGTAGAGCGCGACTACTTCGCTTTCCTCGGCCGCGTCTCGCCGGAGAAGGGGTTGGACCGCGCCATCCGCATTGCCGCCGCCGCCGGCGTGAAGCTGAAGGTCGCCGCCAAGGTGGACAACGCCGACAAGGCGTATTTCGAGAACGAGATCAAGCCGCTGCTGAGCACCGGCCATGTCGAGTTCATCGGCGAGATCAATGACGAGCAGAAGCCGGCCTTCCTCTCCGGCGCGCATGCCCTGCTGTTCCCGATCCGCTGGCCCGAGCCCTTCGGCCTCGTGATGATAGAGGCGATGGCCTGCGGCACGCCCGTGATTGCCTTCCGCGACGGCTCGGTGCCGGAAGTGATGGAGGATGGCGTGACCGGCTTCATCGTCGAGAGCGAGGAGCAGGCGCTGGAAGCGCTGAAGAAGATCCCGACGCTGGACCGCGCCCTCGTGCGCGCCCGCTTCGACGAGCGCTTCACCGCCCGCCGCATGGCGGAGGACTATGTGGACCTGTACCAGGAACTGATCGACGCCGCGAAGAGCGAGAAGGCGCCGCGCCTGCGCGCCGTTGCCGGCGGCAATTGATCCTTCGCTGACGGGCTGAAGACTTGCGCGCCTGCCGGGCCTCCCCGGCAGGCGCGTTGCGTTTCAGCCGCCGCCCTTGTTGGCAGCCCAATCCGCCAGAGAGATGCGGCGGATTTCGAGCCGGTCGGTTGTCTTGGCGTACCAGCCGCGCCCATGCATGCGGCCGATCAGCTCCAGCTTCGGCGTGTCGATGTAGTGCTTCTCGGCATTCAGCACGCAATCGTCGCGAACATGCATGGCGAGAACCTTGCCCAGTACCAGGGTGTTGGAGCCGAGTTCCACAAGCTGGAAGGTTTCGCACTCGATGGCCACGGGGCTTTCAGCGATGCGGGGTGGCTTGACCAGCGCGCTCGGCACCGCCGTCAGATTCGCTTCCGCCAGCTCATCCACTTCCGGCGGCATGTCGGTCGCCGTCACGTTCATGGCATGGGCCGTGGATTCCGAGACGAGGCAGACGACGAACTGGCCGATGGCCTTGATATTCGCCAGCGTGTCCTTGTCCCCCGGCCCGCGTGGCGAATCGCCGACGCTGACACCGAGAATGGGCGGATGACCCGAGAAAGCGTTGAAGAAGGAAAAGGGGGCCGCATTGACCACCCCCTGCTCGCTTTTCGTCACCACCCAGGCAATAGGCCGGGGCACGATGGTGTTGACCATCAGCTTGTAGCCTTCGCCGGGCGGAAGCTGAGAGAAATCGAACAGCATGGTGCCGTGTCCCCGTGATGTGGCCGAGGGGAAAGGTGGGCGGAGCGGGCGCGCCTGTCCAGGCGGCCCGCTCC
>JH599999.1:81036-100609 GCA_000245075.1 Acetobacteraceae bacterium AT-5844
GGGCGCGCCTGTCCAGGCGGCCCGCTCCGCGCCGTGCTTTACGCCGGAGCCAGGGCGGCGGAGGTGGCGGGGCCGCGGCGGATGGCGAGCGAGATGCCCGCGGCTACCAGGCCCGTCATGCCGGCCATGATGAACATGCCCAGATAGTCGCCCTGCTGCTCCCGCATCACGCCGCCCAGGAAGGCAGCGGTGGCGGCGCCGATCTGGTGCCCCGCCGCGATCCAGCCGAACACCACGGGTGCGTCGCGCTCACCGAAGGCTTCGGTGGCCAGGCGCAGCGTGGGCGGCACGGTAGCGATCCAGTCCAGCCCGTAGAAGACCGCGAAGATGCTGAGGCTGTAGAAGGAGAAATCCGAATAGGGCAGGTAGATCAGCGAGAGGCCGCGCAGGCCGTAATAGACGAACAGCAGCTTGCGGGGGTCGAACCGGTCCGTGAGCCAGCCGGACAGGGTGGTGCCCACGAGGTCGAAAATCCCCATCAGCGCCAGCAGGCCGGCGGCGTTCACCTCCGGGATGCCCATATCGCCGCAGAGCGCGATGAGATGGGTGCCGACCAGCCCGTTGGTCGTGAAGCCGCAGACCCAGAAGGTGGCGAACAGATACCAGAAGGTGCGCGTGCGCGCGGCTCGCCCCAGGCTGCCGAAGGCGGCGGAAAGCAGGCCGGTGCGCTGAGGATCTGCCGGCACGGTGCCGGGCGGTGTGCCGTAAGGCACCAGGCCGATGGAGGAGGGACGCTCCGGCACCAGCAGCGAGACCAGCGGGATCATTGCTGCCGCCGCGATGGAGACGGTCATGACCACGGGCTGCCAGCCACCGAGCTGCGCCAGCCAGGCGAGCAGCGGCAGGAAGATCAGCGTGCCGGTGGCGGTGCTGGCCGTCAGCAGGCCCATCATCAGGCCGCGATTCGTCACGAACCAGCGGTTGACCACCGTGGCGCCGAGCACGATGGCCACGGCACCGGACCCGATGCCGGAGAACACGCCCCAGCTCAGGATCAGCTGCCATGGCTCACTCATGAACAGGCTGGCGGCGGTGGAGGCGGACATCAGCGCCAGGGCGCAGAGCACGGTGCGCCGCAGGCCGAAGCTGGCCATCAGCGCCGCCGCGAAGGGCCCCACCATGCCATAGAGAAAGATGCCGATGCCGGCCGAGAGGGAGATGGTGCTGCGGTCCCAGCCGAAGGCTTCCTCCAGCGGCAGGATCAGAACGCCGGGCGTGGCGCGCAGCCCGGCCGCCGCCAGCAGCGCCAGGAAAATGACGCCCACGACGACGAAGGCATAGTTCTGGCCAAAAGGCCGGCGACGGATTATGCTCATGTTACTGACCGGTACGTTGCGGCCGCATCATGCGTACCGATCTGTAACATCGTCAAGGGCCTTAATCGGAATCATGTCCGTCTCCGCCGCCAAGCCCGCCACTAAAATTCTGAAGGCCGGGGGCAAGCCCACAGCCGCGGACCGCATCCGCCAGACGGCGAATGACCTGTTCTATCGCCTCGGCATCCGGGCGGTGGGTGTGGATGAGATCGTCTCCCGGGCGGGGGTGACGAAGCCCAGCCTGTACCGCGCCTTCTCGTCGAAGGACGAACTCGCCGCCTGCTACCTGCGGGACTACGAGGCCCGGTTCTGGCAACGCTTCGACGAGGCGGTTGAAGCACATCCCGGAAACCCGCGCGCGCAGATCGTCGCTTTCCTGAAGGGAGCGGGGCAGAGGGCATCGGCGGTGGGCTATCGAGGCTGCGGCCTGACCAATGCAGCGGTGGAATACCCCGAGGGCGGCCATCCGGCGCGTCTGGTGGCGGAGGCCAACAAGCGTGCCCTGCGCCAGCGCCTGCGTGCCATGGCCGCCGAGATGGGCGCCACGGACGCGGATGCGTTGGGCGATGGACTGATGTTGCTGATCGAGGGTGCCTATGTCTCCGGCCAGCTTTTCGGCAAGGGGGGGCCGGCCAGCGCGGTGGCCGAGAACGCCGACCGGCTGATCGACGCCTGGCTGCCGCGCTGAGCGGCCATCACACCGCGTGCGGCGGCGCCTCGCCCCGCAGCAGCACGGCATCCAGATTGTCCAGCGCGCGGAAGCCCATGGCGTCCCGCGTCTCCACCGTGGCGCTGCCCAGATGGGGCAGCAGCACAACGTTAGGCGCGGTGTAGTAGCCCTCGAAGATCTTTGGCTCGCCGTCGAAGACATCGAGCCCGGCGGCGCGCAGATGGCCGCTTTCCAGCGCCTGGCACAGTGCCGCGTCATCCACCGTGGAACCCCGGCCGGTGTTGACGACGATGGACCCTGGCCGCAGCTGGGCGATGCGCTCCGCATTCAGCCAGTGTCGCGTCGCCGCCCCACCAGGGATGTGCATGGAGAGCACATCGATGGCGCCGAGGAAGCCCGCATCATCGGCGTGATAGATGGCGCCCAGTTCTTCTCCCTCCGGCAGCCTGTTGCGGTTGCGGTAGTGGATTTCCATGCCGAAGCCGCGCGCCATCTTCGCCAGCTCCTGACCGATGCGACCCATGCCCAGGATGCCGAGCTTCTTCTTCTCCAGTGTCACGCCCATCAGCTGGGTCGGGGCCCAGCCGGTCCATTCCCGCGCGCGCACCATCCGCTCGGCTTCCCCGCCACGGCGGGCGGCGGAGAGGATGAGCAGCATGGCGATCTCCGCCGTGGCGACGCTGAGCACGTCCGGCGTGTTGGCCACCAGGATGCCGCGCGCCTTCGCCGCCTGCAGGTCGATATGGTCGGTGCCGACGCTGAAGGTGGCGATGATCTTCACGCTCTCCGGCAGGGCCTTGATGGTCTCGGCATTGAAGGCGTCGCCGGCGGCGCAGAGGATGCCCACCGGCTCGGCCTGCTGTGCCGCCGAGGCAATTTCGGCGCCCGTCATCGGTGTGTCGGCGGCGTTGGGGATGGTGGCATAGTCACGCGCGGCGCGGGCCTCCACTGCCTGGGGAAAGTGGCGCGTCAGCAGCAGCAGGGGCTTGGACATGGGGCGATATCTCCGTTTGCCGGGCGTTTCCTGGCCTAGCTTGGCCGTACCGGCTTCACCCGCCAAGGGGGTGCTCTTGCCTTCGCGGGTCGTTGAGGTCAGCGTGCTGGCCTGTACACACGGCTCTTGCGGAAGAGGACGAAGATGGATCTGGGTCTGAAGGGGCGTCGCGCCCTGGTGATGGGCGGCTCGAAGGGGCTGGGCCGCTCGGTGGCGGATGCGCTGGCGGCGGAGGGCGTGGCGATCGCCGTGTCCGGCCGCGAGCAGGCGAGCCTCGACCGCGTGGCGGAAGAGCTGAAGGCGCTGGGTGCCCCCAAGGCCGTGGGCATCCCGGCTGATGTCGCGCATGGCGAGCAGATGGATGCGCTGGTGGAGAAGGCCGTGGCCGCCCTGGGTGGCATCGACATCGTCGTGCTGAACCATGGTGGCCCGCCGCAATGCACCGCCGCCGACATCTCCCAGGAGGACCTGACGACCTGGTTCCAGCGCATCGTCCTCTCGCCCATCCGCGTCGCGACGAAGCTGCTGCCAGCCATGCGCGCGCAGAAGTGGGGCCGCATCCTGACCATCGGTTCCTCGGGCATGGTGCAGCCGCTGCCGAACCTCGCGCTCTCCAACACCCTGCGCGCCGCGATGGTGGGCTGGAACAAGACGCTGGCCGCCGAGGTGGCGGGTGATGGCATCACCTGCAACATTCTGGCCCCCGGCGCCATCCGCACCGACCGCAGCGTGGAGCTCGCCTCCGGCGCCGCGAAGAAGCAGGGCAAGACGGCCGAGGACATAATCGAGGCCCGCAGCAAGACCATCCCCGCCGGGCGCTATGGCGTGCCTGCCGAGTTCGGGCCGATGGGCGCCTTCCTGGCCTCCGACCGCGCTGCCTACACCACCGGCCGCATTCACCTGATCGATGGCGGGGTCGTTGGCGGTGTCTGAGACTGTACGGAGCAACCTGACGCCAGATGTCGATCTGGCGTCACGGATGTTCGATGAACTGCGTGCCAACAGCACGGACGGCCTGGGCGTCACCCGTGACGCCTACGGCACCGGCGAGCGGATGGCGCACGCCCTGGCGCGGCGGGAAGCCGAGGCGCTGGGGCTCGAGGTTTCCACCGACCCTGTCGGCAATCTGTACATGACGCTGCCGGGCACGGACCGTGCGGCGAAGAAGGTGCTGCTCGGCAGCCATCTCGATTCCGTCAAGGAAGGCGGCAATTTCGATGGCGCCGCCGGCGTGCTGGCGGGGCTGGCCGCCGTGGCCGGGTTGAAGCGCGCTGGCTTCCAGCCGATGCGGGACATCACCGTCATGGCCACCCGCGCGGAAGAGGCGGGGGCGTGGTTCCCGACCTCCTATCCCGGCAGCCGCGGTGCCCTCGGCCTGCTGAAGGCGGCGGAGCTGGAGGTGAAGCGGCAGGACACCGGCCGCAGCCTGCGCGAGCACATGCGGGAGGAAGGGTTCGACCCCGACTTCGCCGCGCGAGGCGAGAAGGTCATCACGCCGGACAACACGGCGGCCTTCCTGGAGGTGCATATCGAGCAGGGGCCGGTGCTGGACGCCGAGGAAATCCCGGTGGCCGTCGTTACCGGCATTCCAGGCTCTCGCCGCCTGCGCCAGGGCCGCGTGCTGGGCGAGTACAACCATTCCGGCGGCACGCCGCGCCGCTATCGCCGCGATGCGGCTATCGCTCTCGCCGAGCTGGCCCTCGGGCTGGATGAGGAATGGGCGCTGCTGGAGGCGAAGGGCCACAAGCTGGTCTGCACCTTCTGCACCCTGGCCACCACGGAGGAAGCCGGCTTCACCAAGATCCCCGGCGAGGCCACCTTCATGCTGGATGTCCGCAGCGTGGACCCGCGCAGCGTGGATGCCATCTTCGAGCGGCTGGCGGTGCTGGTGCCGCAGATCGAGGCGCGCCGCGGAGTGCGGTTCGACCTCGGGCCGGAAACCGGTTCCAAGGCCTCTCCCATGGATGCGGGTGTGCGTGCCGGGCTGGCGCGCGCGGCCGAGGCCAGCGGGGTGCGGCATATCGAGATGGCCTCCGGTGGCGGGCACGACGCGGCGGCCTTCGGCCAAGCGGGCATTCCCGCCGCCATGCTGTTCGTGCGCAACCAGAATGGCAGCCACAACCCGCATGAAGCCATGCGGATGGAGGATTTCTCCAGCGCCTGCACCGTGGTGACGCGGTGGCTGGCGGATGTGGCGGGTTGAAGCCCGAGGTCTACATCGACGCCGATGCATGCCCGGTGCGGGACGAGGTGTTCCGCGTCGCGGAGCGCCTCGGCCTCACTGTGCATGTGGTGAGCAACGGGGCGCGCGGCATCCGCCTGCCGGAGGTGGAGTGGGTGAAGCGCGTCATCGTCTCCGAGGGCGCGGATGTGGCGGATGACTGGATCGCCGAGCACATCGCCGAGCATGATGTCTGCGTCACCGCCGATATTCCGCTCGCCTCCCGTTGCCTGGAGAAAAAGGCGCGGGCCATCGCGCCCAACGGCAAGCTGTGGACGACGGATAATATCGGCAGCGCACTGGCGGGGCGGGAAGTCGCTCGCCATCTGAGGGAGATCGGTGCGATGACGCGCGGGCCAGCGCCGATGCAGGGCTCCGATAAATCCCGCTTCCTCTCCGCGCTGGAGACCGAGTTGCAAGCAGCGATCCGTGCCAAGGCAAGCCCGCCCGTCGCTCTGTGGCGGCCGGTGGAATGGTAGGCCCGGCGTGATCCGCGCCGGGGCGTTCCTTCGCGTTCTGGCGTTGGGTGCCGCCGCATCGCTGGCGGCCTGCGCAATGCCTTGCGACCCGCGGCCCGGCGATGTACTGCCGCTGGCCCTGGCGGATGGCAGACCGGCCGTGCCTGTCGAGGTGAACGGCCGCCGCGTGCCGTTCCTCCTGGATACCGGTGCGTCCAACACCGCGCTGTTCACGGATGGCGCCAACGCGCTCCGCCTGCCGCAGGACCGGATGCGGACCACTTTTGGCCGCGGAGTGGGTGGTACGACCCGGGAGCGCAATGCCCTCATCGGGCAGTTCCGTATCGGCGGGCACAGTCTGAGCAACCTGACAGTGCCGGTCGTAACCCATTCCACCACGAGCCCGCTGACAACCGTGGGCGTGATCGGCGCGGATATTCTCCGGACTTCGGAACTGGAGATCGACTTTCCGAACCAGCGCTATGTCCTCCATTCGCCCAGCGCCTGTGCCGCTGCGGCGATGCCTTGGCCGGGTGCCGATGTCATCCCGCTGGACATCCTTCCCAACGGGCTGCCCCGGGTGCGGGTACGCGTGAATGGAACGGAGGCCTGGGCGCTGCTGGATAGCGGTGCGGACCACTCCACGGTACTGCGGGGCGCGGCGGAGCGGCTCGGCGTGCCGCAGGATGTGCTCACCGGCAAGCCTCTGGGCGTGGTGCATGGCGTAGGCGCCGCACGCGTCGAGTTCCGCATGCAGAATTTCGAAACGATCGAGATCGGCAGCGAAACTTTGCGGAATCACCCGATGGGGATCATCGATCTCGAAGGGAACCATCCCTTCGACATGGTCCTCGGGATGGAATACATCGCGCCACGGCGCATGTGGCTTTCTTACCTGCGCCGGCAGCTCTTCGTGCAGCCGCCGGTGCTGGTGCCGGCAAGGGGTGGGCGCAAGACGCCCTGACCTGGCCGGGCGAAGGAAGGCGTTCCTCCTTCCTTCGCCGCTTTTGCGGCCTTAGCCCGGGATCAGGTCGATCCGCTGCATCGCCTTCGCGTCCACCGCCTCACGCGAGTAGAGCAGCGGCACGTATTCGCCGCGCGACCAGCTCGGCGCGAGGTCGGCATAATGCGGGGAGCGCGGGTCGCCGGACTGGCCCGGCGCATTGATGGCGATGCTGTTGTCCCACGCACCGACATCCATCACGAGGCGCACGGAAGCGCCATGCATCGCCCGGAAATCAGAGGGGCGGTAGCCGGTGTGCATTGGGGTGGAGGCACTGCCGCCGACAGGCAGGGGGCCGACATCCCAATGCGCCTGATCTGCCGACATGCCGGAGAGGGCATGCGAGAAATAGCCCGAATGCAGCTTGCCCCAGGACCATTCGGAAGGGGAGGCGCCCATCCGCTTCTCGCAATCCCGGAAGGCATCCACGAGGCTGGAGGCGAGGAGTTCGTCGCGTCCGGCGGCAGGGTTGTCGCCGAAGCGGCTGTCGGGATTCTCCAGCAGGCGCACCAGGGTCACGTTGTCCTGTGGCACCAGCAGCGGGCGCAGGCTGGCATCCGGCACCAGCAGCGCCAGCATGCGCGGCTTCAGGAACTTGGAGAGGAACAGCTCAAACAATGCCGCCGCCGGGCTGGTGGCGCGCAGGCGGTGGTCCCATTCCTCCAGCAATGTCAGAGCGGCCCACAATTCCGGCGCGGCGCCGGCGCGCGGCAGGCGCAGCAGCAGGTCGCAGAGATGGCGGGCGGGGAGGGAGAGGACATCCGTTTGCAGCGCGGCGGAATCCTCCACGCGGTGCAGCGGCACGTCATTCACGCCGGTCTGGCCAAGCACTTCACGGATGCGGCGGGCGCGGAAATATTCCGTCCACTCGAAGCCGTACATCTTCTCTTCATGCGGCCAGTCGGGGGGAAGGTTCTGCTCATTCGCCGAGGCGACGAAGCCTTCGGAGGGGTTGATCACCAGCGGGTTCTCCGCCGGATCAAGCAGGCCGGACCATTCGTAGCGGCCATCGCCGGGCACGGGCAGCAGCCCGTCCCAGTTGGGGCGCTGCGGCGCGTAGCCGGTGGGCATCCAGGCGATGGTGCCGGTGACATCGGCATAGACATGGTTGACGGAGGGCGTGCCCCAGCCGCTCATCGCCTCACGGTAGGATTCCACCGTCGTGGCCCGCATGCCGGAGAGGCTGCGCATGTAAGGCGCGGAGCCGGGCAGCATCCACACCGTGCGGATGGCGACGGCGCGGCCCGGTGCCTCGGCCACCACCGGCCCGTGGCGGGTGAAGCGCAGCGGCAGGGACTGTGTCTCATGCCCCTTCACCACGAACTCGGCCATTTCCTCGATCATCGGCTCATAGCCATCGCCGTAGCGATAGGCGCTGCCGTCGCCGATGGTCTCATAGACCATCACATCCTCCTGGTCCGCGCCATGGATAGTGAGGGCGAAGGCCGAGGTGCCGTTATGGCCGATGGAAATGCCGGGCACGGCGGGCTCGCCCGCGCCGATGGCGTTGAAGCCGGGGCTGTCCAGATGGACGATGTAGCGAAGGCCGGGTGCGGCATGGGCGCGGTGCGGGTCGCTGGCCAGGATGGGGCGGCCGCTTTCCGTGCGGCTGCCATGGACGGCCCAGTTGTTGGAGCCTTCCATTTCCGCGTTGCGCATCACCTCACCGCTGTCGGCCACCTGGCTCCAGCGGCGCCAGTCCACCAGCGGCGTGGTCAGGCGCTCGGGCGAGAAGTTGACGCCGGCGGTGGCCAGCTTGAACGTCTCCAGCACCTCGTTGCCGATGCTGGCGAGGTCCAGCCCCTCCGGCCGGGTGGGCGAGCGCAGCGGCTCGATATCCTTGCGCAGCAGGTCGGTCGCCTCATCGGCGCGGGAGAGCACGATGGCGCGCAGCACCTCGGAGAGCGCGTTGCGCGTCAGGCTGTGGCTGCGGATACGCACCACATCTTCCGGCGACCAGTGCAGCGGGCGGGTGCCGAGGGAGATGAACTCGGGCGGCAGGCGGTCCGGCTCGCGCTCGCACAAATCGACATAGGCGTTGATGCCGGCGACGAAGGCCGTGCAGATCTCACGCGCATCGGGGGAGTAGGCGTTGAACTCGGCGTCCATGTCGCCGCGATAGAGGAACAGGCGAGAGGCGCGGTCCTGCGCCAGGAAGCCGGGGCCGAAATCGGCGGCGAGCAGGCCGAGGCCACGCTTGCGCCACAGGTCGATCTGCCAGAGCCGGTCCCGTGCTGCGTTGAAGCCCTGCAGGAAGAAGAGATCGGCTTCGTTCTCCGCCCGCAGATGCGGCACGCCCCAGCGGTCCACCACGATGGAGGCGGGCGCTTGCAGCCCCCCCAGCGTGATCGTCTCCTGCGTGGCGTGGGGCGTAGCGTCGGTCATCGGAACCTGGTCTCCGTGTAAGCGGTTGCGCAGGCTAGGAGCGTCGGGCGTGGGACGCAATGCGCCGGGGGACTGGAACTGGCGGGCTGGATCAACATGCATGAAGGTTGCATGATCATTGTCCTTGCTCTCCTGAAGGACGCCCTGCCATGGCGCTGCGCTGCGATACCATCATTCGTGATGCCACGATTTTCGACGGAACCGGCGCGCCCCGGCGGATAGGCGATGTGGGCGTCACCGGCGACCGCATCGTGGCCGTGGGTGATCTCGGCGGCGCCAGCGCGGACAAGGAGATCATCGCGACGGGCAAGGCCATCGCGCCCGGCTTCATTGACTCCCACACACATGACGACCGCGCCGTGCTGTGCGGCCCGGCCTGCACCCTGTGCAAGATCAGCCAGGGCGTGACCACGGTGGTGGTCGGCAATTGCGGCATCAGCCTTTCGCCGATGCGACACAGCAGCAAGCGCCCGCCCGCGCCGCTGGACCTGCTGGGCGACGAGCAGTGGTGGACCTTCGACAGCTTCGGCGATTACGCGGACGCGCTGAAGAAGCAGGGCAGCGAGGTCAATACCTACGCGCTGATCGGCCACCAGACCCTGCGCGTGGAGGCGATGGAAGGCGATGTCCACCGCCCGGCCAAGGACGCCGAAATCCACCGCATGCATGCGCGCCTGAAGCAATCTCTCCTTGAGGGCGCTTCGGGCTTTTCCACCGGCCTGTACTACCCGCTGAACAAGGCGGCGACGACTGAGGAGGTCATCGCCGTGGCGGAGGCGCTGCGCACCACGGACGGCCTCTACACCAGCCATATGCGGGACGAGGCGAACCATGTTCTCGCCTCCATCGAGGAGACCCTCTACATCGGCACCAAGGTCGGCGTGCCGGTGCATATCAGCCACCACAAGTGCTCGATGCCGGAGAATTACGGCCGCTCGGTGCAGACCCTCGCGCTGATCGGTGCCGCCGCGACCATGCAGGAAGTGGCGTTCGACATGTACCCGTATCCCGCCGGCTCCACCGTGCTGATGCCGGACAAGGTGCGGGATGACCTGCGCTGCATCATCACCTGGTCCGTGCCGTATCCCGACATGGCGGGCCGCGAGCTTTCCGAAATCGCGCGCGCCTGGAACACCGATCTTCGCGCCGCTGCCGAGCGGCTGACGCCGGCAGGTGCCGTGACCTTCCAGATGGATGAGGAAGATGTGCGCCGCATCATGCGCCATCCGCTTTCCATGATCGGCTCGGACGGCCTGCCGCATGACGAGAAGCCGCATCCGCGCCTTTGGGGCACGTTCCCGCGCGTGCTGGGGCTGTATTCCCGCCAACTCGGCTTGTTCGACATGGAAACCGCGGTGCACAAAATGACCGGGCGCTGCGCGCAGGTCTTCGGCATGGTCGATCGTGGCGTCATTCGAGAGGGTGCCTATGCCGACCTCGTGCTGTTCGACCCGAATACCGTCATCGACAACGCGACCTTCGAGGACCCCGTGCAGATGAGCGTGGGCATCGAGAAGGTGTGGGCCAATGGCGTGATGTCCTTCGCGAACGGCAAGGCGACGGGCGAGAAGCCCGGCCGGCTCGTCACGCGCGGGAAGTGATTTTAAGTCAGTATTATTGACCTAATGGCGTCTCCATGCTCCGTTGCGGGCATGGAAACGTCGTTATCGTTGCTCGGCTTTGCCGTGGCGGCCAGCATTACCCCTGGCCCCAACAACCTCATCATCAGCACCATGGCCGCGGCTGGCGGCTGGCGCGCCCCGGTGCCGGCGATGCTGGGCGTTTCCGTAGGCTTCATGGTGCTGTTGATGGTGGCGGCGCTCGGACTGGCGGCGCCGCTCGCGGCAAGCCCCACCCTTCACATGGTCCTACGCTGGGTGGGCGTTCTCTGGCTGTTGCGCATGGCCTGGATGATTGGCCGCGCGCCGCCGCCTGAGGCCGCCAGCGAAGTGCGCGGTTTCGGCTTCCTGGGCGCTGCGGCCTTCCAGTGGGTCAACCCCAAGGCCTGGATGATCGCGCTGGCCGCCATGTCGGCCTTCACCTATCCGGGCGAAGAGGTGCTGGTCAGCGGGTTGCGCATCGCGGCGGTGTTCGGGCTGGTTTCCATGCCCTCGCTCTTTGTCTGGGCACTGCTGGGGCAGAGCGCGGGGCGCATGCTGCGAACCCCGCGGCAATGGCGGATGTTCAACGTCATCATGGGGCTTCTCCTGGCGGCAAGCGTGCTTCCATTGCTACGCTGACGCTCTTCGGCGCCCCGCTTGGAGTGTCGCGCCGTCGCGGGCAGGATAGTGGACGCCAAGGGCAAACGCCGCCCAAGAGCATGCCCACCATCAGGATGATCTCATGAGCCGCACGGTCTTCGTTCTCAACGGTCCCAATCTCAACCTGCTCGGCAAGCGCCAGCCGGAAATCTATGGGGCGGAAACGCTGGCCGATGTCGAGGCTGCCTGCCGGGAGACAGCGGCGGGTCTCGGCTTCGACATCCGCTTCCACCAGAGCAACCGCGAATACGAGATCATCGACTGGGTGCATGAGGCGCGGGAGGTTGCGGCTGCCATCGTCATCAACCCGGCTGCGTTCACTCATACTTCCGTCGCCATCCTCGATGCGCTGAAGACCTTCGACGGTCCGATCATCGAAGTGCATATCAGCAACGTCCATGCGCGGGAGGCCTTCCGGCACCACTCCTACGTCTCGGCCGTCGCCTCCGGTGTCATCGCTGGTTTCGGCACCCAGGGCTACACCCTGGCGCTGCAGCGGGTAGCGCGGCTGATCCATGCCGGCTGACGGCCGACAACAACCCGTCTAGCCGAAAGGGCGGCACAGGCCGCCCTTTGACTTTGGGCGGTCTCGACGACAATATGTGCGTATAACGCATAAATATGCGCTCTGCGCACAAATGGGATGGTCGACGGATCGTATGACGTTCTCCTCCGACATTACGGTTGATGTGCTCGTTTGCGGTGGCGGCATGTCCGGCACGGTGGCCGCGGTGGCTGCGGCGCGGGCCGGGGCCAGCACCCTGCTGGTGGAGCGCTGGGGCTTTCTCGGCGGCAGCGCCACGGCGGCGGCGGTCGGGCAGTTCGTGGGCTGGGAAACGGCGGCCGGGCGGCAGGTGATCCAGGGCACGGCGGAAGAGATCGTGCAGCGGCTTGAGAGCTACGACGCCTCCGGCGGCCATACCCGCTTCATCATGTCCACCGGCCACCCCATGGATCAGGTCTCCTACGACCCGGAAGCCCTGAAGCTGGTGCTGGACGAGTTGGCGGCCGAGGCCGGCGTAAGGGTGCTGTTCCACGCCACCATCGCCGAGGTGCGGAAGGCGGGCGAGGAGCGTATTGACGCCGTTACGGTGCAGACCAAAGCCGGCCTGCTGACCATCCGCCCGCGCATGGTGATCGACGCCTCGGGCGACCTTGATGTGCTGGCGCGTGCCGGCGCCGATTTCCTGCCCCTCGCGGAAGACGAGGCGCCACAGCCCGCCACCATGATGTTCCGCTTCGGGCCGATCGACTTCGCGCGTTTCGACGCGCTGAGCACCGCCGAGCGGCAGGAGCTTTCCCGCCAGGGTGTGGAGAGCGGCGCGCTGGCGCGTGCGGCGCTGCATCAGAGCCGTATTCCCGGCACGGATGATGGCTGGTTCAACATCAGCCGTGTGGCGGTGGATGCGACCGACCCGTTCGACCTCAGCGCGGGAGAGATGGAAGGGCGGCGCCAGGCCTTTTCCGCTGCGGCCTTCCTGCGCGCACATGTGCCGGGTTGCGAGCAGGGGCGGCTTGTGACGCTGGCCGCGCAGCTCGGCATCCGCGAATCCCGCCGTGCGCTGGGCGATTACGTGCTGACCGCCGATGACCTTCGGGCCGAACGCCGTTTCCCCGATGCCATCGCCGTTGCCGCCTATCCGATGGACATTCACCCCGCCAAGGGCGCCGGGCTCAGCTTCGAGACGCTGGGCGGGGACCGCGCTTATGAAATCCCGTTCCGCTCGCTGATTCCTCAGGGGCTCGACAATGCGCTGATCGCCGGGCGCGGCATCTCCGCCACCCACGGCGCCCACGCCTCGGTGCGCGTGATGCCGACGACCATGGCCATCGGCCAGGCGGCGGGCACGGCGGCGGCCATGGTGGTGCAGGGCAATGGCGGCACCCGCGCCGTCTCCCCGGCGCTGCTGCGCGACAAGCTGCGGGAGGGCGGCGCCTACCTGCCTGCCTGACGCCTGCACATCCAAGACATTCTCAAGAAGCAAGACGAGGAAGCCTGTCATGACAACCTTCAAGCCCGGCCGGCGTGCTGTGCTGGCCAGCGCCCTGGCGCTGCCCTGGGTGGGAGCTGCCCGTGCCGCCGAGGCGTGGCCCAACCGGCCGCTGCGCGTCATCGTGCCCTTCGCGCCGGGTGGCCCGGCGGATGGGCTGGCGCGCATGCTGGCCGAGCGCGTGCTGGGCCCGAAGCTAGGCCAGCCGGTGGTGGTGGAGAACCGGGGCGGTGCCGGCGGCGTCATCGGCACCGGTGCGGCGGCGCAGGCCAATGATGGCCACACGCTGCTCTTCGGCAGCATCAGCATGACCATCGTGCCGCATTTGCAGGCCCAGCCCGTGGGCTATGATGTGGTGAAGGACTTCACGCCGCTGGCGCAGATCGCCTCCACGCCGTTCCTGCTGATCGTCCCCGCATCCTCGCCGTTCAAGGACGTGGCGGGGCTGGTGGCGGCGGCGAAGGCGAAGACGCGCAGCATCACCGCCGCCAATAGCGGCTACGGCACGCTCTCCCACATGACGACCGAGCTGTTCAACCGCCAGGCGGGCGTCGAGATCGAGCCGGTGGTCTATCGTGGCGAAGGTGTGCTGCTGCCGGATCTGCTGGGCAATGAGGTGGGCATGGGCTTCCTCACCCTCTCTTCCATGCTGCCGCACCTTCAGGCGGGCACGTTGCGTGCCCTGGCCGTGGCCGGTGAGAAACGCCTGCCGGAACTGCCGGATGTGCCGACCCTGACGGAAGCCGGCGTTCCCGGCATCGAGGTCGATGGCTGGCAGGCGATGTTCGCCCCCCGCACAGTGCCCGCCGAGGGCGCGGCACGCGTCGCCGCCATCCTGGCCGAGGCGATGGCGCAGCCGGAGATCCGCGAGCGCATCACCAGCTTCGGCGCTGTGCCCGCCAGCCGCTCCAACGCCGATTTCGTCGCCATGGTGCCGGCCGAGTTCCAGACCTGGGGCGCGCTCGTCAAGGAGCGTAATATCCGCGTCGAATAACAGGCTGGAGGACAGGCCATGGATGATGAAACGGGAGCCGATGCGCGCAGCCGTACTTTCGTGACGGCCTTCGCGCGCGGGCTGGACGTCATCCAGGCCTTTGGCCCTGGTGCAAGGCGGTTGACGCTGTCCGATGTCGCCGCACGCGTCGGGCTGGACCGCGCGGTGGCGCGGCGGCTGCTGCTGACACTGGTGGAGCTGGGCCTTGCCCGGGCCGATGGGAAATATTTCGAGCTGACGCCACAGGTGCTGCGGCTGGGCTATGCCTACCTCTCCTCCGTGGGGCTCGACCGGCGGTTGCAGCCTGCGTTGGAGGCGCTCTCCCTGCGGATCGGGGAGAACACCTCCCTGACGGTGCTGGACTATCCGCACATCTCGCATGTGACGCGCGCCGAGGCGCCGGGAAGGGCCGTGGGCTACACGCTGAAAACGAGCGAACGGATGCCGGCATCCGCCACCGCCTCCGGCCGTGTTCTGCTGGCGGCGCTGGAGGATGGGGAGGTGGCCGCGCTGCTGGCCAGCGCCCCCTTGCCTCGCTTCACGGAGCGGAGCGTGACATCGCCCGATGCGTTGCTGGCAGCGGTGCGGGAGTGCCGCGCCATGGGCTACGCCGTTCTGGATGGCGAGCTGGAAGAGGGCTTCGCCTCCGCCGCCGTGCCGGTGCGGGACCGCGCAGGCCGGGTGGTGGCAGCTCTGGCCAGCAGCAGCCATACGGCGCGCATGACAGCGGAGCGGATGGCCACCGAAGTCATCCCCATGATGCGACAGGCGGCGCGGGAGATAGGCGAGCTGTTGATTTGACCTCTTGCCCTCGCGGCGGCCATGCGCGGGCGAGGGTTCCGCAAGGCTCGGCACTGGAGTAGGGGAGAGGTCAGGGAAACGGCAGGAACACTGTCCAACATCGCGCCGACAGGACTCCGCATGAGCCAGACCGCCATCACCGCCGACAGCACGGGGCCGGCGCCATCCTTCCGCCTTGGCCTGTTCGGTGCCCTGGCCACCGTGGCGATGTGGGCCACCTGGATCATCGGCTCCCGCTTCGCCATGCAGGGTGGCCAGCCACTCAGCACCTCCATGCTGGCCTTCGTGCGTTTCGGCACGGCGGCGCTGGTGCTCGCGCCCTGGTGGTGGGGCTTCCGCATCATCCCTCGCGGCGTGCCGAAGCTGGCGCTGCTGGGCCTGCTGTTCGCCGGGTTACCCTACCAGTTCCTGGTGCTGTGGGGGCTGCATTTCGCACCGCTTGCCGAGGCGGGGCCGCTACTGGCGGGCACGTTGCCGCTGTTCATCGGCATTCTCTCGGTCGGTCTGCTCGGGGAGCGGTTGAGCAGCGTGCGCCTCGCCGGCATCGCGCTGATCACCTTGGGCGTGGCGGCGATTACCGGCACGGGCCTCGCCGATCTCTCCACCGGCAATTGGCAGGGGCATCTGCTGATCCTGGCCGCGGCCTTCTCCTGGTCCGTCTACACCATCGCCTTCCGCCATAGCGGTCTCACGGGCGTTCAGGCCGCGGCGTTCGTTGGCTTCTGGTCGGTGGTGGTGCTTCTGCCCTTCGGGATGGGCGACATCCTCACCGGCCTGCGGGAAACGCCAGCCCCCGTGCTGCTGAAGCAGGTGCTGGTGCAGGGCATCATGGCCGGGGTTGTCGCGCTGATCACCTTCACCACCGCTGTGCGGCATCTGGGGGCGGCCCGCACCTCCGCCATCACGGCACTGACTCCGGTCATGGTGGTGCTGATCGCCATCCTGCTGCTGGGAGACCGCGCTGGACTCGCCGAGTTCGCGGGCTGCGCGCTGATTGCGACGGGCGTGGTGGCGGCTAGCGGCGCCATCCGCTTGCCAGGAGCGCGCGGGCAGGTCTAGCCTGCCGCCAGACGCAACCGGCACGCAGGAGGGCTGGACATGACATCCTATAACCAGCACCACCCTCGCGGACCCTGCCAAGCCCCGTGGCGCCATGCCGCGGGGCGGGCCTGAAGCCGGAATTCTCCGTCACCTCCACGGTCTGTCCTGAAGAGCGCCTTGCGGCCGCACGTCATTCGCGCGCCCGTATCCCCACGCCTGTCATGACCCGGGCGCCGCATGCCGGTGCCCACCGTGCGAGATATTTTCATGGGCTCTCTCAGCCTTAACGGCCTTGGCATTCTCACGCCTGAGCCGCTGTTCCAGGACATCACCCTGACCTTGCAGGACGGGGACCGCCTCGGCCTCGTCGCCGGCAATGGTGCCGGGAAGTCCAGCCTGTTGCGCTGCCTGGCCGGCCAGGCGGAGCCAGGCGTGGGGGACGTCACCCGCTCCCGTGGCCTGCGCGTGGCGCTGGTGGAGCAGGATATGCCCGCCAACCTCCTGGACCTGCCGTTGCACGAGGCGGTGCGCCGCGCCATTCCTGCCGCCGAGCGGGAGGGACAATCCTGGCGTGCCGATGTGGTGCTGGGTGAATTCAACACCCCCGAAGAATTCCTGCACCGCCGGGTGCGGGCGCTGAGCGGCGGCTGGCAGCGTCTGGCCTTGATCGCCCGTGCCTGGGTGGCGGAGCCGGACGCCCTGCTGCTGGACGAGCCGACCAATCACCTGGATCTCGAGAAGATCGAGATGCTGGAAGAATGGGTCGCCGAGGTCGGCAAGCGGGCCATCATGGTGATCGCCAGCCATGACCGCCGCTTTCTGGACCGCTGCACCAACCGCACGCTGTTTCTGCGCCCCGGCACCAGCCCGGTCTTTGCCCATCCCTATACCCGTGCGCGGCAATTGCTGGCGGAGGAGGATGCCGCCCAGCGTGCCCGGCTGGAGCGCGAGGGCAAGGAGGCCTCGCGGCTGCGCCGCAGCGCTGGCGAGCTGAAGAATATCGGCATCAACAGCCGCAGCGACGGGGCCTTGAAGAAAGCCGCCCAGATGGCGGCCCGCGCCACGGCGCTGGAGGAGCGGCAGCAGCCGGTCCATGTGGAGCGGAGCGGCGAGATCCGCCTCAACCATGGTGCCACCCATGCGAAGACCCTGCTCTCGCTGGAGAAGCTTCCCGTCGAAGCGCCTGATGGCAGCAGGTTGTTTTACGTCGAGAAGCTCTCGGTGGCGCAGGGGGACCGGATCGTGCTGCTCGGCCCCAACGGGGCGGGGAAGTCCAGGCTGGTGGAGCTGCTGCGGCGGGCGATCTCCGGGCAACCCGTTCCCGGCATCCGGGCCAGCACGACGGTGGTGATGGGCCATCTGGACCAGCACATGTCCCAGTTGCCGGCGGACCGGACGCCGCATGCCTTCATCTCCGGGCGCTTCGGCCTGCCGGACCAGCGCGTGCACGCGCTGCTGGCCGCGGCGGGTATCGCCATGGATCGCCAGGGCAGGCCGATCAGCCTGCTCTCACCAGGGCAGAAGGCCAGGCTCGGGCTGCTGGCGCTGCGGCTGACCGAGCCGAACCTGTACCTGCTCGACGAGCCGACCAACCATATCGACATCGCCGGGCAGGAGAGGCTGGAGGAGGAAATCAGGAGCCGTGGCGCCACCTGCGTGCTGGTGTCGCACGACCGCGCCTTCGTGCAGGCCGTCGGTTCGCGCTTCCTGCACATCGAGGCCGGGCGTTTGCGAGAGGTGACAGGGGGCTGAGAAAGGGGGCCGGCCTGCCGCTCAGGGGCGGCAGGCCCGTACAGCGATATCGGTGTCGATCTCGTTATAGCCCCAGAAGCTTCTGAGGGAGGTACGGGTCCGGTTCGGCTTGGTGGCGAGGCTCGCGGGCGCCGGGCCCGGAGCCCTGACACCGGGAACGCCCATGCCGCTCAGCACATCCGCCCAGAATGCCAGGCCGTAATAGGAATCCTTCACGGAGATGAAGGAGTCGAACCCGTAGGAGTATTCGTCTCCGGCATAGGAGAGCGCGAACGGATTCTTGTGGAGATATTCAGCATCCTTGCCGAAATAGCGCGCCTCGGTGCAGGTGCTGGAGCTGAGCGAGACCACATGCTCCACGTTCTCGCTGCACAGCAGGGCGTAAAAGTTGTCGGTGGTGACGGCGCAGTTCCGTAGCGCGGCCGTGACAAGCTTCAGATGGGGATTCTCCGGCTCCATCGGGTGCGGCTTCACAAGCACCGGGGCGTCGAAGAGGCCACGCTCGGCGGCGGGTGCCATGACATCGGCGATGCCGATGAAGCGGCCATCCCGGATCTGCGTCTTGTCGTAGCGGGATTGCATCAGCACCAGCCGCGTGCCGGGCTGGCGGACGGGGTGGGAAAGGCGCCCCGCCGTCGCGGCGACGACACCCGCGACAAGTTGGATCTCGTCCTCACCGATGGCGTAGCGGGCCAGCGCCTCATTCGCCGCGCCTTCGGAACTCTGGATGCCGAAGAAGACATCGTCATGGAAGCGGACGGGGTGGACCATCACGTCCAGGAAGCGATTTCCGTTGGCCAGCAGGAAGTGCTTGATGATGGACGGGATTTCGAAGCCGATGACAAAGGCGTCGCGAAACTTCTCGGCCAGCAGCCGCCGGACCGAGCGCGGCAAGGCGAATTGCTCATAGAGCGCGGCCCAGCCGTGGATATTCCGCGGCACGCCGCACGCATCATAGATGCTGGAGATTTCGGCGCCGGTCAGCCCGCCCTTAGTCACGCCGCCACTGTTCCAGGCGAGGTAGCCGACCTCCTCGCCTGTCATCCGGTGCAAGGTCCGGCCGAACAGGTCGTGAAGCCAGCGGATGTTGTAGTGCTGGGTCGGCCGCGAGCCTCGAGAATCGGGGCGAAGAAAATCGCCGGTGAAGAGGATGGTCATGCCTGCTGCGCCTTTCGCCCGGCCAGCAGGTTGAGTGGGCGGCCACAGAGCTGCCGCAGCAGCCCCGGGAAGTACCCGCATTCCGCATCCTGTCGATAGGCCGCGCGAATATCCTCGCGCTGTGGCATGGCATCGCCGGAATCCAGCGCTGTGCTCGCCGCGACGATCTGGCGGCAGAAATCCTGGCGGGAGCGAGCGACGTGGAGCCCGTGGCCCTCGAACATCTCCAGCCCGCGTGCGCCTTCCGCGCTGGTGACGAGAGGCATTCCCGCCCACAAGGCCTCGAGATTCTCGATCCGGGGCGCGCCGCTCAGCGTGGCGGGGTCGATTGCCACGGCGAAATCCCTGTAGATGCCAGCGATATCGTCGGCTTCGCCATGCAGCGTGATGCGCGGCCCGGCTTCCACCGCCGCACAGGCACCGCCATGGACGTGGAGGTGCAGCCGCTCCGGCAGACAGGGCAGGACATGGCGGGCGAACCATTGCAGCCCTTGCCGGCTGGCGGCGCAGTCGGGGCCGACGAAGATC
>JH600000.1:0-14680 GCA_000245075.1 Acetobacteraceae bacterium AT-5844
GGCTCTGGGGGGAATTCATTCCCCCCAGCTTTTAATCCGCGCCCACATCCCCATTCGCCGGACCAAGCGCGGCAAGCAGGGCTTCCCGCAGGCTGGCGAGCTTGCGTTCATTCTCGATCTTCAGGCCGAACACGTCCTTCACGTAGAAGACGTCCACCGCGCGCACGCCATAGGTGGTGATATGCGCGGAGGCGATCTGCAGGCCCTGCTCGCTGATGGCGGCGGTCATGTCGTGGAGCAAGCCGGGGCGGTCGCGGCCGTTCAGCTCGATCACGGTGTGGGTGTTGCTGGCGTGGTTGTCGATCACCACGCGGCCGGGCACCTGCACGGCGCGCAGGCGGGAGGGCTCGCGCCGCACCTTGCGGATTTCCTGATCCAGGTTGAGACGGCCGGAGAGCGCCTGCTCGATCAGTACGGAAAGCCGCGCCAGCTTGTGCGGGCTGTCGAAGGCGCCACCCTGGGCATCCTGCACCCAGAAGGTATCCAGCGCGCGGCCATTGGTCATGGTGTGGATGCGCGCATCGACGATGCTCGCCCCCGCCACCGCCAGCGCGCCGGCGATCCGGCTGAACAGGCCCGGATGGTCCGTGACATAAACGGTGACTTCCGTCACCGACCGCGCTTCCAGCACGCGGGTGGAGACGGTGAGCGGCGCGCCCGTCGCCTCCGCTTCCCGGATCAGCGCCGCATGGCGGGTATGGGTCTCGGGGTCGAAGGAGAGCCAGTAGCCGGGGTAGCCGAGGGCGAGGAACTGCTCCACCGCTTCCTTGGGCTGGTCCTGCATCAGCGCGGCGGCCGCCTGCTTGGCGCGGGCCACGCGCACGTCCCGCTCCGGCACGGAGAGGCCGCCGGCCAGCACTTCCGCCACGCGCCAGTACAGTTCGCGCAGCAGGGTAGCCTTCCAGCCATTCCAGACTTTCGGCCCCACGGCACGCATGTCGGCCACTGTCAGCACCAGCAGCAGGCGCAGCCGCTCGGGGGACTGCACCACCTCGGCGATGTCGAGAATGGTCTTGGGGTCGTCGATATCGCGCTTGAAGGCGGTCTGGCTGACGAGCAGGTGGTTCAGCACCAGCCAGGAGACGGTCTCCGTCTCTTCCTGCGTCAGGCCGAGGCGGGGGCAGATCTCATGCGCGAGTTGCGCGCCGATCTCGGAGTGGTCGCCCCCCCTGCCCTTGGCGATGTCGTGCAGCAGCGTCGCGACATAAAGCGCCCGGCGGGATTGCAGCTGGCCGATCAGCTCGCTGGCCACCGGCACCGCTTCTTCCAGCTCCGCGCGGTCGAGCTGGTTGAGCACGCCGATCGCCTCGATCGTATGCTCTTCCACCGTGAAGACATGGTAGGTGTCGAACTGCATCAGCCCGACGATGCGCGCCCAGTCCGGAATGTAGCGGGAGAGGAAGCCGACCTCGTTGAGGATGCGGATGGATTTTTTCGAATCCTTCCCCGTCAGCAGGTCGAGGAAGATGGTGGCGGCGGCGGGGTCGTCCCGCAACGCCTGGGCACGGGGTGCGTTGCGGATGAGGGCGCGCTGGGCGAGCGGATGCAGCTCCAGCCCCCGGTCCCGCGCCGCGCGGACGAGGCGCAGCATCACCGCCGGGTCTGCCGCCACATCCTTGTCCGGCGCGAAGAGCAGCTTGCCATCCGCCATCGCGATGCCGGCGGCGGCGAGAGCGGGTTCCTCCGCCTTCTGCACGGCCGGCACGCCGAGGGCAGCGCGCTCGATGGCCGGCTCCAGCAGGCGGGAGAGGCGGACCACATCCCGCGCCGTCAGGAAGAGGTGCTTCATGAAGCGCTCCACCCCGTCCTGCTTTCCGTGGCGGGTATAGCCCATGCGGGCGCCCACCACGGGCTGCAGGTCGAAGGTCAGGCGCTCCTCGGCCCGGCCGGTGACGTAGTGGAGGTGGAAGCGCACCGTCCACAGAAAGTCCCAGGCCCGCTTGATGGCATGGGCTTCCCGTGCGGTCAGCAGCCCCCCGCCCGGCGAATCAGGTCCGACCAGCTCCGGCATGCGCTGCACGCCAAAGGCATAGCGGGCCAGCCAGTACAGGGTCTGGATATCGCGCAGCCCGCCCCGGCCTTCCTTGATGTGGGGCTCCACCAGATAGGGGCTGTCGCCATAGCGCTTGTGGCGGGCGTTGCGCTCCGCGCGCTTGGCGGTGATGAACTGGCCCACGCCCCATTCCTGGCGCGCCTCGGCATAGGCGATGTCGAACCGGTCGAACACCGCGCGCTCGCCGGCGATGAAGCGGCTGTCCAGCAATGCGGTCTGGATGGTGGCATCCTCCCGCGCATCCTCCAGGCACTCCCGGATGCTTCGGGTGGCGTGCCCGACCTTCAGCCCGAGATCCCAGAGCAGGTAGAGCATGAACTCCACCGCCCGGCGGCCGCGCGGGCCGAGGGGGCTGTCGGAGAGGAACAGCAGGTCGATATCGGAGAACGGCGCCATGACGCCGCGGCCATAGCCACCGGTCGCGGCCAGGACGAAAGGCGGCTCATGCGCGAGATCAGCGAAAGGGCGGCCGCCCGCCCCTTCCGGCGCCACCTGTGCCAGGGTGTAGGCGTGGATGGCATGGATCAGCCCATCCGTCAGCTCCGCCAGGCCCCGCGCCGCTGTCAGTCCGGAGAGAGCATGGGCCTCGAACGCCTCCTGCACCCTGGACTGGATCCGGCCGAGCTGGCGCCGCAACAAGCCCAGCGCCACGTCACGCGCCACAGGCTGCCCGGGAAGCGGGACCAGGTCCTGCGCCAGATCGGGCAGGGGGCGCATCGGCAGCGTGCCGATGATGGAGGGGACAAGGGCGTCAGGCATGTCGCCGCTATGGATCATCCGTCGATGTTATCTCGTGCCGCGCCGCGGCAACAGCACCCTCGACGCCATTCTGTGTCATGATATCGCCATGCCGGGGCGATTTCGCAACCTTATCGGGTGCAAAACTGCATTCCGGCACAGGAAGTAACGAAATCAGAACATTCTGGCTAGGCCGGTTTCCACCGCGCGTGTGGACACAGCTCTCCTCACAAACGGGGCCTCGCCAGGCCGAAGCGGCCGCCCGCGCGAGGCGCCGCTCCATGCCGCCGGCGGAAACCCCACGGCCCGATGCCGAGGAAATCCTGCCCTTGTGCCCTACGCGTCCCGCGTCAGCCCTGCCTCGGGAGTGACCTCCCGGGCGCCGGGGAAGGCTGCGGCGATGGCCGCTTCCGGCAGGCGGAGATGGTCCTTCAACAACCCCATGGCGATGCCGCGCAGGTCCCGCGTGGGCTGCAAATCGCGTTTTTCGAAAAGCTGCCCTTCGGCGAGGCCCGGCCAATCGGCCAGCACGCGCCCGCCCCGCACGGCCCCACCCAGCAGGAAGGCCGCGCCTCCGGTGCCGTGGTCGGTGCCGTTATTGCCATTGGCACGCGCGGTACGGCCGAATTCCGTCATCACCAAAATGACCGTGCGGCCCCAGACATCGCCCAGTTGCCCGCGCATCGCCGCCAGGCCAGCATCGAGCTGCTCCAGCACGGGCGCGAGACGGCGTGACTGGTCCGCATGCGTGTCCCAGCCACCGATATCCATCGCCGCCACACGGGGGCCATGGGGTGCCGCCAGCAGCCTTCCGGCGGAGGCGGCCAGCGAGACGAAGCCGCCCCCTCGGGCGGGCTCTCCGCCCAGGATGCTGCTGGCATAGCCACGGCCACGCATTCCCTCCTCGACAGCCGGGCCGAGCAGCGGGTCGGTATGCAGCAGGTCGGCCATACGGGCATAGAGATCGGGCGGCGGCCGCACCGGCCGGGGCGGCGCCCACATGCCCACCGGTTGGGCGCCCCGCATCAGCAGCGGCAGGTCGAGCCCCACGGCCAGGCCGGTCTTGGGGCGGTCCGGCGGCGCTTCCGGCAGGCCGGACAAGGCGCGGTTCAGCCAGCCGGAGGAGAGGCGCTGCTCCGCCCCGCTCTCCAGCATGTCCTGCGCCTCGAAATGGCTCCGGTTGCGGTAAGGGCCCGCGATGGCATGGATGGGCAGCAGGCTGCCCTCGGTGAAAAAGCGGTGGAAATTGGCCAGGGCCGGGTTGAGGCCGAAGAAGCCGCCGCAATCCAGCAGCCCCCCTTCCTGCCCCGGTTCCGCCAGGGCGATGGAGCCGCGCAGCCCGCGGTAATTCGGGTCGCCATAGGGCGCGAGGGCGGCCATGCCATCCATCGCGCCGCGCAGGATGACCACCACCAGGCGGTTGTCGCCCTCCGTGGCGATGGCAGGCGTCTCGGCGAAGGCAAGGCGGGCATTGGCCGTGGCAGCCAGGGCGGTGAGGCCCAGCAGCAGGCCACGCCGGCCGATCTTGGGAAGGTGGCTCATCGGCGCTGAAACTCCGCGCTGGCGAGAAGGATGGCGAGGGCATCGCGCGGCGAGCCGGCGCGGCGCATCGCCTGCCGCGTGGCATCGGGGGCGAGCGGGCCCAGGGCGGTCTCCAGAACCTCCATCGGGTCCTGGCGCGCGAAGCGGCCGGCGGTTTCATAGGCCCAGTCCAGCCGTTGCATCAGCGGCTCGGGGCCCAGCCAGTCGCCCGCACGGTCCGGCCACCCATTGGGCTGCAACGCTGTCCAGTAAGGCTGGTTCAACGTGCGGCAGGCGATCCAGGCGGCGCGCCCCATCGCCACCCCCGTGGCGCCACAGGCCCGGAAGGCGGCGGTGACATAGTCGAGCGGCGCGCGCAGCTTGGTCAGTGGCGGGTCCCAGGCGGCATCGAGCCGTGGCAGAGCGCGTGCCACGGCGCCGAGATCGCCATCCGTATCGCGCAGCACGCCCTCAATGCGGGATACGGCCGCGGCGGGCGGGTCGTCCGCCACGAAGTGCCGCACGAGCTTGGTGGCCAGGAAGCGATGGGTGGAGGGATGGCCGGCCAGGAAGCGGAGCGCCGCCTCGGCCTCGTCCGGCCCTTCGGCGAAGCGGCGGCCCAGCACCGTCTTGGTGCCCGGCTCATGGCTGGCACGGCGGAAAATGGTCCCGAAAGGCTCCTTTTTCCTCTCATAGGTCCAGCCGGTCAGCAGCCTGGCGAATTCCGTCACATCCGTCTGGGTATAGCCCGAGGCGGGGGAGACGGTGTGCAGCTCCAGGATCTCGCGCGCCAGGTTCTCGTTCAGCCCCCGCCCGAAGCGCTTGCCATTGGGGCTGTTGGGGCCGACCGAGGCGACCTGGTCCAGATAGCTCAGCATCGCCGGGTGCTTGAACACAGCGACCAGCATGTCGGCGAAGCGGCCTGTGACATGGGCGCGGATCGCCTCCCGCATATAGGGGCCGATGGTGGTGGAGACGCTGAAGCCGGTGCGCTTGCTGACGGTGAAATGGTTCCCCCAGAAATCGACCAGCCGCTCCCGGTAAGGGCGGTCGGTATCGATCCGCAGCCCCAGGGCGGCGATGGCCTCGGCCTGGAAATGCAGCTCGATCGTATTGGGCTCGCCGGGCAGGAACCGGCCGCGGACGTCCCGCTCCCGCCAGAGGCGGTAGCCATCGGCCACGGTGGGCGGGGCGGGCCAGCCGGCGGGCAAGGGCGGCGTATCGGCGCCTTCAAGCTGCCCATCCAGCCAGGCAATGGGGTCGGCCGGTAAAGGCTGGTCCGGCCTGGGCCCTAGCCCGAAGCGGATGGCCGCCAGCAGGGAACGCGTATCCATGGCCACCACGCTACCACACCCGCTGGCCCGCCATCCGTTCAAAGGGTAACGAGCCGCCAACGGTCCGTGATATGTGAAGAAGGTAAGCCGCGCGTCGTTAGCTTCGGGCGGCATCGGGCAGGGGAAGGCTCCGCCTTCCCCCGAACCCCCATCCGCCAGGAGGCTGAGCCTCCTGGACCTGCTAAAAATTCTTCGATATTCGACGGACATTGTCCGTCCAGCGGAATTCCGCTTACCAGAGCCACAAGGGGTGTTTGCCAGTTGCCGCCCCTTCCTATCGGAGTCGGTTAACGACAAAATCCGGCAACACTTAAACGGCCACTTATAGCCGTCCGGCCAGTCGGATTGGTATTGGCGGAGAAGATCCGCTCCGCTGGCAATGCCGCGGGGAAGTCCCTTTGTCACATTGCGTAGGAGAAGTTGTGAGCCGGTCCTATTATCGTGTCCGTCTGGGAGAAAAGGCGCGGCTCGCCGCCGAGTGTTTCGCCGGCGGCTTTATCGGCGTTCATTGGGGTTTCAAGGAAGACCTGACCGGGCAGTTTGGCGATAGCTGGAAAGACTTCAACGCGCGGTTCAGGCCCGAGTTCTTGAAGCGAAATCCGGACAAGACGATGGTAGCGGCAGGGCTGGCCTGCGGGATGCTGTGGACGTTCGGCGCGGGCATGAGCGTCGGTGACGTGGTGATGTGCCCTGACGCAAATGGCGACATGATGCTGGGAAAAATCACCAGCGACTACTATTGCGTTCCGACCGCCAACCTGCCGCAACAGCGTAGAGTGCAGTGGTTCCCGGGGCGCGCGAAGCGGGCCGAACTGTCCGATGAATTGAAGCGATCCACCAATGGCCCGGGCACGATCGCCGAAGTGAACAAATACGCCAGCGAGATCGAAAAGCTAATCGGTGGCGAGGTTGTACCGGCTATCGTCGCAACCAGCGAGATCATCGAGGACGCCAGTACCTTCGCACTGGAAAAGCACCTTGAGGATTTCCTTGTCGCCAATTGGGCGCAGACCGAACTCGGCAAAAGCTATTCCATTTACAGTGAGGAAGGCGAACTGATCGGCCAGCAGTATCCTAGCGATACCGGCCCCATCGACATTCTGGCCATATCAAAAGACCAAAAGACGCTGCTCGTCGTGGAACTGAAGCGCGGGCGAGCAAGCGACGTGGTCGTGGGGCAGATACAGCGATACATGGGCTATGTGCTGGGCGAACTGGCGACAGAAGAACAGACTGTACGGGGCGCGATTATCGCTCTCGAGGATGATTTAAAGCTGCGTCGCGCATTGTCGGTGACAACCGGCATCGACTTCTTTCGATATCAGGTCAGCTTCAAGCTCCTGCCGGTTCAGACAAGCAGCGTCTGAGGCGGCCGCCAAATGTGCCAAACGACTGGAACGGGGCGCTAAGCAGACATTGCTTACCGCCTGAGGTAACAAATCTTGACAAAAAGGAATAAATTCCTTAAACAAGGCGCACAGTTGAAGCCGGAGCGCCCCATGTCCAGCCTCACCACCCCCACCCCCTGGACCCCGCTCTCAGACACCACCTGGGCCGCCCTCCAACCCCACCTCCCAACCCTCTTCCCCCAAGGCCGCCGCACGCCCGACCTCCGCGCCCGCATGGACGCCATCTTCCACCTCGCCCACCACCCCGGCACCCCCTGGAAGAACCTCCCGGAACGCTTCGGCCGCCCCGATACCGTGGCCCGCTTCTTCCGCCGCCTCACCCATGCCGGCTTCTGGCACCGCCTGCTGAAGGAGCTCGCCAGCAATCCGCCCAACCACCCCCTGCGGGCACTCGAAAAAGCCATCACCCGCGCCACCCGCCGCGCCGCGCGCCTCGGCGGCCTGCATCTCCTGGTCCTCATCCGCCGCCTCGGCCTGCGCAGCGCCCTGAACGCACCGCCCTGGCTCTTGCCAGACCCGGCCCTGGCCGAAACCCTGCACCGCATCCCCGTCACGCCTCAGGCGGCGCCGGAACTGCTCAAGGCCTTGCGCCACCTGCACCGCGCCACCCTCGGCCGGGCCAGAATTCCCCGCTCCGTGCGGCTCGCATGGTAATGCGCGCCTTGCCCGCACCGCGCCGCTGCGGCAAACCCCCACACCGAATTGCTCTTTCGTAGAAGGGACCCCGGCGTATGGCGGTGAAGGACGTGAAGAAGGTGGTTCTCGCCTATTCGGGCGGGCTGGACACCTCTGTCATCCTGAAGTGGCTGCAAACCACCTATCAGTGCGAGGTGGTGACCTTCACCGCCGACCTCGGCCAGGGCGAGGAGCTCGGCCCGGCGCGTGACAAGGCCCTGATGCTCGGCATCAAGGAAGAGAACATCTTCATCGACGACCTGCGCGAGGAATTCACGCGGGACTTCGTCTTCCCCATGTTCCGCGCCAACGCGCTGTACGAGGGCTGCTACCTCCTCGGCACCTCCATCGCCCGCCCCCTCATCGCCAAGCGGCAGATCGAGATCGCGGAGAAGGTCGGCGCCGATGCCGTTTCCCACGGCGCCACCGGCAAGGGTAACGACCAGGTCCGCTTCGAGATCGGCTACTATTCCCTGAAGCCGGACGTGAAGGTCATCGCCCCCTGGCGCGAATGGGACCTCACCAGCCGCACCCGCCTGCTGGAATTCGCCGAGCAGAACCAGATCCCCATCGCCAAGGACAAGCGCGGCGAGGCCCCCTTCTCGGTGGACGCGAACCTCCTGCACAGCAGCAGCGAGGGCAAGATCCTGGAAGAGCCGTGGGACGAGCCGCCGGAGATCGTCTGGCAGCGCACCATCCGCCCGGAAGACGCGCCGGACGTCGCCACCGAAATCACCGTCGAGTTCGAGCGCGGCGACGCGGTGGCCATCAATGGCGAGCGCATGTCCCCCGCCACGCTGCTGACCAAGCTGAACGCCCTCGGCAAGGCCAACGGCATCGGCCGGCTGGACCTGGTGGAAAACCGCTTCGTCGGCATGAAGTCCCGCGGCTGCTACGAGACCCCCGGCGGCACCATCCTGCACGCCGCGCACCGCGCCATCGAGAGCATCACGCTGGACCGTGAGGTCGCGCACCTCAAGGACAGCCTGATGCCCAAGTATGCGGAGCTGATCTACAACGGCTTCTGGTTCGCGCCGGAGCGCCGCATGATCCAGGCGATGGTCGATGAGAGCCAGAAGAGCGTCAGCGGCACCGTCCGCCTGAAGCTTTACAAGGGCAACACCATCGTCACAGGCCGCCAGTCCCCGAACAGCCTGTACTCCATGAAGCACGTGACCTTCGAGGACGACCAGGGCGCCTACGACCAGTTCGACGCCCAGGGCTTCATCAAGCTGAACGCACTGCGCCTGCGCCTCGGCGCCATGGCCGGCCGTAAGGGCGGCGCCCTCTGAGGCGCTGCCAGCCTCGGCTGAATGAAAGGGCCCGCCGGCATCGCCGCGCGGGCCTTTCTTTTGTCCGAAACCTGCGGCGCCTAGGAAAAACTCCACCGCAAGGTCTGCGCCACCCCCAGCGTCCCGGCCCGTATCAGCGGCCGGCTGAGCACCGGGCTGTGCAACCCATGCATCTGTCGCGCCCAGCCGGGCAGCAGGTCGATGGCAGCCTGCATGGCCAGGGCCTGCAACGGCTCCGCCACCGGCCGCGGCGCCGGCTGCGTCAGCAAAACCCGCGCGATCTCGCCGGTGCGGGCGTCGTAGCGAAGCTGTGGCCGCATCGTCGTGAGAAGCCGGCGTGCCTCGGCCCGGCTGTGGGGGATCGGGTCCGCGCCAAGGGCTTCGGCCACCCGCGCCATCTCGGCAAAATAGCGGTCCTGCTCCGGCAGCGGCATGCCGGGCTCCGCATAGCGTATCCAGGCATCCAGGAAGCTGGTTGCCTCGGTCACATGCACCCAGGCCAGCAAATCGGGGTCGCTGGCGGCATAGCGGGTGCCGTCGGGCAAAGTACCATGGACATGCTCGTGGATGCGCCGCACCCGGGCGATGGCGGCCTCGGCCTCCTCCCGCCCCCCATAGGTGGTGAGCGCGATGAAGCGTGCCGTACGCCGCAGGCGGCCCCGCATGTCCGCGCGGAAGCTGGAATGGTCCCACACCCCCGCGAGCACCGCCGGGTGAAGCATCTGCAGCAGCAGCCCCGCGATGCCGCCGACCATCATGGTGGTCACATCGCCATGCACCCGCCAGGCAACCGCTTGGGGGCCGAACAGCCCATCGGTGCGACGCGCCACGGGCGCTTCACCTCGGGCCCGATCATTGAAGATCGCCCTCACACGGGCGGCGATCGCCTGCTTCACCGGCTGGGCAAAGGGGCCCAGCAGCAGGGAAGGCAAAGGAACAGCCGGCCGGCCCGGCATCAGGGCGGCAAGACTTGGCAGGCGGGGAGAACGGAGAGCGTCATCTGCATGTCCTCGAGCGGGATGACCATGCGTTATGAACGTCTGAGCCGCGATCGGGCTGCTTGCCCGCGCGAGCGACACCTGCGGGGTGTCCTTGAACCGCTACCGCCAGCGGGGCTGAAACGGTGGCGGGGTCTGGGGTGGCACTGCCACCCCAGCGGGGTCCAGGGGCAGCGCCCCTGGGCTATCCGTCGATCAGGCCGCGCTCTTGAGCGCCGCCTTCCTCACTTCCTCGCTGGCGCCAGCCGCGAAGGTCTCGAAGTTCTTCTCGAACAGGGAGACGAGGTGCTGGGCCGTCTTGTCATAGGCCGCCTTGTCGGCCCAGGACTCGCGCGGGTTCAGCACTTCGGCCGGCACGCCCGGCACGTTCTGCGGCACGGCGAGGCCGAAGAACTTGTCGGTCGCGAAGGTGGCGTTGTTCAGGCTGCCATCCAGCGCGGCGCGCAGCAGGGCGCGGGTGTGCTTGATGGACATGCGGTGGCCGGTGCCATAGGCGCCGCCGGTCCAGCCGGTGTTCACCAGCCACACCTGCGCGCCGTGCTTCTCGATCAGCTCGGCCAGCATCTTGCCGTACACCTCGGGGTGGCGCGGCAGGAAGGGGGCGCCGAAGCAGGTGGAGAAGGTCGCCTGCGGCTCCTTGCCCAACCCCTTCTCCGTGCCCGCCACCTTGGCGGTGTAGCCGGAGAGGAAGTGATACATCGCCTGGGCGGAGGTCAGCTTGGCGATCGGCGGCAGCACGCCGAAGGCGTCGGCCGTCAGCATCACCACATTCTTCGGCAGGCCGGCCTGGCTGCCCGGCGCGATGCCCGGGATGAACTCGATCGGGTAGCAGGACCGGGTGTTCTCGGTCAGGCTGCCATTGTCGAGGTCCAGATTGCCACGCTCATCGGCGATCACGTTCTCCAGAACGGTGCCGAAGCGGTGCGAGGCGTTCCAGATCTGCGGCTCGGCTTCCTGGCTGAGCTTGATGACCTTGGCGTAGCAGCCGCCTTCGAAGTTGAAGACGCCCTTGTCGGACCAGCCATGCTCGTCATCGCCGATTAGCGCGCGCTCGGGGTCGGAGGAGAGCGTGGTCTTGCCGGTGCCGGAGAGGCCGAAGAACAGCGCGGTGTCGCCGTCCTTGCCCACATTGGCGGAGCAGTGCATCGGCAGCACGCCCTTGGCGGGCAGCAGCCAGTTCATCACCGTGAAGATGCTCTTCTTGATCTCGCCCGCATAGCTGGTGCCGGCGATGGCGATGATCTTCTTGGCGAAGGAGAGCGCGATCAGCGTGGTGGAGTTGGCGCGGCCGCCATGCTCCGGCTTCGCTTCCATCTCCGGCGCGTGCAGGATCACGTAGTCCGGGGTGAAGGAGGCCAGCTCCTCCACCGGCGGGCGGATGAACATGTTGCGGGCGAACAGCGCGTGCCAGGCATTCGTCGTCACCAGCCGCACCTTGATGCGGTGCGCGGGGTCGGCGCCGGCGTACAGGTCCTCGGTGAAGAGTTCCTTCTGCTCGCCAAGCCACTTGCGGACATCAGCGGTGAAGGTCTCAAACTTCGCGGGGTCGAGCTTCTGGTTGACCTTGCCCCACCAGATTTCCTTGCTGACCTCGGGGTCGTCGGCGACGAACTTGTCGGCCACGGAGCGGCCGGTATGCACGCCGGTCGTGGCGATGAAGGCGCCATCGGCGGACAGGCGGCCTTCGCCGCGGCGCAGCGCCTCGGCATAGAGGCCGGCGGCCGTCAGGTTGGCATGAATCGGGGAAGCGGTGGTGACACCAGTACCGGCAAGGGCAGCGGCGTTGTTCGTCGCGGTCATAGTCGCGATGGTCTCCGTCGGGCGCTTATCCTCCAGCGGGGGTCCGCCGGGGCAGTAGCCAGGGGGGCGATACCGATCCATCTCTCACCTGGACGATACCTGCCATGAAGCTATGGCGACGGGTAACGCCGCGTCAACGTAAGTGTTGCCGTCATATTGTACGATGACTTGCCGCCGCGGTACGGCCCGCCATTCCCTGGCGCCGTAAACTGCCCTATGCCCCGATGTGTTCCGTATCCGGCCCCCCTGGCGCCACAATCAGCGCTGATAAGCCGGGTTCTAGCCGCGACCTGAAACGGGGAGTTTCGCCCGCCAATGCCCGCCACGATCGCCCTCGTCGATGACGACCGCAACATCCTGACCTCCGTCTCCATGACGCTGGAGGCCGAGGGCTTCCAGGTGCGCACCTACACGGATGGCGAGAGCGCGTTGCAGGGGCTGCTGGCCCGGCCGGTGGACCTCGCGGTGCTCGATATCAAAATGCCGCGCATGGACGGCATGGAGCTGTTGCAGCGGCTGCGCCAGCGCTCCTCCATGCCGGTCATCTTCCTCACCTCCAAGGATGAGGAGCTGGACCAGCTGATGGGCCTGCGCCTCGGCGCGGATGACTACATCACAAAGCCGTTTTCCCAGCGCCTGCTGCTGGAGCGCATCCGCGCCCTGCTGCGCCGGAACGAGGCGGGCCGCGCCGAAGGCTCCGGTGCGCCGCCGACCGGCGTCATCTCCCGCGGCGACCTCGTGCTGGACGAAACGAAGCACACCTGCACCTGGAAGGGGCAGCCGGTGCAGCTGACGGTCACGGAATTCCTGCTGGTCAAGGCCCTGGCGCAGCGCCCCGGCATGGTGAAGAACCGCGACCAGCTGATCGACTCCGCCTATGGCGAGAATATCTATGTCGATGACCGCACCATCGACAGCCATGTGAAGCGCGTCCGCAAGAAGTTCCGCCAGGTGGATGACGACTTTAACATGATCGAGACGCTCTACGGCATCGGCTACCGCTACAAGGAAGGCTGAACTCCGCCATGCCTGACGCCAGTGGCCCGATCGCGCTGCAACAGCCCACGCGCCTGCCGCGTGAGCGCAAGCGCGTCTCGCCGCTGCTGCGCCGCATCTTCCTGGTCAACATGGTGGCGCCAGCCCTGCTGGCAGCCTCCCTTCTCTATCTCGACCAGTACCAGACCGGCCTGCTCTCCGCCGAGGTCGAGGCGCTGCGCACCCAGGCCCGCATCTACGCTGCCGGCATCGGCGAGGCCGCCGTGCGGCTGCAGGACGACCGCGCGGTGCTGGTGCCCGACACCGCCCGTCCGCTGCTACGCCGGTTGGTGGAACCTTCCGCCAATACGCAAGCAAAACTGTTCGATACCAGCGGCCTGCTGGTGGCCGACAGCCGCGTGCGGGAAGGCCAGGGCGGCGCCATCATCACCGAGCCCCTGACCCCGCCGGAAACCCAGGGCTATCTGGCGGGCGGCATCGGCCGCCTTTACGACCGGCTGCTGACGGTGCTGCCCCGCTCCCTCTTCGGGGCGCGCCGGGGCGACGACATCTATGTGGACGTGGCGCCGGATGCCCCCTCCTTCGACTGGCAGCCCGAACTGGGACCGGACCGGCGCGAGGAATTGCGCCTCGCCCTGGAAGGCGGCGTCCGCCCCTATATCCGCCGCACCAAGGAAGGCCGGCTGCTGGTCTCGGTCGCGGAACCCGCACGCCGGGGCAGCCAGAGCGTCGGCATCATCCTGCTGACGCGGGAGGCCCGGCAGGTGGACCAGCGGCTGCTGGAAATCCGCACCTCCGTCCTTGGCCTCTTCCTGCTCGCCCTGCTGATGACCGTGGCGGCCTCGCTCTACCTCTCCCGCACCATCGCCTCGCCGATCCTGGCGCTGGCCGCAGCCGCCGCCGCCATGCGGCAGGGCAAGGGCCGCGCGGGCTCGGTGCCCACGGCGCTGCTGGCGCGTACCGACGAGATCGGCGTGCTGGCGAGGGACCTCCAATCCTCCGCCACGGCGCTCTGGGCCCGTATCGACCAGAATGAGCGCTTCGCGGCCGATGTGGCGCATGAGCTGCGCAACCCGCTGACCAGCGTCCGCTCGGCACTTGAGACCCTGCTGCGGGTGGAAAAGCCGGACCAGCAAAAGCGCCTGCTCTCCATCATCGCGCAGGATGCCGTGCGCATGGACCGGCTGATCGGCGACATCGCCGATTCCTCGCGCGTCGATGCCGAACTCTCCCGCACCGTCTCCGAGCCGGTGGATGTGCGGCCGATCCTCACCGCCCTGGTGGAGCTGCACAACACCACGCGGGACGAGGATGAAGACCCGAGCATGGTGCTGGATGCCGCCCCCGTGCCGCTGGTCGTGCGTGGCGTCGAAGGCCGCATCGTCCAGGTGTTCCGCAACCTGATGGGCAATGCCGTCTCCTTCTCGCCCAAGCTCGGCACCGTCTGGGTGCGGGCGCGGCAGACCGGGGCGATGATGGAGTTCACCGTCGAGGATGAGGGCCCCGGCATCCCCGAAGCCAAGCTGGAAGGCATTTTCGACCGCTTCTACACCGAGCGGCCGACGGGCGAGAGCTTCGGCCAGCATTCCGGCCTGGGCCTCTCCATCAGCCGGCAGATCGTGGAAGGCCTCGGCGGGCGTATCAGCGCCGAGAACCGCCGGGACGAGAACGGCAAGGTCATCGGCGCCCGCTTCGTGGTGCGGCTGCCGGTGGGCTGAGGCTGGGTCGGCCATTGAGAGGATGGAGGAAGGCTGGGGAAAGAATTCCCCAGACCCCTTCTTTATTTATTTTTCCGAGTTTTTCTGGTGTGGCTGTGGGTGGGGCAGGCTGGAGGGGCCAAGCGTCGGGTCGCGCCGGAGGTCCA
>JH600000.1:14700-17652 GCA_000245075.1 Acetobacteraceae bacterium AT-5844
CGGGTCGCGCCGGAGGTCCATGACCTCCGGGGACTGAGGGTTCAGCCCGTGTTGCCCATTTTAATTATCATCAAGAGCCTCCCCTCCTGCTCTGAAGCGCCACGCCAAGCTCGAAGAAAAAAGAAGGATCAAACGTATACGTTTGATGGGGAATTCTTTCCCCAGCCTTTCTCCGTCCTCCGGCGATTACGCCTAAGGCCAGGCGGCTTTCGAAGGGGGCCTGACAGGCCGGGCCGCTTCGCGCATAAGGCGTACCGAAAAAGTTGGTTCGGTTGAACCAACTTAACTGGTCCGTCTCAGGGTGTCCCGGCTTCCATGTCCCATAACAGCTTTGGCCATCTCTTCCGCGTCACCAGCTGGGGCGAGAGCCATGGGCCGGCGATCGGCGGCGTGGTCGATGGCTGCCCGGCGGGCATCTCGCTGAGCGAGGCGGATATCCAGCCCTTCCTGGACCGCCGGCGCCCCGGCCAGTCCAAATTCGTGACGCAGCGGCAGGAGCCGGACCAGGTCCGCATCCTCTCTGGCGTGTTCGAGGGGCTGACCACCGGCACGCCCATCGCCTTCATCATCGAGAACCAGGATCAGCGCAGCAAGGATTACGGCGATATCGCCAACACCTTCCGCCCGGGCCATGCCGACCTTGCCTACCACCTGAAATATGGGGTGCGGGACTATCGTGGTGGCGGGCGGTCCTCCGCGCGGGAGACGGCGATCCGCGTGGCCGCCGGCGCCATCGCGCGGAAGGTGCTGGGCGATGGCATCACCGTGCGGGGCGCCATGGTGCAGATGGGGGCGGATAGCATCGACCGCGCCCATTTCGACTTCGCCCAGGTGGACCAGAACCCCTTCTTCTGCCCGGACCCGACCTCGGTGGACCGTTGGGAGGAATTGCTGGCCGCCACGCGCAAATCCGGCAGCAGCCTGGGTGCCATCATCGAGGTGGTGGCCGAGGGTGTGCCCGTCGGGTTGGGCGCGCCGCTCTATGCCAAGCTGGATGCGGAGATCGCCGGCGCGCTGATGAGCATCAACGCCGTGAAGGCCGTCGAAATCGGCGAGGGCTTTGCGAGTGCCGCCCTGAATGGCGAGCAGAATGCCGATGAAATGCGGATGGGCGCGGATGGGGAGGTCGAGTTCCTCTCCAACCACGCCGGCGGCATCCTGGGCGGTATTTCCACCGGCCAGCCCATCGTGGCCCGCTTCGCGGTGAAGCCGACTTCCTCCATCCTGACGCCCCGGAAATCGGTGGACCGCTTCGGGCATGAGGTGGAGGTGCTGACCAAGGGCCGGCACGACCCCTGCGTCGGCCTGCGCGCCGTGCCGGTGGGCGAGGCCATGCTGGCCTGCGTGCTGGCCGACCACCTGCTGCGCCACCGGGCCCAGAATCCGGATGCCCCGACTCGGCCGCGTCTGCCGAGGAACTGAGGCACACCGCAAAGGGCTGAAGAGGTTCAGGCTGGATTTACGGTAGAGGAAAGGGGCCGACGGCGTCGTTTACCCTGCTGCAACGGAATCTTACGTCCGACACACCCCACGGACTCGTGATAAGGAAAACAGTGGCTTTGGGCGGAATCCGTCCTTTGTTCTGCCACTTTCTCCGGTCTTATTGCGTTGCACCACAACCGCAATACGACTCCCGAGGCCTTAGCACCATGTCCGAACGTGAAATGGAAGCGAAGCTGATCGAGCTGGATCGGCTGTTGAACGACCCCGAGGTCCAGATGGACCCTCACCGGGTATGGAAGCTTCTATCCGAGATTTCCGGCGCCGCCCGTCCGGTGCTGCCGACTGGCGCTGCTGCCTAGAGGTTTCAGGCGGGGCTTTCCGGCCCCGCCTTCCGCGCCGCGATCAGGAATTCGCGGTTGCCTTCCGGCCCTAGAATCGGGCTTGGCTCGATTCCCAGAACCTCCCATCCCGGCAAGGTTTTCCACCAGGCTTCGACGGTGTCGCACACGTCCTGGTGCACCGCCGGGTCTCGCACCACGCCGCCCTTCCCCACCTTCTCTGGCCCAGCCTCGAACTGGGGCTTGATGAGAGCGACAGCCCAGGCGCCGGGCGCGGCGAGCCCCAGCGCCGCGGGTAGAACCGTGGCCAACCCGATGAAGCTCGCATCGCAGACGACGATACCCGGCGCTTCCGGGATCAGCGTCTCATCCAGGCGGCGGGCGTTGGTCTTCTCCAGCACCACCACGCGCGGGTCGCTGCGCAGCTTCCAGGCGAGCTGGCCATGGCCGACATCCACCGCATAGACCTTGGTGGCGCCGTTGGTCAGCAACACGTCGGTAAAGCCGCCAGTCGAGGCGCCGACATCGACGGCGATCCGCCCTTCCGGGTTCAGCGCGAAATGCTCCAGCGCGTGCGCCAGCTTCATGCCGCCACGGGAGACCCAGGGGTGTTCCTGCCCCTTCACCTCCAGCGGCATGTCCTCGGCCACGGGCTGGCCGGGCTTTTCCACCCGCCTGGTGTTGGAGAACACCTTGCCGGCCATGATGAGCGCCTGGGCGCGGGTGCGAGATTCCACCAGCCCGCGCTCCACCAGCGCCTGATCGGCGCGAAGCTTGGCCATGGTCAGTGCAGCTTGGGGCGTGGCGCCGGGCCCGGGGCGGGGCCGTCGTCCCAGCCGGGGAAGCCATCCTCGAAGGCGGCGTCGTCCAGCTCGCAATCCCAGATGCGCCAGCCATCCGGCCAGTCGATGAAGCCTTCCTTGTAGCGCCGGGCTTCCAGCGCCGCATCGGCCAGCGCCTTGGTGGAGAACAGCCCGATGCGGATGCCGTTCACCTCGTCCCAGTCGATCTCGTCGTCATCAACGCCGGGGCCGAGCTGGTAATGCCAGAGTTCGAAGACAATCATGCTCATGCGCGAACCGGCGCGAGCGCCGCTCCCGTGCCATTCCCCAACGCGGCCAGCACATGGGCGACGACGGAGCGCGCGGACATCCCGTTGTTGTCGTACTGT
>JH600001.1 GCA_000245075.1 Acetobacteraceae bacterium AT-5844
CGCCGGGCCGTAGCCGCCGAGGCCGCGCTGGAAGCCGCCAGCGCCCGCGCACAGGCCGCCGCCGCCGAGCGCGATATCGCCGTGGCCGAATTGCAGCGCCAGGCCGAGGCCATTGCTCCCCTTCTGCCCCTGATGCGCCGGCTCGGCCTCTGGCCGGCGGAAACCCTGCTCGCCGTGCCGGCCGATCCCGAGACGGCGCTGCGCGGCACGCTGGTGCTGCGCGGCATTGCCCGGCAGGCTGCCATGCAGGCCGCGGCATTGCGGGAGGCGCAGGAGAAGGCGCTGGCCGCCAATGGCAAGGCGGAGGAGGAAGGCCGCGCCCTGGCCCAGGCCCGAGACGAAGCCCATGCCGCCGCCGCCGAGGTGGAGGCCGCCCTCGCCACCGCACGCACCCATCGCAGCGCCGCGCAGGCGGAAGAAGAACAGGCCGCCAAGGAAGCCGCCGAGGCTGCCGCCCGCGCCGCCGATATCCGGGGCGTATTGGAGCGGCTGGAGCGGGAGCGCGCCCGCACCGAGGCACGCGAACGCGCCCGCGCGGCACGCGTGCGGGCGGAGGAAGAAGCCCGGGCGCGCCGGGAGGCCGAAGCCCTCGCCGCCCGTGAGCGCGCC
>JH600002.1:0-10384 GCA_000245075.1 Acetobacteraceae bacterium AT-5844
CGCCCTCGCGCTGTGGGCCGTGGCCTGGCTCGCCCTCATCGGCCTCGCCCCCACCGCCCGCCTGCTGGCCGAAGCTGCCGGCTCCGCCCTCTCCACCCTGGCCGCCGATGCCGCCGTCTGGCGCGCGGCGTGGCGCAGCCTGCTGGTGGCCTCCGGCGCGGCCCTGCTGGCCACCGCCATTGGCGGCGCCCAGGCCGGGCTTCTCCTGCTGCGGGATGTCCCCTGGCGGCGAGGGCTGATCTTCCTCTGCATCCTGCCGCTGCTGGTGCCGCCACAGATCATGGCGCTCGCCTTCATCCAGGCCAGCGGCCCATCCTCACCGCTGCTGGTCTCGCTCGGCATCGCGCCGCCGCTCGGCTCGCAGAACCCCTTTTACGGCGCCGGCGGCATGATCCTGCTGCTCGGCATCCAGGGCGCGCCCCTCGTCTTCCTCGCCCTCGCCGCCCTGGTCCGCCGCCTGCCCGGCGAGGTCCTGGCCGCGGCCCGAGGCCTCGGCGCTTCCCCGGCACAGGCGCTGCGCATGGCCATCTGGCCGCTGCTGGCGCCGGGCCTCCTGGCGGGCACGGGCCTCGCCTTCATCGCCGCGCTGGGCAATTTCGGCATCGCCGCGCTGCTCGGCATTCCGGGCCGATACCCGCTGCTCACCGTGCTCATCTGGCAGCGCCTCTCCGCCACGGGCGCGGGTGCCCTCTCGCAGGTCGCCGCCCTCTCCCTGCTTCTGGCGGCGCTCACCCTGCCCGGCCTCCTGGCCCAGGCCCTCGCCGCCCGCCGCGCCGGCTGGAAAGCGAGCCGCCCCTTCGAGCCGCTGGCACCCAGCTGGCTGGACCGCCTTCTCCTCGCCCCCCTCGGCCTCTATTTGCTGGCCGTGCTGGCCTGGCCGCTGGCCTCGCTGCTCACCTCGGCCCTGGTGCCGGCCATGGGCATGGCGCTGACCCCCACCACCCTCACCCTGCGCCATTTCGCCGCCGCCCTTGCCCCTGGCGCGCACACCTTGGCGGCCTTCGGCAACTCACTGATGCTCTCCTCCGGCGCCGCCCTGCTTCTCGGCCTCGCCGCCCTGCCCGTGGCGCTCGCCCTGCGCTACCGCGCTGTCCGCGTCACCGCCATGGCCACGGACCTCACCTACGCCCTGCCGGGCGCCTGCACGGCCGTCGCCACCATCCTGCTGGTGCTGGGTCTCCCGGGCGGCGGCGCCATCTACGGCACCATGGCGCTGATCTTCTTCGCCTACCTCGCCCGCTTCCAGACCCTCGCCCTGCGACCGGTGGCCGCCGCCGCCGCACGGCTGGACCCGGCGCTGGAAGACGCCGCGCGTGGCATGGGGGCCGGCCTGCTGCTGCGCCTGCACGCCGTGCACCTGCCGCCCCTGGCGCCCGCCCTCGCCGCCGGCGCCCTGCTCGTCATCCTGCTCGCGGTCAACGAGGTCACGGTCAGCAGCCTGCTGCACGGCCCCGGCACCCAGACCCTCGGCGTGCTGGTGTTCAACTTGCAGGATGGCGGGCAATCGCCACAGGCCGCCGCCGTTTCCTGCCTCTCCCTCCTGCTGGTCGCCGCCCTCATGGGTGCGGCCAGCCTGCTCGGCCGCCGCCTGCCCCCTGGCACGCTTCCCTGGCGCCCCTGAACCCACTCCCCGCTGGCGAGGACACGCAATCTCGTCTGGCCAAGCGTCATCGTTTCGGTTTCAGCTAAGCCGGAGCCGCTGCCGGAGATATTCGGAGCGGCCACCCAGAAGACCGTGACAAGGATCGCCCCATGGCCACGCCATTTACCTCCGGCCTGTCATCCTATGCCCTGGCCGCATTGCGCATCATTGCCGGCCTGCTCTTCCTGCTGCACGGCACGCAGAAGCTCTTTGGCTTCCCTGCCCCCCCACCGACGGGCACACCTTCCGTCCTTAGCCTCTTCTGGATTGGCGCCATCATCGAGATCGTGGGCGGCGCCCTCATCGCGCTCGGCTTCTACGCCCGCATCGCCGCCTTCTTCACGGCCGGCGAGATGGCGGTGGCCTATTTCATGTTCCACGCCCCGCGAGGCTTCTACCCGCTGCTGAACGGCGGGGAGCTCTCGGTGCTGTTCTGCTTCGTCTTCCTCTACATCGCCGCCACCGGCCCCGGCGCCTTCGCCATCAACCGCCGCTGAGCATAAAAAAAGGGGCCTCCAGGGGCCCCTTTCTCTCAGCGCGGCGTCTTCCGCCTCAGTGCGGCTCCACATCCAGCGCGTAGCCCGCGCTGCGCACCGTGCGGATGACATCCAGCTCACCCTCACCATTCACCACCTTGCGCAGGCGGCGGATATGCACGTCCACCGTGCGGGGCTCCACATGGATATCCCGCCCCCAGACGCTGTCCAGCAACTGCTCGCGGGAGAACACCCGGCCCGGATGCTGCAGGAAGAATTCCAGCAGCCGGTATTCCGTCGGCCCCAGATGCAGCGCCCGGCTGCCGCGCGTCACCCGATGCGCGTCCTGGTCCATGGAAATGTCGCGCCAGGACAGCACGCCCTTGCTGCCCACGCCCACCGAGCGGCGCAGCAGCGCGCGGATCCGCGCCAACAGCGCGTCCATCACGAAGGGCTTGGCGATATAATCGTCCGCCCCGGTATCCAGGGCGCGCACCGCATCCTGGTCCTCGGTACGGGCCGTCACCATGATGATCGGCAGGTCCCGCGTCGGCGCCCGGCGGCGCAGCTGGCGGCACACCTCCAGCCCGGAGAGAGCCGGCAGCATCCAGTCCAGCAGCACCAGATCAGGCGGCGCCTCCGCCACCCGCATCAGGGCCTCCTGGCCATCCGTCGCTTCCTCGACACGGAAACCCTGCTTCTCCAGATTGTAGCGCAGCAGGGTCAGCAGCGGCGCCTCATCCTCCACCACCAGAATGGTAGGGCGAACGCCATTGCTCGGCTCGGCCATTCTCGTACTCCTCAGACAGGCGGCCGCACGACGGCATAGGGCGAGGTGTCGCCCTTGGGCCGGTCTTCGGGCAGCGCGCCGCCGCGCACCGCGTAGTACACGGTCTCGGCAATGTTGGTGGCGTGGTCGCCAATGCGCTCATAGTTCTTGGCGACGAACAGCAGATGCGTCGCCGCCGTGATGTTGCGCGGGTCTTCCATCATATGCGTCAGCAGCTCGCGGAAGATGCCGTTATAGACATCGTCGACGCTCGCATCCGCGGCCCAGACGCGCTCGGCGGCGGCGGCATCCTGGTTCACCAGGCTGTCGATCGCCTCCTTCAGGTTCTCCTGCACCAGCTTCGCCATCCACTGGAAGCCCGTCATGCTGCCGACCTGCGGCTGCTGGCTGATCACCACCGCCCGCTTCGCGCAGTTGCGCGCATAATCACCGATGCGCTCAATGGCGTTGGAGACCTTCATGGCGGCGATGATGAGACGCAGGTCGCTGGCCATCGGCGCCCGCGTCGCCAGCAGCCGCACGCAGAACTGCTCGATGTCGCGCTCGAGCTGGTCGATCTCCCCGTCGCGGCCGATCACCTCGCTCGCCAGCTCGGTATCGCGGCGGATGAGGGCATAGGCCGCATCGGCCACCTGGCGCTCCGCCAGGCCACCCATGCGCGCCACCATCTCCTGCAGCTTCTTCAGTTGCTCCTCATAGGAGCGGACAATGTGCTCGCCCTGTTCCGGCATTCTCGTGCTTCCCTGGCTCAGCCGAACCGGCCGGTAATGTAGTCCTGGGTCCGCGCCTCCTTCGGCGCGGTGAACATCTGCTCGGCCGGGGAGACTTCCACCAACTCGCCCAGATAGAAGAAGGCCACCTGGTCGGCGCAGCGCGCCGCCTGCTGCATGTTGTGCGTCACGATGGCGATGGTGAAGTCGCGCTTCAGCTCGTCGATCAGCTCCTCGATGCGCAGCGTGCTGATCGGGTCCAGCGCCGAGGTCGGCTCGTCGAGCAGAATGATCTCCGGCCGCACCGCGATAGTGCGCGCGATGCACAGGCGCTGCTGCTGGCCACCGGAAAGCCCCATGGCGGAGCTGTTCAGCCGGTCCTTCACCTCGCCCCAGATGGCGGCGCGCGTCAGCGCCCATTCCACCCGCTCGTCCATCTCGGACCGGGAGAGCTTCTCATGCAGCCGGATACCGAAGGCGATGTTCTCATAGATCGTCATCGGGAACGGCGTCGGCTTCTGGAACACCATGCCGACCTTCGCGCGCAGGGCGTTCATGTCGACGTCGTTGTCCAGGATGTTCTTGCCATCCAGCAGCACCTGCCCCGTGGCGCGCTGGCCGGGGTACAGGCTGTACATCCGGTTCAGCACGCGCAGCAGGGTGGACTTGCCGCAGCCGGAGGGGCCGATCATACCCGTCACCTGGCGGGCCGGCAGGTCGAAATCGATGTTCTTCAGGGCCTTGTTGTCGCCGTAGAAGAAATCGAGGTTACGGACCTGCAGCCGCGCCTCGTTCAACGCCGCGGATGCACGCTCCGGCATCATCGGAGCCTTGGTCTGGAGGCGGGTGGTGGCGCTTTCCATGATGTCTCTCACTTCCGCAGCAGGCTGCGCGCCGCGATGTTGAGCCCGAGCACGCCGAGCGTGATGATAAGGGCACCGGCCCAGGCCAGCGCGATCCAATCCTGATAAGGCGAGCCGGCATAGGCGTAGATGGTCAGCGGCAGGCTGGACATCGGCGCCGAGAGGCTGAGGGACCAGTTGAGGTTACCGAGCGAGGTGAACAGCAGCGGTGCCGTCTCGCCAGCCACGCGGGCCACGGCGAGCAGGATGCCGGTTACGATGCCGCTCGCGGCGGCCCGCCAGCAGATCAGCGTGATCATCTTCCACTTCGGCGCACCCAGGCCGATCACCGCCTCGCGCAGCGTATCCGGCAGCAGGCGCAGCATGTCCTCCGTCGTGCGGATGACGATGGGGATGACGATGATGGCCAGCGCCACGCTGCCCGCCCAGCCGGAGAAGCCGCCAAACGGCACCACCAGGATCTGATAGACGAACAGGCCGATCAGAATGGAGGGCGCGGAGAGCAGGATGTCCGAGACGAACCGCACCGCATGCGCCAGCGGCGTGCTCTTGGCGTATTCCGCCAGGTAGGTGCCCACCAGCAGGCCGATCGGCGTGCCGATGGCGGTGCCGATCGCGGTCTGGATCAGGCTGCCGATGATGGCGTTCAGCAGGCCGCCATTAGAGCCCGGCGGCCGCGTGATATCGGTGAACACGTTCAGCGAGAGCGCGGAGAAGCCGTTCCAGAACAACGTCCCCAGGATGGAGACCAGGAACAGCAACCCGATGGCGGTCGCGATGAAGCAGGCGGCGCGGATGATCAGATCCACGCGCCGGCGCCGCGCGCCCAGCGCCGCCGAGGCCTTCATGTCCTTCGGCCGGCCCGGCATGGAGGAGGCGTTCATGGTGGTGCTCATTTCGCCACCTTCTGGCGCAGCAGGAAGCGCGACAGCGACAGGACGATGAAGGAAATGACGAAGAGGATGAAGCCGAGGCCCAGCAGCGCCGAGAGCTTCAGGCTGCCCATGGTGGCCTCGCCGAATTCCAGCGCGACGACCGAGGCGATGGTGTTGCCCGGCCCGAACAGGCTGGTGGAAATCCGGTTGGCGTTGCCGATGACGAAGGTCACCGCCATCGTCTCACCGAGTGCGCGGCCCAGGCCCAGCATGATGCCGCCGACCACGGAAACCCGGGTGTAGGGCAGCACGACATTGCGCACCACCTCCCAGGTGGTGCAGCCGAGGCCGTAGGCGCTTTCCTTGAACACGGGCGGCACGGTGTTGAACACATCGCGCATCACCGCGGCGATGAAGGGCAGCACCATGATCGCCAGGATCAGGGAGGCGGTGAAGATACCGGTGCCGAAGGGCGGCCCGGCGAACAGCTCGCCCACCAGCGGCAGCTCACCGAAAGTGTCGATGACGAAGGGCTGGAAGGTCTGGGACATGAACGGCACGATGAGGAAGAAGCCCCACATGCCGTAGATGATGGAGGGCACGGCCGCCAGCAACTCGACCGCCGTCCCCACCGGGCGGCGCAGCCACACGGGCGCCAGCTCGGTCAGGAAGAAGGCGATGCCGAAAGCCACCGGCACGGCCATGATCAGGGCCAGTACCGCGGTGACGACGGTGCCGTAGATGGAGACACCCGCGCCGAACACTTCCTGCACCGGGTCCCAGTCGGTACCCGTTACGAAGGCGGGGCCGAAGGTGCGGAAGGCATCCCAGCCGCCGATGAACAGCCCGGCGATGATGGCGCCGAGCAGTACCAGCACGAAGATGCCGGCGCCCCGGCATGCAGCAGCGAAGATGACATCGCCAAGCGAGCCGGACCTGCGCGCGAAGGGCGCTGGCTGGGCTGCGGCGTTCAGTGTGGCGGCCTGCGACAAAGGGGGTGCTCCAGGCGGGGGTGACTTGCGCGACGGGCGGGAGCCTTCCGACCCCCGCCCGCCGCTCTTACCAGAACCGAGCGGCCCCGGTTAGTTCGCGGGCCACACCGGCTTGCCTTCCACCTGCACCTGCGCGGTCCAGGCGGCGCGGATCGCGTTCTCAACGCTCTCGGGCAGCGGGATGTAATCCAGCCCGGTCGCGATGGCATCGCCATTCTTGTACGCCCAGTCGAAGAAGCGCATCACATTCTGGGCGCGCGTCGCATCGGTCGGGTTGCGCGGCAGCAGGATGAAGGTCGGCGTCACGATCGGCCAGGAGGTCGCGCCCTGGGTGTCGATCAGGTTGGCGGCGAAGTTCGGCGCGGACCAGTCGGCGTTGGAGGCGGCGGCCTGGAAGGCCTCGGCCGTCGGGGTCACGAAGTTGCCGGCCTTGTTGCGCAGCTGGGTGGTGACCAGGTTGTTGGCGTGAGCATAGGCGTGCTCGACATAGCCGATGGCGCCGCGCACATTGCGCACCGTACCGGCGATGCCCTCATTGCCGCGGGCGCCCGTGCCGGACGGCCAGCGCACCGAGGTGCCGACGCCGATCTTGCTCTGGAATTCCTGAGACACGGCGGAGAGATAGGACACCCACACGAAGGTCGTGCCCGAACCATCGGCGCGATACACCGGCGCGATGGCCAGGTTCGGCAGGTTCACCTCGCGGTTCAGCTCGACCAGCTTCGGGTCGTTCCACTTGGTGATCTTGCCCATGTAGATGTCGGCCAGCAGCTCGCCCGTCAGGCGCAGCCGGTTGTTCTCGACACCCGGGATGTTCACGATGGCGACGACGCTGCCCATGGTGGCCGGGAACTGCAGCAGGTTGTTCTCCTGCAGCTGCTGCGCGGTCATCGGGGCGTCGGTGGCACCGAAATCAACGGTGCGGTTGCGGATCTGCGCCTGGCCGGCACCCGAACCCACGGACTGGTAGTTCAGCTGGATGCCGGTCGGCTCACGGGCTGCCTCGCCCCACTTCTGGTACAGCGGGTTCGGGAAGCTGGCGCCCGCGCCCGTGATAGCGGCCTGCTGGGCAACGGCGGACACCGTGAGACCGACGGTGGCGACAAGGCCGGCGGCCAGGGCAAGGAGGCGATTGCTCACCATTTCTCTCCGTTCATCTGCTGCGGTCGGCCACCCAGCCAGGCTGCTGTAGGGCGTCCGTTCCGGCTGAGCGCGTTCTAGGCGCCACGGAAGTCCGAACCATTGCACTTTTATGAAGCTTCGATGACAGCACGACCCCGCGAGCCGGTAGGGACAACCTGGGGTAGTTGTCCGTATCTTCCACGGCCTGCCGATGCGGTTCTCAAGAAAAACAGGGGCGCCGACATGGTCCGGCGCCCCTCCCCTACATATGACCTTGCATTGGCAGCCTTGCCTCAGCGTTTCTTATTGTCTTCCGGCTCCTCCCACCCCACCGATTTGGAAGGGTTGCTCGTCGCCGGCGGATCACTGGCCGGGAAGGTATCCTCCAGGCCCTTCTCAAGTTGCTCTTCGCTTTCGCGCTTCGTCTTCGGGACTTCCTTGACCGGCACATCGTCACGGCGGTCAGCAGGCATGGTGGATCTCCCTTGATGTTCTCAGGCCGGCCTTCGCGCCGGCCTCAGGAAACCAACCAGCAACCCCCGTGGCGGGTTGCAGCCTCCCGTCAGGCGTAGCCCGGGCAACTCCCACCCGCCCGGAAGCGTTTGGAAGACATAAGTTTCTCCAGCAGGCAGAGCGGATTCAGGCCAGCATGACCTCGATCGAAAACGATCTGATCGCCTGCCTACCGGACCTCCGTGCCTATGCCCGCTCCCTGACCCGCAACCGCCACGACGCGGATGATCTCGTGCAGGATACGGTCGTCCGCATCATGAATTCCGCGGACCGTTTCCAGCCGGGAACAAACTTCAAGGCCTGGGCCTTCACGATCCTCCGAAACCGCTTTCTCAACGAATTCGTGGCCAAGCGGAAGCAAACAAAGGAGCTGGACGAGGCCGGCCTGGAACAGATCCCCACCTCCGCACGGCAGGAGGAAGGGCTGGAAGTGGCTGATTTCCAGCGTGTCTTCCACATGCTACCGGAAGACCACCGCTCCATCCTCTCCCTCGTGGCCGGCTCCGGCATGGCCTATGAGGATGTGGCGAAGGTTCTGGATTGCGCGGTGGGCACCGTTAAGAGCCGCGTCCACCGCGCCCGCCTCGCCCTCTACCACCTGCTGGAGCAGGAAACGGCGACCGACCCGGTCCGCCGGGACCGTTTCCACCGTTCGCCGGCGGCGGAAGACCGGCGAAAGCTGGAAACGGACTAGTGATCCGCCCCGGCCCCTAGAGGCCGAGCCGGGACGGGCCCAGCAGCGGCCCCTCGTAATACCCATGCACGCGCTCCCCCCACTCGCGGGCGGAAAGGTCCACGGGCTCGCCGGCCATGTAGGAGGGCGCCTCGTGCATCTCCCGCTGGGTAAGCTTCACCACATAGCCACCGAGGCCGGTGTCATAATGCAGCTGGCACCAGGGCAGTGGATAATGCCGGCTCCCGAAGCCCAGAATCCCCCCGAAGGACAGCACGGCATAGCGCACCACCCCGCTGACCTTGTCGATCATCAGCGTATCGATCACGCCCATCCGGTGCCCGGCGCAGTCGAAGACAACCGTGCCCTCCACTTTGTCACAGGAAATCAGGGTGGGTGATTCCTCCCGCTCCACCCGTTCCGGCATCGGCTCATCCGCGATCCCGGCACTGCTTCCCGGTGGCCCCACGGGATTAAAAAACTGCTCAGACATCTCTTCCTCCTGGCGCAATGCACTGGAGAAACCGCAGGCTCCAGGGCCGGTTCCTGTAAGCCCCGGGCTGAAACCCCCTCTCTCGGAAGACCGTTCCTCTTCCGTCCCATCATCAGTGAGGAAGGTTCAGCAATGTCCGACTCCCCCCCTCCCCCCCTCAAGGACACCACCACGCACGGCACCCCTCCGACCTCACCTGCCAATGCCTCGGAAACCACCCGGGCGCGGCAGGGCGTCACCCTTGGCCATATGCGGTGGGTGCTGCTCATCTCGGTGGTGCTCGCCATCGTGGCCATGCTCGTGGCCTACGGCGTAGTCCTCTAACGCCCTCAGTGCACTAGCAGCTTTTTCTCGCCTGTTTCTGCAACCCTGGCCCAGGCACTCCGTTTAAGGGCCACACCGGCCTGCCCCACCGGCTTCGCCCGGCGGAAAAAAGAAACAAAACGGCGCTCAGGCGGGAACTTGGCCATGGTGCCCCGGTTCATCATCCGTCTGCCCCGAATGTCCGGGGAAAAGACCAATTAGGAAAGAACGTCAGATGCCTACGTCTCGAAGCGGTGGTGGAAAGCAGGGCTTCGCGTCGATGGATGCAGCCAAGCAACGGGACATTGCCTCGAAGGGTGGTCAGAGCGTGCCCGCAGCGAAGCGGAGCTTCGCGCAAGACCCCGCTCTCGCTGCCGAAGCCGGCCGTAAGGGGGGCCAAAGCGTCCAGGCCGAATCCCGTTCCTTTTCCCGCAACAGGGAGCTCGCGGCGCAGGCAGGCCGCAAGGGAGGCCAGGCCACCCAGGGCAACCGCAGCAAAGCCGCGGCCACCCGCGCCACCGAGCCATCGGAATGATCGTCGGAGGGCCGGCCTCTCCGGCCCTCCGGGCATATGACTGACGCCACGCGTAACCAGTAACACTACGCCTACCGGAAGGACTGAAAGTAAAATGCGGGCCGAAATCAACGGAGCCAAAATCCCGCGCCAGGCAGCGGAGGATCCCAGTTATCCCCTGCGGGCAGCGTTGGCGCTCCGGCTGGCAGCACATCGGCAAGCGGCTCAGGAGCGACAGCCCCTCTCGATGGCCGTCAAGGACATGGCCGTCAGGGCCGAAACGGCCAGCCGCCCTGCTGAGCGGATCTGAAGCGGCCACCCGTCCGCCGCCATAAGCCGCTTCCGGCCCGCTTCAGAGACACAAAGGGAGAGTTTCATGACCCAGGCCGCCAACAACATGGCCGCCACTGGCGGCCGC
>JH600002.1:10404-11865 GCA_000245075.1 Acetobacteraceae bacterium AT-5844
TGGCGGCCGCGCCCAGACTCCGCCTCAGCCGAGCGAAGTGCCGCCGCCTGGCACTCCGGGCCCGCAGCCCGCCCCGGCCGAGACCCCGCCCGCCGCTCCGCCGGAGACCCCGCCGGCCAGCCCCGCGCCCTCGGCCCCGCCACCGCCGGAAAGCCCGCCCCGCCAGGACCCTTCGCCAACGCCGCTGCCTCCCAGCGCGACGAAGGAATACCCGGACGCGAAATATCCCGACGGCAAGGTGCGCAACCCACCCGCACCCCCGCGCTGAGCCAGGCCCGCCGGTACTCCCGGCGGGTTTTTTCGTCAGCCCCGCGCCCGCTGGTGCGGCCGGCGCCTCACCGAAATTTTCTGCAACGGCTGCGTTTCACCCACAACGTTTCGCCCTTTGCGCCGTTGTCTTCGCAGAGGCGCCACGCGCCACCGGAAAGGGTTCGAACCACCCGGAGCGAGAAGGATACCGCATGTCGATCTTCAAGCCCGCCACCGTCGTTTCCAGCGCCGAGAACCTGGCCGAGCGCACGCGCGCCACGGCATCGAGCACACCCGAGACCGCGGCCCACGCCGCACTGAAAGTCGTCGCCAGCCACCTGCACGACAGTCACCGGGGCTACGATATCGGCCGCCGTCAGTCCTCCGACCGGTTCCTCCGCATCGAATTCAGCGAACTCGCCCAGAAGCGCGCCGAAATGGCCGAGGAGGTCGATGCCCTCCTCGCCAAGCTCGGCATCGAGCGTGATCCGGACGGCTCCACCCTCGGCGCCGTGCACCGTGTCATGCTGGATATGCAGGGCAAGGTGTTCGGCCGCGGCCGTGCCCGCGTGCTGCGGGAAGTGGTTCGCGGCGAGGCCGTGCTGGAGGAAGCTTACGACGACGTGCTCGCCGAGGAGCTTCCTTCCGACGCCAAGCAGACCCTGAAGCGGCACCACCGCCAGGTGCGTGCCACGCGGGACCGCTACGCCGCCATGCTCGATGAGGGCGAGGATGCCGAGCAGCCCGTCGACCACTCCCTGATGGGCAGGCTGAGCCGGCTGAACAAGGTCGTCACCGGCAATCCCATCCTGACGGCCATCGCCGTCACCGCCGTCTCCGCCCTCACGGCACGGCTGCTCACCGGGCGCCACCGCGTCTGAGGCCTGTCCGCCTGCATTGCCGGGGCCTCGCGCCCCGGCCGCTCCGCTTCCGATGCTGAGGGGACGACCGCTTGAGCAGCCCGCCCGCGCCCACGCCACAGCGCACCATCGCCACCCGCCCGGGTGCCATCTACCATCTGGACCGCCCCGATCCTGACGGGTTGGAAAGCGCCTGCGCCCATGCCGCCGCCCTGGGCTTCGATGCCGTCTGCCTGAACGCCCCGCCACCCGAAGCCGCCGCCGTCGCCGCACGCCATGGCCTCGCTGTCCTTCTGGACGCCCCCATGGACGAAACCGCCCCGGCCGATCCCTCGCAACCGCCTGATCCCCG
>JH600003.1 GCA_000245075.1 Acetobacteraceae bacterium AT-5844
CAGGCTTGGCAGCCGCCGCACCGGAGCCGGCAGCGATGACGCCGAGCACGGCGCCCGGCTCCACCTCGGCGCCCTCATCGGCGGCGATGGCCTCCAGCACGCCGGCAGCCGGCGCGTTCACTTCCACCGTGACCTTGTCGGTCTCCAGTTCCACCAGCGGCTCATCGGCAGCCACGGCCTCGCCAGCCTTCTTCATCCAGCGGGCCACAGTGGCCGTGGAAACACTCTCGCCCAGGGTGGGGACCAGAATCTCGGTCATATGTCGTATCGCCTCTCTACCGGGTGCTGCTCGGGTTAACTTTAGGACAGGCCGAGCGCTTCACGCACCAGGGCTTCCTGCTGCTGCTGGTGAACCTTGGCGGAACCCGTGGCCGGGCTCGCCGCTTCCTCGCGCCCCACATAGACCGGGCGCTTCGCCTTGATGTTGAGGTCCTTCAGCACCTTCTCGATGCGCCGGTCCATGAAGGTCCAGGCGCCGTTATTCTCCGGCTCTTCCTGGCACCACACGATTTCGGCGTTCTTGTACTCGCTGAGGACGCGGGCCAGCGTGTTCTTCGGGAACGGATACATCTGTTCCACGCGCACGATGGCGATGTCCTGGATGCCCTTGTCCCGGCGCTCCTGCAGCAGGTCGTAATAGACCTTGCCCGTGCAGAGCACGACGCGCTTCACCTTGTCCGGCGCCGCGATGGCATCAGCCTCGGGGATCACGGTCTGGAAGTGGCTGCCGGGCGCGAAATCGGCCAGGCTGCTGACGGCCAGCTTGTGGCGCAGCAGGGACTTCGGCGTCATGACGATCAGCGGCTTGCGGTAGTTCCGCTTCAGCTGGCGGCGCAGCGCGTGATAGTAGTTCGCCGGCGTCGTGAAGTTGCAGACCTGCATGTTCCGCTCAGCGCAGAGCTGCAGATAGCGTTCCAGGCGGGCGGAGGAGTGCTCCGGCCCCTGCCCTTCGAAGCCATGCGGCAGCAGCATCACCAGGCCGGACATACGCAGCCACTTCGTCTCGGCGGAGGCGATGAACTGGTCGATCACCACCTGGGCACCGTTGGCGAAGTCGCCGAACTGGCCTTCCCACAGCGTCAGGGTCTGCGGGTCCGCCAGGGTGTAGCCGTAGTCGAAGCCGAGCACGCCCATCTCGGAGAGCAGGGAGTTGAAGGCTTCCATCCGCGCCTGGCCATCGCGGATGTTGTTCAGCGGCATGTATTCCGCCTGGTTCTGCTGGTCGATCAGCACGCAGTGGCGGTGGCTGAAGGTGCCGCGCTGCACATCCTCGCCGGAGAGGCGGATGCGATGCCCTTCCAGCAGCAAAGAGCCGAAGGCCAGCGCTTCGCCGGTCGCCCAGTCGATACCCTCACCGGTCTCGATGGCGTTCTTCTTGGCCTCGAGCTGACGGACGATCTTGGAGTTGGCGTTGAAGCCCTCCGGCACGCGGGACAGGGCGGCGCCAACCTCGCGCAGCGTATCGAGCGCGACGGCCGTGCCATCCTCCTTCTCGGACTCGTCGGAGCCCGCCGCCTTCAGCCCGGCCCAGTGGCCTTCCAGCCAGTCGGCCTTGTTCGGCTTGAAGGTCTGGGCGGCCTGGTAGGCCTCTTCCAGCTGGGCGTTGAACGCATCCAGCATCGCCTTGCCCTCTTCCGCGGGGACGGCGCCGGACTTGGCTAGACGGTCCGCATACAGGGTGCGGGTGGTCGGCGTTTCCTTGATGCGGGCGTACATCAGCGGCTGGGTGAACGCCGGCTCGTCGGTCTCGTTATGGCCGTGGCGGCGGTAGCAGACGATGTCCAGCACCACATCGGCGCCGAACTTCATGCGGTACTCGCCCGCCATCCGCGCGGCGAAGACCACGGCTTCCGGGTCGTCGCCATTGACGTGCAGGATCGGCGCCTGGACGGACTTGGCCACGTCCGTGCAGTACAGGCCGGAATAGGCGTGCACCGGCACGGTGGTGAAGCCGATCTGGTTGTTGGTGACGACATGCACCGTACCGCCGGTGCGGTAGCCGATGAGCTGGCTCATCGCCAGCGTCTCATAGACCACGCCCTGGCCGGCGAAGGCGGCATCGCCATGCAGCAGGATGCCCATGACCGAGCGGCGGCCCTTGGTGTCGCCCGCCATGTCCTGGCGCGCGCGCACCTTGCCCACCACCACCGGGTCCACGACCTCGAGGTGGGACGGGTTGGGCTGCAGGGAAAGGTGGACCTGGCGGCCGCCGATCTCGATGTCGGTGGAGGTGCCGAGGTGGTACTTCACGTCGCCGGAGCCCTGGACGTCGTCCGGGTTGGCGGAGATGCCCTTGAACTCGGCGAAGACGCGGGTGAAGGGCTTCTTCACCACGTTCACCAGCGTGTTCAGGCGGCCACGATGGGCCATGCCGATGGCGATCTCGTTGACGCCACCCTCGGCCGCGACCTCGATCACGGTCTGCACGGCGGGAATGGTGACCTCGCCACCCTCCAGGCCGAAGCGCTTGGTGCCGACATACTTCTTGGCGCAGAAAGCCTCGAAGCCCTCGGCCTCGGTCAGCTGCTGCAGGATCTTGCGCTTGGCGCCGGCGTCAAAGCCGTTCAGCCAGGGCGCGCCCTCGATCTTCTGCTGGATCCAGGCCTTCTGCTCCGGGTCCTGGATGTGCATGAACTCGACGCCGATGGAGCCGCAATAGCTGGCGCGGCAGGTCGCGATGATCTCGCGGAGCGTCGCCGTCTCCTTGCCCAGCACGCGGTCGATGAAGATCGGCCGGTCCATATCGGCATCGGTGAAGCCGTAGGTCTTCGGGTCCAGCTCCGGGTGCGACTTCGGCACCTGCAGGTGCAGCGGGTCCAGCTGGGCTTCGAGATGGCCGCGCACGCGATAGGCGCGGATCAGCATCAGGGCGCGGAGCGAATCGAGCACCTGGGCGCGGGCGGCCTCGGGGTCGGCCGCGGCGGCGGGCTTGCCCGCCTTCTTCGGGTCGGCCTTCGGCGCCTCGGGCTCGGGCGCGAAGCCGCCACGGGGGCGCGGGGCCCAGGAGGCGCCGGTCGCGTTCTGCATGACGGCCACGGCATCGTCGCCCAGGGCCGCGAACAGCTCCTGGAAGGACGGGTCCACGCTCTCCGGCTGGTCAACCCAGCGGGCGTACAGATCGGCAAGGAAGGCGGCGTTCGCCCCTGTCATCGCACTCGCCAGGATGTCGATTCCGGCCATCAGTTCCTCCTCGCCTCACCCGCTCCCGGGATGAAGCGGCTTTCCTCAATCAATGGGCGTCACAAAAGGCAGCGCCGCCCCTGATATAGGGGCGGCGTGCATGAACATAGAATGTATGGCGGCGAGATGGCAGCCACCCGGATTGCGCGGCCCCAAATTGGGGCCCGCGTTGGGCAGACTCGCCTTGTTGCGCCGCCATAAGCATCAGCCGCGCACGGCCTTCACCATGGTGGAGCCCAGCGCCGCCGGGCTGTCCGCCACATGGATGCCGGCAGCGCGCATGGCTTCCATCTTGGCTTCCGCGGTGTCCTTGCCGCCGGAGATGACGGCGCCGGCATGGCCCATGCGGCGGCCCGGAGGGGCGGTCGCACCAGCAATGAAGCCGACGACGGGCTTGTAGTTCTTGGAGCCCGGCTTGTTCTCGCGGCCCAGGAACTCGGCGGCCTGGATCTCGGACTGGCCACCGATCTCGCCGATCATGACGATCTGCTTGGTCTCGGGGTCGGCCAGGAACATCTCCAGCACTTCCGTGAAGTCCGTGCCCTTCACCGGGTCGCCGCCGATGCCGACGCAGGTGGACTGGCCAAGGCCGGCCGCCGTGGTCTGCGCAACGGCCTCATAGGTCAGCGTGCCGGAGCGCGACACGATGCCCACCGAGCCCGGCAGGTGGATGTGGCCCGGCATGATGCCGATCTTGCAGGCGCCCGGCGTGATCACGCCCGGGCAGTTCGGCCCGATCAGGCGGGACTTGCTGCCGGAGAGCGCGCGCTTGACCTTGATCATGTCGATCACCGGGATGCCCTCGGTGATGCAGATGATCAGCGGGATCTCGGCGTCGATCGCCTCCAGGATGGAGTCGGCGGCAAACGGCGGCGGCACGTAGATGACGGAGGCGTTGGCGCCCGTCTTCTCCGCGCATTCGGCGACGGTGTTGAACACCGGCAGGTTCAGGTGGGTCTGGCCACCCTTGCCCGGCGTCACGCCGCCCACATACTTGGAGCCGTAGGCGATGCCCTGCTCAGCGTGGAAGGTGCCCTGGGAGCCGGTGAAGCCCTGGGTCATCACCTTCGTATTGGCGTCGACGAGAATGGCCATCTTACTTGGCTCCCTTCACGGCGGCGACGACCTTCTCGGCGGCGTCGGCCAGGTTGTCGGCCGGGATGATCTTCAGGCCGGACTCGGCGAGGATCTTCTTGCCCAGCTCAACATTCGTGCCTTCCAGGCGCACGACCAGCGGCACGGAGAGGGTCAGCGTCTTCGCCGCCTCGACGATGCCGTTGGCGATCATGTCGCACTTGGCGATGCCGCCGAAGATGTTGACCAGGATCGCCTTGACGTTGCTGTCGGAGGTGATGATCCGGAACGCCTCGGTCACGCGCTCGGCCGTGGCGGTGCCGCCAACGTCGAGGAAGTTCGCGGGGCTGGAGCCGTAGAGCTTGATGATGTCCATGGTGGACATCGCCAGGCCGGCGCCGTTGACCATGCAGCCGATCTCGCCATCCAGCGCGACGTAGTTCAGGTCGTGCTTGACCGCTTCCAGCTCCTTCGGGTCCATCTCGCTGTCGTCGCGGAGAGCCTCGAGGTCCTTGTGGCGGAACAGGGCGTTGTCGTCGAAGGACACCTTGGCATCCAGCGCCACGATCTCACCGGCGCCGGTCACGACCAGCGGGTTTACCTCGACGATGGCGCAATCCAGCTCGACGAACGCCTTGTACATGGACGTCACGAACTTGGTGAAGGACGCGACCTGCTTGCCTTCCAGGCCCAGCCCGAAGGCCAGCTTGCGGCAATGGAAGCCGGAGACGCCCGAGGCCGGATCGACGATGGCCTTGAGGATCTTCTCCGGGTTGTGCTCGGCGACTTCCTCGATCTCCATGCCGCCCTCGGTGGACGCCATGATGACGATGCGGGAGGAGTCACGGTCCACCAGCAGGGAGAGGTACAGCTCGCGCTTGATGTCGCAGCCGTCCTCGACATAGACGCGGCTGACCTGCTTGCCGGCCTCGCCGGTCTGCTTGGTCACCAGCGTCTTGCCGATCATCGCCTCGGCGGCCGCCTTGACGTCCGCCACGGACTTGACGACGCGGACGCCGCCCTTGCCGTTCGGGTCTTCCTTGAAGCGGCCAGCGCCACGGCCACCGGCGTGGATCTGCGACTTCACCACATAGACGGGACCCGGCAGCTTCTTGGCAGCCTCTTCCGCCTCAGCGGCATTCCAGGCGACGTAACCGTCGAGCACCGCAACGCCGTAGCGCTTCAGCAGCTCCTTGCCCTGGTATTCATGAATATTCATCCGCTCACCCTTCGGATTGGGCTGGACGGCCGAAGCCCGGCCGGAATGGGAAGCCGGGGCGCCTGCCCCGGCCCAGCTGCTCTAATCAGACGCCGAGCTTCTTGAAGTCTTCGACCAGCTTCTTCACCGCGTCGCAAGACTTATCGAAGGCGGCCTTCTCCTCGGCCGTGAACTCGACCTCGAGGACGCGCTCAACGCCGCCGGCACCGATCACGACCGGCACGCCGACATAGAAGTTGTCCTGGCCATACTCGCCGTTCAGCATCACGGCGCAGGGCAGGACGCGCTTCTTGTCCTTCAGATAGGACTCGGCCATCGCGATGGCGGAGGCAGCCGGAGCGTAGAAGGCGGAGCCCTTCTCCAGCAGCTTCACGATCTCGCCGCCGCCATTGGCGGTGCGGGCGACGATGGCGTCGATCTTCTCCTGCGTCGTCCAGCCCATCTTGATCAGATCGGGCACCGGCACGCCGGCGACGGTGGAGTAACGCGTCAGCGGCACCATGGTATCGCCATGGCCGCCCAGAACGAACGCCGTCACGTCCTCGACGGAGACGTTGAACTCTTCGGCCAGGAAGGTGCGGAAGCGCGCGGAGTCCAGCACGCCCGCCATGCCGACGACCTTGTTGGCCGGCAGGCCGGACTTCTGCTGCAGCGCCCAGACCATGACGTCCAGCGGGTTGGTGATGCAGATGACGAAGGCGTTCGGGGCGTAGGTCTTGATGCCCTCGGCCACTTGGCTCATCACGCCGGCATTCTTCGTCAGCAGGTCGTCACGGCTCATGCCCGGCATACGAGGGAAGCCGGCGGTGACGATGATGACGTCCGCGCCCTCGATGGCAGCGTAGTCGGAGCCGCCGGACAGCTTGCAGTCGAAGCCATCGACCGGGCTGGACTGCATGATGTCCAGAGCCTTGCCGGCCGCGACGCCGCCGAAGACGTCGAACATGACGACGTCGCCCAGTTCCTTCAGGCCGATCAGGTGGGCCAGAGTGCCACCGATGTTGCCAGCGCCGATCAGCGCAATCTTCTTGCGGGCCATTGACTGTTCCTTCCCGAGCTACGGGGATTGGGAGATCCGGTATCTCGCGCGGGCTTCGTACTCCGCCTTGCAAGCCCCGACAAGCCGGTGGCGGCGCCGTTTTGTGCGGCGCAGTGCAGGTGAGACCGGAGAGAATGCCCAGAAGGGAGGCAGTCAGGAACCAACCGGGGCGCCCGGCCGCTTCCCGCCCGGGCGATGAAGGTCAGAGAGGCATGCAGCGCACGATATCGTCGTGTCCGCGTGCCAGGGTGGACATGGTGCCGGCGGGGCAGTCGCGCTGCTCGCCCGCGACGGCGGGCAGGCCGGCCTGCCACGAGGTCAGGCGGGTGCTGGCCTGGCCGCGGCGG
>JH600004.1:0-18821 GCA_000245075.1 Acetobacteraceae bacterium AT-5844
CAGGGCATCGCGCTCCGCCGCCAGGGCGCGGCGGGCTTCGGTGAGGTCGCGCACGCTGGCGGCGGCATCGCCGCCACGGGCCTCGGCGCGGGAAAGGGCTTCGGCCAGCCTTTGCTCCAGGCTGGCGATCCGTCCGGCTGCACCCCGGGACGAAGCCTCGAGATCCGCGAGGCGCGCGGCGAGCCGGTCCCGCTCACCCCGCAGCGCGTCGCGGTCGGCGATCTGGCGGTCCTGCTCGTCGCGCAGCGTGCCGAGCTGGGCGAGGGCGGTGTCACGGGCAATGATGGTGCTGCGCAGCTCCTCGGTCGCCCGGTTCAGCCGGCCGCGAAGCTCCTCCCCCTGGCCGCGCTCCAGCGCCAGCAGGTCCGCCAGCTCCGACACCTGCCGGTTCAGCCGGTCCAGCGCCTGGTCGCGGGAGGAAAGGGCGACGGAAAGGAAGCCCTGCGCCAGCACGAAGACGAGCAGGACGAAGATCAGCACCATCAGCAATGTGGACAGGGCGTCTACATAGCCGGGCCAGGCGTTCAGCCCCTCCCGGTTGCGGCGCAGTGCCATGGCTCAGCGCGGCCCTTCATCGGCCAGCGCCGCGATGGTGCGGGCCAGGATCTTGATCTCCCCGCGCAACTCGGCGGTCGCCTGGGCGCGGCCCTGAGAGACATCCTCCAGCAACCGGGCCAGATACAGCTCCAGATTGCGCAGATGCCCGCGCGAGGCTTCATCCAGCGCGCCGTTGGATTGCGTATCGGCCAGCCGCGCCAGGGTGGGGGCGAGGGCCGACTGCCCTTCCGCCACGCGCTGCATCAGCACCTGGCTGGCACGCATCTGGTCAGCCAGGATGGAGAGGCGGTCCGTCAGCGTCGTCAGCGCCTGGGCGGAGGCGGCACGGCCTTCCTCGCCGCGGGCAATGATCCGTTGCAGGTTCTCCAGATTCTCGGCGGTCTGTTCCAGCAGGGCCTGGACATAGGCGGGCACGGAACCGCCGGCTCCGTCGCCGCCCACCTCGCCCAGCACGCCGGAGGAAAGGCGGGTGACACCGGCAAGCCACTCTTCCAGCTCGTTGTAGAAGCGGGTCTGGGCCTGGCCGGCCGTCAGGTCCAGGAAGCCCAGCACCAGCGCGCCGGCGAGGCCGAGCATGGAGGAGGAGAAGGCCACGCCCATGCCGCGCAGCGGCTGCGCCAGCCCGGATTTCAGCTGGTTGAAGAGCTGGTTCAGATCCCCGGAGCCGACGGACATGGAGGAAATCACCTCGGCCACCGAGCCGATGGTGAGAATCAGGCCCCAGAAGGTGCCGAGCAGGCCCAGGAAGATACAAAGGCCGGTGACGTAGCGGGAGAGTTCCCGGCTCTCATCCAGGCGGGAGGCGATGCCATCCAGCACGCTGCGCATCGCGGGAGCGGAGAGGGAGAGCCTGTCCCCACGCCGGGTGGCGAACATGGAGGCCATCGGGCCCAGCAGGCGCGGCGCCGGGCGCGCGGGCGCGCCGGGGCGCGATTCGCGGAACCCTTCCAGCCACGCCACTTCCGGGTTCAGCCCCACCACCTGCCGGATATTCCAGGCGATGCCCAGCAGCAGCACAACCAGAATGACGGCATTCAGCACCGGGTTGGCGGCGAAGGCGTGCATCAACTCGCCAGAGAGCGCCGCCGCCAGCACAACCACCCCCAGCAGGAAGGCGAGCATCCGCAGCAGGTAGTGGTTGGGTCGGGTCATGGACGGGGCGGAGCCTGTTCAGCTTGAGGCCCCAGGCTGGGGCTGGGAATGCCGGGTGGCAACACTTCTATGGCGTTCTCGGCCGCGGCCGTGCGCCCCAGCGGCCGGATATCGATGCGCGTGCCCGGCAGTCCGCCGGCTTCCAGCAGCCGGCGCACGGTCAGGGCATTGGCGAGGGAGGCGCGTCGCGCCAGCGAAAGATCATCGGCCGGGCTCGCCACCTGGGCCACCACCGTCACGCGGCCTACGGTGCCGGAGGCAAGGCGGCGGCCGATTTCGGCGAGGATGTTGGTCGTCGGGGCATCCACCTTGCCGGTGGCACTGTCGCCGGTGATGCGCCAGCCGCCAGCCGGAAGGTTGTGCATGCTGGGCGGCAGGGCGATGCGCGGCAGGGGCGCGGGCGGCGTTGCCGCGCGCGGCGGCTGGGTCAGGTCAGGCGCTGATGGAGGCGCGGGCGCGGGGTCGGATGGCGCTTCCGGCCCCGAAGGGCGGGTAACGCCAGTGGGCGCGCCAAGCTGAGCCATGGCGGGTAGCGCCGTGGCGGCAATCAGGGGCAGCGCCAGCAGCGCGGAGCGGAAGGCGGGGCGGTTCATCGGCAATGGAAGGCAGCGCATCTGCGCGGCACCCTAGCCTTAATCGGCCGCCAGGGTAAATGCGCCGTAAAAGCGCCCGCCGCAGGGCGGGCGCGATGATGTTCAGCCTTCGGCGCGGGCGCGGGCGATAGCGGCGATGCCTTCGTTCACCACGTCCCGCAGCTTCGGTTGCAGGAGCGGGTTGCCAGCCACGATATCGCCGCCCGGATAGGCGTCGCCACCATCCGGCGAGGTCACATAGCCGCCGGCTTCCTTCAGGATGATGATGCCGGCCGCCATGTCCCACGGCTTCAGCCCCAGCTCCCAATAGCCCTCGTACCGGCCAGCGGCGGTCCAGGCGAGGTCGAGCGCGGCGGCGCCCATGCGGCGGACGCCGGCGACCTGCGGCATCACCTTCGCGAGGATGGCGCTGAACTCGGCCTTGCGCTGGGTCATGGCGAAGGGAATGCCGGTGGCGAACACCGCGCCCAGCATGTCCCGGCGGCCGGAGACGCGCAGGCGGCGGTCGTTCAGGAACGCGCCCATGCCCTTCTCGGCCCAGAACAGCTCATCGGCGGCGGGGTTGTAGATGACACCGGCCATGATCTCGCTGGTGTTCTCGCCCGTGCGCTTCTCGATGCCCACGGAGACGCACCAGTGGGGAATGCCGTGCAGGAAGTTGGTCGTGCCGTCCAGCGGGTCGATCACCCAGCGCCATTCCCAGTCATCGGCGCCGGTCTGGCCGCCTTCCTCGCCAAGGAAGGCGAAGTTCGGACGCGCGCGGGAGAGCTCGGTCCGCAGCGTTTCCTCGGCTCGCAGATCGGCCTGGGAGACGAAGTCACCCGGCCCCTTCACGCTGACCTGCAGCTGCTCAACCTCGCCGAAATCACGCAGCAGGCGCTTGCCGGCCTTCTGTACGGCGCCGACGACGACATTCAGGGCGGGGGAAAGACGGGCGGACGTAGCCACGGGCGGAGCACTCCGGTTGGGCCGGTAAAAAGGAAAAGGCCGCGGCGGCAGCTGTCCCCGCGAGGGGTTGGCCTGCCATTCCGCGGCGGTCGGGCGGGGGCGGTCTGGCCACCCCCGTCTGGCCCCGGGCCTTCAGCGGCCCGGGCAACGGGCATCAGCCCTTGGCGCGCTCGACGTAGGAGCCGTCCTCGGTCTTCACCACGATGCGCTCACCGGCGGTGATGAAGGGGGGCACCAGCGTCTTCACGCCGTTGGAGAGCAGGGCGGGCTTATAGGAGGAGGAGGCGGTCTGCCCCTTCACCACCGGGTCGGCCTCGGAAACTTCCAGCGTCACGTGCTGCGGCAGCTCCATGGCCACCGGGTCGCCCTCGATCAGCTTGACGGAGACCGTCATGTTCTCCTCGAGGAACGGCAGGCGCTCGCCCAGGATGGCGGAGGGCACGATGGTCTGCTCGAAGGTCTCGGGGTCCATCAGCACCAGGTTCTCGCCGTCGGCGTAGGAGTAGGTGAACTCCTTGTCCTCGGTCATCAGGCGCTCGACGGTGTCGGCGGTGCGCCAGCGATCGTCCTTCTTGGTGCCGGTCTTGATGTCGCGCATCTCGACCTGGATGAAGGCGCCGCCCTTGCCCGGGGTGATGATCTGGATCTTCAGCACGGTCCAGCGACGGCCCTCGTACTCGATGACCTGGCCGGGGCGCATCTGGTTGGCCTGCTGCTTCATGGGCGGGGCACCTGTCTCTCGCGAAACGCTTGAAGGAACGAAAAGGGCCGCTTCCGGCGAGCCGGAAGGCGGTCGGGGGCGGGGTTTAGCGCGGGGAGGGAGGGCAGGGCAATGGGCAGAGCCTTCAATCCCCCGCGGCGGCCGAACCTCGGCGGCTCCGCCCGGTTCTGGTCGCGGGTCAATGCGCCGGCGGCGCCGCCTCCGCCGGGGCGGGGCATATGAGCCCTGCCTTGGCCCTGTGAGGAGTGGCAGATGTTCAACCTTGCTGCACTGAAGCACGCCATCGAGGGGCATGATGCGCGTGCACTTTCAGACCTCTATGCCGCTGATGCCGTCCTGACGGTCATGAACCGCAACAATCCGCCCCACAGCCCTCGGACCATCAGCGGGAAGGCTGCCATCGCGGCGTATTACGACGACGTCTGCGCCCGCGACATGATGCACGAGATGGTGGCGGGCGTGTCCGATGGCGAGCGCCTTGCCTATACCGAGGCTTGCGCCTACCCGGGGGGCGGGCGGGTCTTCTGCTCCGCCATGGCCGAGGTCGCGGATGGAAAGATCAAGGCGCAGACGAATGTGGAGGTATGGGACGAAGCGTGACCGCGCCTCCCCTGCCTCCTCGACGCCGCCGGCCACGGTTTATTGAAGGCGCAGCTTGAACGGCTGGGCCCTGGCGGGGACCCTGTGCCAGCACGCCGTGGATGTCGAGGATACCGGAAATCATGAGCAGGGCATGGCGCCAGCATGACCAATCGTTGACCTTTTGTATCGTTTTGAGCGTTACTGATTCGCGGTCTTCAAGGCATGTGCAAAGCTTCGGCTGGCATAGGGAGAGAGCCTGACAGGACAGCGTATCGGCTACGCTCGGAAGGATAGGCGGCATGTGCGGTATCGTCGGCTTCTTCAATCCTGAAGGCATCGACGATGACGGTCGCGCCCGTGTCCTGGTCGATCAGATGCGAGACCGGCTGATCCATCGCGGCCCCGATGACCAGGGGAGTTGGGTGGACCGTTCCGGCATCGCTCTAGGCTTTCGCCGGCTGTCCATCATTGACCTGTCCCCGGCCGGCCATCAGCCGATGCAGTCGGCCGATGGCCGCTTCATCATCGTGATGAATGGCGAGATCTATAATTTCCAGGATATCCGCGCGGAGATCGAAGCCGCGCGGGGGGTGGTGGCATGGCGGGGCCATTCCGACACCGAGGTGATGGCGGAGGCCTTCGCCCTTTGGGGTGTGGAAGCCGCCATCCGCCGCGCCAACGGCATGTTCGCCTTCGCCATATGGGACCGGCGGGACCGGACGCTGTGGCTCGCGCGGGACCGCATCGGCAAGAAGCCGCTCTACTACGGCTGGGCGGGGGATGCCTTCGTCTTCGGCTCGGAGCTGAAATCCCTCTGGCCCCACCCGCAATTCGATTTCACCATTTCCACCGAGGCGCTCTCGGACTTCCTGCAACTGGGCTACGTGCCGGGCGAGCGGACCATTTTCGCCGGCATCAGCAAGCTGCCCGGCGGATGCCTCCTGCGCCTGGACGCCGCCAAGGCCCGGAAGGGCCCTGCACCGCGCCCCGCCCCCTACTGGGATTTGAGGGAAGTGGCCCTGGCGGGGTTGGAGGCACAGGCCTCTGGCCACGAGGGTACCGAGGAGGAGTTGGAACATCTCCTCCGCGACTCGGTGGCGCGGCGGATGGTGGCCGATGTGCCTGTGGGCGCCTTCCTTTCGGGTGGCGTCGATTCCAGCCTGGTGACGGCAATGATGCAGGCGGCATCCGGTGGGCAGGTGCGCAGCTTCTCCATCGGCTTCGCGGTGAAGGAGTGGAACGAGGCGGAGCATGCCCAGGGTGTGGCCGCGCATATTGGCACGCAGCATGAGGAGCTTTACGTCACCCCGGCCGATCTGGTGGGCGTGGTGGCCGACCTGCCCGGCATCCTGGACGAGCCCTTCGCCGACGACTCGATGATTCCCACCACGCTGCTCTGCCGCCTCGCGCGGCGCAGCGTGACCGTCGCGCTCTCCGGTGACGGAGGGGACGAGCTGTTCGCCGGCTATGCACGGTATGCGGCCATCGACCAGTGGCTGAACCGGCGCACCAGCCTGCCGGCCTTCGGACGCGCGCTGGCCGGCAGCGTGGTGAACCGGCTTGCCGGGCCGATGGGGCGCTGGAGCGGCACCCGCATGCAACGCCGCCTGCTGCTGCTGGGCAGCCTGCTGGATCATGGCGACCCGGACCGCGTGCATGAAATGCTGGTCTCGCAATCCCTGGAACCCGGCGCCTATCTGGCCGACGCGCCGGAGGCCGCACATCCGCTGACCGATGGCACCTTCAACCTCGGCCAATCCAGCGCCATCGACCGGATGACCTTCGTCGACACGGCCTCCTACCTCATCGACGACATCCTCGCGAAAGTGGACCGGGCGAGCATGTCCACTTCGCTGGAGGTCCGTTGCCCCTTGCTGGACCACCGCGTCATCGAACTCTCCTGGCGCTTCCCGGCGCAGGCCAAGTGCCATGGCGGCGTGGGCAAGCTGCCGCTGCGCAACCTGCTCTACCGCTACGTGCCGCGCCCGCTGGTGGACCGGCCAAAGATGGGCTTCGGCGCGCCCGTGGAAGTCTGGCTGCGGCATGAGCTGCGCGACTGGGCGGAGGCACTGATGAGCCGCGAGGCGCTCGGCCGCCATGGCCTGCTGAACGTCGCCGCATGCCGTGCGCTGTGGGAGGATTTCACCGTGAACGGGCGCGGGTGGAACCGGGTGATCTGGAACATCCTGATGTTCCAGGCCTGGCACCAATCGATGGAGGCCCAGGGCGTGGGCCGCTTCCAGATCGCCGCCTGAGCGTCAGGCCACCAGCGACCGCAGATGCGCCTGAAGCTGCTGCGTGTTGCGAGACCAGGCGAAGCGTTCCGCGCTGGCCCGCACCTCAGCCTGCGCCGGCGGGTCCGCGAGAATGCTACGGATGGCCTCGGCGAAGGCACTGGGCGTGCGCTGGCTCAGCAGGCGCCCGGCCGCCGGGCGGTCCAGCGCCTCCGTGGCGCCATCCACGGCGGGCGTGACAACGGGGGTGCCGCAGGCCATGGCCTCGATCCAGGCATTGGCCAGCCCTTCGCTTTCCGACGCCAGCGCCATGACGTCGGCGGCAGCCAGCAGGGCAGGGAGCTGGCCATGCGGGACACTTCCGAGCAGCCGCACCCGCTCCGCCAGCCCGCGCGCCTTGGCCAGGGCCGCGAGCCTGGCCTCTTCCGGTCCCTCGCCGGCGATCAGCAGCGTGGCGTTATCGAGATCCGCCAACGCCTCGATGATGATGTCATGCCCCTTCCGGGGAATCAGCGCCCCTACGCTGATGATCAAGGGGCCGGTCACGCCAAGTTTGGCCTTGGCCGCCTTCCTGTCCGCGGGCCGGAAGCGGTCCAGGTCCACGCCGGTGTAGTGGACGGCGATGCGGCTGCCATCCATGCCCATCTCCACCATGTCCCGCCGCAGGGACTGCGCCACGGCCAGCATGCCCTTGGCGGCGGCGGCGGCCTCCATCACCTGCCCCCGGCAGCCAAGGCGGCGGCCCCAATAATGGATATCCGCGCCCCGCGCCTTCACGGAGAAGGGTACGCCGAACTCCCGCGCCAGCCGGGCGGCGGCGGGGCCATCCGGAAAGAAGAACTGGGCGTCGATGACATCGAAATCGAAGCCCTCGTCGCGCCAGCGCTGCAGCACGTTCCGCACACCATGAACGAGAAGCGCGGGGTTCAGGGGGCCGCTGACGCCCGGCAGCACGCGGATGCGCGGGCGGGCGATGCGCAGGCCTTTCCATTCATCCTCGACGGGCAGGGGCCGCAAGGCACGGTAGCGGGGAATCAGGCCGAGCGGGAAAGGCGGCACCGCGATCGGGTTGATGACGCGCAGCTCGACGCCCTCGCAGGCGGCAAGCCGCAGCGTCTGTCCCTCCACGAATACGCCGAAATTCGGCTGCGTCGGATTGGGGAATAGAGTCGATAACGTAACAACTCTGAGCATGGAGCCTGCTTAACACGACCTTTTGACGGGGTGGTGCCGAATCCGCGTCGAATTCGTAATGATACGCATGCGGCTACATGGCGACACGTCCGAAGATGGCGCGAAGCAGGGCGTAGAGCGCACCACCAGCCAGGAAGCCGACAATGGTACCGTTGACCCGGACGAATTGCAGGTCGCGCCCCACGCGCAATTCGATCTTGTCCACAACCGTCGCGGTATCCCAGTTGCTCACCACCTCGGCGATGAAGCCCGAGAGGCGATCCTGGGCGGAAGGCAACAGGCCGCGCAGCAGCCGTTCCACCACGGCGTTCACGCGGGCACGCGCGCCCTCATCCTGCTCCAGCAGCGCACCGGCATTGCTCAGCAGTCCGGAGACGAGGGCGACGGTGCGGCCATCCCCGCGCGCGGCATCGGCTGCGAGGGCGGCCTTGAGGCGGTCCCATACATCCATCAGCCAGGTATTCACGGTGGGATGCGCCATCGCCTCCCGCATCGCGCGGCCGATGGCAGCGGCGCGCTCCGGGTCATGCTCCAGCTTGTCGATCTCGGCGAGGAGCCAGGCCTCGAAGGCGGCGCGCAACTCGCTGTCGTCCGGCTCGATCCGCTCCAGCTCGTGGTTGATGGAGCCGAGGATGCGGCGCGCCACGGCGGCACCGGCCAGCCAGCCGACCAGTGCGCCACCCTCGGCGCGCACGCGGGCCTGGATGGCCTCGCGCAGGTTCTCCTCCTTGGTGGCGAGGATGAGCCGGAGCTGCGTCAGCGCCAGGCCGAACACCTGCTGGTGCTGGCCGCCCGCCATCAGGGTGCGCAGCAGCCGGGCCAGCATGCGCGCGGCGGCGGGGCCGGAGACGATGCGGGGCAGGATGCGCACCAGCAGCTTCCTCGCCCGTCCATCCTCCACCGAAAGCAACAGGCGCGGCAGGCTGGAAGCCATGGCTTCGGCGGCCGGGCGGGTGGTGGCGGGGTCCTCCAGCACGCGGCGCAGGATGGAGGCGACGTCGATGCGCGCGATCACCCGGCTGACCTCGGCCTCGGTGAAGACATGGTTGGCGACGAAGCGGCCAAGCCCACGGCCCAGCCTTTCCTTCTGGCGCGGGATGATGGCGGTGTGCGGGATGGGCAGGCCCATTGGCCGGCGGAACAGGGCCGTGACGGCGAACCAGTCCGCCAGCCCGCCCACCAGCCCGGCCTTGGCCGCGGCCTGAAGCAAATCGGTGGCATAGCCGGGCGGCATCCAGTAGGCGCCGAGCATCAGCCCCGCCATCAGCACCAGTAGCCCGCCGGCGAAGGCGCGGTAGCGGGCGAGGTTGCGCCGCAGCGCCTCCTCCGGGTCGGGAATCGTCACGGCGGGGGGCGGGGGCAGCGCATCCATGCCCGCATAGGTAGGATGATTTCTGCCCACCCGGAACCGCTGGCACCGTTTTCGTGAGGGCTGCCTTGCGGGACGGACAGTTGGCGGCCATCTGACTGTGATGTTATGACATAACGCACGATGCACGCGCACCATCACCACCACCATCATGGCGAAAGCCCGGCCGCTGCCCGTGAGCCCTGGCTGACGGACCCGCTGGCCCTGGCCTCCGGCTCGGGGTCTCGGCTGGTGCTGGCGGTGGCGCTGCTGGCCGTGCTCTGGGGTGGCGTGATGTGGGCGCTGGCGGCATGAGCCATGGGATCGAGCTTTCCAACCTGACGCTGAGCCATGGCCGGCGCGCCGCCGTGCATCATGTGTCCGGCCGCTTCGCACCGGGGAGCCTGACGGCCATTGTCGGCCCCAATGGCGCGGGCAAATCCACCCTGCTGCGGGCCATCGCCGGGCTTCATCGCCCGGATACCGGCCATCTGAACGCGCCGCGCGGTTCCATCGCGCTGCTGCCGCAGGTGGCGGCGGTGGATCGCGCCTTTCCCATCCGCTGCCTGGATGTGGTGCAGTTCGGTCACTGGTCCCGCGTCGGTGCCTTCCGCGCCATCCGCCCCGCTGAGCGCGCGCGCTCGCTGCAGGCGCTGGCGGCGGTGGGGCTGGAAGGTTTCGCCAGCCGGCCGGTGGGCAGCCTCTCCGTCGGGCAGTTCCAGCGCGTGCTCTTCGCCCGGCTGCTGGTACAGGACGCCCCCGTCATCCTGCTGGACGAGCCGTTCAACGCCCTGGATGCCCGCACCATTTCCGACCTGCTGGAGCTGGTGCGCCGCTGGCATGGTGAAGGCCGTACGGTGATTGCCGTGCTGCACGACCTGGAGCTGGTGCAGCGCGAATTCCCCCAGACGCTGCTTCTCGCCCGTGAAGCCATTGCCTGGGGCCCGACCGAGCAGGCCCTTTGCGCCGAGAACCGCATGCGCGCCCGCATGATGGCGGAGGCCTGGATGGACGACGCCGAGGTCTGCGAGCGCAGCGCCGCCTGAAATGTCCTTCTTCGATCTGATCTGGGGCCCCTTCGCCGAATTCGGCTTTCTGCGCCGGGCGATGGTGGGGTGCCTCGCCCTCTCCATTGCCGCGCCGCCGCTGGGCGTCTTCCTGATGCTGCGGCGCATGAGCCTGACCGCCGATGTCCTGGCGCATGGCATCCTGCCCGGCATTGCCGTCGGCTTCCTGGTCGCGGGGCTGTCCGTCACGGCCATGTCCGTGGGGGGGCTGATCGCCGGGTTGGTGGTGGCGCTGGGCGCGGGGGTCATTTCCCGCGCGACAGGCGGGCGGGAGGATGCCGCCCTGGCCGCGCTTTATCTCGTTGCCCTGGCGCTGGGTGTGACGTTGATCTCCACCCGCGCGGGCTCCGTGGAGCTTTCCCACCTGCTGTTCGGCAGCGTGCTGGGGGTCGATGACCCGGCGCTGTTCATGATGGCGGGCGTGGCGAGCCTGACGCTGGTGGCCCTGGCCTTCGCCTGGCGGCCCCTGGTGCTGGAATGCTTCGATCCCTCCTTCGGCGCCGCCGCCGGCATGCGGGGCGGGCTGTGGCACCTGTTGTTCCTGGGGCTGGTGGTGCTGAATGTGCTGGCGGCCTTCCAGGCGCTCGGCACGCTGATGGCTGTCGGGCTCATGATGCTGCCCGCCGTGGCCGCCCGGCACTGGTCCCGCGATGTCGGCGGCATGGTCTATGCCTCGGCGGGTATCGCGCTGTTCTCCAGTGCCTCCGGCCTGCTGCTGTCCTACCACCTGGATCTGCCCAGCGGGCCGTCCATCGTCCTGGTCGCGGGCGGCCTGTGGGTGATCTCGCTGGTGGCCGGGCCGGTCGATGGGCTGCTGGCACGCTGGCTGAAGCGCCCGCACCTCGCCGGATAACCTTCGGGGGGGCCTGGACCACGCGCCGCCACGGGATCATGCTTCCAGCCAGGTTCGCGTGATTCACGTCTTGCGTCACCCGGCGCAGGCGATCACGCGCTGGAGGGACCCGCATGGAACAGCGTGCATTGGGCAAGACCGGCTTCTCGGTCGCGCCCCTGGCCTTTGGCGGCAACGTCTTTGGTTGGACGATCGACGAGGCGCAATCCTTCAATCTGCTGGACGCCTTCGTCGCTGGTGGCGGCAACTTCATCGATAGCGCCGATGTCTATTCCAAATGGAAGGAAGGCAACCAGGGCGGCGAGTCCGAGACCATCATCGGGAGCTGGCTCAAGGCGCGCGGCGGGCGTGAAAAGGTCGTCATCGCCACCAAGGTGGGCATGGATTTCTCGCCGGAGCGCGGCGGCCTCTCGCGCCGCTGGATCACCGCGCAGGTCGAGGAATCGCTGAAGCGGCTGCGCACCGATTACATTGACCTCTACTACGCGCATCGCGACGACGAGACGGTGCCGCAGGAGGAGACGCTGGAAGCGTTCGGCGCCCTGGTGAAGGCGGGCAAGGTGCGCGCCATCGGAGCCTCCAACTTCAAGGCGCCGCGCCTGAAATCGGCCCTGGAGATCAGCGACAAGGCCGGGCTGCCGCGCTACGCGGTGCTGCAGCCGCTGTACAATCTGTATGACCGTGCGGATTTCGAAGGCGCCTTGCAGGATCTCTGCGTCGCTGAGGGCATCGCCGTCGCGCCCTACTACACGCTTGCCAGCGGCTTCCTCACTGGCAAGTACCGCACGGAGGCCGACCTGGCGCAGAGCGCCCGTGGCGGCAAGGTTGGCAGCAACTACCTGAATGAGCGTGGCCTGCGCATCCTGAAGGCCATGGACGAGGTGGCGGCGCGCTTTGGTGTGAAGCTCTCTCAGGTGGCGGTGGCGTGGCTGGCCGCGCGGCCAGCCGTGGCGGCGCCGATCGCCAGCGCCACCAGCGTGCAGCAGCTGGAGGAATTGCTGGCGGCCGCGCGCCTGAAGCTCGATGCCGACGCCATCAAGGCGCTGGACGAGGCCGGGGCGCTGACGACGGCCTGACGCCTTGCAAGCGGGTGGGATGCGGCGCCATGCTGCGCTGCACCCCATCCGAGGCCCTGCCCATGCCGGACCGTCTCGCGGCGCTCGAAGAGAGTGTCCGCCAGCAACTCAGCTATCTGGATTACCCGGCCCATGGCTGGGTGCCACCGAGGGCAGACGGCGTGCTGGATGTCGCCATTATCGGCGGGGGGCAGACCGGGCTGACCACCGCCTTCGCCCTGCGGCGGCAGAAGGTGGAGAATGTCGCTATCTTCGACCGCGCGCCGCCCGGCGGGACCGGTGTGTGGACCACCTTTGCCCGCATGCGCACCCTCCGCACGCCGAAGCATGTGACAGGCCCCGACCTCGGCGTGCCGGCTCTGACACCGCGCGCCTTCTTCGAGGCGCGGGACGGCGTGGATGCCTGGACGGGCCTGCACAAGATCGGCCGGGAGGATTGGCAGCGCTATCTCGACTGGTATGCGCGGGTGCTGGCCCTGCCGCTGCGCCACCAGCACGAGCTTCTCGCCATCGAGCAGGATGGGGCGTTGGTGCGGCTGCGCTTCATGACGCCGGATGGCGAGGTGACCATCCGCGCACGCCGGCTGGTGCTGGCCACAGGCATGGATGGTTCCGGCGCATGGATCACCCCGCCGCCCTTCGACACGCTGCCGGGGGAAAAGGTGCTGCACACGGCGCAGGAGATCGATTTCGCGGCGCTGGCGGGCAAGCGCCTGCTGGTGATCGGTGCCGGTGCCTCCGCTTTCGATAACCTCGCCACGGCGCTGGAGGCCGGGGCGGCGGAAGCAAAGATGCTGGTGCGGCGTGGCAGGATGCCGCGCGTCAATCCGTTCCGCTGGATGGAGCAGGCCGGCTTCCTCGGCCAGCATCATGCCTTGCCGGATCTGCTGAAGTGGCGTTTCACGCGCCATATCTTCGAACTCAACCAGCCGCCGCCGCAGGAAAGCTGGGACCGCGTGGCCAGTGATCCCCGCTTCTCCATCGTGATGGGCGCGCCGGTCCTCGCCGCGCGCATGGTGGGGGATGAGGTGGAGCTGGAGACGCCTAAAGGCCGCTTCCGCGCCGATGCTGTCATTCTCGGCACAGGCAGCACCTTCGACCTCGGCCTGCGCCCGGAGCTGGCGGCCTTCGCGCACCATATCCGCTTGTGGCGGGATGCATTCACGCCGCCGGCGGGGGAGGAATCGGCGCTGTGCGGCGCCTCGCCCTATCTGTCCGACGATTTCTCTTTTCAGGAAAAGACACCGGGCGCCGCGCCGCTGCTGTCGCGCATTCACTGCATCACCTATGCGGCGACGCTCTCCATGGGCCTCTCCGGCGCCAGCATCAGCGGCATGAAGTATGGCGTGCCCAGGCTGGCGGATGGCATTTGCCGCGCCTTGTGGCGGGAGGATGCGGAGGCGCACCTCGCCGCCCTCCGGGCCTATGACGTGCTGGAACTGACCTCGCCCGTGCCAGGGGAAGACAAGGCGGGGGAAGATAAGACGGGGAAAGACATGCCGGAAGCCGCCGCCGAATGAAGCCCTCCGCCCTTACCACCCATGTGCTGGACACCGCCGCGGGTATTCCCGCCGCCGGGGTGGCCGTCGAGCTCTGGCGGATGGAGCCACAGCCCATGCTGGTGACGCGCGCCACCACCAATGCCGATGGCCGCACCGACGCGCCACTGCTGACGCCGGAGACCTTTCAGGCAGGGCGCTATGAGTTGCGCTTCGCCATCGGGGCCTATTTCGGTGCGGCGGGCGGCTTTCTGGATGTGGTCACGCTGAATGTCGGGTTGGCGGAAGGGCAGGGGCACTACCACGTGCCGCTGCTCTGCTCGCCCTGGTCCTACAGCACCTATCGCGGCTCGTAGGGCGAAGGGTCGTTCAGCTCCGGCGGCGGGTTCGCCGTCGGGTCGCGGGCGATGAGACCTGCGTCATTCTCGGAGAACTTGCCAACGCGGGCGGAGACGGGCCAGCACGCCAGCTCCTCCGGCGGGCAGGGTTGCAGGAAGTCGAGCAGTTCCTCCTGCGTCGCTTCCTCCTCGCCCAGCCAGGCGGGCCAGAGTTCGGGCGGCAGGATGGCGGGCATGCGGTGATGCACCAGCGCCTGCTTGGCATTGGCCTCGGTGGTGATGATGGTGAAGGTACGCAGCCAGCTGCCATCCGGCTGCTGCCAGCCTTCCCAGAGTCCCGCCAGCAGCATCGGCTCGCCGGATGCCAGCGCGACGGCGTAGGGCTGCTTTCGCGTTTCTTCCTGACGCCATTCGTAGAAGCCATCGGCAGGGACGAGGCAACGTCGCTTGATGAAGGCCTCGCGGAAGGATGGCTTCTCCGCCACGCCTTCCGCGCGCGCATTCATCAGCTTCGCCGCGCCGGTGGTGTCCTTCGCCCAGCGCGGCACCAGCCCCCAGCGCAGCACGCCCAGATGCCGCGTGCCATCCTGCGGGTTGCGCCGGACGACCAGGGCGTCCTGCGTCGGGGCCATGTTCCAGGTGGCGGGCTGGTTGGGCGGTACGCCTTGCGTTTCGATGTAGTCGGCCAGTGCGGCCGGGTCGCGTTGCAGGAAGTACCGTCCACACATGCAGGTCAGGCTCGCTTCAAATTCCAGAAGAAGGCCTGCCCCACCGGCATGTCCTGCAGGTTGGCGCGGAAGGCCCGCAGGGTCCTGTACTCGCCCAGCGGCACATAGGGAACGTCCTGCATGACTTCCACCTGCATGGCGCGCGCCACCTGCTTTTGCGCTTCCAGGTCGGGCGCGGCGAACCAGTCCTGCCGCAGCGCCTCGATCTTCTCATTGGACGGCCAGCCGAACCAGGCGCGCGGGCCGTTGGTGCGCAGGGCGAGATGCCCCGCTGGGTCGATGGTGCTGGAAAGGCCGGTGCAGAAGGCGCTCCAGCCGCCCTTCTCCACGGGTTCGCGGGAGGAACGGCGCTGGCTGACGGTGCCCCAGTCACCCGCCTGCACATCGACATTCATGCCCGCCTCGCGCATCAGGTGGCCAGCCACTTCGGCCAGGGCGCGCAGAGTGGGGTAGTCCTCGGCCTGCAACATGGCCACACGCTCGCCATTATAGCCGGCGGCGGCGAGGTCGCTCTTCACCTTGGCCACGTCTGATTTGCCCATGACCTCCAGCCCGGCGTCGTTGGCCAGGGGCGAATCCGAGCTGAAGCAGCCGACATGCGCCTTCCAGCCTTCCGGATCGGTGCCATAGGCGGCCTGCATGAAGGCTTCCTGGTCAATGCCACCCAGGATGGCGCGGCGGATCGCCGGATTGTTGAAGGGCGGGTGCAGCGTGTTGAAGCGGAGGATGGTGCTGTAGAAATCCTCGCCATAAGCGACCTTCACCTGACGGCTGCGGTTCAGCATCGGCGCGATGTCGCTGTTGGTGTTCTCCACCCAATCCACCTCGCCATTCATCACAGCGGCGGCGGCGGTGGACTGGTCGGGGATGATCAGCCACTCGACGCGGTCGAAGAAGGCGCGCTTCGGGCCGGCGGTGCGGCTGGAGGTGCCGTCGGGGCGGGGCACATAGGCCTCGTTGCGGGCATAGACGACGCGGGCGCCGGCCAGCCGCTCGCTGGCCACGAATTTATACGGCCCGCTGCCGACCATTTCCGTCACCTGCTGCGTGGCGGGCGTGGCGGCGAGCCGCTCCGGCATGATGATGGGGATGGAGGCGCCGACCTTGCCAAGTGCGTTGGGCAGGGTGGGGAAGGGGCGCTTGAAGCGGAAGCGCAGGCGCTTGTCATCCAGCGCGACGATTTCGTCGGCGACGCCCACGACCTCCAGCCCGTACATGTCGCGCGAGCCCCAGCGGCGGATGCTGGCCACGGCGTCCTTGGCCAGAACCGGCTCGCCATCGTGGAACTTCAGCCCGTCACGCAGGGTGAGCACCCAGGTCTTGCCATCCTCCGACACCTCGTGGCCCGCCACCATCTGCGGGTGTGGCTGGTAGTTGGCGTCGAGCCCGTAAAGAGTATCGAACACCATGAAGGAGTGGTTCGTGGTGACGGCGGCGGTGGTGAAGATCGGGTCCAGCACCGCAAGGTCGGCCTGCGGCACGAAGCGCAGCACATTGCCGCCCTGGGCATGGCCGAGCCGTGGTGCGGCCAGGGTGGCGGCGCCAGCAGCCAGGAAGCTGCGGCGGCGCAGTGGGAAGGAGGCGAGAGGCATCAGTTTACTCCCAGGTCCTGGGGGAAGCAGGAAGACGAAGCCGTGAGTTGATCTTTTTCTTGTGAGGATGAGCCTATTCCGCCCATCCCCGGGCGGTTCGTCAATCTTAGAGAGAAACGAAGCCGGTATTGTCTCGCACAGCGAGCTCCGTTCCATAGGGCGCCGACAGCTTGGCGAAGCGCGACAGGATACGTGCCGCATCCTCACCTTCAACGAGGCGCGGGCGCCCCCGGCGATGGCGGGATTCGCCATGGCCAAGGCTGACAGGATGGATTTCGATGCCCGTCAGCTTGCCATCGGCGAAGGTGCAGAAGGGCACGACGGTTTCCCAGAACTTTTTCTCGGATGGGAAGCCCTTGGTGTCATCGGCCGTGCGCAGGCGGTAGACCATGCCAGGGGTGAGGTCCGGGTCTGCCTTGAAGCGTTCGTAGGAATCGGAGGGCAGGCGCGGCACCAGCTCGTTCTGCCCGATGAAATTGCCAAGGCTGTAGAAGATCGGCTTGCCCTTGTAGATTTCCATGCCGCGCAGCAGGTGCGGGCCATGGCCGACCACCAGATCCGCGCCTTCGTCGATCATCTGGCGCGCGAAGGTGGGGATGAAGGCGGCGGGAATTTCCTTGTCCCCATCCTGCTCATGCGCATGCAGGCTGACGAGCACGATGTCCGATACGCCGCGCGCCTCCCGCACCCAGCGGGCGATGCCGGCGACATCCTTCGCATTCGGAGTGGTTTTCAGCGCGGTCTTCTCGGCGGCGCGGAAATTCATGGTGTCGAAGGGGAAGACCTCCGGGTCCGCCGGCGGGTGCCCGAAGCCGAGCTGGATCTTGAACTGGCGGAACTGCTCGATGCCGAGGCCGAGGGCGATCTCCTTCAGCACCTTGAGCTGTTCGGGCGTCACCTCATGCATGGTGTCGTAGCGCAGAGGGTTCAGGCCGGGGCGGCCCGGCATATCCGGACGCTGCGCGCTGGCTTCCTGGCCCTTGGCGAATGTTGCGCTGCATGAAAGCAGCGCCACCGTGCCATTGGGGTGCTCGCGATAGGCGGGGCGGCGCGCATCCTCCAGGTTGAGGCCGCAGCCGGCATGCGTCAGCCCACGCGCGTCCAGCGCTGCCATGGAGTGCAGCAGGCCGGAGATGCTGTAGTCGAGGCAATGGTTCGTGGCGGTGGCGAAGAGGTTGAAGCCACCTTCGGTCAACTCATCCAGCACCCAGGCCGGCGCGCCGAAATGGGACCCGCCGCTTTCCAGCGCCGGGTCGCCTTTGAAGTCGTTGGCCAGAACTTCGAGGTTGGTAAACGCCAGATCCGCACCGCGGATCATGTCGAAGAGCGGAGAGACCTGTGGGTCCTGCCGGCTCAGCAGACGCCGCTGCAGAATGCTGTCACCGGTCAACGCAAGGCGAAGTGGGGCAGTCATACGCGGAACCTTCCCTGTATCCGCGCATGACTATGGGCGTGTTCTCCGCGCCTGTCTCCCCACCTTCAGCGCGGCAGAAGCTGCTCCACCAGCGTGGCGAAGTAGCTGGCGCCGACAGGCAGGATCTCGTCGTTGAAATCGTAGCGCGGATGATGGACGTTGGGGTCGTTGCCCGTGCGGCCCGCCCCCAGCATCAGGTAGGAACCGGGCTTCTCGTTCAGCATGAAGGAGAAATCCTCGCCGCCCATGGTCGGCTTGTCGAGTTCCTTCACGCGCGCCTCGCCGGAGACGGCGGCGGCGGCACGCTTCGCCAGCTGCGTCGAGGATTCCTCGTTGACCGTGGCGGGATACATGCGGGCGAACTGCACATCCGCCTTGGCGCCGAAAGCGGAGGCGATGCCGGTCGCGATATCGCGCACCTTCTGCTCCAGCAGGTCGCCCACTTCCGGCTTGAACCAGCGCGCCGTGCCGCGCAGCAGCACCGTCTCCGGGATCACGTTGTGGATGTGCCCGCCCTGGATGTGGCCGATGGTGACGACGCCGGATTCGATCGGCTCCACATTCCGCGCAACGATACTCTGGAGGGCGGAGACGATCTGCGCCGCGATGACGATGGGGTCGTTGCCATTATGGGGCATGGCGCCATGCGCGCCCTTGCCGGTGATGGTGATGTCGATATTCGCGACAGCCGCCATCACGGGGCCCACGCGCCAGTGGAACTCGCCGGCCGGCAGGTTCGGCCAGTTATGGATGCCGAAGACGCGCTCCATCGGGAAGCGCTCGAAGATCCCTTCCTTTACCATCACCGCGGCGCCGCCGAGATTCTCCTCGGCCGGCTGGAACAGCAGATAGACGGTGCCGGCGAAGTTGCGGGTCTCGGCGAGGTATTTGGCCGCGCCCAGCAGCATGGTGGTGTGGCCGTCA
>JH600004.1:18841-40360 GCA_000245075.1 Acetobacteraceae bacterium AT-5844
GTCATGGCCGCAGGCATGCATCTTGCCCGGGGTGAGGGAGGCGTAGGGCACGCCGGATTCCTCGAAGATCGGCAGGGCGTCCATATCCGCGCGCAGGCCGATGCCCGGGCCCGGCGCCGCGCCCTTGATGACGCCGATGACGCCCGTCTTGGCCACGCCGGTGATCACCTCGTCCACGCCGAACTCGCGCAGCTTCTCCGCCACCTTGGCGGCGGTGCGCACTTCCTCGAAGGCCAGCTCCGGGTGCTGGTGGAAATCGCGGCGCCAGCCGGTCATTTCCTCGTGGAAGTCGGCAATGCGGTTCAGAACGGGCATGGGCGGGGTATCCTGCAAATTCGTCCTGTCATGCTTGTGCGCCCGGGCGCCGCTGGCAAGAGCGTGACGTGACAAAGTGTGGCAGCGGGGATGCCGCCCTGGCGGCGCGGGCCTATCTGTTTCGTAATGATCCGCCGCATCCTGCTGACCCTGCTCCTGCTGGCGCCGCTCGCGCTGGTGGGCGGCTACTTCGCTGGCTTCGTGCGCCTTCCACCAGAGTGGGACCCCCGCGCGCCGCTGGATTTTCGCGCCGAGCCCAACCTGATGACGCGCTGGAAGCTGGCCCGCATGCGGGTGCAGCCGGAAAGCTGCTTCGCGGCCTTCGAGGCCTCAGGCCTCTCCCCCCAGCGCCTGCCGGACCGGCCCTCGGATACCGGCTGCCCGTTGGTGGACACCATGCGGCTGGAGGGGGAGAGCGCGGTGCTCAGCCCGGCGCGGCCCATGGTGACCTGCCCCGTCGCCGCTGCCTGGCTGATGTTCGAGCGGCATGCGCTGCAACCGGCGGCGGAGGAACATTTCAACAGCCGCGTTTCCCGTGTGCAGCATCTCGGTACCTATAACTGCCGCAATGTCTATCATCGCGAGCAGGGGCGCCGCAGCCAGCACGCCACGGCCAATGCCATCGATATCGCCGGCTTCACCCTAGCCAATGGGCGCGACATCAACTTGGTGCGGGACTGGGATTCCACCGGCGCTCCGGGCGCATTCCTGCGGGATGTGCGGGACGGCGCCTGCCGCTACTTCAGCGTCGTGCTCGGGCCAGACTATAACGCCGCTCACGCCAACCACTTCCACATGGACAAGGGCCTCTGGTCACGCTGCAGCTAAGAGCCCCTTTGAGAACTCTGGCGGGTCGGTCGCGGCGGTCTTTTCCGCGCCAGCTTTGTCGGCGGCTTGGCCCAATGTCCCTGCATTGGGCCTGCGCCACCTCCGCGCTGCCACGAAAATCCCGGCCGCGCCCTCAGCCGCCAGAGTTCTCAAACGGGCTCTAAGGCCTGTTACGTCGCCGTCATGGTCTTGCACGCCCCCACCGGCCGGGCTTCGATAGAGGCCGGAACGGAGGAGAGAACGCATCATGCGGCATGCCATTTCGTCGCCCATCCTGCTGGCGGCGCTGTTCAGCATGCCGGCGCTCGCGCAACAGGCGCCGCGAGACCTGCGGCCCAGCCGGGACGTTTCGGTGAGCTACACCCTCAATGGCGGGTCCCAGGTCTTCATGACTCAGAGCTGGGACGCCGCCAATAAGCGCCTGCGCATGACCACACAGGGCGAGCCGGGCTGGATGCTGATCGATTTCGCGGGTGGCAAGTCCTACATGGTCGTGGACCGCACCCGCCGATATCTCACTCAGCCCGAGAGAAGCGGCGCGCCGGACCCGCTGAGCCTGCCACCGGATGCACGCCTGACCCGGGCAGGAACCGGTCGCGTCGCCGGGCAGCCCTGCATGGAGTGGCGGGTGGAAAGCGTGCAGCTCAACGCCACGCTCTGCATCACGGCAGACAATGTGCTGGTGCGGATGGTGCAGCGGCGGCCGGATGGCGAGGCGCGGCTGGAAGCGAAGGAGATTTCCTTTACCCGCGCCGACCCGGCCCGCTTCCGCGTGCCGGATGGCTACCAGGAAGTACGGCCCTAAGGGCTGCCGCCAAGCGCCTGCTCCAACAGCAGCAACGCGGCACTGGCGGAGGCTTCCATATTCGCCGCCCGGTCAGGCGAGGCGGTTTCCAGGGTTCGCACCAGGGCAACGGGGCCGCTCACCGCCAGGCAGGCATGCCCGGCGGGGTCGCCATAGCGATTGCCAGTGGGGCCAGCGGCCCCGCTCTCCGCCAGCGCCCAATCCGCGCCCAGGCGTTGCCGGCAGCGCTCGGCGAGCAACCGGGCATAGCCCTCGGTGGATGGGCGCATGCCCTCCATATCGGCGGGCGTGATGCCCAGCAGCGCCTGCCGCGCGGCGGCGGTGTAGATGACGCCGCCGCCCAGGAAGAAGGCCGATGCACCCGGCACCGCCAGCAGGCGCGAGGCCACCAGCCCGCCGGCCGCCGATTCCGCCACGGCCAGCGTCTGCCGCTTTTCGATCAGCAGCTTCGCGACCCGGGCGGCGACGGCATCGGCCATCATCATGCCGCCGGGTTCAGCACGTGGATGGCGCGGTTCGCCACCAGGGGGCCGGATGCCTCGCCATAGGCCTTCATGTGCGGCGCCGCGGCATGGGCCTTCAGCGCCTCCGGGCTCGCCCACTTCTCGACGACGATGAAACTATCCTCGCCCAGCGGCGCCTGGGCACCGCCGAAGCCCGGCACATCGACCACCGGCACGTATTCGATGCAGCCATCCTCGGCCAGCACATTGGGAATGTTGGCGCGGAACAGCTTCAACACCTCCTCCCGCTTGCCGGGCTTGGTGGTGATGACGGCGATGACATGGATCACGGAGCAACTCCCTTGGTGGTGGTGGTCAGGCCGCCTGCTGGGTGGCGGCGGTCTGGCGGATCAGGTCTGCGGCCTTCTCGCCGATCATGATGCAGGCGGCGTTGGTATTGCCGGAGACGACGGTGGGCATGATGGACGCATCCGCCACCCGCAGTCCCTCGATTCCATTCACCCGCAGCGCAGGGTCCACCACGGCGCCCGCGTCGTTGCCCATGCGGCAGGTGCTGGTGGGGTGGAAAATGGTGGTGCCGGCACGGCGGGCATGTTCCAGCAGCCCCTCATCGTCCTGGCAGTCCGGGCCGGGGAGATATTCTGCGGCGATCCATTCCCGCAGGGCGCTGGTTTCCGCCACGCGGCGAATCAGCTTCAGCCCTTCCACCATGCAGCGCCGATCGGTCTCGGTACTGATGTAGTTGGCGTGGATCAGGGCGGGCAGGGCCGGGTCCGCCCCGGCCAGGGTGATGCTGCCCCGGCTCTCTGGCCGCAGCTGGCAGACGCTGATGGTGAAGCCGGAAAAGACATGCAGCCCGCCACCAGGCTTGTCGGCGGAAAAGGGGATGAAGTGGAACTGGATGTCGGGCGTCGCGCTTTCCGGCAATACGCGCGCGAACAGCCCCGCCACCCCCGCGCTAATGGTCAGCGGCCCGCTGCGGTTGAAGGCGAATTGCGCGCCGATGCCGAGGCGGCCGAGCAGGCTCGCCATATGGTCGTTCAGTGTGACGCGGCGGGAACAGCGGAACACCATGCGGGCCTGGAAATGGTCCTGCAGGTTACGCCCGACCTCCGGCAGGTCGTGTACCGGCTCGATGCCATGCGCCTGCAATTCCTCCGCCGGGCCGATGCCGGAGAGGAGCATGAGGCGGGGAGAGGCGATGGCGCCGCTGCTGAGGATCACTTCCCGGCTGGCGCGGATGGTGTGCACCACATGGCCCTGGCGAAACCGGATGCCGGTGGCGCGCCGCCCCTCCAGGAGGATGCGCTCGGCGGAGGCGTTCGTGATGACGATCAGGTTGGGCCGGTTACGGGCAGGCTTGAGGTAGGCCGTGGCGGCGCTGCAACGCCAGCCGCCCCGCGCCGTCACCTGGAAGGGGCCGACGCCCTCCTGGGTGGCGCCGTTAAAATCCTCGTTGCGTGGCAGGCCGATTTCCTGGCCGGCGGCGATGAAGGCCTCTGTCAGGGCGCTCTTCATGCCCAGATCGCTCACGGCCAGCGGCCCGCCGGTGCCGTGCCATTCATCGGCGCCGCGCTGCTGGTCCTCCGCCTTGCGGAAGAAGGGCAGCACATCCTCGAACGACCAGCCGGTGCAACCAAGCTGCCGCCAGTGGTCGAAATCCTCATGCTGCCCGCGCACATAGAGCAGCCCGTTGATGGCCGATGAACCGCCCAGCACCCGCCCGCGCGGCCAGGTGATGCGGCGGCCATACAGCTCCGGTTCCGGCTCGGTGCTCAGGTTCCAGGAGAGGGTGGGGTGGTACATCGTCTTGGCGTAGCCGATCGGCACGTGCAGCCACGGGTTCCGCGCAGGACCGCCGGCTTCCAGCAGCACCACGCGCACCGATGGGTCTTCCGACAGCCGCGCCGCCACGGCACAGCCGGCGGAGCCGGCGCCGACGACAACGTAATCCGCATTTTCGGGCAGGCTGCTCATGGCATGGACCTCCTCCGTATTCTTATTCGTTACGGAGAAGCCTACGCCTGTACGCCTGATACGGCCAGTGGGTGCTGACGGGCACCAAAGCGGGGCTTATGGTGGCGGGGAAGGGGAATTGCCGATGCTGGTTCGTCAGGGAGATGAGCGCAGCCTGGCGGTGGATCGCCACCTCGCCTGGTGGCTGGCGGGCATCGCGGGCGGGCTGAACGCGGCGGGCTTCTACGCCGTCGGGCTCTATTCCTCGAACATGACCGGAAACGTCTCCGCCCTGGCGGACCATGTGGCGCTCGCCGATTTCAGCACCGGGCTGCTGTTCCTGGCCATCGTCTGCACCTTCATCCTGGGTGCCGCCATTTCCGCCCTGCTGATCAATGCGGGGCGGCGGCGTGGGCTGGCCGGCATCTACGCCTACAGCATCCTGGCCGAGGCAGTGCTACTGGCGGGGCTGGCCATGGTAGATCTGTGGCTCACCGGCGGGGGGCGCGGGCCCCTGCTCGTCTTCGGCCTGGCATTCCTGATGGGGCTGCAGAATGCGGTGGTCACGCGGCTTTCCAATGCCCGCGTGCGCACCACCCATGTCACCGGCATGGTGACGGATATCGGCATCGAGCTGGGCAACCTGCTGGACAATGCCTGGCACCGGCGCCGCAGGGACGTGGAGGAGTTCAACCGCGAGAAGCTGCGGCTGCATGCCGAGACGGTGCTGTGCTTCCTGGCCGGCGGCATTCTCGGCGTCCTCGCCTACCGGGAGGTCGGTGGCTGGCTGCTGATGGCGGCAGCGGCGATGTTGCTGGTGCTGGCGCTGCCGGCCATCTTCGCCACGCGGGTGCGCGACCGCCGGCAGCACGGCTGAGAGACTGGCTCAGAATCCTGGCGGGCTGCTCAGCCTGCCGCGAAGGTACGCGCCAGCCCGTCTTCCAGCGTGATCGGTTCGATGCCCAGCTCCGCCCGCATGGGGCCGATGTCGAAGGCCTTGTCCTCCGTGAGGCGGCGCAGCTCGGCCACCCGCACCGTCGGCAGGCCCGGCAGGACGCGGGTGAGGGGAGCCAGCGCGAGCAAGGGTGCCAGCGGCACCGGCAGGACGCGTGGGGGGCGCACACCCGCCGCCCGGCACACCGCGCGGAGGAATTCGGCGTAGCGCAGCGGTTGCGGCCCGGCGATGACGATGGCCTGGGGGCTGTTCCACTCACGGTTCAGGGCGGCGACCAGGCTTGCAGTGACATCGCTCTGATGGATGGGCTGCACCAGCGATTGCCCGCCACCCGGCAGCGGTGCGACAGGCAGGCGCCGCATCAGGGCTGCCAGACGCTGCACATTATCCTCCCCCTGGGCGCCATAGATCATGGTGGGGTGCAGGATCACGCCGCGCCGGCCGCTGGCCAGGAGGGCGGCCTCGCCGGCGCGAACGCCATCCCCATGGTCGTCGGCCCAGAGGGAGTAGCGGCGCGTGCTGCCCATCAGGACGATTCGCGCGTCCTCCGGGGCGGCGGCCAGAATGGCGGGGGCGTGGCGCGCATGAGCGCAGGAGACGACACGCCCGGCGCCCTCCAATGCCTTGCGCAGCGCGGCGGCATCCCGCAGATCCGCCACGCGGGCCGTGCCGGGCAGGCCGGTCGCTGCCCACCGTGCCGGGCCGCGCACCACGGGGATGAAGGGCATGCCTTCCTGCGCCAGCACCCGGCACAGGGCGGCGCCGGAGCGGCCAGAGGCACCCAGCACCGCTATGGGCTGCTGGGCGAGGGGGGCGGAAGTCACGCGGCCAAATCCTCCAAACATCCGGCTCGGCAGGCCCTATGGCAGGGTCGCGGGGCGGGTGCAAAGGTGTGTGGTATCATGTTACCACAATCTTTTCCTTGACTCCTGGCGCCCTGGAAGCGATACCCCGGCCCCACTCGCAGTAACGCAACTGGATTATCATGCTCTCCACGCAGACCCGCTCGCTGAAGCCGGCGGAGGTCAAGAAGGACTGGGTGCTGATCGACGCGGAGGGCCTGGTGCTCGGCCGTCTCGCGGCGCTCGTGGCCAACCGCCTCCGCGGCAAGCACAAGCCGCAGTTCACGCCGCATGTCGATTGCGGCGACCACGTCGTGATCGTGAACGCCGAGAAGGTGCGCGTGACCGGCAACAAGGCCGACCAGTCCGTCTTCTACTGGCACACTGGCTACCCGGGTGGCATCAAGGAGCGCACCGTGCGTGAGCGCCTGGAGAGCCGCTTCCCCGAGCGCGTTATCGAGAAGGCCGTTGAGCGCATGATCACGCGCGGCCCGCTTGGCCGTCGCCAGATGAAGAACCTGCACGTCTATGCCGGTGCCGAGCACCCGCATGCCGGCGCGCAGCCGAGCACGCTGGACGTCGCCGCCCTCAACCGCAAGAACAAGGTGGGCTGAGGCCATGAGCGAGCAGACGACTGCCACCTCCCTCTCCGAACTGAAGAACCTGGTTGCCGGCACCCCGGCCGCTGGCGAGGCCGCCGTGGCCCGCGAGCCGAAGAAGGACCAGTTCGGCCGCGCCTACGGCACGGGCCGCCGCAAGAACGCCGTCGCCCGCGTGTGGGTGAAGCCGGGCAAGGGCGAGATCATCATCAACGGCAAGAAGCAGGGCCAGTACTTCGCCCGCCCCGTGCTGCGGATGCTGATCGCCCAGCCCTTCCTGGTTGCCGACCGCTACCAGCAGTTCGATGTGTACTGCACCGTCACCGGTGGCGGCCTCTCCGGCCAGGCTGGCGCGGTGCGCCATGGCCTGTCCCGCGCCCTGGTGAACTTCGAGCCCGGTCTGCGCGGCATCCTGAAGAAGGCCGGCTTCCTGACGCGTGACCCCCGCGTGGTCGAGCGCAAGAAGTACGGCAAGGCGAAGGCACGACGTTCCTTCCAGTTCAGCAAGCGCTGACGCTGGCGGGCCGGCGTTCGCGCCGGCCTGTGCCGACACAGGCTGTATCATCGGAAAGGGCGGGTCCGCAGGGACCCGCCCTTTCTGTTTTGGGTTTTGTGCTAGATTATACCCCCGACAGGAGGGCCAGATGGCCAAGGGCGCGATTCCTACGATCTTCATCGACGGCGAAGCCGGTACCACCGGGCTTGGCATCCGTGACCGTCTGGCGGCCGTTCCCGGCATCGCCTTGCGCTCCATCGATCCCGAGCGCCGCAAGGACCCCGAGGCCAAGCGGGCCCTGATGGCCGAGGTCGATCTGGTCGTCCTCTGCCTGCCGGACGCCGCCTCCAAGGAAAGCGCGGCCATGGCCGCGAGCCTGGGCGACAAGGCACCGAAGCTGCTCGATGCCTCCACCGCCCACCGCGTGCATCCGGACTGGGTCTACGGCGTGGCGGAACTGGCTCCGGGCCAGGCGGAGAAGATCGCCGCCGCGGCACGGGTAGCGAATCCGGGCTGCTATCCCTCTGGCGGCATCCTGCTGCTGCGCCCGTTGGTGGAAGCCGGCCTGCTGCCTGCGGACTACCCCGTCACCGTCAATGCGGTCTCCGGCTATTCCGGCGGCGGCAAGGCGATGATCGAAACCTTCGAGCAGGGCGAGCACCCGGCCTTCGAACTTTATGGCCTCGGCCTGGAGCACAAGCATGTGCCGGAGCTGCAGACCTATTCCAAGCTGACCCGCCGGCCCATCTTCGTCCCCAGCGTCGGGGACTACCGGCAGGGCATGCTCGTCTCCATTCCGCTGCATCTGGACCTGCTGAACGGCAAGCCGGGGCCGGAGGCGCTGCATGAGGCGCTGGCCGCTTATTACGCCGGTTCCGAATATGTGAAGGTTCTGCCGCCCACCAGCGATGCCAAGCTGGAGCCCGAGGCGCTGAACGACACCAACATGCTGGAGCTGCGCGTCTACGGCAACGCGGCGCGCGGGCAGGCGGTGCTGGTGGCGCGGCTGGACAATCTGGGCAAGGGTGCCTCGGGCGCCGCCGTCCAGAATATCGGGCTGATGCTGGGGGTGGATGTCTCCGCCCGGCAGGCCGAAACCGTCTGACAGCTGAAGGACCGAGCAAAGCCCATGCCCCCGCTCTATCCGTTCGAGGGCAAGCTGCCCGTCATCGACCCCACCGCCTTCGTGGCTCCCACGGCGGCGGTCATCGGCGATGTCGAACTCGGTCCTGATTCCAGTGTCTGGTACAATTGCGTGCTGCGGGGCGACACCTTTCCCATTCGGGTCGGTGCCCGCAGCAACATTCAGGATGGCACCATCGTCCATGTGGCGCGCGGCAAGTTGCCGGCGCTGATCGGTGACGATGTTACCGTCGGCCACGCCTGCATCATCCATGCCTGCACGCTGAAGAACCATTCGGTGGTGGGCATGGGGGCCACCGTGCTCGATGGCGCCGTCATCGAGGAAGGCGGCATGCTGGGTGCGGGGGGCCTGCTGCCGCCGGGCAAGCGCATCGGCCCTCATGAATTGTGGCTCGGCTCGCCGGCTCGCCTTGTGCGGGTGATGAGTGCCGAGGAACTGGCCGGCTGGCACCGCAACGCCAGCCATTACGCGGCGTTGGGGAAACGGCACCGTGACTCCCTGGCCACGGCTATGAGAGAGGCAGTCTGATGCGTGGGCGCTGGCGGATGGCAGTTTTCCTGGCGGCGCCGCTGGCGGTGGCCTTGGCCGGCTGCACCGCGCCCTTGCCGCCGCCGACGGCGCTGACGCCCGCCGCCACCCGCCTGGATGCCGACCCCATGCGCGCCGCGATCCGTGGCGCCGCCGATGCCTTCGCCTATCCCGAGGCGATGAGAGGCAAGCCGCAGGACGCCGCTATCGCCGTGGCGCAGCTCGAATTCATCACGACCGAGATTGGTGCGGGGCGCACGACGATCGACTTCACCGGCATCGTTGCTCCGGCACTCGAGACCGGGCGGTTCGAGGCGCGGCGCTATCTCGGTATTCCGCAGGATGCGCCGCCACAGGCAGTGATCAATGCCCTGCTGGCAACGCCTCCGGACCTTTCGCAAAGCGCCATCTTCACCGCCGGCCCCGCGGAGACGCTCCGCCGCCTCTCCGACATGCCGCGCATGCCGCAGGCCAATGCCGCGACCGCCACGGCTCGGCAGCAGATGGAGTTCGGTCCGCCGGAGTTTCCCGACCTCTGAAGCGGCTGCGTGCGCACCCTGCATCCGACTGACCACTGACCTCCGGAGTTCCAGCCCTCATGCGCCTGATCCGCTTGCCTGCCCTGGCCCCCGCCGTGCTGGCGCTGACTGCCTTCGTGGCCACAGGCTGCGCCGAGCTCCGTGCGCCCCGGGTGACGCAGCCGGTGCCCGTGGAATTGCTGCCGCCGGGGCAGGATCCCATGCGCGCGGCCATCCGCCTGGCGGCCAATGATTTCAGCAACCAGGGCGTGGGGCTGCGGGGCCGTCCGGCGGAGACGGCGGGAGCCATCGCCCGGCTGGAATGGCTGACGGCGGTGATCTCCACGGACCCGCGCTACCGCGCCCTGCCTGTCGGCCTCGGCATGTCCATGCGGGCGGCAGCGCTGGAGACGCGTCAGGCGCTGGGCATGGTGGAGGATACGCCGCCAGCGCTGGCCACCCGCGCCCTGACTGACATCGCGCAGGCGCTGGAGGAAGGCCGCACGCCGCAATTCCCGGCTGAGATCTTCCCCGCCGGGCCTGAGCGCAGCCTGCAACGGCTCCGCGCGCCCGAACCCTTCCCGCAGGCCGCCATCGCCACCGGGCAACTGGCTGAAGTCAGTGCGGCGCTGGATCGGTCCGGCGGCTGGAACCCCGACGCGGGCGACCCGCGCCTCTGACGCCTGAAAGAAGGCGCGCAGCAAGGGAGCCGTAACTTTTCCTCGCCAGCATGACGGCAACGTCAAGCAAAGCGAGAGAAGACCATGGCGCGTGCGCTGGATTCCGTCAGAACGCGGATTACCCTTGCTATTCTTGCGGCCAGCCTCGGCGCCTCGGCGCTGCTTTATGGGCTCAACATGGTGCAGCAGGGCAGTGCGGCCCGTCAGGAGGCGGAGCGGGAGGTCGGTCAGCGCCGCGCGGCCGTGCATACGGCGCTGGAGGAGGAAGAGCGCCTCGCCTCCAGCCTCGCGGTGGCGCTGGCGCGCACGCCGCAGGTGGCGGCCACTGCGCTGGGCGGGGACCATGCCGCCCTCCAGGCTCAGCTCGCGCCGGTCTATGAGGCCATGCGGCAGCAATTCGGCCGCATCATCCTCACCACCTCCACCGCGCCCGGCGTGGTGCTGCTGCGGTCGCATGACCCGGCTGCGCGGGGAGACGAGTATGCCAGCCGCCGCACCACGGTGCGGGAAGCCTACCGCACCGGGCAGGTCGTGGTGGGGCTGGAGCCGGGGCGGGACAATATCAGCGTCTTCGCCAGCGCGCCGATCCGGCGGCCCGATGGCACGGTGGGGGCGGTGATCGATCTTGGCCTCGCCATCGGCGACAAGCTCGCGGCGCGGGTGAAGGAGGCCAGCAGCGCCGACGTCACCTTTTTTCAGCGCCAGGGCGATTCCCTCGTCTCGATCGGCTCCACCCAGCAAGGGCGGCCGCTGTTGGCCGCCGATCGGCTGGCGGCAGCCTCGCGGGAAGCGTTGCTTGACGATGTTCGGCTAGGCGGCCGCCGTGCCATTGCTGCGGCGGAGCCGTTGCAGGACATCGACGGCAGGGTGATGGGCGTCATCGAGATCGGCATCGATGTGGAGGCCCGCGCCGCCATGGCGGATACGGCGGCCAACGAAGCCATTCTGGCGGCCCTGGCTGCGGCGGTCGCGGCCTTGCTGGCAGGCTGGCTGATGGCGGGCCGCCTGGCGAATCCCTTGCAGGCCCTGGCCAAGGCGGCCCGGGCCCTGGCGGGAGGGCAGACGGGAACCGCTGTGCCCGGCCAGGGCCGGAAGGATGAGATCGGCGAGGTCGCGCAGGCGATGGAGGTGCTTCGCCAGGGCACGGTGGAAGCCGACCGGCTGCGTGCCGCGCAGGCGGAGGCGCGGCAGGCGGCGGAACAGGAGCGGCGGGAGGCCACGTTGGCCCTGGCAGGGCAGGTGGAGCGCTCGATCGGCGCCGTTGGCGAGGAGCTCTCGCGCAGTGCCGCCCAGTTGCAGGAGCGTGCGAAAGGCGTGGTGGATAACATCGCCACGGCCGGTGAGCGTGGGGAAGGCGCGGCGCAGGGCGCGCTGGAGGCATCCGGGAATGTGCAGACCGTCGCCGCGGCGGCGGAGCAGCTCTCGGCGGCGATCGCCGAGATCACCCGCCAGGTCGCCGATTCGGCCGATGTGGCGCGGCGCGCGCTGGAGCGCAGCCAGGCGGCCGACAGGACAGTGCAGGGGCTTTCCGATACGTCTCAGCGCATTGGGGATGTGGTGCGGCTCATTGGCGATATTGCCGGGCAGACCAATCTGCTGGCCTTGAACGCTACCATCGAGGCCGCGCGGGCAGGGGAGGCGGGCAAGGGCTTCGCCGTGGTGGCCAGTGAAGTGAAGTCCCTCGCCAGCCAGACGGCGAAGGCGACGGATGAGATCAGCAGCCAGATCGCCGCCATGCAGGCCGCCGCGCGGGATGCGGCCGAGGCGATCGGCGGCATTGCTGGCGTGATCGGCGAGGTCGATGCCATTGCGGGTAGCATTGCCGCCGCCGTGGAGGAGCAGGGCGCCGCGACGCGGGAAATCGCCCGCAATGTCCAGGAGGCGGCCGCCGGGACGGATCGCGTCACGGCCGAGGTACAGGCTGTCAGCCACGCGACGGCGGAAGCGACGTCCTCCGCCAGCGGACTGCATGACCTGGGCAACGAACTGGCGCGTCACAGCGGGGAGCTGCGGCGGGCCTTGCAGGGGCTGCTCGGAGGTTTGCGCGCGGCCTGAGTGGAAGCGGCGCGCCGGCGCCCCATCTGTTTCCCTACTGTCCGGCGCTTTTGCCTGGGCCAATGTAATGATAAGCAGCGTCTGACAGATTTGTGAAACCGGGGAACAACGATGAAGAGACGTCATTTCCTCGCTGGCGCCGCCGCCCTGCCGGCCGTGTCTGGCTTCTCCTTCGCGCGCCCGGCTTTGGCGCAGGGCGCCGCCGCCCATACGCTGCGCTTCATCCCGCAGGCGGATGTGACCATCCTCGATCCGCTCGCGACCACCGCCTACCCGACTCGTAACCACGGCCATATGTGCTGGGACACGCTGTACGGCGTGGACGAGAACTTCACGCCGCATCCGCAGCTCGCGGAGGGGCATGTCGTCGAGAATGACGGCAAGCGCTGGGTCTTCACCCTGCGTGACGGCCCGACCTTCCACGACGGCGAAAAGATCCGCGCCGTCGATGCCGTGGCGTCCATCAAGCGCTGGATGCCGCGCGATACCCATGGCCAGACCCTGGCGCCGCGGGTGGACGAAATCCGTGCGCTGGACGACCGGCGGTTCGAGATCCGCCTGAACCGCCCCTTCGGCCTGATGCTGGATGCGCTGGGCAAGGCGTCCTCCTACCCCTGCTTCATCTATCCGGAGCGGTTTGCGAACGTCGATCCGACCAAGCCCTTTACCGAGGTCGTCGGTTCCGGCCCCTACCAGCTGGTGGCCGGCGAGCGGGTTTCCGGTTCCCAGGTCATCTATCGCCGCTACGACAAGTATGTGCCGACGCCGGTGGGCCGCCCCAGCATGACCGCTGGCCCGAAGCTCGCGCATTTCGAGCGGATGGAATGGCGCATCATCCCCGACCCGGCGACCTCCGCCGCCGCCATGCAGGCGGGTGAGGTGGATTGGTGGGAGGTGGTGCCCTCCGACCTCTCGCCCATCCTCAAGCGGTCCCGCGACGTGGTGCTGGAGTTGATCGACAGCAGCGGCACGCTGGCGAATCTCCGGCTGAACCATCTGCATGCGCCCTTCGATGACCCGGCGGTACGCCGCGCCGTGCTGAAGGCCGTGCAGCAGTCGGACTTCATGTCGGCGGTCTCAGGCACCGACCAGAAGCTGTGGCGCGAGGGTATCGGTGTCTTCCCGAGCGGCAGCCCGCTGGCGAATGATGCGGGGATCGGGGCCCTGACCAGCCCGCGTGACGTCGAGGCGGCCAAGGCGGCCATTGCCACTGCCGGCAAGGCGGGGGCGCCGGTGGTTGCGCTGCATGCCACCGATGTCGCCAACCAGAACGCGCTGATGTCCGTCGGCGTCGATCTGTTCCAGCGCCTCGGCTTCAAGACGGAGGACGCGACCTCCGACTGGGGCACGCTGCTGCAGCGCCGCCAGAACAAGAACCCGCCGACCCAGGGCGGCTGGAACGCGCTGATCGCGCTGTTCAGCGGCATGGAGTTCAGCACGCCCGCCGGCCACCTGCTGCTGCGCGCCAATGGCCAGAACGCCTGGTTCGGCTGGCCGGAATCGCCGAAGCTGGAGCAGCTGCGCGACGCATATTTCGACGCGCCGGACCTGGAGGCCCAGAAGCGCATCGCGCGGGATATCCAGACGCAGTTCTTCCAGGACGTGCCCTACATTCCGCTTGGCCAGTACTTTGTGGACAGCGCCTACCGGAAGGGCCTGGTGGATATCCGCAAGGGCATCCCGCTGCCCATCAACGTGCGGCGCGGCTGACGAGCTGGCATGGCGGCGGCCACCCCGCCGCCATGCTGCGAGGCACAACACGCTCTTGCCCTGATCAGCTCCAGCCAGCACAGTGACGACAGCCATTCCGAGCCGTCGTCTCCGTGTTTTGGGGGAGTGATCGCATGAGCACCAGTGAAGTGCAGCGTTTGACCCGGGATCTGCTGTCCAACCCGCCTCTGAAGGTGCGGTTGGCTCCGGCTCTCGCGCCGTGGGCCGATCCGCGCGTGAGCGCCTCGCTGCTGCAGGCCGCCGGTTACAAGGTGGCGCCAGAGCACCTGCATTTGCTCGCCGGGGGTGCCCCGCCCGCCTGGCAGTCCTGATTGGTAAGGGGCCGAGCCGCCGCCCCTTTACCGAATTGACCGTCGGCGGCAGCCGACGCAGCATTCTTGCGGATTTGCTGCATCGGACTGCTCCATGATCGTGTCGCGTCGTTCCGCGTTGGCCTTGCCAGCTGCGCTCGCCTTGCCCTCTCTGGCCAAAGCGCAGGAGTGGCCAACCCGGCCGGTCCGCATGGTGGTGCCCTTCGCCGCGGGTGGCAGCACGGATGTCTCCGCGCGGCTGCTGGCTCCCCGGATCAGCAAGGCTCTGGGCCAGTCACTCGTCATCGAGAATCGCGCCGGGGCGGGTGGTACGCTTGGCTCGGATGCCGTGGCGAAATCCCCGCCCGATGGCAGCGTCTTCGTCATGGGGACCATTTCCAGCCATGTTCTGGCAGTGGGGCTCTATCGCGAACGTCTGCCCTACGACCCGGTGAAGGATTTCGTCGCGGTGGCGCCGACCGTGCTGGTGCCGATCTGCATCACCGTTCATCCATCCCTGGGCGTCAGCACCCTGGCGGAGTTGGTGGCACTGCTGAAGGCCAATCCGGGCAAATACAGCTACGGCACAGGTGGGGCGGGCGGCTCAGCGCATATCGCCGCGGTCAGCTTCCTGAACATGATCGGCAGCCAGGCCGAGCACGTGCCCTATCGGGGCAGCGCCCCCATGCTGAACGACCTGCTGGCCGGGCAGGTCGTCATGGGCTTCGACACCCCGGCACTGATCGCCCAGCACCATAACAGCGGCGCGCTGCGCTGCCTGGCCATCGCCACGGACGAGCATTCGGTGCTGATGCCGCAGGTGCCGACCACCCGGGAAGCGGGGCTGCCGGATTACAAGGCCTATTCCTGGTTCGGTGTCTTCGCGCCCGCTGGCACGCCTGCACCCATCGTCGCGCGGATGAACGCGGCGGTGCGGGAGGCGGTCATGGAGCCGGAGACGGCGCGGAAATTGCGGGAGATGGAGCTTCCGCCGATCGAAAAGGGCAGCCCCGAGGAGTTCGCCCGCTTCATGGACAGCGAGCTGGCGCTGTGGGTGCCGCTGGTGCGGGCCAGCGGCGCGACAGCGGAGTAAAGCCCGGCCTGCCCCTCAGCAGGCTTCGGGAAGGAAGACCCGGCTCGGGCTGACGAATTCGTCCTGCGCCGCCACGGTGAGGATTTCCCGCGAGCCAGCTTCGGCCGTGCGGCGCAGAAGCCCATAGATGGAGGAAGCCGCCGCCGCGGCCGCCGCTGCGGCGGAGCCGGTCTTCAGCCGGTGGAAGAGGAACAGCGCGGCGATGGCGTCGCCAGCCCCATTCACCGACAGCGGCAGCATCGGCGTGCGGACGCGGTGAAACTCCCCACCCTCGGCGGCCAGAAGCTCGATCTGGTCCTCGGGCGTCTCGGCCACCTTGAGGGAGGTGACGAGCACGGCGCGGGGGCCCGTGGCCTGCAAGGCCGTGACGGCGGCCTTGGCTTCGGCCAGTGTCGTTACCGGCAGGCCGGTCATGTGCTCAAGCTCGAACTGGTTGGGCGTGATCAGGTCGGCGGCAGGCACGGCGCAATCCCGCATGAACTCCGGAATGCCCGGGCGGACGAAGACCCCGCGCCCTACATCGCCAATCACCGGGTCGCAGCAATAGAGCGCCTTCGGGTTGGCGGTCTTCACGCGGCGCACGGCGTCCAGGATGGCATGGCCGATGGCGGCGTCGCCCATATAGCCGGAGAGGACGGCATCGCAGCGGGGCAGGGCGCCCCGATCCTCGATTCCCTGCACCAGGTCGCTCACCAGCTCCGCGCCGAAGACCTGGCCGCGCCAGGTGCCGTAGCCGGTGTGGTTGGAGAACTGCACGGTGTTCACCGCCCAGACCTCAGCTCCCAGCCTTTGCAGCGGGAAGACGGCGGAGGCATTGCCGACATGCCCATAGGCGACCCAGGACTGGATGGAGAGGATGTTCATCGGCGTGCAATTCCTCGCGGCGGCGCGGTGAAGGTCTAGGATGGGCGGAAAAGGGGGTCAATCTGGCCGCCGCTGTTGCGTTGCGGGGCTTGCGCGGGCTAGAAGCGGCGCTTCGTGCGGCCGGTCGGCATCGGCTGCTCCATTTCGTATTGGAACACCTGCGCCATGAAGCCCGATATCCACCCCGACTATCACGAGATCACCGTCATCATGACGGATGGCACCACGTTCAAGACCCGCTCCTGCATGGGCAGCGAGGGCGAGACGCTGCGCCTGGATATCGATCCGAAGTCGCACCCGGCCTGGACTGGCCAGCAGCGCATCATCGACACGGGCGGCCAGATCGCCAAGTTCAACAAGAAGTTTGCCGGCATCGGTGCGCGCAAGAAGGGCTGAGCCCTTCGCATCGATCAGCCAGCCTGAAAAAAAACGCCGCTCCCTTGAACCGGGGGCGGCGTTTTCTATTTCTGGTCATGCCAGCGGCGCCCTGATGGGGCCGCCGGTGCGGTTGGATGAACCGGAGGTCGCCCGAATCGGGGGCTTCGCAGGACTCCTGGCCGTCCCAGCAACGGACCCTTGCTTGTTTTGAGAAGGTTCTGACATGACCACTTTCGACCCGACTCCCCTGTTCCGTTCCGCCATTGGGTTCGATCGCCTTTCCCGGCTGGTCGATAGCGCCCGCGCGGCGTCCGAGGGGCCGTCCTACCCGCCCTACAACATTGAGCGGACGGGCGATGACTCCTACGTGCTGACCATGGCCGTCGCCGGCTTCGCGCCGGAGGATCTGGAGATCACGACCCAGGACAACGTCCTGACCGTCTCCGGCAAGACCGCGCCCCAGGCGCCGGAGCAGGAGCGCCGCTTCCTGCACCGTGGCATCGCCGGCCGTGCGTTTGAGCGCCGTTTCGTCCTGGCCGACCATATCCAGGTCCAGGGCGCCGACCTCACCAACGGGCTGCTTCATGTGTCCCTGAAGCGTGAGGTGCCGGAGGCGCTGAAGCCCCGCCGCATCGCCATCGGCTCCGCCCCTGCGAGCCGCCCGGCGATCGAGGGTGACAAGCTGGCTGCCTGATCTGCCTGCCTGCGAGTACTGTGACGAATGGGGCCGGGGTGGCGACACCCCGGCTTCTTTTTGAGCAGACCTTTCGCCTCGCTGGCGATGAAGCATGGCAGCTCTTCGCGGCTGTTGCGCCGCAACACTTGCAACAGGCGCTGGTAACGCGCATATGCCGAGGCGTCGGCGCATAGCGGTGCCGGCAGAGCCTCCATCCGCGTGAACGGCCATGCTTCTGCAATGGTCAGGGATGGAAGGCCCCGGGTTTTCCCCTGGCCCTGTTTTCACCGGTACGGCCCATCCACGCGGGGCGTTCCTTACCCGCCGCGCGGCGTGTCTGGAACGGCATGTGCGCGCCCTGTCTGGATGTTTTGCTGAATGACCGATTTTGCTGCCCTCGGCCTTGCCGAGCCTATTCTCCGCGCCCTGGCGCAGGAGGGCTATTCCACTCCCACCCCGATTCAGGCCCAGGCCATCCCCCATGTTCTGGCGGGCCGTGACCTGCTGGGCATCGCGCAGACGGGCACCGGCAAGACCGCCGCCTTCGCCCTGCCGCTGCTCCATCACCTGGCGGATCGCCGTGCGCCGGCGCCGCGCGGTGGCTGCCGCGCGCTGATCCTCTCCCCCACGCGTGAGCTGGCCTCCCAGATCCACGATAACATCCGCGGCTATGGCCGCTTCCTGGGGCTGACCTCCGCGGTCATCTTCGGTGGCGTTGGTGCCCGTCCGCAGGTGGAGGCGCTGCGTCGTGGCGTCGATATCCTGGTGGCCACGCCGGGCCGCCTGCAGGACCATGTGCAGACCGGTGCCGCCAAGCTCCAGGGCGTCGAGGTGCTGGTGCTGGATGAGGCCGACCAGATGCTGGACCGTGGCTTCTGGCCGGCGGTGAAGCGCCTGTCTTCCGTCATGTCCAAGAACCGGCAGACGCTGTTCTTCTCCGCCACCATGCCGGCCGAGATCGCCAAGATCGCGGGCGAGATGCTGAAGGACCCGGCCAAGGTCTCCGTGACGCCGGTCTCCTCCACTGCCGAGCGCGTGGAGCAGCGGCTGATCCACATCGATGCCAGCCTGAAGCGCAACCTGCTCTCCGAGCTGCTGCGTGAGCCTGGCATTGGCCGCGCGCTGGTCTTCGCCCGCACCAAGCATGGCGCGGACCGTGTGGCCAAGCATCTGAATGCCGACGGCATTCCGGCCCACGCCATCCATGGCGACCGCAGCCAGGGCCAGCGTGAGCGCGCGCTCGCCGAGTTCCGCACCGGCCGCGCGCCGATCCTGGTGGCGACGGATATCGCCAGCCGCGGCATCGACGTCGATGGCGTGACGCATGTCTTCCAGTTCGACCTGCCGGACACGCCGGAGGCCTATGTGCACCGCATCGGCCGCACGGCCCGCGCGGGCGCCAGCGGCGAGGCCATTGCCTTCTGCGCGCCGGATGAGCTGGCGAAGCTGAAGGCGGTGGAGAAGCTGATCGCGATGAAGATCCCGGCCGAGGATCGCCGCACCGACGCGGCCCGGGCCGAGGCCGCGACTGCGCAGCCCAAGAAGCCGCAGCAGCAGCGCGGCCGTGGTGGCCGCCCCGGTGGTCATCCTGGCCACGCTCAGGCTCATGCCCATGGCAGCCCCCGCCAGGCGGCTGCGCGGCGCGACGGTGGCGGTGGCCACAGCTCCAGCCGCGGCCGTGGCGGCCGGAGCGGGGACCAGCAGCGCAAGGACCGCTCCTGGCGCGAGGGTGATTTCCGCGACCAGCGGTAAGCCGCCACTGGCTACAAAATGAAAAGGGCTCCGGGGAGCTTTTCCCGGAGCCCTTTTTCTATGCGCGCGGCGGCGGCTCAGTCCGTCGCCATCACCTTGACATAGCTGCCCGGCGCATCCTCCAGCGCCGGCAATCCGCCTTCGCCCGGAATGCGCGCGGGTACCTGCGTCTTGTCCAGGGCGGCGACCCAGCGGTGCCAGTCCGGCCACCAGGAACCGGCGAGTTCCGTGGCATGGGCGAACCATTCATCGGGGGAGGGTGGCTGGCTGTTGTTCACCCAGTGGCTGTATTTGCCGGATTCCGGCGGATTGGCCACGCCGGCGATATGGCCAGAGGCGGCCAGCACGAAGCGCACCGGCCCGCCATAGATCTGCGTGGCGCGATAGGTGCTCTTCCAGGGTGCGATATGGTCCTCCCGCGTGGAGAGGATGTAGGTGGGCAGCTTGATCTTCCGCAGGTCGAGCGGCGTGCCGCCGAGGGTGACACCGCCGGGCTTCACCAGGTCGTTCTGCTGGTACATCCGGCGCAGATAGAAGCTGTGCATGGCGGCCGGCATGCGGGTGCTGTCGTCGTTCCAGTAGAGCAGGTCGAAGGGGAAGACCTCCTGCCCCAGCAGGTAGTTCTGCACGACGAAGGACCAGATGAGGTCGTTGGCACGCAGCATGTTGAAGGTGGTCGCCATCTCGCGGCCCTCGAGATAGCCGCGCTTCTGCATGCGCTCCTCCAGGGATTTCAACTGCTCCTCGTCGATGAAGACGCCGAGTTCGCCGGCTTCCTCGAAATCCACCATCGTGGTGAAGAAGGTAGCGGATTTGATGCGGGCATCCCGCTTCGCCGCCATCCGCGCCAGGGTCGCGGACAGCAGGGTGCCGCCGAGACAGTAGCCGATGGCGTTGATGGCCTTTTCGCCCGTTGCCTTTTCAATGGCATCCAGCGCGGCATAGGGGCCTTCGAGCATGTAGTCCTCGAAGCTCTTCTCGGCGAGGCGTTCGTCCGGATTCACCCAGGAGACGATGAAGACCGTGTGCCCCTGCGCCACCGCCCAACGGACGAAACTGTTCTTCGGCCGCAGGTCCAGGATGTAGAATTTGTTGATCCAGGGCGGAATGATCAGCAGCGGCCGCTTCAGCACCTTCTCGGTGGTGGGGCTGTACTGGATAAGCTGCATCAGGTCGTTCTGGTACACGACCTTGCCGGGTGAGACGGCGATGTTCTCCCCGATGGTGAACTTCGTCTCATCCGTCATGCGGATCTTGAGCTTGCCCTTGCCGCGCTCAAGGTCGGAGAGCAGGTTCTGCAGGCCCCGCAACAGGTTCTCGCCACCCGTCTCGGCCGTTTTGCGCAACACCTCCGGATTGGTCATCAGGAAGTTGGAGGGGCTCATCGCATCGACGAATTGCCGTGTGTAGAAATCCACCTTCTGGGCCGTCTTCGGGTCCAGGTCATCCGCCGCCTGGACGACATTGGTGAAGTAACGGGCCGAGAGCAGGTAGGACTGCTTGATGAAGTCGAAGACCTCGTTTTCCCGCCAGGCCTCGTCCTTGAAGCGGCGGTCCTTGCTGTCCTCGGCGATGACGGGCTGCACGTCCTCCATGCCCCACATCCGCCGGGCGGTATTCTGCCAGAGCGTCAGATAGTCCTGCCAGAAGCCCATCTGGGCCTGCACCAGGCGGGTGGGGTTCGTGGCCAGCCGCGTGGCCATTTCCAGGAAGGCGGTGCCGAGATGCATGGCGCTCGGCCCCGGCGCGCCGCTCTCGCCCGTGGCCATGTGCTGGCGGTTCAGGAAGTCACTGACGATGCGGTGCCCGCGCTCCGCCACATCAGCCATGGTGCGGGAGACGAGTTGCGGGTCGGGGAGGCGGAAATCCGGGCCCGGCCTGCCACCCTGGGGGTCCTGCGGCGAATTCGCGTCCTTGGCCATGTCCTGCCCGCTTTCCGCGCCTGGGGCGCTTTTGCTGTGGGCCGCCTGGTGAGGCGGCCGGTTTATCTACTCCAACGCGCCACGAAGCCTTCAGTGACGCGCCCGGCCTTCCGTACCGACCGGATTTCAGGCTAACCCTCTGCCGCAGGTCGGGAAAGGCAGGCTCATGATCCGGTGCGCCGAACGAGACGGAAGCGGAATCGACGGTAATGGGCGGGCAGGCCGCCATCAAGCCGCCACGGCGGCGCGGCTGGGCTTGGCGCTGGGCGCGATGCTGTCGCTCGGCGCCTGCGTGGGCTCGCCGGCCGAAGGGCCATTCGAGTTCTTCGATGCCGTGACCAACGACCCCCTGCAGGGCCGCGAGCCGCCGCCAGGGCTCGATGCGGAAGGCTATCCCAACCTCGCCTCCGTGCCGCCGCTGCCGGTGCGGGGCGCGCCTTCCGTGCGGGAGGAGTTGACCCGCGCCCTGGCCGATGCCCGCTCCCAGTCCCAGAGCCCCATCATCCCCGGTGCGCCCGTGCCGCCGCCGCCAGCAGGCACCGATAGCCCGGTGCCGCTGAATCCGCCCGCTCCCCCCCGGCTGGCCGCCGCGCCACGCGTCGCGCCCGGCACAGCCCTGCCGGTTCCC
>JH600005.1 GCA_000245075.1 Acetobacteraceae bacterium AT-5844
CGCGGGCATGCGCGCGGCGCTTGGCGGCGGCGGCGCGGAACGGCCCAGGCCACCCGGAGGCGGCGGGGGCGGGGAGGAGGTGCCCGGTCCACGAGCCGAGAGCAGGAAGAAGGCGATGTCGTTACGCCCCTGGTCGACCGCCGATTCCAGCGGCGTCAGCCCAAGCACGTTGCGCGCGTTCAAATCGGCACCGCGTGAGACCGAATCCCGCGCGCTGGCGAGGTCGCCCCGGTTGATCGAATCGAAAAGCTGCTCGTTCGGCCCCAGCAGGTTGAAGTTGGCGTCCGGCGGAATGGCGGGCGCTGGGGTGCGCGTGCTCAGCCCGGGCAGGGCCGGCGGGGGCGGGGCGGGCGCGGCTCCGCTGCTGGGCGGGACCATCGGTCCCTGCTGCGCCAAGGCTGGAACAGCCAGGGCTAGCGGCGCGGTCAGCGCGGCCAGGGAGAGGAAGCGGGCAACAGGCATGGAACGGCGCATGGCGGCCCTTCTTAATGCGAAATCAGGCAGAAGGGAAACCGGTACCACACGGCGCCGGTTGCCACGATGGCGTGTCCTTTCTCAATGGCAGCCTTGGCCGTTGAAGCTGAAGCTTTCCACCCGCTGGTTGCGGAGGGCGAAGGTGATCTGGCAGCTCACTTCGACGAAGCTCGCCGGCGGTACGGCCCAGATGCTGCGGGGACCCCAGAAATACGGCTCGGGATTCGAGACCGCGATGGTGCTCCGCTGCTCGAAGAGCAGGAAGCGCCGGCCTTCCGTCTCGTAAGTGCGGAGCGGAACGCCAAGCCCTGCCACCAGGTCACCCTCGCTGCGCCCGATATAGGCGGAGAGACGCTGGTCCAGCGTCGGCCCGGTCGCACAGGCGGCAAGGGCCAGTGGCAGCAGTACCAGGGCCGTTTTCATACGCATGGCACCAATCCTCCGTTCCTGCACATAGGAAGGCAGGAAGGTGGCCGCAAAGAGGCGGAAGTGGCGGATTTCAGCGCCCTTCGCGCCGCCAGGCAATGATGGCGACCCCCAGTACCAGCGGCAGCGCCAGCCAGGGTGGCAGCAGCGGCGTGGCGGCGATACCGGTGACGATATGGTCCTGGTTCCGCCGCAGCCCCAGCCAGCTGCCGGTGGAGGAGGCCATGTCCCGCCCCGCCGCCACACGGCGCAGCTCCGGCACGGCAGGCTCGGCCCCGGTGCCCAGCCAGCGCACCCCACCGCCCTGCATGACCGGCGCCAGCTTCGCAGGGTCCGCCCGAAGGTCCGCGATCTCCAGCGGGTTGGCCGCGGCAGCGGCGGCAAAGGCGGTACCGCGCCCATCGGTGGCCTGCCACACACCGGGCTGCGCCGCTGGCAGCGTGGCCACGGCGCGGCCGCCGCCTTCATCCTGCGCGGCCTGGCGGGTCACGGTGCCATCCGGCGCGGTGATGGTGATCTGCGGCGGCGGCCCGGCCTCCACGCTGCGGCGGGTCACGCTCAGGGTGCCGGCCTCGATGCGCGCGATCAGGTCCTCCTCCTCCAGCTCCGGCTCCCGCATCAGCCAGTGGGCGGCGCGGCGCAGCAGTTCCGCCTGCGGCCCCCCGCCATCATGACCACGGGACCACAGCCAGATCTGGTCCGAGAGCAGCAGCGCCACGCGGCCCTCGCCGACCCTGTCCAGTTGTAGCAGGGGGGTGCCGTCGGGGCTGTCCATCACGGTGGTACCGCCCTGGGCATCGGCGCGCAGATGGCGATACCAGCGGCCCCAGCGCGGCTCAGCCCCTGCCGTATTGGCCCCCGTGAGGCCTTGGGTCACAGGGTGGCGGCTGCCCGCCTCGGTGATGCGCGGGCGGAATGCACCCTCCGCCAGCCCCTGGCTGCCGCCAAGGGGCCGCGCGGGCAGCACGGTTCCGAGCGGCGTGTTGGCCAGGCTGGAGGCGCCCAGGAATTCCGGCCCCACCGAGAGCAGGAGCGCACCCCCGCCGCGCACGTAATCGGCGATGTTGCGCAGATAGGCCGGCGGCAGGATGCCGCGATTGGAGAAGCGGTCGAACACGATCAGGTCGAATTCGCGCAGCTTCACCTGGAAGAGCTCGCGGACCGGGAAGGCGATCAGCGCCAGCTCGTTCAGCGGCGTCAGGTCATCCTTTTCCGGTGGCCGCAGGATGGTGAAGTGCACCAGGTCCACATTAGGGTCCGCCTTCAGCAACCGCCGCCAGGTGCGCTCGCCGGAATGCGGCTCGCCGGAGACCAGCAGCACCCGCAGCCGGTCCCGCACCCCGTTGATGGTAACGACCGCGCGGTTGTTGAGCGTGGACACCTCGCCCGGCCGTTCATCCGCCGCGATTTCCACCACGGTCGGGCCGCCGCGCTCGATGGGAATGGTGATGCGGTGCTCCCGCCCCAAAGGCACGCTCTCGCTGCGTGGGGCGTTGCCGTCGCGGCGAATGGTCAGCCGCACCGGGCCATTGGCCTGGTTGGCCGGCACGCCGAGATCCTCCACCGCCACCCGCAGCTCCACGCTGCGCCCGACAATGCCGAAGCCCGGCGCCTCGATCACCCGGATGCGCCGATCCACCTCGCCCGGGCTGCCTGGGAGAAGGACATGGAAGGGCGCGTCGAAACTGGGGGAGGCGGGCACGTCATGCGCCTGCCCATCCGTCAGGGCGAGAATCCCGGCGAGGCGGGCGCGGGGAATGTCAGCCAGCGCACGGTCAATCGCGCTCATCAGCCGCGTGCCCTGGTTGCCGCCTTCCGGCACGTCCAGCGTACGCAGTTCCAGGTCCGGGAAGCGTGCGGCCTCGGCCTCCAGCGCCGCGCGGGCGGCATCCATCCTGGCGCCGCGCGTGCCGATGCGGGCGCTGTCGCTGCGGTCCTGTACCAGCAGGGCGATATCGGGGCGGGTCTCGCGGTCCTCCTGCACCAGCCTGGGGTTGGCCAGGGCCACCAGCAGCAGGGTGAAGGAGAGCGCGCGCCACCACACGCCGCGCGCCCGCCGCAGCAGCGCTGGCACCAGCGCCAGCAGGGCAAGGCCCGCAAGCGCCCCCAGGAGCCAAAGGGGCAGGACGGGTGCGAAATCGATCCCGGAGACGGCGCTCTGCATCAGTTGCCCAGCCTTTCCAGAATGGCGGGGACGTGGACCTGGTCGCCCTTGTAGTTGCCGGTCAGCGCATACATCACGAGGTTGACGCCGAAGCGGTAGGCCAGGGTGCGCTGCCGCGCCCCGCCGGGAATGACGGCGTGGGGGTTGCCGCCCCGCCCATCCGTGGCCCAGGCGCCCGCCCAGTCATGCCCACCAATAATAACAGGGCTCACACTGTCATTGGCCCGGTCCTGCTCCCGCGAGACCCAGACCTGCCCGCCGGCAAAGCGCCCGGGCAGGTCCTGCAGCAGGTAGAAGGCACGGGTGAGGACATGCTCGCTCGTCACCGGCGCCAGGGGCGGGATGGCGAGATCCCGCGTCACCCGCCGCAGCGCATCCTGCGCCCCGGGGGCGAAGCCTTCGCCCGAGCCCTCGTTACGGGTGTCGATCAGGATGATGCCGCCATTGCGCATATATTCGTTCAGCGCCGCCACGGCCGGGGCGGAGGGCGGCTGCGCCTCCGGCAGGATCGCCCAGTAGAGCAGCGGCAGGACTGAAAGATCGTCCTGGCCCGGCCGTACTTCCACCGGGTCGCCCAGTGCCGCGGCGGTGCGGCGGTTCACATATTCCGACAGCCCGATCAGCCCACGCCGCACGCCGTCATCCACGCCGGGATCCTCGGTGGCGATGAACCCGATGCGCGTCACCAGCGGCAATTCGCCTTCCTGAGCCTGGGCCGCGGAAAGCGGCGCCAGCAGGGCCAGGGCCAGCACCGCCGCCTGGGCGGGGCGCCCGTACAGGCCGCGCTGACCGAGGGAGAGCAGCAGGTCCACCGCCAGCAGCAGCAGCGCCGCTCCCAGCAGCCACGGGCCGAGATCGCGCTCCGCAGGCACGCCGCCGATGGCTTGCAACGCCGTGCCGGCGGGCGGTGCCGCCATCGCGCGCGGTGCCGGCAGGCCGGCGGAGAGATTCAGGGCGCGGCGCTCCCCACCTTCGCCCGGCACGCCATACCAGCCGGGCGGGTGGCGCGGCCCGGGCACCGTATCCGCGAAGGCCGGGGCCGCGATGGCCGAGACCCCGCCCGGTGCCGGGCCCAGCCGCCCGAAGCCGTCCATGATCTCGATCGGCGCCAGCGGTGCCGCGCCTTCCGCGCCGGCCACACCGGAGGAGAGCGACACCACCCGCCGCAGCATATCCGGGAACAGCCCGGAGAGCGGCAGGTTGGACCACTCGGCATTGGAGGTGACGTGGAACAGCACGATCCGCCCCGCGCCACGGGTTTCCGCCGTCACGAGCGGCGTGCCATCCGTCAGCCGCGCCCAGCTCCGCTCCGTCAGGCGGGAATCCGGCTCGGCCAGCACCTGGGTCGTCACGGTGACCTCGGCGGGCGGCGTCAGGCCCGCGAAGGGGGAGGTATCGGGGAAAGGCGCCATGTGCTGCGGCTGCTCCCAGGAGAGCGAACCACCGAGCTGGCGCTCACCGGCGCGCAGCCGCACCGGCAGCAACGTGTCCGGGTTCTCCGCAAGCCTCGGCCCGGCGAAGCGCAGCAGCGTGCCACCATCCCGCACCCACTGGTCCAGCGCCTCGCGCTCCCGCCCGTCGAGGATCGGCCGATCCGCCAGCACCAGCACGGAAAGCTGGCGGGAAAGGAGTTGCTCCACACTGCCGCTTCGCAACTCGGCGGTGGGGGAGAGAGCGCGTTCCAGATAGTACAGCGCGCCGATCAGCGGCGTGTCGGTGCCGGCCTCGGCGGGGCCGATCATGCCCACCGGGCGGCGGCGGAAGCGTTCGTCGAGCAGCACGGCCGAGCCCGCGCTCTCATCGCCCTCGATTTCAAGCCGCACTACCTGGTTGCGGATTTCCAACGGTAGTTCCAGCGCCGCCTCGCCCGCCGTGGCGCCCGCGGGCATGTCGATGCTGGCGCTGGCGAGGGCGCGGCCATCGCCGGTGCGGGCAAGGACGGAAACTTGCCCGTCGGCCGGCGCCGGCGTCTGCCGCAGGGAGAGCAGCAGCCGGTCCGGCTCTGCCCTCGGGGGCAATAACAGGCGGACAGGGCGCGCCTCGGCCCGTGCTAGCGTCAGAGGGCCGGCAGCGGCCAGGGCTTCGGCGAAGGGTGTGCCGGCATCACCTTCGGGCCGGTGTTCCAGCCCATCGGCCAGCCAGAGCGTCGTGAGCGGTCCGGGATTAGCCTCCCGCCAGGACTGGAAACCGGCGAGCGCGGCGGCCCGGTCGGGCGCCCAGGGCTTGGGGCGCAGCGCGGCCATGCGCGCACGCAGCTCCTCGGCGGGCATCAGCGCGGAGGGGCGGCTGCTTTCCGGGGTGTCAGTCGGGGCCGTGGTCAGCAACGCGGCCCTGCGGCCTTCCCG
>JH600006.1 GCA_000245075.1 Acetobacteraceae bacterium AT-5844
CCCGAAAACTCGAAGAAAAAAGAAGGGGGTTTGGGGGAATTCATTCCCCCAATCGAGCAACAACCAAGCCCTTATTCTGCCAAGGATTTCAACCGATACAACGCCTCCAGCGCCGCACGTGGCGTCAGCGTATCCGGATCAATCTCTTCCAGGGCGGCGCGCAGCGGGTCGGCGCCGGTATGTTCCTCTACGACTGGAGCGGGGGCCGGCGCGGGGGCGCGGGCGAAGAGGGGCATTTCCTCCGCCAGCGGGTCGAGCCCGCGGGCGCGTTCTTCCAATGCGGCCAGCACGGCGGTCGCGCGGGTGACGACTTCGCGCGGTACGCCAGCCAGCTTGGCCACATGCAGGCCCCAGGAGCGTTCCGAGGCGCCGGGCGCCACCAGGTGGAGGAAGACCACCTCGCCCTTGTGCTCCCGCACCTTCATGGTGGCGGGGGTCAGCTCGGGCAGCTTGCCGGTCAGGGCCGTCAACTCGTGGAAGTGGGTAGCGAAGATGGCACGGCAGCGGATGCGGTCGTGCAACGCCTCCAGCACCGCCCAGCCGATGGCGAGGCCGTCCCAGGTCGCGGTGCCGCGCCCCACCTCGTCCAGCACCACGAGGGAGCTGGCGGTGGCCTGGTTCAGGATGGCTGCGGTTTCCGTCATTTCCACCATGAAGGTGGAACGACCACCGGCAATGTCGTCCGCCGCGCCGACGCGGGAGAAGAGCCGGTCCACCAGTCCGATCCGCGCGCTTTCGGCGGGGACGAACAGCCCGGCCTGGGCGAGCACGGCCATAATGGCGTTCTGCCGCAGGAAGGTGGACTTACCGGCCATGTTCGGCCCGGTCAGCAGGCAGAGGCGCTGGCCGGGGGAGAGATCGGCGTCGTTGGGAACGAAGGCGGCGCGCTTGGCCGGGTCCCGTGCCAGGGCGGCCTCCACCACGGGGTGGCGGCCTTGCACGATGGCGAAATCGGGTTTTTCCACCATGGTGGGGCGGCACCAGCGGCTGCCGGCAGCCAGTTCGGCGGCAGCGGCGTGGATGTCGAACTCGGCCATGGCGGCGGCCGTGGCGTCGATGCCGGCGGCGGCACGCAGGCACAGTTCGCGCAGGTGGCGGACCACCAGCGCCTCCCGCTTCGCCGCCTGTTGCCCGGCTTCGGAGAGCTTGCGGTCCAGCTCCGCCAGCGCCGTGCAGGTGAAGCGGATGGCATTGGCCATGGTCTGCCGGTGCACCGGCGCCATGGGGCCGGGCTCCAGCGGGTTGCGCAACAGCTTCTCGCCGGCGGCGGCGGGCAGCTCGGCGAGGTAGCCGAATTGCTGATGGTGCCGGATCTTCAGGCTTGCCACGCCCCAGGCCTGGGCCAGGTCGAGCTGCATGGCCGCGATGGCGGCGCGGCCATCGTCTCGCAGGCGGCGCAGCGCATCCAGCTCTCCGTCATAGCCGGGGGCGACAACACCGCCATCCTCGGTGCGGGCGGGCAGGTTCTCGGCGAGGGCCCGGTCCAGCTCGGCGCGTGGGGAGGCCGCCGGCAGCAGGGCATGGGCGGCCCTGGCCAACAGGGGCGGCAGGTCCCGCCCTTGCAGGAAGGCCGCCATGGCTTCGGCCCGCGTCAGGCCATCCCGCAGCGCCGCCAGGTCGCGCGGCGCGAAGCGGTCCAGCGAGAGGCGGGCGAGCGCGCGGGCCATATCGGGCGCCCCCTTCAGGTGGCCGCGCAGGGTGGCGCGGGCGGGGGCATCGGCCAGCAGGCAGGCCACGGCGTCGTGCCGGGCCGCGATCGGCGCCAGCTCCGCCAGCGGGTTGGCGAGCCGCGCGGCGAGTTCCCGCGCACCGGCACCGGTCAGGGTGCGGTCCACGGCGGTGAGCAGGCAGTTACGGGTGTCGCCCCGCTCGCTGCGCAGGATTTCCAGGCTGCGGCGGGTGGCGGCATCCATGCGCAGCGTGCCGCCACCGCCGGCAGGCTCCGGCGGACGCAGGCGCGGCGCGGCCTCGCCCTGGGTGGCGCGGATGTAGGAAAGCGCCATGGCGGCCGCGGCCAGTTCGGCGGGCTGAAAGCTGCCGAATCCGTCCATGGTGGAGACGCCATAGAATTCCGTGAGGTCCCGCGCCGGGTCGCGCGGGGGCTCCAGCGGCGCGATGCGCTCTGCCAGCGGCGCCAGGGCGGGGTGCCCCTCCAGCGCGGCAGTCGCCAGCAGTTCGGCGGGCTCGAGCCGGGCCAGCAGGGCGGCCATTTCCGCCTCCGGCAAGACCTCCGTGCAGAAGGCGCCGGTGGAAAGGTCCACCCAGGCGGCGCCCAACGCGCCCTCCCGCTGGCAGAGCGCCAGCAGCCAGGCCGGGCGGGCACCGTCCAGCAGCGCATCCTCGGTGACGGTGCCCGGGGTGACGAGGCGCACCACCTCCCGCCGGATGGTCGGCGCCTTGCGGGCCTTGGCCTGCTCGGGCGTCTCACGCTGGTCGCAGATGGCGACGCGGAAACCGAGGCGGATCAGCCGCGCCAGATATCCTTCCAGCGCATGCACCGGTACGCCCGCCATCGGGATGGGCTCGCCCCGGTGCTCGCCACGATGCGCGACGGCGAGGCCCAGCAGGTCGGCGGCGCGGTGCGCATCCTCAAAGAACAGTTCGAAAAAATCGCCCATGCGGAAGAAGACCAGCGCATCCGGGTGCTGAGCCCGGGCGGCGAACCATTGGGCCATGGCCGGGGTGGCCCCCTCCGGAGAGCGGGGGGCGGTCTGGGCGGAGAGAACGGCGCGCTGCATGCGGCCTGTCCTAGCGCGCGATCGCTCAAGGTGGAATCACCGAAGGGCACAGGAGAAGCTTTCTCCCCCGTTCCGGGGGAGGCCGCGCCTCAGCTTGGGCGGCCGGCCGGGCTGGAGGGACTGGCATCGATCCGTAACAGGGCGGTCAGCCGCTCCATCCGTTCGGCGAGGCCCGCGGCCTCCAGCAGCGCCTGCTGCTCCCGCTCCTCGAAAGGGCAGATCATGCAGAGGGTGGTGACGAGGGCAGGCGTATCCATGCGTTCGATCGCCGCCCAATCCACCTGGACCCGCCGGGCGGCGAAATAGGGACGCAGCGCGGCCAGAAGCCCGCTCCGCCTGTCCGCCGGCTGGGGCGGCAATGGGTCCCGGTCCGTCAGGAAGGAGCTGAAATCCGTCTGGACACGGCGGTAGCCATGGGGATGGTCCGGGAGTTCCCGCGCCACGCGGTAACGCAGCGTACCGACCAGGGTGATGAGATACCGCCCGTCCTCTGTCTCCGCGAAGGAGGCGATACGCCCGAGGCAGCCAACACGGTAAATGGCCGGCCGGCCCCCCTCAGCGGGATAAGCCGGGTCCGGCAGCACCATGCCGATCAAGCGCTGTGCCCCCAGCGCGTCCTCCACCATGGCGAGGTAGCGTGGCTCGAAGATATTCAGGGGCAGGCGCCCGCCGGGCAGCAGCAAGGCTCCCTTGAGGGGAAAGACCGGAATCTCTTCCGGCAACGCGGCGGGGCGGGTGCGGAAGGCGGGCATGGGCTGACCTCACGCGCAACGCGAGCGGGCCGGCCGCGGTTGCCGGCCCCCCGCCTCCGGTTAGCGGAACAGCAAGGTGGAAAGGCCGCGCCGGGCCTTCGGCACCACCGGCTCGGTGGGGCCCCAGGCCTCGAAGAACTTGATCAGCTGCTTGCGGGCGGCTTCCTCGTTCCAGGTCATGTCCCGCCGCATGGCATCCAGCAGCGCATCGGCGGCCTCCTGGCGGCGGTCCATGGCATTGAGCGCGATGGCCAGGTCGATACGCGCCTGATGATCATCGGGATTGGCGGCGATGCGGTCTTCGAACTCGGACAGGCGCTCCCGCGCCGCGCGGCCTTCCGAGGCCAGCTCCAGCGCGCTGCGGGCGCCGGCGATCTCGGCATGGTTGCGGATCTTGTCCGGCACATTGTCCAGCACCGCGCGGGCCTGGTCCTCTTCCTCCAGCGCGATCAGCGCGCGGGCGAGGCCGCCCAGCGCCTCGGGGTTTTCCGGCTCCTGCTGCGCCAGGGCGGCGAAGAGCTCCAGCGCCGTCTGGTGGTCGCCCTGCTCCACGGCGGCCTTGGCTTCCTGCAGCAGGTCGGCGCTGGGGAGCTGGCCTCCGGCCATCTTCAGCAGGCCCTCGATGAACTTCTTCACCTCAGACTCGGGCAGCGCGCCTTGGAACAGGTCGGCGATCTGCCCCTGCCAGAAAGCCACGACCGTCGGCACCGACTGCAGCGGCAGGCCCATCTGGGCAAGCTGCTGCACGAGGGCGCGGTTCTGGTCGATATCGATCTTCACCAGCCGCACCCGGCCGCCGGCGGCGGTGACCACCTTCTCCAGCGTGGGCGTGAGCTGCTTGCAGGGGCCGCACCAGGTCGCCCAGAAATCGACCAGAACCGGAACCTCGCGGCTGGCGGCCACGACGTCCTGCATGAAGTTCTTCTGGTCGCTGTCCTTGATGACCTCGGCAGCGGCGGGGGTCGGGGGATTGATCATGGTTTCCATAGGGGCGGTACCGGCTTCCAGCTTCCTGTCACCGCATAGATGCGCGCCACGGGGCGGGAAGCAAGGGCGGCGGCCGTGCATGGGCTTCCCGCGAGCGCCCGGGGACTTCCGGCAAGCCGTCCGGCTGGATAGGCTCCAGCTCTTCCCTCGCCGCCTGGAGCCGCCACCGCATGAGCCTTGAGAGCGTCCGCGCCTTCCTCGCCGAGAAGGCGCCCGGCATCACCATTCTGGAGACCGACACGCCCACGCCCACCGTGGCCGACGCCGCCGCCGTGCATGGCGTGGCACCGGGGCAGATCGCCAAGACACTGTCGCTGCGGGTTGGGGAGCGGGTGCTGCTGGTGGTGGCGCGCGGTGACGCCCGGCTGGACAACAAGAAGGCCAAGGCCGCCTTCGGTGGCAAGACGCGGATGCTGGAGGCGGAGCAGGTAGTGGCACTGACCGGGCACCCCATCGGCGGGGTCTGTCCCTTCGGGCTGGCGACCGAGCTGCCGGTCTATTGCGACGTCTCGCTCAAGGCCTTCGAGGAGGTGCTGCCGGCGGCGGGCTCCGTCAACAGCGCCCTTCGCATCAGCCCCGACCATATGGCGGCGCTGGTGGCGGAAGGCTGGGTGGATGTCTGCGAGGAGGCCGCCTGAAGCGGGATGCTCTGCGATTTCAGTTCGGCGTCATAAATATTCAGCAAATTGGCATCGTGGGGGGTTGCGCGCCCCCCGCCGGCATGGCAAATGCCCGCCACGCCGATACGGAGCGCGGGCGTAGCTCAGGGGTAGAGCACAACCTTGCCAAGGTTGGGGTCGAGGGTTCGAATCCCTTCGCCCGCTCCATCGGAGGCCGTTAAAAAGGCTTCCGAAACGCCGTTCAAATGGAACGGCCCGGTGTAAATCCTGAATTTAATGGAATGACCCAGCGGCTTACGCCGCTTTTCGCGCATGCACGTCCGAAAGGGTCATGGAATGTCTTCCCAGCCTTCGCCCGGGTCGAATGCGCGAATGGCTTGCGCCTCCCGCGCCGTATCGCGGCCAAGATCCTTTTCCCACACCCTGCCATCGTGGCTGATCATGAAGGTCTTGATGCCGGTGGAACCGTACCCCGCCGGATAGGCGATAACCGCGAAGCCGCCGATCATCTTTCCATCGACCACATAATCCATCGCGCCGCCGGGGGCCCCTGGCCCCTGCCGTTCGAGAATCCGATAGATGTAGCCGTGATAGGGTTGAGGCCTCTCCCCTTGGCTCCGCTGGCTGTAACCACCCGCACTCGCTGCGGCCATGAGCGGGCCAAGCGGGCTCTCAGGCTCGCCTTCCGCAGCCGGCCAGTAGAGCCCGTCCCTCTGGCCCGGCGTGGAGAAGAAGCGCCGGGCATAAGTGCGCAGCGCTCCGCGCCGGCCGGCCGTGCGCGCGAATTCATCCTGTGCATCCGCCACCGCGCCCAGGGTCTCGATGGTGTCGAGCTCGTTGCGGCCGATGCGGCGGTCCACAATCTCCTGGGTCGCCGCGGCCGCATCGAAGCGCCAGGCATTCCCGTGCTGCATCATGGGGATGGGAAGCGGCCAGCCATCCTCTCCGATCTGCAGCACGGCCCTGTGCGGCATATCACGGACGATCTCGTTCCTGGCCGCGTAAGCCTCCACCACGGCATCGCGCGCCAGGCGGTCGGCCACACGGTCACCGGAGCGGATCAGCCGCTGCGCGGCAGAACCGAGAATGCCGAGCAAAGCGCGCTCGTCATGGGCCCGGAGCGCGGCGACCAGCGCGGAAAAGCCTTCCTCCGGAGAGCGGAAGCTGCGCGGTGGCACGGGGCGTGGAGCCGCCTGCCTGCCTTCGGCAGCCTGCCCGCCTGCCGGAGCGGGAACCTGTGCCGAAGCAGGCGTGCCGAGGAGGGCCAGGGCGATGGGGGCAAGCCTGAATATGCGGCGCACGATCCGTCTCCTCACCGGTGCAGGCCGCCGCGATGGAAGCCGCCCCCGCCGCCGCCTCGATGCGCCGCGGCGCGTGCTGCCGGCTGGCCTTGACGGCTGGCCCGGCC
>JH600007.1:0-8217 GCA_000245075.1 Acetobacteraceae bacterium AT-5844
CCGTGCTGCCGCCGATGCCGGGCCCCGCGCAGCAGGCCGGCCAGCTGCCCGCTCCGCTTCCCGCCCAGGCTCCGCCGGCCCAACCGATGCCGGGCACGCCCACGGCACCGGCCCAGGCCTACCCCTTCGGTACGCCCACCGCCGCGCCGGGAACGACACGGGTGGAAACCCGCAGCCTGCGCCAGCTCGGCCTGCAGGCGCCCATGCAGCTTCGCGGTACGCTGGACCTGCAAGGGCTGCTCTTCGGCATCCGCGCCGATGAGGTCGTCACCGCCGCGCAGCTCACGCTGCAAGGCGCGACCAGCCCCGCGCTCATTCCCGAGCTGAGCCAGATCGCCGTCACGCTGAACGAGCAGTTCGTCGCGGCCATCACGCCGGACCGGGAGCGCCCGGCCTTCGGCCCGGTCAGCTTCCCCATGAACCCGGTGTTCTTCACCGATGCCAACCGGCTGAACTTCCGCTTCACCGGCCGCTACGCCATCGAGTGCAACGACCCACTCTCCGGCCTGCTCTGGTCCACGGTGTCCGATCTTTCCACCGTGCAGCTCACGCTGGAGCGGCTGCGCCTGCAGCCGGACCTCGCCCGCCTGCCGGAGCCCTTCTTCGACCCCCGCCTGCTGCGCGAGCCGCTGAACCTGCCGGTGGTGGTGCCGGAGGCCGCGGGCAACGAGGTGCTGCGCGCCGCCGCCATCTCCACCTCCTGGTTCGCGGTGCAGGCGGATTACCGTGGCGCCAACTTCCCGGTCAGCCCGACCCTGCCGGCGCAGGGCAATGCCATCGTCATCGCCGCCGGGCCGGACACCGTCCCCGGCCTGACCCTGCCGCGCATGGAGGGCCCGACCCTCTCCGTCGTGCCCAACCCGCAGGACCCTGAGAACGGCCTGCTGCTGGTCGTCGGCGGGCGCAACGGTGCCGATGCCGCGGTGGCGGCCCAGGCCCTGGCGGTCGGCCGCCAGGCGCTCTCCGGCCCCACGGCCATGGTGCAGGCGCCCGAGGCGCCGCCGCGCCAGCCCTATGACGCGCCGCTCTGGGTGCGCTCCGACCGCCCCGTGCGCTTCGGCGAGCTGGTGGACCCGTCCGAGCTGCAATCCTACGGCTTCGCGCCGGGCACCATTTCCATCCCGTTCCGCACGGCGCCGGACATCTACACCTGGCGGGACCGCTCGCTGCCGGTGCATGTGGCCTTCCGCGCGCCGCCGGGCCCGATCACCGATGTCGCCGTCTCCCGCCTCGATGCCGGGCTGAACAACGTCTATCTGCGCTCCTTCCCGCTGCTGGCCGCCGAGCCGAGCTGGCCCTGGAGCTGGATCGTCCGCCGCGTCGGCGCCACGGGTGGGGAGCGGAATGAGGGGCTGTTCGGCCTGCCGCCCTACCTGTTCTTCGGCCTGAACGAGATGCAGTTCCGCTTCGACATGCGGCCGCTGCACCGGGGCGACTGCATCTCCGTCCCCGGCGATATCCGTGCCTCGATCGACCCGGACAGCACGGTGGATCTCTCGCGCGCCTATCGCTTCACGGAACTGCCCAACCTGTCCTTCTTCGCGGGCAGCGGCTTCCCCTACACCAAGCTGGCCGATTTCGCCGGCACCGCCGCCGTGCTGCCGGAGCGCCCGACAGCGGCCGAGCTTTCCGCCTTCTTCAACCTGCTGGGCCGCATGGCGGCGAATGTCGGCCACGCGCCGACGCGCATCACCATCGTCCGCCCCGCCGGGGTGCAGGAGGTGGCGGATAAGGACCTGCTGCTGATCGGCGCGCTGACGCGCCAGCCCGTGTTGGCCGACATGCTGAAGGATCGCAGCCCGCTCCAGATCCAGGGCAACCGTGTCACGGTCAACCTGCCTGACGGGATGGGCAATTTCCGCAACCTGTTCGTCAGCGATGATGAGCGGATGGAGCGGGACCGCCTGCAGGCCGTGCTGGCCGCACCGGGCGAAGCTTCCGGCATGCTCATCGGCTTCCAGAGCCCGCTCTCGGCAGGGCGCAGCGTCGTGGCGCTGACGGGCAGCAGCCCGCAGGGGCTGGAAGCGATGGTCACCGCCCTGCGGGACCCGTTGCAGCTGCCGCGTGTGCAGGGCGACCTCGCCATCATCAGCGCCGGCCGCATCAGCTCCTTCAAGGTCGGCTCGAATTACACCGTCGGCTACCTGCCGCCCTGGCTGTGGCCGCAATACTACATGGGAGACAGGCCGGAGATTCTGCTCGGCCTCGTGCTGGTCGCTGCCCTGCTGGTCGCCGTACCGGCCTATTGGCTGCTGCGCCGCCGCGCCGCCCGCCGGCTGAGGGCGCAAATCTGATGCCGGCGTCCCATCACGCGACCGTCACTGGTCAACACCTCTGCCTTGGCAGACAGCACTACCTGGAAGCGCAATGCGCGGGAGAATGACGAGCTCATGACGCAGACAGACCAATCCGCCCTGGCCTATCTGGCGCGACGGGATGTCAGCGTACAGTGGCGGGATTTCCTGCGCGCGCTGCTGGAGACCCTGGACGCCCAGATGGACCGTTCCGCGCGGGACACGCTGCTGCGCACGGTGGGCGAGCGTTTCGCCGCGATGATGCCGCTGGCGCCTTCCCCGACCCTCGCGGCGCTGGAAGTGCGTATGAACGAGGCCCTGGCCGCCGCCGCCTGGGGCCAGGTCCTGCTGGAGCTCGATGAACGCGCGCACAGCCTGCGCGTGGTGCATTCCGCCGCGCCCTGCATCTCCAGCCCTGGCGATGAAGATGGCGCCTGGCTGGGCCCGGTGCTGGAGGGCCTGTACTCCTCCTGGCTGAGCGAGCAGCAGGGAGGAGACAGCGGCGGTGCCACGGCCCGCCTTGTCACGCTGGAGCCCGGCCTGGCCACCCTGCGCTACGGCGCCTGACCGGCAAGGGGGGGCGGAGGAGTTCCCGCCCTGCTTCCCGCCTGACCCTGCCCGCCGCTCACTGGCCCTTGCCTTCCGCCGCCCCGGCGGGCAATGCGGCCCCCATGTCCCAGCAGCCCCTCCAGGAGTTCGAAGTCACGCGCCTTGGCGCCGCCGGTGACGGCATCGCCACAGGTGCGGATGGCCGTCCCGTCTTCATTCCCTTCGCCTTGCCGGGGGAACGGGTGCGGGCGAGGCTGGGCGGAAAGCTGGGCGATGGCCAGGCGGCGGAACTGACCGAGCTGTTGCGCCCGGCGCCCGAGCGGGTGGAGCCGCCTTGCCCCTTCTTCGGCCGGTGCGGCGGCTGCGCCATGCAGCACATGGCCATTCCCCCCTATTCCGCCTGGAAGCGCGCGCGGCTGGCGGAGGCACTCTCTCGGGCCGGCTATCCGGATGCGCCGGTGGCCGAGCCCGCCGTCACGCCCCCCGCCACCCGCCGCCGGGCGGACCTCGCCGTGCGCCGGGTGGATGGCGTGCCCGTGCTCGGCTTCCATGGCCGGGGCAGCGGCACGGTGGTGGATCTCACCACCTGCGTGGTGCTGGACCCCGCCCTGGTGGCGCTGTTCGAGCCGCTGAGGAAGCTGCTGCGTGGCCTGTCCTGCTTCCGGCGGGAGGCCTCGGTTGTGCTGAACCTGCTGGATACCGGGCCGGACCTGCTGCTGCGCCTGGATGGCGAGCCCACTCCCGCCGACCGCAGCCTCCTGGCCGCCTTCGCCACGGCCCATGGCCTGCCGCGCATCGCCTGCGCGCCGCTGAAGGGCATGGTGTCGGAGAATGTGGCGCAGATCGGCCCCGTCTCCATCGCGCTGGGCGGCGTGCCGGTCGCGCCGGCGCCGGGCGCCTTCCTGCAGGCCACGCCGCAGGGCGAGGCCGCCATCGTCCAGGCCGTGCTGGACGGGCTGCCGGCCAAGCTGCCGGGCAAGGCCCGCATCGCCGATCTGTATGCCGGCCTTGGCACGCTCTCCTTCCCCCTGGCCACCCGCGCCCGCGTGGCCGCCTATGAGGGGGCGCCGGATGCCGTGGCGGGGCTGGATGCCGCGGCGCGCAAGGCGGGCGGTAAGGTCATCGCCACGCGGCGGGACCTCTCCCGCCAGCCGCTGACGGTGAAGGAGCTGGATGCCTTCGCCGCCGTGGTGCTGGACCCGCCCTTCGCCGGCGCCGCCGACCAGATGCCCGCCCTGGCGCGCAGCAAGGTGCAGCGGATCATTTATGTCTCCTGCAATCCGGCGGCACTTTCGCGGGATGCAAAGACACTGCATGCCGCCGGGTGGCGGCTGCTCTCGGCCACGCCGGTGGACCAGTTTCTCTGGTCCGCGCAGCTGGAGGCCGTCACCGTCTTCACGCGCGAAAGATAAGCGTCTCCGCTTGATACCCGCGCCGCCCGGTTCCAATTTCCCCAGGCGTTTTCCCAACGGGAAGGGACCGGACGGATGGATATCGATCGACGCGGCTTTGCTGTGGCCACTGGCGCGCTACTCGCCATGCCGTTCCTGACGCGGCTGGGCAGTTCGCCCGCCGCCGCCCAGGCCGCTGCCCCGGCCCCTGCGGGGACGGCACCCGCGGCTGCCCCCAACCTGGCCACGGCACAGGCTCCGGGCTTTTTCCGCTTCAAGGTGGGCAGCCATATCGTCACCGTGGTGAATGACGGCTACGGCGTCCGCCCCAACCCCACCCAGGGCTTCGTGCGCAATGCCGAGCCGGCCGCGGTGGAGGCGGCGCTAAAGGCCGCCTTCCTGCCCACGGACGCGCTGCGCCTGCCCTATACCGTCACCTTCCTGCAGGCGGGCGAGAAGCTCATCATGTTCGATGCCGGCACGGGTGGGCAGCTCGGCGCCACGGCGGGGCGCATGGCCGCCAACATGCAGGCGGCGGGGCTGGACCCCGCGAAGGTGACCGAGGTCATCATCACCCATTTCCACGGCGACCATATCAGCGGGCTGACCACGGCGGACGACAAGCCGGTCTTCGCCAATGCCGAGATCATCGTCCCCAAGGCCGAATGGGACTTCTGGACCGATGAGGGCAACGCCTCCCGCGCGGCGGACGCCATGAAGCCTGCCTTCGCCGCCGTGAAGCGCCGCTTCGAACCGTATAAGGGGCGTACCCGCGAGATTTCCGATGGCGAGGTGCTGCCCGGCGTCGTCGCTCTCTCCACGCCCGGCCACACGCCCGGCCACACCAGCTATCTTCTCTCCGACGGCTCGGCTCAGGCGCTGGTGCTGGGCGACATCACCAACCGGCCGGAGCTGAACCTCGCCCATCCCAACTGGCATCTGGTCTTCGACATGGATGCGGACCTGGCTGAAAAGACGCGGCGCGAAGTGCTCGACCGCGTCGCGACGGACCGCATCCGCTGCATCGGCTACCACTTTCCCTTCCCGGCGAATGGCTATGTCGCCAAGGAGGCGGAAGGTTACCGGTTCTTCCCGGCCGACTGGACCCCGGAGGTCTGAGGCGTATTGCGAAGAGGGGCCGCCCAACCAGGGCGGTTCCTCTTTGCGTGGCGCCGAAAGCCCGTCTCCCGCCGCGGGAGAGGGTGCGGCGCGGCCTAAAAAGCTATGTGGCCCGAAGGGAAGTCTCCCTCCGGGCCAATTCTCCCGGCCGGCTCAGCCAGCCTGGAAGGTGATATCCTTCGCGCCATCCCACAGAACGGAGCGGCAGACCTTCGCCAGCCGGTCCAGGTCGTGGCGGATGGTCAGGAAGTGGTTGCCCGCGAGCTGCCCCGCCTTGCTGGCGAAGCAGCACGGGCCATAGGCCACGAGAATCTCGGTTTCCGACTCGTTGGTGACATGGCCGGGGTGGACGATGATCTGCCCCGGTGCCGGATAGCTGGTGGCGTTTTCATAACCCACGCCCAGGTCACGCTCGCCCATCGGAATCCAGCAGGCCTCGCCGCTCCACCGCACATGGATGATGCGGTCCTTGTAAGGCAGCATGGTGCGGAAGCGCGCCACGGTCTTGGGCGCGGCGGCTTCCTCGAAAAAGGCGCTGAAGATCTCGCCGCCGATGTCGATGGTGATGTCTGCCAAGTGTCGTCTCCTCGCGGGGTGCTCGTGACTCTCTAGGCGGAAAAGCGCGGATCGCGAAGGTTCGGTTCGCGAAGGCTCAGTTCAGGCCGTGGCACTCGGAGGTCGTCTCCGGCCGGCGGCCGGAAGCGGGGAAGACCTGGCACAGCGCGAACTTGCCGCGCCGCTCCAGCGTGAATCCAGGCCCGGTCATGGCGATGATGCGCCAGCCATCGTCCAGCATCGCATTCAGCGGCTGGTCGATCTCGGTCCAGGTCGTCGGCAGCCGGTTCGGCTCCACCCGCTGGGCCTGCGCCATGGCCGTGGCGGGGAGGGCAAGCAGGGCAAGGGCGACGATCCGGTTGCGCATGGGGAGCCTATCCTTTTCGGTAGCGGCAAGAGGGCGGGCGGATCCTGCGGCGGAGACAGCGGGTGGGCAAGATGGCGGGCCGCCGCCTCCCCGGGCTGTGACAGCCCTGCCGGCCGGTTCCTCAAACTGCGGTAGCTGCAAATCGCGGTAGCTGCATGGGGCGATATTCTACCCTGGGTGGGTTGCACTTCCGCCAGTCCTCTCGTTCCATGCGGCTACAAACCGGGAGAAGCTTCATGATCCAGAGACGTTCCCTGCTCGCGGGGGCAGGCGCCGCTGCCGGCCTCGCCATGGCCGCGCCATCCCGCTTCGCCATCGCCCAGCCCGCGCGGCAGCGCGTCCTGAAACTGGTGCCCCAGGCGAATCTGACCAGCCTGGACCCGGTGTGGACCACGGCGAACATCACCCGCAACCACGCCTACATGATCCACGACATGCTGTACGGCATGGACGCGAATTTCGTGCCGCGGCCGCAGATGGCCGAAGGCGCGGTGGAGGAGGATGAGGGCCGCACCGTCACCATCACCCTGCGCGACGGCCCCCGCTTCCACGATGGCGAGAAGGTACGCGCCCAGGATGCGGTCGCCAGCCTGAACCGCTGGATGAAGCGCAGCCCGATGGGCCAGAAGCTGGCCATGTTCGTGGATGAGCTGGTGGTGGTGGACGACCGCCGCCTGCGCTTCCGCCTGAAGCGCCGCTTCCCCCTGCTGCTCAACGCCCTGGCCCAGGTGAGCAACAGCCCGCCCTTCATCGTCCCGGAGCGGCTGGCGCAGACCGATGCCTTCACCCAGATCCGCGACACGACCGGCTGCGGCCCCTTCCGCTTCAAGGAAGATGAATTCAACTCCGGCAGCATGGTCGTCTATGAGCGCAACGACGCTTACAGCCCCACCCCAAACGGCACGCCCAGCCTGACCGCCGGCCCGAAGCTGCCGAAATTCGACCGTGTCGAGTGGCACATCATCACCGATGCCTCCACCGCCGCCGGCGCCCTGCAAACGGGTGAGATCGACTGGTTCGAGCAGCCGCCGCCGGAAATCCAGACGCTGCTGAAGCGCAACCGGCAGATTTCCATCGAGGCGATCGACCCACTGCCCCTGGTGGGCGTGCTGCGCTTCAACCACCTGCACGCGCCGTTCAACAACAAGAAGATCCGCCAGGCGCTGCTGCCCGCCATCAGCCAGACGGATTTCATGAGCGCCATCGTCGGGCCGGAACCCGACATCTACATGGATAATGTCGGCGTCTTCACCCCCGGAACGCCTCTGGCGACGCAGGTGGCGCTTGAGCCGCTGATGGGCCCCCGCAGCGTGGACAAGGCCAAGGCCCTGCTGAAGGAAGCCGGCTACAACAACGAGCTGATGCGCCTGATCGGCCCGACAGACATCCTGGCGCCTTCCGCCATGTCGCAAGTGGCGGCGGATCTGGTGCGGCGGCTGGACTTCAATGCCGACATCGCCTTCAGCGACTGGGGCACCGTTGTGCAGCGCCGCACATCGCGGGAGCCGGTGGACAAGGGGGGCTGGAGCATACTGCTCACCTCCTTCTCGTCCTTCGACTTCGTCGATCCCTCCGCCCACTTCCCGCTGCGCGGCAACGGCGCGGGCGCCTGGGTCGGCTGGCCGGACGTGCCGCAGCTGGAGACGCTGCGTGACGAATGGTTCGTGGCTCCGGACCTCGCGGCGCAGAAGAAGATCGCCGAGCAGATGCAGCGCGTCGTCATGGACGAACTGCCCTACATCCCCGTCGGCGCCTATAAATCCATGACGGCGATCAACAAGAACCTGAAGGGCCGCGTGCCCGGCTTCGCCATCATGTGGAACCTCGAACGGGCCTGATTCCACCTGTGAAGCCGCCGGAGGGGGAGATCTTCTCCCTCCGGCTCAGCTCGATCAGCTTTCATGCTGGCGACGAGAAGGAAGGCTGGGGAAAGAATTCCCCA
>JH600007.1:8237-11678 GCA_000245075.1 Acetobacteraceae bacterium AT-5844
GGGGAAAGAATTCCCCAGGCCCCTTCTTTTTTTTCGAGTTTTTCCGTCGTGGCTGTGAGTGGCGCGGTCTTGAGAGACCAAGCCGGGGTCGCGCCGGAGGTCTTAGACCTCCGGCGACTGAGGGCTCAGCCCGTGCTGCCCATTTTAAATATCATCAGAGCATCCCCTCTCCGCTCTGAAGCGCCACGCCAAACTCGAAGAAAGAAAAGATGGGGTCTGGGGAATTCTTTCCCCAGCCTTCCTCAATCTCCTGGACGTTTGACCGACCTCAGTGCAGCGCGCGGTCCACCAGCACCACCGGCACACCCTGGGAGCAGGCTTCCACGCGCGCCGAAACCCCAAAGGATTCCGCGAGCACGTTCGAGGTCACCACCTCCGCCGGGTCCCCCGCCGCCAGCAGCCGCCCGCGGGAGAGCACTGCCACCATGTCGCAGGCGCGGATGGCGAGGTTGATGTCATGGATGGCGATGATCCCGATGGAGCCGCTGCTGCGCACCGCATTGCGCACCGCTTCCACCACCGAAAGCTGCCAGCGGAGGTCCAGCGCGCTGGTGGGCTCGTCCAGCAGCAGCAGCTTGGGCTCGCGCACCATCACCTGGGCGAGGCCCACCATCTGGCGTTGCCCGCCGGAAAGCTCGTTCATCCGCCGCAGTGCCAGCGGCGCGATGCCCAGCCGCTCGAAGGCGTGGGCAATGGCGGCCTCGGCCTGGGCCGGGGTCAGGTCTCCCCGCACCGCGCGGCAGGCGGAGAGCACGGCCTCGTAAGCCACCAGGGGGCTCTGCGGCGGCAGGCTCTGCGGCAGGTAGCCCACCAGCGCCGCGCGCTTGGCGGCGGTCAGGGCGGGCAGGGAGGTACCGCCCAGGGTGATGTTCCCCGCCTGCAACTTGCCCAGCCCGGAAATGGCCCGCAGCAGCGTGGACTTGCCCGCCGCATTGGGCCCGATCAGCCCCAGCAGCGTGCCGGAGGGCACGTTCGGCAGGTCGAAGCCCTCGATGACCTTGCGGTTGCGGTACCCGGCGGTGACGCCCTTGAGGATCAGCCCGCTCATGAGCCGCGCCCCCGGCCGAACAGCAGGGCGAGGAAGAGCGGCACGCCTACCAGCGAGGTGACGATGCCGACGGGAATGATGAGCCCCGGCACCAGCATCTTGGAGGCAATGGAGGCCAGCGACAGCACCACCGCGCCGGCCAGGGCGGCGCCCGGCAGGAAGAAGCGGTGGTCCTCGCCCAGCAGCAGCCGCGCCATATGCGGCCCGACCAGCCCCACGAAGCCGATGGTGCCCACGAAGGCCACGGCGGTGGCGGCCAGCAGGCTGGCCCGCAGCATGACGACCAGCCGCAGCCGGGCTGTGTCGATACCCAGGGATTCCGCCTGGGCCTCGCCCGCCCGCAGCGCCGTCATCTTCCAGACCTGGGTCAGGGAGAGCGGCAGGCAGATGGCCAGCACGATGGCGACGACGGCGATCTTGGACCAGGTGGAGCGGGCAAGGCTGCCCATGCCCCAGAAGACAATCTGCTGCAGCGTCTCGGCATCTGCGATGAATTGCAGCAGCGCCACGGCGGCATTCAGCGCGAAGACGAGCGCGATGCCGAACAGCACCACGCTGTCCACCCCCGTGCCGCGCATCCGTGCCAGCCCCTGCACCAGCACGGAGGCACCGGCGGCGAAGGCGAAGGCGCCCACCGGCACCGCGATATGCTGCGGCACGCCAAACGGCGCCAGCCCGGTGACGATGACGAGCGAGGCCCCCAGCGTGGCGGCCGCCGAGACGCCGAGCGTGAAGGGCGAGGCCAGAGGATTGTTCAGCACCGTCTGCATCTCGGCGCCCGCGAGGCCGAGGGAGGCGCCCACCAGCACCGCCATGATCGCGTAGGGCAGGCGCACATTCCACAGGATGACCTGGATGGGGCGGGGAAGGCTGGAGGGGTCGAAGATGCCGGAGATGACGGTGCCCAGCGAGAGCTGCGCCGGGCCGGTGGCGATATCGGCCAGCAGCGCCAGCACCAGCGCCGCCGTCAGCACGCCGAGCAGGATGATGCGCTTGCGGACGAAGCCGGCATAGCCATGCGCCAGGCTCGGGGCGGGCGCGGGCCGCGCCATGGTGGTCTCACTCATCGGCCAGAGATCCAGTAGGTGCCGGAGAGATGGAAGGGCTGAAAGCGCTCATACATCGCCGCCATCGTCTCCTCCGGCTGCAGGTCCTGGAACAGGTCCGGGTGCAGCCATTTGGCCAGCGCCTGCACCGCCACGACATTGAAAGGCGAGGTGTAGAAATGGTGCCAGATGGCGAAGACGCGCCCTTCGCGCACTGCGTCCAGCTCCCGCACGCCGGGGCGGGCCAGGGCAGCGGCCAGCGACTCCCGCGCCATGGCCGCGGAGGCTCCGCCGCCCAGCACGATGCGCGGATGGCCCGGCTGCTGCTCCATGCCGGGGCGGCCCACGGCGGTGCCGGCCCAGAAGCGCGGCTGGCTGGCCAGCAGCTTCTCCAGCGAGACCTTGCCGGTGGCGCCCGGCAACAGCGCCGCGCCGATATTCTCGGCCCCCGCGGCCTCCAGGAAATGCGCCATCATGCTGCGCGCCATGGTGTCGCAGCAATCCTCGCTGAAGCCGACGCGGCTTTCGAGGAACACGGTGGGGCGGGCAGGCTTCGCCTGCGCCAGCCGGTCCGTGACGATGGCGAGCTGCCTGCGCCACTCGGCCACGAAGGCCGCCGCCTCGGCCTCGCGCCCCAGCGCCTGCCCCAGCACCTCGATCGAGCGCGGGGTGTTCACCAGCGGGTCGCCGCGGAAGTCGATGAAGACAATCCTGGTCCCCACCGCCTCCAGCGCGTCGATCACCTGGCGGGACTGCGCGCCCGGCCCATGGCCCTCCACCCCGAAGATCGCGAGGTCCGGCACGCTGCCGATGGCGCGCTCGACGGAGAAGGTCTCGCTGCTGCTGCGGCCGAGGCGCGGAATGTCGTCCAGCCGGGGGGCCACGGCGCGGAACTGCGCATAGGTATTGGGGTCCAGCTGGCGCAGGTCGTCCTGCATGCCCACCAGCCGGGCCGTCGGGTCGCCCCGTTCCAGGATGGCGAGGGCGGGCAGCAGCCGGCTCTCGCCCAGGATGATACGCTCCACCCGCGCGGGGATTTCTACCTGCCGGCCCGCGAGATCCGTCACGGTTCCAGCGGCGGCAGGGGCCGGGGCCAGTATGGAGGCAAGCAGGCAGGCGCTGAGCGCGGCGCCTGCCAGTGTCCGGCGCAACATCGCGACGTCTCCGGCGAGGTGGATGGAGGAATGCACCGGGCGGGCTAGACCCAATGAGAACGATTTGCAATATCGGAGCTTGGAGACTGGACCGAAAGCCTGGCCGCCGGGAAGCCAGGCCTGGACCGTCCTGCCGGTGGATGCCCTGGCCGCGCGAAGCGTGCCCCCCACCGCGCGGATGGCCCGGAGCAGC
>JH600007.1:11698-16359 GCA_000245075.1 Acetobacteraceae bacterium AT-5844
CGGATGGCCCGGAGCAGCCGCCACTCGCGGTACGGCGCGCCGCCTCGCAATGCGCTCCGCCTCGCCGGCGCCGTGGCCATGTGCCCGCGCCGGCCCCGCCGGTCCTGGCTGATGCCGCCGGCGCAGGGAGATTCCCATGACGACTGAAACCCCCACCCGCCGCACGGCCCAGCGGGTCCGCCACGAACTACGCTTCCGCCTGCTCACCGTCCTCCGCGTGGAGCAGCCGACACCCGGCCTCCGCCGCATTACCCTGGGCGGCGAGGCGCTGGCCGGCTTCATCAGCGCCGCGCATGACGACCACGTAAAGCTGTTCTTCCCCGCCCCCGGCGAAGTGGCGCCGCGGCTGCCCACCGTCAGCGCGGAGGGCACGCTGGTGCCACCCGAGGGCGGCCGGCCCATCGCCCGCGACTACACCCCCCGCCGCTTCACCGAGACCGAGCTGGAGATCGACTTCGTCCAGCATGGCGATGGCCCCGCCGCCACCTGGTCCGCCCAGGCCAAGCCCGGAGACCTGCTGGGCGTGGGCGGCCCGCGCGGCTCCTTCGTCGTGCCGGATGATTTCGACTGGTACCTGCTGGTGGGGGACGAGACCGCGCTGCCCGCCATCGCCCGGCGGCTGGCGGAGCTGCCCGCCTCGGCCCGCGCCATCGTGCTGGCCGAGATCCCGGATGCATCGGAAGAGCAGCCCCTGCCTTCGGCGGCGGAGGTGACGCTGCACTGGGTCCATCGTGGTGCCGCCGAGGCCGGAGACCCGGCGCCGCTCTCCGCCGCCCTGGCCGCCCTGAGCCTGCCGGAAGGGGAGGGCTATGCCTGGATCGCGGCGGAATCCGATGTCGCCAAATCCCTCCGCCGCCAGCTCCTGGAAGCCCGGCCGATGGACAAGAGCGCCATCAAGGCAGCGGGCTACTGGAAGCGCGGCGCCATCGCCACGCACGACACGCATTCGGATTGATGGGCCGCGCGGCGCTTGATGGCGTCATGCGCTGGCAACCGGGGAAGAATGAATTCTTCCCCGGACCCCATCTTCTTTTTTTCTTCGAGTAGGGGTTCGGGCTGCGGCCACCGGTGCGTGGTGCTGAGTAGCTTTTTTTGAATCTAGAAAGCCACGCAGGCTGAACCCTCACTCGCCGGAGGTCCGAGACCTCCGGCGTGACCCCAACGTGGGACTCAAAGAGGCTGACGCTCGCTAGGGTCGCGCCCGAAAAATTCGAAGAAAAAAGGAGGGGGTTTGGGGGAGTTCACTCCCCCAATCTTCGCTCGTCCGTATGTCGGTGGACGGTTCGCCTTCTCTCAACGCATCCCAAGGCGCTTCCAACGCCCCAGCCTCTTGCATGAAACAGGCTGAGAGACGTAACGCTCTCTCACTCCGGCGGAAGCTGGGCCTCATGCTGGGCCTGCCGGCGCTTCTCCCGCAGCCCCCACAGCTTCGGCACCACCAGCGCCACCACCGCCAGGGAGAGGATGACCACCGAGACGGGGCGGGTGATGAAGGTCGTCCAATCCCCCTGGCTGATGGTCAGCGCCTGCCGCATCGCCTGCTCCGCCATCGGCCCCAGGATCATGCCAATGACCACCGGCGCCGTCGGGAAGTCGAAGCGCCGCATGAACATGGCGATGACACCCAGCGTGTAGAGGATGACGAGGTCGATCACGCTGTTGCTGATGCCGTAGGTGCCGATGGTCGCGAAGACCAGGATGCCCGCATAGAGCTGCGGCGCCGGTATCTTCAGGATGCGCGCCCAAAGCCCCACCAGCGGCAGGTTCAGCACCACCAGCATCACATTGGCGATGTAGAGGCTGGCGATCAGCGTCCACACCAGCTCCGCCTGGCTGGTGAAGAGCAGCGGCCCGGGCTGGATGCCGTAGGACTGGAAGGCCGAGAGCATGATGGCCGCGGTCGCCGAGGTCGGCAGGCCGAGGGTCAACATCGGCACCAGGATGCCGGCGGCGGCGGCGTTGTTGGCCGCTTCCGGCCCCGCCACGCCCTCGATGGCGCCGGTGGTGCCGAATTCCCCGCGGTGCTCCCGCCGCACCAGCTTCCGCTCGGTATAGTAGCTCAGCATGGTCGGCATCTCGGTGCCACCGGCCGGCAGCACGCCGAAGGGAAAGCCCAGCGCGGCGCCACGGAACCAGGGGCCGACGCTGCGCTTCCAATCCTCCTTGCTCATGGAGAGGCGGCCGACCTTCAGCACCTGCGCCTTGGCGTCATGGTGCCGCCAGGCGAGGTAGAGCGCCTCGCCCACGGCGAAGAGGGCGACGGCCACCAGCACCACATCGGTGCCATCCAGCAATTCCGTCACGCCGAAGGTCAGGCGCGGCTGGCCGGTCTGCAGGTCGATCCCGATCAGCCCCAGCATCAGCCCGAGGCCGAGCGAGGTGAGCCCCCGCAGCGCCGATCCGCCCAGCACGGCCGAGACGGTGACGAAGCACAGCACCATCAGCGAGAAATACTCCGCCGGCCCCAACTTGAGCGCGAGGTCCACCACCACCGGGCCCAGGAAGGAAATGCCCAGCGTGCCGATGGTGCCGGCCACGAAGCTGCCGATGGCGGCGGTGTAGAGGGCAGGGCCGGCGCGGCCGTGGCGCGCCATCTTGGCGCCTTCCAGCGCCGTGATGATGGAGCCCGATTCCCCCGGGGTGTTCAGCAGGATGGAGGTGGTGGAGCCACCATACATGGCACCGTAGAACACGCCGCAGAACAGGATGAAGGCCCCGGTGGCCGAGACCTGGAAGGTGATGGGCAGCAGCAGCGCGATGGTCAGCGCCGGGCCGATGCCCGGCAGCACGCCGATGGCCGTGCCCAGGAAGCAGCCGAGCAGCGCCCAGCCGAGATTGGTGAAGGTGAGGGCGTTGCCGAAGCCGAAGGCCAGGCCAGACCAGACATCCATGACTTAGAGAATTCCCTCCAGGATGCCGGCGCCGATATTCACGCCCAGCAGCTTGTCGAAGGCCAGGAAGGCGCCGAGCGTGACCGCGAAGCCGATCAGCAGGTCGCGCAGCAGGTGGCGGCTGCCGAAGCCCGCCGCCACCAGTACGAATTGCGCCGTGGCCGCGAAGACGAAGCCCAGCCAGTCGATCAGCACGAGGTTGGCCACCAGCCCCGCGCCGACCAGCCCCAGCGCGCGCCAATTGGTGGGCGGCGCCGTCTGCACCTCCTCCATCTCGGCGGACCAGCCGCCGCGCAGCGCCTGGATGACGAGCCCCGCGCCCAGCAGCGCCACCAGCCCGCCCACCAGATAGGGCACGAATTTCGGCCCCACCTGCGCATAAAGCGGCGTGGTGGGAATGATGCTGGCCTGCCAGAGGCACAAGGCCCCCAGCAGCAGCACGAAGACGCCGACCGCGAGGTCCGGCCCGGCGCCGGGCTTCAGCATGCCGCCCGGGCGAGGGGCGTCAGACAAGCCCGACCTCTTTCAGCACCTCGGCCGTCGCGCTCTCATCCTGCTTGAGGAAGGCCTCGAAATCGCTGCCGGCGAGGAAGGCGCGGTCCCAGCCCTGGCGCTGGCACATCTCCTGCCAGGCGGAGGCGGCATCCAGGTCGGTGAAGAACTTCACCAGCTTCTCCCGGTCCTCCGGCTTGATGCCGGGCGGGCCGAACACGCCGCGCCAGTTGCCCATGACGATATCGACGCCGCTTTCCTTCAGCGTCGGCACGCCATCCAGGCTGCGCGTGGCGCCGGTGGTGGCCAGGGCGCGCATGCGGCCGGACTTCACCTGCTCGGCGAATTCGGAGATGCCGGAAATGCCTGCCTTCACCTGGGCACCGAGAATGGCGGCCTGGGCCGGCCCGCCACCCGCGAAGGCCACGTAGGAGCCGTCCTTCGCCGAGCGGCCCTGGGATTTCAGCATCAGCCCCAGGATGATGTGGTCGATGCCGCCGGCGCTGCCGCCCGCCACCGAGGTGGCGCCCGGATTGGCCTTCAGCGCCGCCAGCAGGGCGGCAATATCGCGGAACTCGCTATTGGCGGGCACGACGATGACGCTGGGCTCCGTGGTCATGCGCGCCAGCGGCGTCACATCCTTCAGCCCCACGGGGGATTTATTGGCGAGCACAGCGCCCACCATGATGGCGCCCCCCACCAGGACGGAATCGCCACGGCCCCGCCGCTGCGCCACGAAGCGCGGCAGGCCCACCGTGCCGCCCGCGCCGCCGACATTCTCGAACTGGAAGCTGCCCACCCAGCCGAGCTGACGGGTCACCTGCTCGATGGCGCGGCCCAGCCCGTCCCAGCCACCGCCGGGGCCGGCGGGAATGAACATGTTCATGGAAGCGAAGCGTTGCTGCCCTTGGGCGCCCGCGCGGCCGGAGATCAGCGGCAGGGCAGCCGCGGAGGCAGCCATGGCCAGGGTGCTGCGACGAGACAGCATGGAGAATCCTCCAGTTATTCGTTCTTGGACTGGCACAGGTTGCGCGAAGAACACGCTCGCCGCAAATGGACATTTGGCCATTCTCTCGCCCTTGCACAAAAAGCCTCCCGCCGCTCATGCTGCGGTGCAGGTGGGGGATTGGATGCGGATTTCTCTGGCTTTGGGGGCGGTCCTGGCGCTGCTGGCAGCGCCGGTTCCGGTGGCGCTTGCGCAGGACGCCGGGCAACGTGCCCCGGGTGGCGCTCCGGGGGCGGCGCCAGGCGGTTCCGCCGGCACGCCGCATGCGGGCC
>JH600008.1:0-3940 GCA_000245075.1 Acetobacteraceae bacterium AT-5844
GGGGCCTGGGGGAATTCATTCCCCCAGCCTCCCAGCCACGCCCAACCTCCGAAAGGATTCCTTCCGGCGCGGCGCGGGATTTGCTTCGCTTCATCCATGAGCGGATGCATCGAGTTTGTTTTGAATGGCGCGCCGCGCCGCCTGTCGCCCGGCACGCGGCCTGGGCAGACCTTGCTGGAGTGGCTGCGCGGGCCTGAGGCGCGGCTGACGGGCACCAAGGAGGGCTGTGCCGAGGGCGATTGCGGCGCCTGCACCGTGGTGGTGGAGGAGCCGGATGGCGGCCGTACCCCGGTGAATGCCTGCCTGGCGCTGCTGGGGCAGATGCATGGCCGCGCCTTCCGCACGGTGGAGGGGTTGCGTGGGGAGGATGGCGGCCCGCACCCGGTGCAGCGGGTTATGGCGGAGGCCGATGCCACGCAATGCGGCTTTTGCACGCCGGGTATTGTCATGTCCGCCTGGGCGCATCCGCGTGCGAGCGAGGGCCAGGGCGGGGCGCATGAGGCGCTGGCGGGCAATCTCTGCCGTTGCACGGGGTATCGCCCGATCCTCGATGCTTTCGCGGCGCTGGAAGATGATGGCGTGGCTGCACCGCAGGCCGGTCTCTCCTCCGGACATTTCAGCGCGGAGGGGCAGGCGTTTCATCTGCCTGCGTCCTTGGCGGAGTTGCTCGATTTAAGGGCGGCTTTTCCCGATGCGTGGCTGCTGGCGGGGGGCACCGATCTCGGCCTGCGCGTTTCGGAACACCGGGAAGTGCCAGGGCGCATTCTCTGCCTTTCGGCGGTGCCGGAGCTCGCGCGGGTGGAGCGCAACGGGGAGGCGCTGAGCATCGGCGCGGCGGTGACCTATGGCCGCCTGTTGCGGGTGATGGAGGGCGATGCGGCCTTCGCGTCGCTGGCCGCGCTGCTGCGGCGCCTCGGCTCGCGGCAGATCCGGGGGATGGGCACGTTGGGGGGCAATCTGGGAACCGCCTCGCCGATCGGGGACGGGTTGCCGCCCTTGCTGGCGCTGGGCGCGCGCATTGCCCTTGCCTCTGCCGCGCGTGGAGAGAGGGTCGTGGAGGCCGACAGCTTTTTCACCGGCTACCGGAAGACGCTGCTGCAAGCGGATGAGATCATCACGCGCATCGAGCTGCGGCGCCCGCCGCCGGGGAGCCTGTTCGTTTGTGAAAAGCTCTCCAAGCGGCACGACCAGGATATTTCCACGGTCTCGGCCGCCTTCCTGGTGCGGGTGGCGGAGGGACGGGTGGCGGAAGCGCGCCTCGCCTTTGGCGGCATGGCGGCGACTCCGGTACGCGCGCGCCATGCGGAAGCCTGCCTCACAGGGGGCGAGCTGACGGAAGCTATGTTCGAAGCGGCGGCCCGGGCGCTTGCCGATGACGTGGCGCCGCTTTCCGACTGGCGGGGCAGTGCCGATTATCGCCTCTCTGGCGCGCGGGGCTTGCTGCGGAGGCTCTACTGGCGCGCGGCGAGGCCGGATCTTTCCCTGGAGGTTCACGCGCCATGAGCCGCACCGGCATGGGCGCCGCGCTGCGCCAGGACAGCGCGCTGAAACACTGCACCGGCGAGGCGCGCTTTGCCGACGATATGCCGGAGCCCGCCGGGCTTCTCCATGCCGCGCTGGCGCTCTCGCCCGTGGCGCATGGCGTGCTGGCGCCGATCGATCTCGCGCCGGCCAGGGCGATGCCGGGCGTGGTGGCCGTGCTCGGGCCGTTGGATGTGCCGGGCCGCAACGACATCTCCCCCAGCGGCAAGGCCCTCGAAAAACTCTTCGCCGAGGGGGTGGTGGAGCATTGGGGTCAGGCGCTGGCGATGGTGGTGGCACGCACGCGCGATGCCGCCCTGGCCGCCGCCGCGGCCTTGCGGCCCGAGATCAGCGCCCTGCCGCCGGTGCTGGATGTGGAGGAAGCCCTGGCGGCCAACGCGCTGCTGATACCGCCCATGGTGATGCAGCGCGGAGACTGGCAGGCCGGGCTGGACGCAGCGCCGATTCCGCTGGAGGGCGAATTCCACTGCGGCGGGCAGGAACATTTCTATCTGGAAGGGCAGATCGCCGTCGCCGTGCCGGGCGAGGATGGCGAGATGATGCTGCATTCCTCCACCCAGCACCCGACGGAAGTGCAGCACATCGCCGCCCGTGTGCTGGGCTGCGACTATAACCGCGTGACCGTGCAGTGCCGCCGGATGGGTGGCGGCTTCGGCGGCAAGGAGAGCAATGCGAGCTGGGTGGCCGCCGCCGCCGCCCTGGCCGCGCGTGCCACCGGCCAGCCGGTAAAGCTGCGGCTGGCCCGCAAGGCGGATATCGCGGCGACGGGCAAGCGCCACCCCTTCCTGTTCCGCTGGAAGGCCGGTTGCGATGCCGGCGGGCGGCTGCTGGCGCTGGATGCCACGCTGGCCGCCGATGGTGGCCACAGCCTCGACATGTCCGGCGGCGTGCTGATGCGCGCCGTGACCCATGCGCTGAATGCCTGCGACATTCCGGCCGTGCGCATCAGCGGCTTTGCCTGCAAGACCAACACCGTCAGCAACACCGCCTTCCGTGGCTTTGGCGGCCCGCAAGGCGTGCTGTTGATGGAGGACGTGCTGCACGCCGCCGCCCGCGCCACCGGCCAGAGCGTGGAGGCGGTGCGCGAGCGGAATTTCGCGGGCGGCCCCAACGGCGCCGAAACCCCTTATGGCCAAGCGCTGGAGGGCGATCTCATCCGCCGCGTCTGGGCGGAGGCGCGCACGCTCTCCGATTGGGATGCGAGGCGCGCCGAGATCGACGCCTTCAACGCCAGCCACCCCACCCTGCGGCGCGGCCTGGGCAGCTTCGTGCTCGCTTTCGGCATTTCCTTCGGCATCGTCGCCATGAACCAGGCGGGCGCGCTGGTGCATGTCTATACCGATGGCTCCATCCGCCTGAACCATGGCGGCACGGAAATGGGCCAGGGCCTGTTCATCAAGGTGGCGCAGGTGGTGGCCGAGGTGTTCGGCGTGGAGGTGGAGCGCATCCGCATCACCGCCACCTCCACCGATGAAGTGCCTAACACCGCACCCACCGCCGCCTCCACCGGCAGCGACCTGAACGGATGGGCGGCGCATATCGCCGCCAGCGCCATCCGCACCCGTATGGCCGCCGCCGCTGCCGCTTTGTGGGGCGTGCCGGAAGAGGACGTCTCCTTCACGGAAGGCCGTGTGATCGCGGGCAACCACGCCATGAGCTTCGGCGAATTGGCGCAGCATTGCTGGAGCCAGCGCATCAGCCTCTCCGCCACCGGCTTCTACAAGACACCGGACCTGCACTGGGACCCGGTGGCCATGAAAGGCCGGCCCTTCTTCTACTTTTCCTACGGCGCCAGCGTCGCGGAAGTGCTGCTGGACCGGCTGACCGGCGAGCACCGCGTGCTGCGCGCGGACATGGTGCAGGATTGCGGCCGCAGCCTGAACCCCGCCATCGACCGGGGACAGATCGAAGGCGCCTTCATCCAGGGCATGGGCTGGCTGACCTGCGAGGAGCTCTGGTGGGACAACACCGGCAGGCTCCGAACCCTCGGTCCCTCCACCTACAAAATTCCCGGCTCCCGCGACATGCCGCCCATCTTCAACGTGCGGCTGCTGGAAGGCTCGCCTGCGCGGGCAGACACCATCTTCCGCAGCAAGGCAGTCGGCGAACCGCCCCTGATGCTGGCAACCGCCGTGTGGAACGCCCTGCGCGACGCGACAAAGGCCGAACGGCTGGACCTGCCGGCAACGCCGGAACGGGTGTTGCGGGCGTTGGGGGGATTCTGAGATTTTTGTCGGTGGGAACTGGAGGGAGAAGGAATTCTCCCTCCAGACCTCCCTCATCTTTTTTCTTCAAGTTTTGGGTTGGGGGTTAAAGGCCGAGCGTGAGGCCAGTTCTGGCGAAGCTGAATTTCTAAAAGGCCGCGCGAGCTGAGCCCTCAGTCGCCGAGGGTCCAAGA
>JH600008.1:3960-9400 GCA_000245075.1 Acetobacteraceae bacterium AT-5844
AGGGTCCAAGACCCTCGGCGCACTCAGCCGTGGAATGGGTGTCGCCCGTAGGGCGCACCCGAGAACTCGAAAAAAGAAAAGAAGGGGGTTTGGGGGAATTCATGCCCCCAATCTTACTCTTAGCCCACAGAAGCCGACGGTGCTTCCCGCACCAGCAGCAGGGCCGAGAGCAGCCCCACCACGCCGAGGGTGCCGATGAGCAGTCCCATCGGCCAGGGCGTGCCGTCCGAGAGAATGCCGAGCAGGCCGCTGAACACGCCGCCCAGCCCCGTAATGCAGTGTGCCGAGCAGGGCGGAGGCGGCGCCTGCCTTGCGCGGATAGGCGGCCATGGCGCCGGCCACCGAGTTGGCGACGATCAGCCCGAGCATCGAGACGAAGACGAAGAGCGGCGCGGCGAGCCCCACCAGGCCGAACAGCCCGAGGCGGGCGTTGATCGCGAGCACGATGCCGGAAAGGGCCGCGAGGGCGATGCCGGTGCGGAACAGCGTATCGGTGCTGAAGCGGGTGACGAGCCGGCTGTTGACCATGTTCATGGCCATCATGCCGCAGATGTTCACGGCGAAGATGAAGCCATAGGCGGCGGCGGGAACGTGGTGGTACTCGATATAGGCGAAGGGCGAGCCGGCGAGATAGGTGTAGATGCCGCCGTAGAAGCAGCCGCCCGTCAGCGCGTAGCCGAGAAAGCGGCGGTCCCGCAGCAGGCCCAGATAGGTGAAGGTCAGGTTGCGCAGGCCGAGGGCCGTGCGCTTATCCGCCGGCAGGGTTTCCTTCAGCGTGAAGGCGGCGAAGAGGGCGACGAGCCCGAAGCCCAGCAGCACCCAGAAGATGGCACGCCAGCTCCACAACAGCAGCACCTGCCCGCCAAGGATGGGCGCGACCAGTGGCGCCACGCCCATGACCAGCATGAGCACGGAGAGAATCTGCGCCGATTTCTCGCGCCCGTAGAGGTCCCGCACCATCGCGCGCGCCAGCACGGGGCCGGCGCAGGCGCCGGTGGCCTGCAACAGCCGCCAGAACAGCATTTGCTCCGCGGAGGTGGAGAGCGCGCAGCCAACCGTGCCCACCAGGAACATGCCAACGCCTGCCATGATCGGCCCGCGCCGCCCGAAGCGGTCCCCCAATGGCCCCCAGAACAGCTGCGCCAATGCGAAGCCGACGAGGAAGAGGGAGAGGGTTTGCTGCACGCGGGCGGGCGTGGTGTTCAGCGAGGCCTGCAGGGCGGGCAGGGCCGGCAGGTACATGTCCGTGGACATGGCCCCGAAGGCCATCAGGGTGCTGAGGGCCAGCACCAGCTTGGGCAGGGGGGTGAGGGAGGCGGCGGGAAGCGCCGCCTCGCGGGTGGCGAGCGACATGACGAAAGCATGACGCTCCATGCTGCGCCGCACAACGACAGCTTTGCCGCTATTGTGGCGGGTCTGGCATGCCTTTGCCGCTCTAGGCGGCACTCCGCTGCCGCCCTGGCGCTTTCATGCGCAGTCAGGCGGTTTCGACGGCGCCTTCCAGGCCGAGCATGCTCGCCAGGGTCTCCACACGCCGCTGCACGCTATCGCCCGCGAAGACGCCATCGCCCGCCAGGCGCAACATCAGGGCGCGGTCGGTCAGATGCAGGGAGGTGCGGCTCAGCAGCTCCGTGGTGCCGCCCGAGAGGGTGTAGGCCAGCCGCAGCACCGCACCGAGAATTTCCGCATGCCGGATGGCGGCGGAGTCGAGCAGCATGCGGGCGGCGCCGAGCCAGGAGGCATCGGCCTCCGGCTCGTAGCGCAGGGCCACGGCCAGGGCGAGGAAGGCGCGGTCGTGGTGGTCCAGCCCGATTCCCGGCTGGCGCAGCACGCGCAGGAAGGATTGCTCGGCGCGGTAATCCGGGTGGTCATGCGCGCCGATATCGGAGAGCAGGCAGGCCGCCTTGCGCAGTGCGGTATGCGCCGGGCTTTCCTGGCTGCAAATGGGCGCGGTCCAATCCATCAGAGCCTGCGGCATGGCGGTATCACGGCCGAACTGGTTGGCCATTTCGCGGCCGGCGGCCAGCAGGGGGTCCTCGGTGCGCACCGCCTGAGGCAGCAGCCGGGCGTACCAGCCCTCACGGAGTCCGTTGGCGCTGAAAACGACACGCCGCGCGCCGGTGACGCGCAGCAGGCGGCGCAGTGCCACGGCTGCGAAGGGCAGATCCTGCAAGCGCTTGCTGGGCGCGCCGGGCAGGCGTTCCAGCGTGCGGCGGGTGGCGGTCATCACCAGCCCGCAGAGGTCGCGCGCTTCCTCCCGCCGCAGCACGTAGTGGTGCACGATGGAGAGGGGATAGGCCGTCTGCGCGATATGGATCTTTGCGAGCGCGCGCCACGCGCCGCCGACGAGGTAAAGATCGCGCTCCTTGCCCTCCGAGAGCCACTTCACGGCGGAGAGCTCGGTCTCGGCGATGCCACGTGCCTTCACGACATCGCCGCCCGCGCGGTCCGAGAGGCGGATGGCGCCGAGTGGCAGCGAGACCATGTTGCCGACATGGCCCTGGTTCAGCTCCACCAACTCCAGCGAGCCGCCGCCGAGGTCGCCCAGAATGCCGTCGGCACTTGGAAAACCCATCAACACGCCATCGGCGGAGAAGCGGGCTTCTTCCTCGCCGTCGAGGATGTGGATGGGCACGCCGGGCAGGCGCTGGCCGAGCGCAGCGGCGAAGGCGGGGCCGTTTTCCGCGTCTCGCACGGCGGCGGTGGCCAGCACTTCCACCGGGTCGGCGCCCATGGCACGGGCCACGGCGTAATAGCGCGCCATGACCGTCAGCGCCTGCGGCACCGCCTCCTCATTCAGGCGGCCGGTGCTTTGCAGGCCGCGGCCCAGGCCCAGCACGGCTTTTTCGTTGAAGATGGCCAGCGGATTGCGTCCGCGCCCTTCAAACACCACCAGACGAACCGAGTTGGAGCCCAGATCCACCACGCCGCAGCGCGGTGGATGGCCGGAGAGCGGAGTGGAAGGAAAGGTCGCGGTATCCGGCAGGTCCAAGCGGCGGGGTCCTTGCGTGTCAGTCCTGTGCCACGCGGTCCTGCCGGCGGCGGGTTGCCTGGCGGGGGGCGCGGTGCAGCGCGCTACCCCGGCCCGACAGGGAGGGGTTCGTCATGAAGTAGTCATGCGCGGAGACAGGGTTAGCCCCTGGATCCAGCCGCCGCCAACCCCCATCGGCGTGAAGTTGCCAGGACTGGGCCGTATCCTTGAGGTTCACGACCATGATCTGGTCGAGGATCTGAGCGTGGACAGTGGGGTTGTCCACCGGCACCAGGGTCTCCACGCGCCAGTCCATGTTGCGCGCCATCCAGTCCGCGCTGCTGATGAAGACGCGAGCGCGGCGCGAGGGCAGGCGGTGGCCATTGCCGAAGACCAGGATGCGGGAATGCTCCAGGAAGCGCCCGACGATGGACTTCACGCGGATATTGTCGGAGAGGCCCGGCACGCCTGGGCGCAGGCAGCAGATACCGCGTACCACGCACTCCACCTTCACCCCGGCCTGGCTGGCGCGGTAGAGGGCGTCGATCAGCGCGCTGTCCACCAGGCTGTTCATCTTCAGCCAGATGCCAGCGGGCTTGCCCTCCTGCGCGAAGGTGATTTCCTGCTCGATCAGCGCCATCAGCGCCGGGCGGATGGTCAGCGGCGCGAAGGCGAGCCCTTCCATCGCCTCGGGGCGGGCGTAGCCGGTCATGTAGTTGAACAGCTTCTGCGCATCCCGGTTCAGCCCCGGGTCGGCGGTGAAGTAGCTGAGGTCGGTGTAGATGCGCGCGGTGATGGGGTGGTAGTTGCCCGTGCCGAAATGCGCGTAGCTGCGGAGGGAGCCACCCTCGCGCCGCACCACCAGCGACATTTTTGAATGTGTCTTCAAGTCCACGAAGCCGAACACCACCTGCACGCCGGCGGCTTCCAGCTCCCGGGCGAGGGCGATGTTGCGCTCCTCGTCGAAGCGGGCCTTCAGCTCCACCATGGCGGTGACGGACTTGCCCAGCTCGGCGGCCTCGATCAGCGCGCGGGCGATGGGGCTGTCGCGGCTGGTGCGGTAGAGCGTCTGCTTGATGGCGACGACATTCGGGTCCCGCGCCGCCTGCCGCAGGAACTGCACCACCACGTCGAAGCTCTCATAGGGGTGGTGGACGACGATGTCCTTGGCGCGGATGGCCGCGAAGCAATCCCCGCCGAAATCCAGGATGCGTTCCGGGAAGCGCGGCGTGTAGGGGGTGAACAGCAGGTCCGGCCGGTCATCCACGATGAGCTGCTTGAGGTCGGCCATGCCGAGCAGGCCGTCGACCATGAACAGTTCCGCGCGCGGGGCGTCCAGCTCCTCGGCCACGAAGTCCACGAGGTCGGCCGTCATGCGCGCATCGATGGCGAGCTGGATGGCGCGGCCGCGGCGGCGGCGCTTCAGCGCGGTCTCATAGGAGCGGACGAGATCCTCGGCCTCTTCCTCGAACTCCACATCCGTGTCGCGGATGAGGCGGAACAGCCCCTGCTCGGCATTGATGTAGCCGGGGAAGAGGCGGGGCAGGAACAGGCTGATCAGGTCCTCCAGCAGGAGGAAGCGGATCGGGCCGGTGCCGGGGGTGATCTGCGGCGCGTCCTCGGCCGCCGGCAGGCGGATGAAGCGGTCGATCTGCGGCGGCACGGGCAGCAGGGCGCGCATCAGCCCGCCATCCTCTTCCCGCACCAGCTTCAGCACCATGCATAGGGCGAGGTTGGAGATGAAGGGGAAGGGGTGCGCCGGGTCCACCGCCAGCGGGGTGAGGACGGGAAAGACGCGCTCCAGGAACCAGATTTCCAGCCAGCGGCGGTCCGCCTCCGACAGTTCCTCGATGCTGACGACGCTGATGCCGGCCTCGCGCAGCTCGGTGCGCAGCTGGCGCCAGGCGGCGTGCTGCGATTCGGTCAGCGCGGCGGCGCGGGCATGGATGGCGAGGAGCTGCTGGCCCGGCGTCAGCCCATCCGGGGAGGAGGGGATGATGCCGGCGCGTTCCTGGCCCACGAGGCCGGCGACGCGGACGGAATAGAACTCGTCCAGGTTGCTGGCCGAGATGGCGACGAAGCGCAGCCGCTCCAGCAGCGGGTGGCGGGGGTTCTCCGCCTCCTCCAGCACGCGGGCGTTGAAATCGAGCCAGGAAAGCTCCCGGTTGATGAAGCGCGTCGGCGAATCCGCCGCGATGGTGGCTTCATGGCCGGCGGAGGCGGCTTCGGGGGCGTGGGCATGGGGGGCTGCGGCGTCCATGAGACCAGCCTACAGCAAGGCGGGGGTGGCGGTGGAGGTATCCGGACCCGTCTCGGAAGAAACATCATGGATCGTTAATGGATCGCCCTGCCGACGCGCGCCGCCGGCGGGGGAGAAGCCATCCATCGCCGGCCAGTCGGCGGCGGGGTTGAAGCCGGGCCAATCCGCCAGCGCGGCCCGGGCCAGGGCACGCGTCACGGCGCCCCCGG
>JH600009.1 GCA_000245075.1 Acetobacteraceae bacterium AT-5844
AACCGGTGCAGCAGCCGGGCATGCTGGCACCGCCGGTCCGCTTCGGCGCGGCTCCGGCACCCGTCGCTCCCGCCGCCCCGGCCAGCCCCAACGCGCCCTGGCTGCTCGGTGTCACCGGCGGGGTCTGACCACGGCCCCAAGTTGCGCCCGCCGGTCGTCGAGGCCGGGGCGTTCACTTTGCCCAACCTCATCACCCTGGCGCGGCTCTGCGCCGTGCCAGGGACGATCTGGCTGATCATTCACGGGCGGCTGGACTGGGCCTTCATCCTCTTCGCCGCCGCCGGCATTTCCGACGCCATCGACGGCTGGATGGCACGGCGGTGGCACCTCCGCTCCGCCCTCGGCGCGCTGCTGGACCCCGTAGCGGACAAGGCCCTGTTGGTCGGCACCTATGTCACGCTGGCGGTGACGGGGGTGATGCCGGATTGGCTGGCCATTCTGGTGGTGTTCCGGGATGTGCTGATCGTCGGCGGCGTGCTGCTGCTGACCCTGCTGGGCACGCCGCCCCGCATCCATCCTTCCCGCCTCTCCAAGCTGAATACCTTCACGCAGATCGTCTATGCGGGGCTGGTGCTGCTGGTGGCGGGTTTCAGTCCCGGGCTCGGCTGGGCTATGAATATCCTGGCCTGGGGCGTGGCGGCCATTACCGCTTTCTCCGGCCTTGCCTATGCGCGGGAGGCGTTGCGCCCGCCCTCTCCCTGAGGCGGGCGCATGGAGCGGAACATGGCCCGCCGCCGCGCGCGGGCCGGCGAAGACCAGGGTGAGCATGCCGCCAGAGATCAGCCCCGCGCCGGCCAGAACGGCCGATGTGAGGCCGCCCCAGGGGTCACCCCATGGGCCGCCTGTACGGGGAGAGCCACGCCTGCCTCTGCCCCCGCCGCAGCCTCCCGGGCCGCGCACGGCCACGCGCGCGCAGCGCACGGCCCTGGTGGTCGGGCTGCTGGCCGGGTTCCTGTTCCTCCTCTGGCTGTTCTCGGCGATTCTCACGCCTTTCGTGCTGGCCGGCTGCATCGCCTATTTCCTCGACCCACTGGCCACGCGGCTGCACCGCCTCGGCATGCCGCGCGGCCTCGCGGCGCTGCTGCTGGTCGCCGGCCTCATGGCGGCGGCGCTGCTCGCCCTGCTGCTGCTCTACCCGCTGATCATCGCCCAGGTCGGCACACTGCTCGCGCGCCTGCCGAACTACATCAGCGGCATCGGCGCCGCCGTGCAGGAGGGCCTGATGGCGCTGGAAGAGCGCTTCGGGTCGGATGTGATGGATTCCCGCCTGCGGGACCTGGCGGTCAGCCAGGCCGGCGCCATCCTCTCCTTCCTTGGCACCTCGGCGACGCGGCTGATCGGCGGCGGCTATGCGCTGCTCTCGGTCTTCACCCTGGTCGTCGTCACGCCGGTTGTGGGCTTCTACCTGCTGCGGGACTGGCCGCGCATCATCGCCCGGATCGAGAGCTGGCTGCCCCGCCGCTCCGCCGCCGTCATCCGGCAGCTCGCCAAGGATACGGACCGGGTGCTCTCCGCCTGGCTGCGCGGGCAGCTTCTGTGCTGCGCGCTGCTCTGCGCCTACTATGCCATCGGCCTCTCCGCGGTGGGGCTGGAGCTCGGGCTGATCATCGGCCTGGCCTCCGGCGTGCTCTCCTTCATCCCCTATGTCGGGTCGATGACGGGGCTCGGTACCGCGCTCCTGCTTGCGCTCGGCCAGTTCGGCACCTGGGAAGGGGTGGGCATGGTCGCCGCCGTCTTCGTCACGGGCCAGATCGTCGAGGGCTACATCATCTACCCCTACCTGCTGGGAGACCGGGTGGAGCTGCACGCCGTCTGGGTCATCTTCGCCCTGTTCGCGGGTGGCGTGGCCTTCGGCTTCCTGGGCGTGCTGCTGGCGGTGCCGATGGCGGCCGCCCTGGGCGTGCTGGCCCGCTACTGGCTGCGCCGCTACCTGGAAAGCCCGCTCTATCTCGACCCGCCGCGCACCGGGGGTGGCTGATGGCGGCCCAGCGCCAGCTCGCCCTTCCGCTCGACCTGCCGCACAGCTTTGCCGGCGAGGTGCTGCCGGACCGCTCCAACGCCGAGGCCCTGGCGTGGCTGGACCGGCTGGATGCCTGGCCGAACGGCAGACTCGCCATTTTCGGGCCGGCCGGCGTGGGCAAATCCCACCTGTTGCGGCAGGTGGCCGATGCCCATGGCTGGCGGGTGCTGGAAGGCCCGGCCCTGCGCGGCGTGCCTACCCCCGCCCCCACCGTGCTGGACGATGCCGATGGCGTGGCCGAGGAAGCCGCGCTGTTCCACCTGATCAATGCCTGCGCCGCCGCGCGGCTGCCGCTGTTGCTGGCCGGCCGCGCTCCGCCCGCCCGCTGGCCGGTGGCCTTGCCGGACCTCGCC
>JH600010.1 GCA_000245075.1 Acetobacteraceae bacterium AT-5844
TCTAGAGGCTGTTATGGACCTGCGGCGAGTAGAGCGCGTGTTTGAGCATGAGGCAGGCGAAAGCGATGAGGTGGAGATCGGCAAGGGTGCTGGCGTAGCGCTCGTAGTCCTTCACCAGGCGCCGGCAGCGTGTTGCCCAGGCTAAAGGATCGTTCGACCACCCAGCATCGCGGCAGCAGTCCGAAGCCGCGCTTGGCTTCGGACTGCTTCACCACTTCCAGTTCGATGCCGTGTGTCCTGGCAGCTTCGGCCGCCCGCGCGCCGTTGTAGCCCTGGTCGACATAGGGCAGCTCGACGCTTTGCCCGGTGGAGGCCTGCACCGCCTGGGCCAGGCGCCCGGCCTCAGCGCGGTCGTCCGCGCTGGCGGACGTCACGTGCAGAGCCTGCAGATGACCCAGCGTGTCGACCGCCAGGTGCAGCTTGGCACCCTGCTTCCGCTTGGCGCCGTCATACCCGGCCCGCGCGCCGCTCTCGGGAGAAGAGCGCAGCGTGCGGCTGTCCAGGATGGCAGCGCTGGGCTGCGCCTTTCGTCCGGCCGACAGGCGCAGCACTGTCAGGAAAACCTCGGCCAGCGCCTCAAAGCAGCCTGCCGCAAGCCATCGCTGCGCCTGCTGGTAGACTACGGCCCAAGGCGGCAGATCGTTCGGTATCCAGCGCCAGGGCGCCCCGGTCTTGATCACGTAACGCAGGCCGTTGAATACCTCACGCAGCGTATGCTCGCGCTGCCCGGCGTCCTCCGGCGGCAGCGTCAGGTAGGGCGCAACCAGCGCCCACTCATCATCGGACACATCAGAGGGGTAGGGCTTGCGGGCATCCATGCCCCACAACCTGATCGTTACCCACCCGCAGGTCCATAACAGCCTCTAGGGCGGTTTTCGATCAGGCTGCA
>JH600011.1 GCA_000245075.1 Acetobacteraceae bacterium AT-5844
GCCTCTAGGGCGGTTTTCGATCAGGCTGCACTCGCTCCCGGAGCGAAGCAACAGTATCAATCTGTCGGCCAACCGTTTCAGTGCCGACGCAGGAAAGGCTCAAACTTAGCAGGCCATTCACCTTTACCTCGCCAAATCGCCGTGAACGGGAGCACGACGATATGGCGGACGATATCTTGGGTATTTCGGGTCTCTGGGGGAGCCAGAGCTACCAAACCATCTTTGACGAGCTAGAGAATGCTACCAGCAGGTACTCTAATGACAACCAAGCTATAGATCAGATTTCCCAGGAAGTTGGGGATCTTTATCAAAATCTACGTACAGATGTAGACGACTTTATCCTCGGGCTGCGGGCATTTTCCGAGCGTCCAAGTCTGGTCGACTACAACGGCGGCCTCAGTTTTCACGACGTTTCCATGTTTGGTGCTGCCCCAGATGACGGGCTGGACGATACGGCTGCGCTGCAAGCCGCCTTTAATCGATCAGGATCCATCATTTTTCTAGCGCCTGGAACATATGAAATAAGCAGACCTATCAATATCCTAGCCACGACTCACGGTGTAATTATCTCCGCCTATGGTGCATCCATCGATGCATCAAGGTCCACAGTGGCAGGAGCGGATGGCCTTGTCATTTATGGATCGGAAACAGATGCCGCGCACGATATCATTATAGCAGGTTTGGATATTAAAAATTCCAATGATCTAGCGTTTAGCTCGTACGGTCAGGGAGATCGAAAGAATCCATATAACATTGCCTTCATAGACACCTCGTCTCATGACGCGGCGACAGCCGGCTTCCTTATGAATTCGGCTCAAAATGTCCTTCTCTACAACCATAAAGACAGCGGGTCCAAGCGCGGGATTGTCTTTATGTCGCCAGGAGCCGATAGTGGATCCTTTCTTCCGCTCGACACGCCTTACGATGTTTCAAACGTCGCGGTGATTGACTGCTACGTAAGCGGAACAGACGAATATGCTTATCAATTCTACTTCGGCAAGGATATCCTTTTCGCAGGGAATTACGCCGACGGCGCAAGCATTTCAGTAGGCGAGATTGCAGGTGTCGTATTCGATCGAAGCGAAAATATTTTAGTGCTAGATAATGTGATCGAGAACACTGCGGTTAACCAAATTCTGCTCAATGCGACGGTGAACTCCTTGGTTGCGGACAATCATGTAATCGGAGGGGAGTTTGGTATTCAGACTTTTTATAACTGGGAAAACGACGAAAACCCGGACATATATCAAGCCAAAAACTCCATTGTTTACAAAAATATCGCCGAGGACTATACAAAATCAGGTGTGATATTCCATGGGGTACATCACGGGCTCATCCTCGAAAATACCATTATCGGCTCCTCGCCGGTAAGCATCGACGTTAGATCTTCCTTCCGACCGGAGGATCGCTATTATATGGATAGCCTATATATCTCGGTCATTGGAAATTTGGTGGCGCAGGGCGAGATTAATGACAGTAGGCCAGGCTCTTATATTAAAGTGAACAACGGCGCCGTTGATTTCCTCGATATTTACTCGAATATTTACCGAGGTAATATCACAGCGTCGTCGCAGGAAAGCCCTGAGGGTGGCTCTCATCCTGGCGAAGCGATTCCCGAACCTCCGGGAACGCCGGAAGTGCCTGATCCAAGCGAACCTCCTATTGAGGCGGAGCCGGGAAGTCCGCCTGGCCCAGGGTCAGGTGAAGAGACGCCAGAGCCTCCGCCAGTAACGTCG
>JH600012.1 GCA_000245075.1 Acetobacteraceae bacterium AT-5844
GGCGGTCGGCGCCACGGCGGGGCGCGGGGCAATAGGCGCACCCATCACGCCGCGCGGCTGCTGCTGCTGCGGCACCTGGGCGGTGGCCACCGCGTTCACCGGCGCGCCGCCACCCACCGCGACAAGCTTCGGCCGCTCGGCCTGCGCTTCGGGGAGGGCGTCTATACCAGTGGCGACCACCGAGACGCGGATGCGACCGTTCATGTCCTCGTCGACGGAGGAGCCGAAGATGATGTTGGCATCCTCGTCCACCTCGCGGCGGATGCGGTTCGCGGCCTCGTCGACCTCGAACAGCGTCATGTCGTAGCCACCGGTGATGTTGATCAGCACGCCCTTGGCGCCGAGCATGGAGGTGTCCTCCAGCAGCGGGTTGCTGATCGCGGCCTCGGCGGCCTTCACCGCGCGGTCGTCGCCCTCGCCCTCGCCGGTGCCCATCATGGCCTTGCCCATTTCCGCCATGACGGTGCGGATATCGGCGAAGTCCAGATTCACCAGGCCCGGATTGACCATCAGATCGGTGACGCCACGCACGCCCATGTAGAGAACGTCGTCCGCCATCTTAAAGGCTTCGGCGAAGGTGGTACGCTCGTTCGCCTTGCGGAACAGATTCTGATTCGGAATGACAATCAGCGTGTCGACATAGGTCTGCAGTTCCTCGATGCCCGCATCCGCCGCGCGGCGGCGCTTCGGGCCCTCGAAGTCGAACGGCTTCGTCACCACGCCCAGGGTCAGAATGCCACGCTCACGCGCCATGCGGGCGATGACGGGCGCAGCGCCCGTGCCCGTGCCACCGCCCATGCCGCAGGTGATGAACACCATGTGCATGCCTTCGAGGTGACGGGCCAGATCTTCCGTCGCCTCTTCCGCCGCGGCACGCCCGATCTCCGGCTTCGCGCCGGCGCCGAGGCCCTGCGTCAGGTGCGGGCCCAGCTGTACGCGCCGTTCGGCGCGGCTGTGCACCAGCGCCTGCGCGTCGGTGTTGGCCACCAGGAACTCAACGCCGTCGAGACCCATGGCGATCATGTTGTTCACGGCATTGCAGCCGGCACCGCCAACACCGACAACGGTGATGCGTGGGCTGAAATCCGTGTGCTGCTGGCGCGGGATGGTTAGGTTCAGCGTCATGGCAGCATTTCTCCTCAGGCGTGTTCTGGCGTGTGGCGAATCGGGCGGGGACTAGATTGCATCAGACGCGGTCTCGAAGCCAGTTAACGAAGCGAAGAAATCGTCCACCACTGCGATCCGGTCCGGGATCGAGATCGAGAAGTGGACGCCCTTCACCGGCTCCCCAATGCAGAAGCCCCAGGGTTGTGGCGAAATCCGGGCCGAGAGCGGATTCGGGAAGGCCGTGTACCGGCTGCGGTCTGCCGATGCGTACAGGCTTATCAAGAATCCGCGCGGCCATTTGCTGCGCGCCAACAAGCTGGCTTGCACCGCCGGTCAACACGATTCGCGCGCCGGCCTCGCGTTCCAGCAGCGCGCCTTCCAAGCGGTCACGCAGCAATTCCAGTGTTTCTTCCAGGCGTGGCCTGATGATGCTGACGACCGTGGCGCGGGGAACCTGCACCAGATGGTCGTCATCCTCGCCCACAACGGGCACGGAGAGCATCTCCTTGGCGTCATCGCCGGATTCGAGGCAGCTTCCGTATAAGGTTTTCACACGTTCGGCCTGGCCGAGCGGTGTCGCGAGGCCGCGGGCGAGGTCGTTCGTCACCTGCCATCCGCCGACCGGCAACTGTGCCGTGTGCAGCAGGTGCCCTTCGCCATAGACGGCAAGCCCGGTCGTGCCGCCGCCCATGTCGATGACGGTGGCGCCGAGCTGCTTTTCGTCTTCTTCCAACACCGCGAGCGCGGCGGCGAAGGGGGCGCTGACCAGCTCCTCCACCTCCAGGTCGCATCCCGCCAGACAGAGGCCAAGGTTGCGCAGGGCGGTGGAGGACGCATCGACAAGATGCAGCCGCGCGCCGAGCGTCTCGCACATCATGCCGCGTGGGTCATCCACACCCGGCGTCGCATCGATGGTGAAGCCGAGCGTGGTGGCATGCACCGTCTCACGCCCTTCCTCGAAGGAGCGGCGGCGCCCCTCGCCAAGAATCGCGCGGAGATCCGCTTCCGTCACGGCCCGGCCGCCGATCGGCCACTGAATGTTCATCAGCCGCGATGCGGGCTGGCCACAGGAGAGATTGACGATAGCGCCGGACAGCTTGATGTCCGCCATCTCCTCGGCCTGGGCGACGGCAGCGCGGATGGAGTGCTCTGCCTCCTGCATGTCGACGATGTTGCCGCCCTTCACGCCGCGGGCGCGCTGCCAGCCGAAGCCGAGTACGCGCGGCTTGCCGTCATTCTCCACTTTGGCAATGAGGCAGACGACCTTGGTGCTGCCGATATCGAGCACGCCATAAGGCCCGCTGCGCGCCCGCTTCCGCTTTGGCGCGGGCACGTCGGTCATTGCGGGAAGGCGCGCGAGTTTGTTCATCCGCGCCCCCGTCCACGGGCCTGGCTGGTGGCGGCCGCCGGTTCCGGCTGCGGGTGCTGCCGCACCACGAGCCTGTCAGGCAGACGCATGTCGATGCTCACCAGCGGGCGGTCGAGCAGCGCCTGGGTCCGCTGCAACTCGGCGAGGCGCGTGATGGCGGCGGCTTCATGCCCTTCCGGCAGCAGCACATCCGTGCCGCTGTGCAGCCGCAGATTCCAGCGCCGCTGGCTGACGAACACCAACGCCTGGGTGCGGATCTTCACCTCCGGCGCCTGGTCCAGCAAATCATACACGACAGCGCCGCTCTTCTCAGCGCCTTCGCCCACCAGCAGCGGAAGGGGGCCGAACGCGTCGAGCGTATCGGCGGAGACGACGCGGCCGTCGCGGTCCACCACGGCGAAGTCATTCTGATGCTGCCAGATGGCGAAAGGGCGCCGTTCGTGGATCTCGATGGTGATGTTGCCGGAGAGGTTGCGCTGCACTTCCGCGCTCTCGATCCAGGCAATACTCTCCAGCCGCTGCCGCGCGGCATCGGGGGAGAAGGCCAGAAGCGGGTCGCCGTTGCGCGTGCCGATGGCGGCACGGATCAGGTCCCGCGGCGTATTGTGCTGCCCGCGCACCACGATTTCCTGCACCGTCAGCCCGGCCCGCGCGCCGATCTCGGCCACGCCTTCATTCACCCAGGAGAAACGGCCTTCCGGCGCAAGGGCTGCGACGGTGATGCCGCAGACGCCCAGCATGCCGAGGCCCATCAAGCCGAACATCGCCGGGCGCAGCAGCGGCTTGCGGCGGCGCAACCAGAGGCGAATGCTGCTCGGGCGCTGGGGGGCGGGGGTCTGGCGGTTGTTTTCCGCGGCCAGCCGTGTCCGACCCTCGGCACGGAGAGATGTCGGACTACGGGCCATGACGTGCCTCCTGTACCATCCAGGCGCAGAGCGCGGAGAAGTCGATACCGCGATACGCGGCCTGCTCCGGCACCAGGCTGGTGCGCGTCATACCCGGCTGCGTATTCACTTCCAGCAGCACGACGCGGCCGGTCGAATCGTCATAGCGCAGATCGGCCCGCGACACACCACGGCATCCCAGTGCTTCGTGTGCCTGCAAGGCGATTCGCTTGGCTTCCTCGGCCACATCCTCCGGCACCCGGGCCGGGATGGTGTGCTGGCTGCCGCCATCCGCGTATTTGGCGTCGTAGTCGTAGAAGGTGTGGGCGGTGCCGATTTCCGTCACCGCCAGTGCCTCCCCACCCATCACCGCGACCGTCAGCTCGCGGCCGGGGATGAACTCCTCGGCCATGATCTGCCGGCCGAAGGACCAGCGGCGGGCGATTTCGATACGCCGGTTATCGCCCTGGCGCAGAATCTCGACGCCGACGGAGGAGCCTTCGTTCACCGGCTTCACCACATAGGGGCGGGGAAGGGGGTCCGCTTCCTCCAATTCCTCGGGCGAGACGATGCGGTGCGTCGCGAGCGGCAGGCCGGCGGCGGCGAACACGGCCTTCGCCGCATTCTTGTCCATCGCCATGGAAGAGGCACGCACGCCGGAATGGGTGTAGGGCAGGCCAAGCCAGTCCAGCACGCCCTGCACGCAGCCATCCTCGCCGAAGCGGCCGTGCAGCGCGTTGAACACCACATCCGGCTTCGCATCCTGCAGCGCCTTGATGAGCGCCGGCAGGTCCTGGGTCACCTCGATGGAGATGACCTCATACCCTGCCTGCTGCAACGCGGGCACCACCTGTTTGCCGGTCGCGAGGGAAACCTCACGTTCGGCCGAAATCCCACCATGCAGCACAGCAATGCGAGCGGTCATGCCAGCGACTCCCCGATTCGCTTGATTTCCCATTCCAGCGAGACGCCGGACACCGCGCGGACCTTTTCCCGGACATCCTCTCCCAGCCCTTCCAGATCGGTCGCCGAGGCGCCGCCGAGGTTGAGCAGGAAATTGCAGTGCTTCTCCGAGACCTGCGCCTCGCCCCGGCGCAGGCCGCGCGCGCCGGCGGCGTCGATCAGCGCCCAGGCCTTGTGGCCCTCGGGATTCTTGAAGGTGGAGCCGCCGGTGCGGGCGCGCACAGGTTGCGTTTCCTCCCGCGCCGTGCGGATGGCGCGCATCTTCTCGCCGATGGCGGCGGCGTCACCGGGCGTCGCATGGAACCGGGCGCGCACCACGACGCCACCTTCCGGCAGCCGCGCGCGGCGATAGGCGAATCCAAGCTCGGAGGCGGGCAAATGCACCAGGCCCGCGGGCGTGGCGATCTCGGCCCAGTCCAGCACGTCCTTCACCTCGGTGCCGTAGGCGCCCGCATTCATGGCGACAGCGCCGCCGATGCTGCCGGGAATGCCCGAGAGGAAGGCCAGCCCATCCAGTCCCGCCGCCGCGGCGTGCTCGGCGACCGTCGCATCGAGCGCGGCGGCGCCGGCCACGATGCCGTCGGCTTCCACCACGATATCGGAGAAGCCGCGCGCGAGCTTCACCACGATGCCGCGCACGCCGCCATCCCGCACCAGCAGGTTGGAGGCGGCGCCGATAGTGATCAGCGGAATGCCCGCAGGCTTATCCCGCAGCAGCAGCAGCAGGTCATCCACATCGGCGGGCCGCCCCAGCCAGTCCGCCGGGCCGCCGACGCGGAACCAGGTGGTGGGCGCGAGCATGGCGGCCTGCTGCACGCGGCCGCGCAGCGGGGGCAGCGTGGGTTGCGCGGCCGTTGCCGGTGTCACCGCTTGCCCCCGGAACTGGCGCGGGCGCGCGGCTGCAACTCGTTCAGCTTCTCCGGCAGGGCCTGGGCCCAGTTGGTGATGCTGCCCGCGCCGAGGCAGACGACATAGTCGCCCGGCTTGGCGATGGCGTTGATCATCTCCGGCAGGCTGTCCGGGCCGGGCAGGGGAACGACGCTGCGGTGGCCATGGCTGCGCAGGCCATCGACCAGCGCATCGCGGTCGAAGCCTTCGATCGGCTGTTCGCCGGCGGCGTACACGTCAGCGACGATGACTGTGCCGGCATCGTTCATGCACTGACAGAAATCCTCGAAGAGCTGCTTCAGCCGCGAATAGCGGTGCGGCTGCACGACGGCGATGACATCCCGCGCGCCTGCCTGGCGCGCGGCCTTCAGCACGGCGGCGATTTCCACCGGGTGGTGGCCGTAATCGTCGATGACCTGGATGCCGTTGGATTCGCCCACGCGGGTGAAGCGGCGCTTGACACCCTTGAAGCCGGCCAGGGCGGAACGGATCGTGTCCTGGTCGATATCCATCTCGATACCGACGGCGATGGCGGCGAGCGCGTTCTGCACATTGTGCTGGCCGAGCATCGGCAGGCGCATCGGCTTCAGCTGGCGGGTGCGGCCGGTGCCGCGGTCATGCACCGTCACCTCGAAGGTGGCGCCCATGCGGTCGGTGATGACGCGCTCGGCGCGCACATCCGCCTGCTGGCTGAAACCGTAGGTGATGAGGCGGCGGTCGATATGCGGGATCATCGCCTGCACATTCGGGTGGTCGGCGCAGAGCACGGCGAAGCCATAGAAGGGAATGTTGCCGACGAACTGGGCATAGCCCTGCTTCATCGCCTCCTCGGTGCCCCAGTGGTCCAGGTGCTCCGGGTCCATATTGGTGACGACGGCGGCCACGGCGGGCAGGCGCAGGAAGGAGCCGTCGCTCTCATCCGCCTCCACCACCATCCACTCGCCTTCACCCAGACGGGTATTGGTGCCGTAGGCGTTGATGATACCGCCATTGATGACGGTCGGGTCCAGCTTGGCCGCTTCCAGCACCGTCGCGACCAGGGAGGTGGTGGTGGTCTTGCCATGGGTGCCGCCGATGGCGATGCCCCATTTCAGGCGCATGAGCTCCGCCAGCATCTCGGCGCGGCGCACCACGGGGATCAGCCGCTGACGCGCGGCGATCACTTCCGGGTTGTCGCGCTTCACGGCCGTCGAGGTGACGATGACCTGCGCCTTGCCGACATTGGCAGCGTCATGGCCGATCATGACATTGATGCCGGCCGCGCGCAGGCGCTCGACATTGTAGCCCTCGGCGATGTCGCTGCCCTGCACGGTATAGCCGAGATTGTGCAGCACCTCGGCAATGCCAGACATGCCGATACCGCCAATGCCGACGAAGTGGATGGGCCCGATGTTCAGCGGCAGCGCACGCATGGCAGATTATTCCTGAAAGCCACGCGCCGCGGCGCGCGAGAGTACGAGATCAGCAAGGGTAGCGGCTGCTTGCGGCGCGGCCAGGGCGGCGGCGGCATGGGCAGCGGTGGCGAGCGCGTCCGGGGTTTCCAGCAGGTCCTCCAGGGTAGCGGCCAGGTTGGTCGGCGTGAACTCCGGCTGCGGCAAAACCTGCGCCGCACCCGTTGCCGCCAGTGCCCGGGCATTGGCGGACTGATGGTCGTCGATCGCGCCCGGCAGCGGCACCAGCAGGCTGCCCCGGCCGGCACAGGCCAGCTCTGCCACGGTCGAGGCGCCAGCACGGGCGATGACGAGATGCGCCGTGGAATAGAGCCCCGCAACATCGCCAAAGAAGGGCGACAATTCGGCGGGAATGTGCAGCTCCTCATAGGCGGCGCGAACGCGCGGCAGATCCTCCGTGCGGCACTGCTGCACGATGGACAGCCGCTGACGCAGCGCCGGCGCCAGCTCCGCGATTGCTGCGGGCACGACATCGGAGAAGATGCGCGCGCCGAGGCTGCCGCCGAGAACCAGCAGCCGCACCGGCCCATTGGGCGGCACGAAGCCTTGCCCCGCCAGCGCAGCAACGGCGGGGCGCACCGGGTTGCCCACGGTTTCGCTCTGCGCCCCCGCCGGCACGCGCTTGGTATCGGTGAAGGCCAGCGCCAGCGTATCGGCACCGCGGGAGAGCAGGCGGTTGGCGCGGCCGAGCACGGCGTTCTGCTCGTGCAGAATGGTGGCCGGGCGTTCGCTGCCGGAAATGGTGCGCGCGGCCAGCAGCGGCGGCACGCAGGGATAGCCGCCAAAGCCCACCACGGCCTTAGGCTTCAGCCGCTTCAGCAGGCTGCGCGCCTGGGCGGTGCCGGCCAGCAAAGCAGCGGCACCCTTCGCGGCCTTGAGCGCGCCGCGCCCGGCCAGGCCCGCGCCCTGCAACACGAAACGCTCCGCATCGGCGAAGACGGCGCTGCCGTAATCAGCACTGCGGGCGTCGGTCATTAACGCGATGCGCTGGCCACGGCGCAGCAATTCCGCCGCCAGAGCCTCGGCGGGGAAGAAATGTCCGCCGGTACCTCCGGCGGCGATGACGATCGGGCGTGTCATTCCTCGTCCTGCGCCACGCGCGAAATCCGTCGCCGCGTCAGCGCCAGCAACATGCCCATCCCCAGCGCCACGGCGATGACGGAAGAGCCACCATAGGAGACGAAGGGCAGCGTCATGCCCTTGGTCGGAATGAGATGCAGCGCGGAGGCCATGTTGATGAAGGCCTGCAGGCCGAACTGCGTCAACAGGCCGGTGGCGCCGAGGATGATGAACATGTCCCGCTCGCCCAGCAGGCGCAGCAGGCCGCGCAACACGATGAAGCCGAACACGCCGAGGATCATCAGGCAGATCATCATGCCGAATTCCTCACCCGCGACGGCATAGACGAAGTCCGCATGGGCGTCCGGCAGCATGGCTTTCAACCGGCCTTCGCCAGGGCCGACGCCGAGGAAACCGCCATGGCCGAATGCCTCCATGGCGATGGTGACCTGATAGGTGTCGCCCGAAGCCGGGTCGAGGAAGCGGTCCAGGCGGTCCCGGAAGTGCGGCATGGTGAAATAGGCGCCGATGCCCCCCAGCACGCCCGCCGCGCCCAGCCCGACGACGAACACCATGTTGATGCCGACGACGAAGAGCTGCGCGAAGAAGACCGAGGCCACGACCATCAGCATGCCCATGTCCGGCTGCCGGGCCAGCGTGCCGATGATGGCGAGGAAGAGCACGCTAGCGGCGGCATAGGCGCGCCAGCCATAGGTCTTGCCTTCCGCCAGCAGCCAGGCGGCCACCACGGCGAAGCAGGGCTTCATGAATTCGGAAGGCTGAAGGGTCATGCCCGGCAGATGCAGCCAGCGCCGCGCGCCCTTGATCTCCACGCCGATCGACAGCGTCGCCATGGTCATGATCAGGGCCACGAAGCAGCCCAGCAGCGCGAGCCGGCGGATCATCTTCACGGGCATCAGCGAGATGACGACCATCGTGCCCGTCGCCGCTGCCAGGAAGAACACCTGCTTCAGGATGAACATGTCGCGGGAGGAGGCGCCGATGCGCTCGGCAACGCCAGGGCTCGCCGCCAGCAGCATGACATAGCCGAAGCCGACGAGCGTCAGCAGCGCGGCCAGGGTCCAGCGATCGACAGTCCACCACCAGCGGCCCAGCGTGGAGGTATCGGCGCGGGAGAGGGCCATCAGACTGTCTCCATCATGCTGGCGACCTGGGCGCGGAAGGCATCGCCGCGCGCGTCGAAGCCGGTGAACTGATCGAAGCTCGCGCAGGCCGGCGACAGCAGAACCACCTTGGTGCCCGTGGCGCGCGCGGCGGCGAGCGCGGCGGGGATGGCGGCGCCGAGCGTGCCGGCGATGTCATGCGCCACGCCATGCGCGGCGAGGGTGGCGGCGAAATCCTCCGCCGCCTGGCCGATCAACACGGCATGCGCGATGCGCGGGAACAGCGGCGCGAGCGGCGTAAGGCCACCCGCCTTCGGCACGCCGCCCGCGATGAGGACGACACGGTCGTAGCTCAGCAGCGCCCGCTCGGTGCTGTCGGCATTGGTGGCCTTGCTGTCATTGACGAAGGCGATGCCGTCGATGGTGCCCACGGCTTCCTGCCGGTGCGGCAGGCCGGGGAAGTCCGCGATGCCCTCGGCGATCTCCTGGCGCGTCAGCCCAAGGGCCAGCGCGGCGGCGGCGGCGGCGGCGGCGTTCTGCGCGTTGTGGCTGCCCGGCAGGGCGCGCGCGGTATCCAGATCCGCGATGATCCCGGCCTCATCACGAAGGATGCGGCCTTCGGCCCAGACGCCGCCCTTCTGGGCCGTCTGTCCGGAGACGGGCACGACCTTGGCGCCGCGCCCGGCGGCAAAGCGTGCGCCCCAGTCGTCATCCATGCCCAGGACGGCGATATCGCCAGCGTCCTGGTGGTCGAACACATGCAGCTTGGCGGCGGCATAGCCGTCCATGTCGCCATGGCGATCCAGATGGTCGGGCGAGAGGTTCAGCAGGATGCCGATGTTGAAATGCAGCCTGTCCAGACGCTCCAGCATGTAGCTGGACATCTCCAGTACATACACGCCGTCATCGCCCAGCAGGCGCAGGCCCAGCGCGGCCGGCCCCAAATTGCCGCCGACCTCCACCGCGCGGCCGGCCCGCTTCAGCAGGTGATGGATCAGCGCGGTGGTCGTGGATTTGCCATTCGTGCCGGTAATGCCGACGAAGCGCGCCTGGCTCGGCCAGGCACGGACGGCGCGGAACAGCAATTCGGCATCGCACAGCACCGGCACGCCGGCGGCCTTGGCGGCGGCGGCGGCGGGATGCACGCGTGGCAGGGTGTGCGGAATGCCGGGCGAGAGCAGCAGCGCATCAAAGGGGAAACCCGGCACCAGCGCCGGGTTGCCCACCTTCAGCCCGGCCTCGGCGGCGCCCTTGCGCGCCGCTTCCCCGTCATCCCAGCACAGAACTTCCGCGCCCCATTCCACCAGACGGCGCGCGGAAGGGAGCCCGGCACGGCCGAGCCCCACAATCGCGATCCGCTGGCCGGAGAAGGGGAGGAAGTTCTGCTTCATCAGCGGATCTTCAGCGTGGAGAGGCCGACAAGCGCCAGGATCATCGCGATGATCCAGAAGCGGATCACGATGGTCGGCTCTGCCCAGCCCTTTTTCTCGAAATGATGGTGCAGCGGCGCCATCAGGAAGACGCGCTTGCCTGTGCGCTTGTACCAGAAGACCTGGATGATGACGGACACCGTCTCGACCACGAACAGGCCGCCCACGATGGCCAGCACAATCTCATGCTTGGTCGCGACGGCGACGGCGCCCAGCGCGCCACCCAGGGAAAGGCTGCCCGTGTCGCCCATGAACACCGCCGCCGGCGGCGCGTTGAACCACAGGAAGCCAAGCCCGGCGCCGACGAGAGCAGAGAGAAACACCACCAGCTCCGCCGTGCCGGGCACGCCGTTCAGCTGCAGGTAATCGGCGAAGACGCGGTTGCCGACGAGGTAGGCGATCAGCGCGAACACCGCCGCCGCCAGCATGACCGGCACGGTGGCAAGGCCATCCAGACCGTCCGTCAGGTTCACGGCGTTGGAGGCACCCATCATCACCAGCATGCCGACGATGGGGAACAGCATGCCGAAATTCAGCATGGTGTCCTTCAGGAACGGAATGCTCAGCTTGAAGGCCATGTGGCCCGGCAGCAGGGAGGTGATCCAGATGGCGGCGATCAGCCCCACACCGGCCTGGACCACCAGCTTCATCTTGCCGGAAACGCCCTTGGTGTTGCGCTTCGTGACCTTCAGCCAGTCATCCCAGAAGCCCAGCGCGCCGTAGCCCAGCGTCACCATCAGCACGGCCCAGACGAAGCCGTTGCGCAGGTCCGCCCACAGCAGCGTGGCCGGCACCATGCCGAGCAGGATGAGCACGCCGCCCATGGTGGGCGTGCCCTTCTTGGTCAGCAGGTGGCCTTCGGGGCCATCGGCGCGGATGGGCTGGCCGCCATTCTGGAAGCTGCGCAGCCACTGGATGACGGCCTTGCCGAAGAACAGGCTGATGAACAGCGCCGTCATGCAGGCCGCGCCCGAGCGGAAGGTGACGTAGCGGAACAGGTTGAAGAGGATGAACTCGTCCGACAGGGGCGAGAGCAGGTTGAAGAGCATCAGTGCGCCCCTTGGGATTTCAGGGCGCCGACCACAGCCGCCATACGGGTGCCGAGCGAACCTTTGACCAGAACAATGTCGCCTGCCTGCACAGCCTTCCGCACCAGCGGGGCGAGTTCCTCGCTGGTCTCGGTATGGGCACCGCGCAGGCCGGCGGGCAGGGCGTCGTATAGCCGACGCATGAGAGGGCCGCAGCAGAAGACGAGATCGGCATTGCCCACGACATCGGGCAGCAGACCTTCGTGCAACGCAGGGCCGAAATCGCCAAGCTCACGCATATCGCCCAGCACGGCGATGCGGCGGCCGCCCTGCTGCGAGCCGAGAACGGCGAGCGCCGCGCGCATGGCGGGCGGCTGGCCGTTGTAGCTTTCATCCAGCAGCAGCGCCTCGCCGCCCGGCACGGCGAAGGGCACCCGCGCGCCGCGGCCAGCACCGGGACGGAAGCTCGCCAGGGCCTCGACGAAGCGCGGTGCATCCACACCAAGGGCGGTACCGGCGGCCAGCGCGGCCAGGGCATTCACCACCAGGTGCCGGCCCGGCGCGCTGATGGACAGCGTCAGCGGCTGCCCATGCAGCGTGATCTGGGCCGTGGAGGAGAGCGGCCCGCATTCCGCCGAGACCAGCCGCGCTTCCGCTTGGGAGTGCTCGCCGAAGCCGATGACGGTGAAGCCCGCGGCCTCGGCACGCTCGGCGATGGGAGCGAAGAAGGGATTGTCCCGCGGCAGCACGGCGGTGCCGCCCTCGGAGAGGCCTTCCAGAATGTCCGCTTTCTCGGCCGCGATGTCGTCCAGTGAGCCGAGGTGACCGATATGGGCGGCGCCGATCTGGGTGATCACCACCACATGCGGCCGGGCCAGCCGGGCGAGGGGGGCGATTTCTCCCCGGTGGTTCATGCCGATTTCCAGCACACCATAGGCCGCATCGCGCGGCATGCGGGCCAGCGTCAGCGGCAGGCCCCAATGGTTGTTGTAGCTGGCAACGGCGGCGTGGGTGGCGCCGAAAGCGGAAAGGCCATGCCGCAGCATGTCCTTGGTGGTCGTCTTGCCGACGCTGCCGGTGATGGCGGCCAGCCGCGCCGTGCCGCGGGCGCGCCCGGCGGCACCGAGAGCGGTCAGGCCGGCGAGCGTATCGGCCACCTGAAGCAGCGGCGCGCCTTCAACCTCGCGGTCCACCAGGGCGGCGGCCGCACCATTCGCGAAGGCGGCGGGCACGAAGTCATGCCCGTCCCGCACATCCCGCAATGCCACGAAAAGGTCGCCCGGCTGCACGGAGCGGCTGTCAATGGCCACGCCAGTGATGACGGGTTCGCCCGCCAGCGTCCCGCCAGTGGCGTCACGCAGCTCGGCAGCGGTCCAAAGGGGCCCGGTCATTGTGTCCGTCCTGCCAGGGTCCCGATCACCCGGCGGACAGTGTCCGCATCGTCGAAGGGCAGCGTCACGGTACCGATGGTCTGGCCGCTCTCATGCCCCTTGCCGGCGACGGCCAGCACGTCACCCGGCCCCAGCGCCTCGATGGCCATGGCGATGGCGGCGGCGCGTTCACCGCCATCCACCGCGTGGCTCATGCCGGCCATCACCTCGGCCCGAATGGTCGCTGGGTCTTCGCTGCGCGGATTGTCGTCGGTGACGATGGCGCGGTCAGCGAGGCGCGAGGCCACTTCGCCCATTACCGGGCGCTTGCCCTTGTCGCGATCCCCACCCGCGCCGAACACCACATGCAGCTTGCCGGTGGCATGCGGGCGCAGCGCTGTCAGCAGCCGCTCCAGCGCATCCGGCGTGTGGGCGTAATCGACATAGACGGCGGCGCCGTTCGGCAGCTTGCCGGCCAGTTCCATCCGCCCCCGCACACCTTCGAGGCGCGGCAGCAGCGCCAGCACCTGATCGGCGGCGAGGCCGGTGGCGACGGCCAGCGCCGCCGCCATCATCACGTTGTCGGCCTGGAAGCGGCCGGGCAGCGGCAGCGCCACCATGGCGCGGTGGCCGAACATGTCGAGCGAGAGCAACTGGCCGTCCGGCCGTGGCTCCTGCCGCAGCAGGCGGATGGCCTGCCCAGCCTCACCCACCGTGTGCAGCCGCAGGCCGCGCCGCGCCGCGATGCCGCGCAACTGCTCCAGCACGCCCGCATCCATGTCGGCATTGGCGACAGCAACCGAACCGGGCTCCAGCAGCGTGTCGAACAGGCGCAGCTTGGCGGCGGCATAGCCGGCCATGTCGCCATGGTAGTCCAGATGGTCGCGCGTCAGATTGCTGAAGCCGCCTGCCGTGATGCGGAGACCATCCAGCCGGCGCTGCTCCAGGCCGTGAGAGGAGGCCTCCAGCGCCGCGTGACTCACGCGCGCGCGCGCGAGCGCCGCCATGGTCTCATGCAGCTTCACCGGGTCCGGCGTGGTGAGCGAAGGCGTCTCGGGGAAATCCGGCGCCTTCAGCCCCAGCGTGCCCATGGAGGCGGCGCGGCGTCCCGCGAGCGTCCAGATCTGCCGCAGGAAATCGACCGTGCTGGTTTTGCCGTTCGTGCCGGTGACGCCGACGATGGTGGCCGGCTGGGCGCCATAGAAACCGGCGGCGAGCTGCGCCAGCGCACGGCGCGCATCGGCGGCCGTCAGCAGCGGGCGGGGCGGCACGCCGGCGGGCCATTCCGTGCCCTCGGGCGCGAGAATCGCGCCTGCGCCACGCGCCACGGCATCGGCGATGAATTCACGGCCATCGGCCCGCAGGCCTGGCAGGGCGGCAAAGAGGAACCCCGGCCGCACCGCGCGGCTGTCAGCGGTCAGGCCGACGATGTCGGAGCCCTGGACGGCCTGCAGCGGGTGGAGGGACGGGGCGTGCCGCATGAGATTATCGAGGTGCAAGGGATGTACCGGCTTCGCGCGCCAGGTTGGCGGCGACTTCGGGCGAGAGGGAGGTCAGGCGCAGCGGCACCGGCGGCGGCAGCGCGCCCGGCGTGGCCGGAATGGGCTGCGGGCGATAGCCGGGCGGCTGCAGCGTATGGGTCGGCGGCTCCGCCGGGCGGGCGGG
>JH600013.1 GCA_000245075.1 Acetobacteraceae bacterium AT-5844
CCGGCGAGCCCAGCGGCCAGCGCCGCCGCCCGCGTGAGGGCCAGGGCGCCTCCCCTGCCAACGCGCCGGCCACGGCACCCGGCGGCAGCTCGGGCACCACGCCATGAACATCGCCGCCCCCTTCATCTCCCGTCCCGTAGCCACGACGCTGCTGGCCATCGCGGTGCTGTTGGCGGGGGTGTTCGGCTACCTCAAGCTGCCTGTCTCGGCCCTGCCAAATGTTGACTTCCCGACCATCGAAGTCAGCACGCAGTTGCCCGGGGCCTCCGCGGAGACCTCGGCCCTGCTGGTGACGGCCCCGCTGGAGCGGCAACTCGCTCAGATCTCTGGCCTCTCCACCATGTCCTCCGTCAGCGGCCCGGGTGTCAGCCGTATCACCCTGCAGTTCACGCTGACGAAGAGCATGGACGAGGCGACGCAGGATGTGCAGGCGGCGCTGGATGCGGCGCGCGGCACACTGCCTTCCACCCTGCCCTATCCGCCGGTTTACTCGAAGGTGAACCCGGCGGATCCGCCGATCGTCACCCTGGCCCTGACTTCAGACACCTTGCCCATCGCACGGCTGTCAGACACGGCAGACACGCTGCTGGCGCAGAAGCTGGCGCAGGTCAGCGGTGTCGGGCGCGTTACGGTACAGGGCAATATGCGCCCAGCCGTGCGGCTGCGCATCGATCCCGTCAGGCTGGCGGCTTATGGGCTGGGAATGGAGGCGGTGCGTACGGCCGTCACCAATGCCAACCTGAACTCGCCCAAGGGCTCGCTGGATGGTCCCCGCCAGTCCTCGACCATTCTCGCCAACGACCAGATCACTACCGCCGCCGAGTTTGCCGACGTCATCATCGCCTACCAGAACGGCGCACCAGTTCGGCTGCGGGATGTGGGTGAGTCGGTCGAGGCATTGGAGAATGCCCGCAACGGTGCCTGGTATAATGGCCGCGCGGCCGTTCTGATCGATGTGCAGCGCCAGCCGGGCGCCAACATCGTCAACACCGTGGCGCAGATCCAGGCGCTGATGCCCGATCTCCGCGCGGCGATCCCGGCTGGCGCGCAGCTCACCCTCGTTTCCGACCGGACGGAGACGATCAAGGCCAGCGTGCATGAGGTGCAGTTCACCCTGGTGCTGAGCATCGCGCTGGTGGTGGGCGTGATCTACCTGTTTCTTGGCAGCCTGAGGGCCACCTTTGTTCCTGCGGTTTCCCTGCCTCTTTCCATCATTGCGACTTTCGCGGTGATGTCGGCGATGGGCTATTCGCTGGACAATCTCTCTCTGATGGCGCTGACCGTGGCCGCCGGCTTCGTGGTCGACGATGCCATCGTCATGATCGAGAACATCGTCCGGCTGATCGAGAAGGGTAAGAAGCCGCTTGAGGCTGCCTATGAAGGCTCGAAGCAGATTGCCTTCACCATCGTCTCGCTGACGCTGAGCCTCATCGCGGTGTTCATTCCACTGCTGTTCATGGAAGGCGTGGTGGGCCGCCTGTTTCGGGAGTTTGCGGAGACGCTGACGGCCGCCGTTCTGGTATCCATGGTAATCTCGCTGACGCTCACGCCCATGATGTGCGCGCTGGTTCTACGCGACCCGGAGCAGGACCGGCCCGGCCTCGCCGCGCGCTGGACCGGCCATGCTTTCGACAAGATGCGGGACGGCTATGCCCGCGCCCTGACCTTCACCATGCGGCACCAGACGGCCACGCTGCTGGTGGCGGCTGCCAGCGTGGCCGTGACGGCGTGGCTCTATGTCGTGATGCCCAAGGGCTTTCTGCCGCAGCAGGATACCGGACTGATCCTCATCACCACCGAGGCGCCGCAGGATGTTTCCTTCGCCCGCCTCGCGGAAATGCAGGACGCCCTCGCCGCGGTTGTGCGCGCGGACCCGGCCGTGGCCTCCGTGTCTTCCGTCGCCGGCTCCGGCACGCTGAATCCGGCACCGAATACCGGCCGTGTCACGGCCGTTCTGTTACCGCGTGCCGAGCGGGATGCGGATGCCTTCACCATCATCGAGCGGCTGAAGCTGCGCATGGCGCAGGTGCCCGGTATCGTCGCCTATCCGCAGGCTGTGCAGGACATTCAGATCGGCGCACGGGCCGCGACCACCCAATACCAGTATGTCCTGACGGATTCGGATGCCGTGGAACTCGCCGAATGGGCGCCGCAGCTGCTGGAACGGCTGCGGGCGGTACCGGCCCTGCGCGAGGTGGCGTCCGACCAGCGCGACGAAGGCCTGCGCATGGCCGTGCGGGTGGACCGCGACCGCGCGGCGCGTCTCGGCATTACGATGCAGGCGGTGGTCAACGCGCTGTATGATGCTTACGGCCAGCGGCAGATTTCCACCATTTACGGCCAGAGCAACCAGTACCGCGTGGTACTGGAAGCCAGCGACGATATCCGCACCGATGCGTCGGCTATCGGGCGGCTGCGTATCACCGGCAGCGAAGGCCAGGTGCCTCTGGCCGAGATCGCGACCATTACCCGCACCAATGGCCCGCTGCTCGTGACACGGGAGAACCAGTTCCCTGCCGTGACGCTGAGCTTCAACACCACCCCCGGCTATGCACTCAGCGATGCCGTGGAAGCGGTGCGGCAGGCCGAGCGGGAGCTGGGCATGCCTGCCACCATTACCGGCCGCTTCGCCGGTGATGCCGCCGAGTTCGACATCGCGCTCGCCGGGCAGCCTTGGCTGATCCTGGCCGCGGTCGTCGTGATCTATCTCGTACTCGGCATGCTCTATGAGAGCTTCATCCATCCTATCACCATTCTCTCCACTCTGCCGTCGGCGGGCATCGGGGCGCTGCTGGCGCTGGAGCTGGCGGGGATGGAGCTCTCCGTTGTGGGGATGATCGGCATCATCCTGCTGATGGGCATCGTGAAAAAGAACGCGATCATGATGATCGACTTCGCGCTGGAGGCGCAGCGCGACGAAGGCATGGCGCCGCGCGATGCCATTCGGGAAGCCGCCTTACTGCGCTTTCGGCCCATCATGATGACCACGGCCGCCGCTTTGCTGGGCGCTCTGCCCCTGATGCTGGGCACCGGCATCGGTGCGGAGCTGCGGCAGCCTCTTGGTGTCTCCATCGTGGGCGGGCTGGTGCTGAGCCAGATCATCACGCTGTTCACCACCCCCGCGGTTTATCTGGCGCTGGAAGGCCTCCGCGCACGGGTGGACCGCTGGCGCCGCCCCAGCACCGCGCCCGCGGAGTAAGGGCGGATGTTCTCCATCTCCTCCCCCTTCATCCGGCGTCCGGTCGCGACCCTGCTGATGTCCATAGGGCTGGCGCTGGCGGGAATGGTGGCGTTCTACAGGCTGCCGGTCTCCGCCCTGCCGCGCGTCGATATCCCGACGGTCATGGTCTCCGTCAGCCAACCCGGCGCCAATCCGGAGACGCTGGCGGCGACGGTCATCGCGCCCTTGGAACGGCGCATTGGCGAGATTGCCGGAATCACGGAGATGACCTCCAACGCCTCCACGGGCAGCGGCAACATCATCGTGCAGTTCGACATCTCCCGAAGCCAGGCCAGCGTGGCGCGGGATGTTCAGGCCGCCGTCAACGCCGCGCGGCAGGACCTGCCATCCGGCATGCCGAACCCGCCGAGCGTGCGCAAGTTCAACCCGGCGGATGCCCCGGTGCTGATCCTGGCCATGACATCGGAGCGCACTCCCGCCACCGCCCTGTATGATCTGGCGGACAGCACCGTGGGCCCGCGCCTCTCCCGCGTCACGGGCGTGGCGCAGGTGCAGGTCGGCGGCGCTGACCAGCCGGCGATACGCGTGGCCGTCGATCCGGCCGCTGCAGCGGCGGCGGGCGTGTCGCTCGAGGATGTACGCACGGCCATCAACTCGGCCAATGTCACCTCCCCCCTTGGCATGATCGAGGGGGCGGACCAGTCCGCTTCCCTCTCCGTGAATGAGCGGATGAACCGGGCGGAACAATTCGCCACGCTGGTCATCAAATCGACTGACACTGGCATCGTGCGTCTCTCCGGCATTGCACGCGTGGTGGATGGCAGCCGCAACCGGCGCCAGGCCGCCTGGTACAACGACCGGCCCTCCGTGCTGATGCAGGTCTATAAGCAGCCCGATGCGAACGTCATCGAGGTTGTGAACGGCGTCCGTGCCATGCTGCCGGAGCTGGAAACCTACCTGCCTGCTGGCACCAAGCTCGAGATCCAGAACGACCGCTCCACCACGATCCGCGCCAGCGTGCAGGAAGTGGAACGGACCTTGTTGATCACCATTGCACTGGTGATCATGGTCGTCGCGCTGTTTCTGCGGCGGACGTCCTCGGTTCTGGCGGCGTCTATCTCAGTACCGTTGTCGCTGCTGGGCACGCTGGTCGTGATGTGGATGCTGGGCTACTCGCTCAACAACTTCTCGCTGATGGCGCTGACCATCTCGGTCGGCTTCGTCGTTGATGATGCCATCGTCATGATCGAGAACATGGCGCGATTGCGGGAACGTGGCGTGCCGACCTTGCAGGCAGCGCTGCAAGGCGCTCGTGAGATCGGCTTCACGATCGTCTCCATCACTGTTTCGCTGGTCGCCGTGTTTTTGCCGCTGCTCGCCATGGGCGGTGTAGTGGGGCGTCTCTTCCGGGAGTTTTCCGTCACCCTGGCAACGGCCGTAGTGCTGTCGGCGCTGATCTCGCTGACGGTGACGCCGATGGTCGCAGCGCGGCTGGGCAGCGGCGCGCATCGTGCCCCCGGCCGCTTTGGCCGTGCCTTCGAGGCTGGACTGGAATCCATGGTGGGAGGCTATATGCGCAGCCTCGCGGTGGCGCTCCGCTTCCGGCGGACCATGCTGCTGCTAACCCTGGGCCTGGTGGGGCTGACGGTCTGGCTCTACATCATCGTGCCTAAGGGCTTCTTTCCGGAGCAGGATACCGGGCTGCTGCGCGGCACTGTGCAGGCGTCGACAGACACGTCCTTCGCCAAGATGCAGGAGCTTCACACCCGTGCCGCGGATATCATCCGCGCCGATCCGGCGGTGACCAACATCAGCGGCTCCATCGGCAGCGGCTTCAACAGCTCCAGCAATTCCGGCCAGTTCTTCATTTCACTGAAGCCGCTGGGTGAGCGGCCGCCGATCAACGACGTGATCAACCGGCTTCGTGGGCCGCTCTCCACCATTCCCGGCGCCTCCGTCTTCCTGCGCGCCGATCAGGAGCTGATGATCGGGGGCCGACCCGGTAACGCATCCTACAGCTACAGCCTCCTGGGCTCGGATCTCGAGGAGCTGCGTCGGTGGACCGAGATCATGGTCGAGAAGCTGCGCACCGTGCCAGGCATCAGCGATGTATCCTCCGACCAGGAACGGACAGGGCTGATCAACAGGGTCATCATCGACCGGGACACGGCAGCGCGGCTGGGTGTCGCCATCGACGACATCAGCAATATTTTCAACGACTCCTTCTCCCAGCGGCAGGTTTCCACCATCTACGGCGCCCGCAATCAGTACAGGGTGGTGCTGGAGATCGATCCAGCCCTCCAGCAAGACGCGACGCAGTTCGACCGCATCTTCGTTCCCTCGGCGGATGGTACGCCGGTGCCGCTGCAGGCGTTGGCGCGCGTGGAGCGCGACGTGGCGCCGCTGAGGGTCACGCATCGGGGCCAGTATCCCGCCACCACCATCAGCTTCAACCTGACCGGCATCGATCTCGGCGATGTGCAGCCCCTGCTGCAGCAGGCGGAGCTGGAGGCTGGCCTGCCCGACTCCATCCGGGGGCAGTACGGTGGCAATGCCGCCGCCTTCCAGGCTTTCGCCCGCGACATGCCCTTGCTGATCCTGGGCGCACTCCTGACCATCTACATCGTGCTGGGGGTGCTCTATGAAAGCTACATCCACCCGCTGACCATTCTCTCCACCTTGCCGACTGCCGGCATCGGGGCGCTTCTGGCGCTGCTCTTCACCGGCACCTCGATGACCGTCATCGCGCTGATCGGCGTCATCCTGCTCATGGGCATCGTGAAGAAGAATGCGATCATGATGATCGACTTCGCGCTGGAACAGGAGCGGCAACACGGGCTGGACAGCGAAGCGTCGATCCTCGCCGCCTGCCGCGACCGTTTCCGTCCCATTCTCATGACGACACTGGCCGCGTTGCTGGGCGCGGTACCGCTGGCATTGGCCACCGGCGCGGGGTCGGAGCTTCACCGCCCCCTGGGCATCACCATCATCGGTGGGCTGATGCTATCCCAGCTGTTGACGCTCTATACGACCCCGATTGTCTATCTGGCGCTGGACCGCATGCGCAGCCGGCGCCCCAAGCCGGCGGCAGCCACCGCCGGCAGCTGACCATTACCGGGGGCGTGCGAAGGTCAGGACCAACACGTCCCTGTGGCCCGGCCGGGCAGGGTCGATGGGCGAAATGGGGGTCACGCCGTGCCAGACGCGTGTGTCGTCCAGCAGCACGGTGTCCAGCGGCTCCTCCAGCGTGAAGCTGGCCTCACCATCTCGCCCGTCCACGCGGATGCCGGTCACGCCGCCAGCGACATTCTCCCGCCCAATCAGCGTCACCAGCACGAAGGCCACGCCATCGCGATGCATCCCCTCGGGCGTTGGCTTGCCCACGGCGTCGGGCCGCGCCTCGATGCGGAACTGATGCGCCTCGATATGCCAGGGAACGGCCTCGCCGCAGCTCGCCTCGAAAACCTCGCGGGCGCCGGCGAGCAGGCGCATCATCGGAGCACCATCGCCCACCTGTGCGGCCACCGGCTCGAACCATCGCTCCAGCCCGCCGTTCAGCGGATTATGCTGCAACGCCTGGAAATGTGGGCGGTGCGCACCGCGCAGAATTTCGCCGCCGGGTGTCGCGGCATAGGTGGCATGGCGGCGCTGACGGTAGCGCCCTCCATCGGCCATGTAGGTATCCGGCCTCAAATCGCCCCAACTCTCCGCGAAGGCGCGCCAGGGCTCACCGCCCAGCGCAGTTCCATCGGAATCAAAGAACCGCCGCGTCTCGGCTGCCGGCAGCGAGACGTATCCGTCCTGACGGATCGTCCGCGCGATGTCCTCTCTCGTGCGCATCATGAGCGTGCCTCGGTCATGATGGTCTTCATGCGCCGTATGCAGGCGCCAAGCCCGTCAAACACCGCCTGCCCCATGAGGAAATGCCCGATATTGAGCTCGATGATCTCGGGAACCGCAGCCATCTCGGCGGCTGTCGTATAGTCCAGGCCGTGGCCGGCGTGGCATTCCAGACCCAGCGCTGCTACCCGGCGGGCAGCCTCGATCAGCCTCTGCCGCTCGCGGTCCCGGGCCGGACCCGGTGCGGCCTCACAATAGGTGCCGGTGTGCAGCTCCACCGCGCCGGCCCCTAGTCGCGCGGCGGTCTCCACCTGTGCGAGTTCCGGATCCAGGAACAGGGAGACCCGCGTACCGACGCTACGAAGCGCGGCCACGACCGGCGCCAGTTCCGCCTCCAGCCCGACGGCGTCCAGACCGCCTTCGGTCGTCACCTCCGCACGGCGCTCCGGGACGAGGCAGGCAGCGTGAGGGCGGATGCCCTTGGCGAATTCCGTCATTTCCGGCGTGGCTGCCATTTCCAGATTGATAGGCGCCGACAGCGCCTTCCGCATGGCGACGACATCCGCGTCGCGAATATGGCGGCGGTCCTCGCGCAGATGGACCGTGATGCTGTCGGCCCCGGATTCCAGCGCCAGCAGGGCGGCCGCCAGCGGGTCTGGGTGCGCGCCACCGCGGGCGTTCCGCAAGGTGGCGACGTGATCGACATTCACGCCCAGTCGGATGCTGGAAAGGGTCATGGCTCGGCTCCTGAAAAATGGGCGCGGCGGGCAGCCATCTCCGCCGCCATGCGGAGGGCGGCCAGCAGGCTGCCAGGATCGGCCTTCCCTGTCCCGGCGATATCGAAAGCGGTGCCATGGTCGGGGGAAGTTCGCACCACCGGCAGGCCCAGCGTCACGTTCACGCCGCCGTCCATATCCAGCGTCTTCAGCGGGATCAGTCCCTGGTCGTGATACATGCACAGCGCGGCGTCGTATCCGCCCCGCGCCCGCGCGGTGAACATCGTATCCGGCGGCATCGGGCCGCTGACCGTCATGCCCTCCGCGCGCAGCACGTCGATAGCGGGCTGAATCAGCCGGGCTTCCTCGTCACCCATGGCGCCGCCCTCGCCGGCATGCGGATTCAGTCCTGCCATGGCGATCCGAGGATTATCGAGACCGAATTCCCGCTGCAAAGAGGCGTACAAAACGCGCCCGGCCCGGATGATCTCTTCCGTCTTCAGCGTATCGAGAGCCTGGCGCAGAGAAACATGAATTGTCACCGGCACGACGCGCAGCTGCGGAGATGCCAGCATCATGATGGGCGGCTCGGTCATTCCTGTCAGCGCACCGAGATATTCCGTATGGCCCGGAAAAGCGAAGCCCGTACCGTACAGCACGGCTTTGCTGATGGGATTCGTCACGATCCCCGCCACCACCCCCTGCTGAGCCAACCGTACCGCCTTTTCAATAGATGCGATGGTGGCAGATGCATTGGCCGGGTCAGGCTGTCCCGGCCGGACTGGCCGCGCCAGGCGCACAGGCAGAACCGGTAGACCCTCGGGGAAGATCGCAGGCGCCTCGGCAGGATGTCCGATCTCGATGATCGGCGCCTGCAGGCCCAGCGAGGCGGCAAGCGCCGCCAACCGCGCGGGGTCATCCAGCGCCACGAAAGCCGGGCCCTGCTGCCGCGTGCGGTTCCATGCGGCCAGCGTTAGTTCACCACCGATGCCGGCGGGGTCGCCCATGGTCAGAGCAAGAGGGGACAAGGCCATATGGTTCACAGTGCTGAGAGTGGACTGAGCCGGAAGCCATTGGGAAGCTGCGCCGCCATCATGCCTGCCCTGCGTCGTTCGGCCAGCGGGAAGGCCCGATGCTGGGCTGCACAAAAGCCCGGCCCGGCGGCACACTGCATTCGGCGGCCCATACGGGGCCAGGATGCGGAGTAAACGATTTGCCCTCACCTCAACCGGTGCAGTCCCTGCTGTTGTTCGGCGCCACCGGCGATCTGGCCCGGAGGATGCTGTTGCCCTCCCTCTTCGGGCTGGATGTCGATGGGCTGTTGCCGGAAGGGCTGCGCATCGTCGCCACGGCCCGCAGCAGTCTGGATGATGCGTCCTTTCGCGCCATGACGGAAACGGCGCTGGGAAAGGCCCTCGAGGCCGAGCGGCTGAAGCCCGCAGCCTTGGCCAGGTTCCTGGAGCGCATTTGCTACGTGCCGCTGGACGCCGCGAAGCCGGACCAGTTTCAAAAGCTGGCCGCTGCGGTGGATGCCACGCGGCACCCTGTCGCCACCTTTCTTTCCACCGCGCCTTCGCTGTTCCGGGCCACGATTGCGGGGTTGGCGGCTTGCGGCCTTGCCGGCGGCACCGCCCGGCTGGCGCTGGAGAAACCACTTGGCACCGATCTCGCCTCCAGCCGCGACATCAATGACGCCGTGGCGGAGGCCTTCCCGGAGAGCCGCACCTTCCGCATCGACCATTACCTCGGCAAGGAGACAGTGCAGAACCTGTTGGCGATGCGCTTCGGCAATTCCCTGTTTGAGCCCCTGTGGAACGCCCAGCACATCGAACATGTGCAGATCACCGTCGCCGAGACAGTTGGTCTGGAAGGCCGCCTCGATTACTTTGACGGCACGGGCAGCCTGCGGGACATGGTTCAGAACCATATGCTCCAGCTCCTGGCGCTGACCGCCATGGAACCGCCCGCGCAATTCGATGCCAGCCCCATCCGCAATGAGAAGGTGAAGGTGCTGCGCTCCCTGCGCCGCATCGGGCAGGATACGGCAGCAAGTCACACCGTCATCGGCCAGTACCGGCCGGGTGCCATCGCCGGCATGCCGGTCTCCGGTTACGTCGAGGAACTCGGTCGAGCCTCGGACACGGAAACCTTCGTCGCCATCAAGGCGCATGTCGACAACTGGCGTTGGAAAGGCGTGCCCTTCTACATGCGCACCGGCAAGCGCATGCCATCCCGTCAGTCGGAGATTTTCATCCAGTTCCGGGGCGTGCCGCATTCCATCTTCGCGCACCGGGGCGCCGTCGCGCAGCCCAACAAGCTGATCATCCGCCTTCAACCCGAAGAGACGATCCGGTTGCTGATGATGACCAAGCAACCGGGGCTGGACCGTGAAGGCGTGCGACTGCGGGAAGTCCCGCTCGATCTCGGTGCCGTCGCCTTCGCCGATGTCCGCCGCCGCATAGCTTATGAACGGCTCCTGCTCGATCTGATCGAGGGCGACCCCACGCTTTTCGTGCGACGGGACGAGGTGGAAGCCCAGTGGGAATGGATCGACGCCATCCGCCAAGGCTGGGTTGCGAACTCCATGACGCCTCGTCCCTACGCGGCCGGAACCTGGGGCCCGTCAGCCGCCATCGCGCTTACCGAGCGCGATGGGGTCACCTGGCGTGATTGAGGTGGTGATGTTCAAGGCGCCGCCACCAACGCCTCGCCATTCCGGGCGACGACGCGGCCGCGCTTGAGGACAAGGCGGCGCTCCGGATGGGTGACAACGGCTTCCGCCAGCGTCTCCCCATCCACCACCACCAGATCGGCGACGCAGCCTTCGGCCAGGCCGTAATCCGCAGTACGCATGGTAGCCGCGCCGCCCGTGGTGCAGACCGCCAGAGCCAGCTCGACCTCCTCGTCCCGGCGGAAATTATTGCGCAGTCCGATCAGCATGGCGCGTTCCAGCATGTCCGCATTGCCATAGGGACCCCAGGTGTCGCGGATACCGTCGGAACCGGCGCAGATCCGAATGCCGCGCTTGGCAAGCCGCGCCACCGGCGGCACCGGGCGGCTCGCCGAGCCTGTGGTCATGATGGCGATATCCAGCGCGGCGATGTCGTCGAGCAGGGTATCGACCATGGCCACATCCGGATCGCCGAGGCAGAAGGCGTGGCTGATCGTCACCATTCCTTCCATGCCAAGGGCGCGTGTGCGCTCGAAAATCAGCTCCATGCTGAAGGCACCGAGCAACCCAAGCTCGTGAAGATGGATATCGATCGGCTTGCCGAATTTGCCGGCCAGGGCGAAGACCGCGTCCAGATGGCCTTTCGGGTCCCTGTCTATGCCGCAGGGGTCCAAGCCGCCGACGACATCAGCTCCAAGCCGCATGGCATCTTCCAGCAGCGCCACCGTTCCCTCCCGCCCCAGCAGCCCCGATTGCGGAAAGGCGACGATCTCGATGTCCATCACCTCGGCATAGCGTTCCCGCGTGGCCAGGACGCCTTCTATCCCGGAGAGGCCGACAACAGTGTCCACATCGACATGGGTACGGATCTGGGTGGTGCCTTTGCGCAAGGACTGAACGACCTGCCGCGCGGATTGCCGGGCCGGGTCGATGCCCAGCGCGCCCTTCAGTGCGCGCTCATTGTCGATCTTGTCGATGAGCCGGGGCCCCGCGCTGTTGGGCACCCAACCCATGCCCCACAGCGTCTTGTCCAGATGCGTGTGCGCTTCCACCAGGCCAGGCAGCAGAATGGCGCCCGCGCCATCCTCGACCGCCGTGCCTTCCACATTCTGCTCCGCCGCAATGCGGGCGATGCGGCCATCCCGGATCAGCACGTCCGTGGCAGCGCCGGCCATGGGCCGTACATTCTTCAGCAGAAGGGTTTCCGGCATGGCTTCCTCACTTCGCTCAGATTGTCGACAGAATACCGATTAAATCGTATACAATAACAAGGGGAGCGGGCAAGCCCTTGCCTCTACCGCCTCGCCGAGCCGAGTTATGAGCCGCACCCAATGAAGACTGACCGGTGACCGTGCCTGAAGACCCCCCTCCCACATCTCGCGCTGGAATGGTTTATCGCGCCCTGCGCCATGCCATTATCGAGCAAGCACTGGCACCAGGTTCCAAGCTGCCCGAGGACGCGATCGGCGAGCAGTTCGGTGTCAGCCGGACTTTGGTGCGAGAGGCTCTGGCACGGCTGGAAGCGGAAGGGCTGGTAACGCTACGCCGCAACCGGGGCGCCGCCGTCGCCTATCCCAGCCTGGAGGAAGCGCGGGACGTCTTCACTGTCCGCCGCACGATGGAGATGCTGGCGGTGGAGCTGCTCTGCGGCCAGTTGCGGGAGCACGATATCGCCCGGCTCGAAGCGCATCTGGCCTCCGAGGAGGATGCACGCCATCGCGGTGGCGCGGAGTCCATCCGCCTTGCGGGAGAATTCCATCTGCTGTTGGCTGAGCTCACCGGGAATGCGCTGCTGAACCGCTACGTGAATGAGCTGGCTTCCCGATGTTCGCTGATCCTCGCCATTTACGGCCGCCCGCATTCGGCGGAATGCGCCGTTCAGGAACATCGCCAGTTGATCGATGCTTTGCGCGAGGGCGACATCGCCCGGTGCCGCGCGTTGATGGACGAGCATCTGGCCGCGGTGATGGACCGCGCCTTGCTGAACAGGCCGCCGCCACGCGATGTACGCGACGTACTGGCCCGCTACGCTGAAACTGGGGGGCTGGCCGCCGCCGCCCGCAAGACCCGCAAACACCGGAATCCATGATGCAGACTGCCGAATTCGATTTCGCCGCCCTGACCCCGCGGGAGCGCTATAAAATTCTCATCGGCACTGTTGTGCCGCGCCCGATCGCCTGGGTGACGACGATCAACGCGTCGGGAACGGCCAATGCGGCACCGTTCAGCTTCTTCAACTGCCTCTCGGCGGACCCCGCCATCGTCGCACTCGGCGTCGAATTCCGCCCGGATGGCGCACCGAAGGATACCGGCCGCAATATCCGGGAGAGTGGTGCCTTCACAGTCAACATCGTCTCGGACGCGTTGCTGGAGGCGATGAACGTCACCGCCGTGCCATTCGGCGCCGGGGTGGATGAGTTGGCGCATGCGGGGCTGGAGATCGCCGACGGCACTGCCGTGGCCAGCCCCCGTATCGTCATGGCGCCGGCCGCATTGGAATGCCGCCTGCACTCCTTCCTGGAGATCGGCAATTCCCGCGAGATCGTGCTGGGCGAGGTCGTGCATGCTCACATCCGCGCCGATGCGGTCGATGAGCGGTTGCACATCGATCCGACGGTGATCGATGCGGTCGGCCGGATGGGTGGGCATGGCTATGCTTCCACCCGCGACTATTTCGACCTTCCGACGATGACGGAGGCCCATTTCTCCGCCGGAGACATTCCTCTCCGGCGGCGGAAAAGCTGAACGGTCAGCGCGGCAACTGGCTGGAAACCGCGCGCATCCACACCAGCACGGCGCTGGCGCCGGCATCGGGCACGCCCAGAGCGCGTTCGCCAAGGTAGGAGGCGCGGCCCAGCCGCGGCTGCATGCGGGCGGTGGCGGCAGCACCCTCCTCGGCAGCGCGGACCGCCGCCTGCCAGGCCGCGGTGCCGCTCTCACCCGACCTGAGCGCTGCCGTGAAGGCGTCCGCAGCGGGCTGAAGTGCATCCACCATCGTGCGGTCTCCGGGCCGCGCGCCTCCCAGTTCGGTGACGGCCCCCACGGCCTCGCGAAAAGCGTTAGCCCAGGCCTCAGCATCCGGCACCTGCCCATCGATGTGCCGCGCCGCCCGCAACAGGGCTGTGGCATAGAAGGGCCCGGAGCTGCCACCGATCGCCCGCCGCAGGGCACCCCCGATCTCGGCCAGCGCGCTGCCCGGCGTGTTCCAGGCCGCGTCCGGCAGCGCCCGGATGGCTTCGGCACCCCGCGCCATGCTGATGCCGAGGTCCCCATCGCCGGCACGGCTATCCAGTTCGGTGAGGCTGGCTTCCTGTGCCGTCAGGGCATCGGCCACCGCCAAGGCCGCGGCGCGCAAGGTGGCAGACAGCGGCCCGGCGGCGCCAGCGGCTGCCGCTTCGGTCGCGGGCTTCACCTCCGCCACCACATTGCGTTGGGGTGCGATCAGTCCAGGCCCCGGCCAGGCAGGTGCTGTGCAGGCGGCGTCCAGGCGCTGCAGGCGGGCATCGTCGAGGCGCAGCACGGTCAGCGAGCATCCCGGCATTTCCAGGGCGGTCATGAAGTTACCGGTCCAGCAGCGTTCCACCAGCAAGCCCCGCTCCCGCAGCAGCGCCAACGCACTGCGCGCAGCGATGGCCAGTTCCATGGGCGGTGTGCCGCCAAGACCATTGACGAGGAGGGCCACCCTTTCCCTCGGTGACAGCCGCATATCCTCGATGATGGTGTCCAGAATCATCCGGACGAGAATGTCCACCGGCTGGGCCGCGATGCGGCGGACGCCCTGTTCGCCATGGATGCCCAGACCCAGTTCAATCTCGTTGTCACCCAGGACAAAGCCCGGCTTGCCTGCGGCAGGCACGGTGCAGGCACCCAGCGCCACCCCCATGCTGCCCAGCGCCGCGGCAGCCGCCTCCGCCTCCGCCGCCACTTCCTCCAGCGACAGCCCGGCAGCAGCGGCCGCGCCGGCCACCTTGTGCACCAGCACAGTGCCGGCGATGCCGCGACGGCGGGCCGGCTCGACCGTTTCCCGTAGCGCCACGTCGTCGGCCACCACCACCACGCGGGTCGGGATTCCTTCAGCCGCCGCCAGTTCCGCCGCCAAGCCGAAATTCAGCCGGTCGCCGGTATAGTTCTTCACAATCAGAAGGGCGCCCTTGGGCCCGGCGGCAGCCCGGATAGCGGCCAGCACCGCATCGACCGCCGGCGAAGTGAAGACATCGCCCGCTACCGCCGCCGTCAGCATTCCTTGGCCGACATAGCCCGCATGGGCCGGTTCATGCCCACTGCCGCCACCGGATATAACGGCAACGGGACGTTCGGCGGCCGATGGCAACTCCGCCTGGAGAATGACATCCTCCTCCGCCAGCAGCGCCTGGCCGGGGTTGAGGTCGGCCTGCCCCTCCAGCATCTGCCGCACCACGTGGCGGGGATCATTCACCAGCTTCTTCATAGGGCGTTCCTGTTGTCCGGGTCGGAAGGCATCAGGGCGGCGAGTGGGAGAAATTGCAACCCCTGCCCTTACCACGTGGGCCGATGGCAACAGGACCGCCCGTTGCCGCATTCCATCCCCGGGCCCACCCGCGAGGATGCCGATGCCCCTCAACCACCTCACCCCTGCCGCCCTGGCCCGGCTCATCGACCATACGCTGCTGAGGGCGGATGCAACCCTGGCCGATGTGCTGCGCCACTGCGACGAGGCGCGACGCTATCTGTTCTGCGCCGTATGCGTGAATCCCGTTCACGTCGCGCTGGTGGCACAGGCCCTGCACGGCAGCGGGGTGAAGACATGCTCCGTCGTCGGCTTTCCGCTTGGCGCGACCACCTCACGCAGCAAGGCGCTCGAGGCGGAGCATGCTGTCCGGAACGGCGCAGCGGAGATTGACATGGTGATTCAGCTCGGGGCCCTGCGCGACCGGCGATGGGACGAGGTGCTGGCCGACATTGCCGCCGTGCGGGCCGCAAGCGCCGGCAAGGTGCTGAAGGTTATCATCGAGACCTGCCTGTTGACCGATGACGAAAAGCGTATTGCCTGCCAGCTCTCCGCCGAGGCGGGGGCGGATTTCGTGAAGACCTCCACTGGCTTCTCCTCCGGCGGTGCCACCGTGGAAGATGTCATGCTGATGCGTGCCGTGGTGGGGGACGCGCTGGGCGTGAAAGCTTCCGGCGGGGTACGCGACGGAGAGGCCGCGCGGGCGCTGGTCGCGGCGGGGGCCAACCGTATTGGAGCCAGTTCGGGCGTCGCGCTGGTGACAGGCGCGCCAACTGCCGCCCCTGATTACTAAGGGCGGTGCTGGCACGGCTCTTGCCGCGTAGCGCGGGGTATTGAATGCTTGGCGCAATGGTATGAACGGGCCGGATCTGGCGTACACGGCAGGAGCGGATGATGGGCGGACGTATTGGCGTGGTCGGCAGCAATATGGTCGATCTGGTGACCTATACCGACCGGATTCCCGCCGCCGGAGAGACGCTCGCCGGCCGCTCCTTCATGATGGGGCCGGGCGGCAAGGGCGCCAACCAGGCCGTGGCAGCCGCAAGGCTGGGAGCCGATGTGATGTTGGTCAGCCGCATCGGTGACGACATGTTTGGAGGCGGGACCATTCGCGGCTTTCAGGAGGTCGGTCTGGACGTACGGCATGTGCGGGCCGTGCCTGGCATTTCCAGCGGTGTGGCGACGATTTTCGTCGAGCCCTCAGGCGAGAACCGCATCGTCATCGCCAGAGGCGCCAATGACTGCCTCCTCCCCGAGGATGTCGATGCCGCCTCGGTGGACCTGAAAGAGTGCAGCCTCATTCTCCTCCAGCTCGAAATTCCGATGGAAACGACCTACCACACCATCGAATGGGCGAAGCGCGAGGGCATAGAGGTGCTGCTGAACCCGGCCCCGGCGGTGCAGGATCTCGACCTCTCCAGCATTCTGCACGCCACCTTCCTGGTGCCGAACCAGACCGAACTGGCCGTCCTGACCGGCATGCCGACCGAGACACGCGCGGAGGTGGAAGCTGCGGCACGGTCTCTGGTGGCGCGCGGCCTGAAAGCCGTCATCGTCACGCTGGGGGCGGATGGTGCGTTGCTGGTGCGCGAAGGCCCCTCCGTACATGTCCCTTCCGTGAAGGTGACGCCGGTGGACACCGTGGGCGCCGGAGATGCCTTCATCGGTGCTTTTGCCGAGCATTATGTGCGCTCGCGCGACCTTGTCGCCGCCATCGAATGGGGCGTGCGCTACGCGGCGGATTCCGTTACCCGCCCAGGTGCGCAAAAAGCGTATGCCGATGCGGAGGCTTTTGCGCGCTTCAGAGAGTCGCTTGAAGCACCGCAGGGCGCCGGGTCCACCGCGTAGCCGGGCTGCTCACCCGCCAGCTGTCAGCTTCACAACACCTGCGGCGATGTCGGGCCGGCGTGGCACGATGCGGCTCGCCACGTACCAATCGGCAATCTCTTCAATCTGCGCCACGTCCGCATCGGTAACGCCACGGGTGGGGACGGCACTGTTGACGCCGATCTCAGGCGCCAGGGCGGATGGAATGCCCATCGCCTGCGTCCAGATCGCGCCAGCCTCCGCGGGATTGGCCTGCGCCCAGGCATTGTCCGCCAGTGCAGCCTCGAAAACTGTTTGCAGCAGAGAGGGTGCCCGAGCGGCGAAATCACGGCTGGCCATCAGCGTGACCGCGTTGGCCGAGCCGATCGCAGCGCCATCGGCAAGGATGCGTGCGTCATAGGTTTTCAGCGCGATGGTGACGAAGGGGTCCCAGGTCGCCCAGCCGTCGACATGGCCCTGGGTGAAGGCTGCGCCGCTATCGCTCGGGCTGAGATAGACGCGCCGCACGGCGCCGGCATCGATGCCGTTGCGCTCCAGCGCCCGCATCAGCAGATACTCGCCGGTACCGCCACGGTTGACCGCCACGCTGCGGCCTTTCAGGTCCTGCAGGCTACGGATGGGGGCGTCCCGCCGCACCAGGATGCCCTCCGCCGCCGGGGACAATTTCTGGCAGGCGAAGATCAGCATCGGGACACCGGCGGCGAGCGCCGTGATGCAGGCGGTGGAACTGCCGGCGGTGATGTCGACCGCACCCGCATTCATCGCCTCCAGCGCCGGTGCAGCTGCGGCGAAGGGTCCCGCCCATTCCACCCGTGCGCCGCGCTCGGCCAGAGCGCGCTCCAGCGTGCCGCGCGCGCGCCCCGTGGTCAGGTCGTTCGGGGCCCGCAGCCAGCCAATCCGCACCACCGGAGTTTCCGCCCGTGCTGACCTGATGAAGGGCGCCGGAACCAGCAAGGCGGCGCCACCGCGCACGAATTGACGGCGTAGCATCGTTGAACCTCTCAGCCGGAAGCGGACGCCGCCTTCTGCCCCACCCCGAGCCGGGCGAGCAAGGCCGCTTCGATATCGGCCAGAGCCGGATCGCCCCGGCGGCGGGGATAAGACGCCTCTATCGTGACCTGGTGACCGATCCGCCCCTCTTCCAGCACCAGCACGCGGCCGGCGAGTGATACCGCCTCCCAAACGTCATGCGTCACCAGCAAGATGGCGGGGCGGTGGCGGCGCCACAGATCGGCTACCAGCGCATGCATGCGCAGACGGGTCAGGGCATCCAGCGCGGCGAAGGGCTCATCGAGCAACAGCAGCTCCGGCTGGCGTACCAGGGCCCGGGCCAGGGCCGCCCGCTGCGCCTCGCCACCGGAAAGAGTGGCGGGCCACGCCCCTTCCCGCCCTTGCAGCCCGACTTCGGCAAGCGCCACCCGCGCGGCTTCGGTGGCATCGGGCCGCCGGAGGCCGAGTGCGACATTCTGCTGCGCCGTCTTCCATGGCATCAGCCGGGGCTCCTGGAACACCACGGCCGTCTGGCGCGGCAGGTGCGATATGGCGGCGGCCGGTCGATCGAGCCCCGCCAATACCCGTAGCAACGTGGATTTGCCGGAGCCGCTCCGCCCCAGCAGCGCCACGAACTCGCCGGCGCCGATGGTGAGGTCCAGCTCCTCCAACACCGTGCGCTCCCCGAAGCGGCGCGTCAGGCCGCGGATGTCGAGCGCCACCGTCATGCCGCAGGGCGCCAGCGCAAGGCCCGGGCTTCGATCGCCCGCACCAGCGCATCGGTGGCCAGCCCCATCGCCGCATAGACCAGCAGGCAGACGACGATGACATCGGTCTGCAGGAAATCCCGCGCCTGGGTGATCAGTGCGCCGAGACCGCTGCTGGCATTGATCTGCTCAGCCACCACCAGACTGAGCCAGGCGATGCTGAGCCCGTAGCGGATGCCGACGAGGAGAGATGGCAAGGCCCCCGGCAACACCACATGGCGGACTTGCTCCAGCCAGCTTAGTCCCAGGGTGCGGCCTGCCTCGATCAGGCGGGCATCCACGCCGCGGATGCCGCCATGTAAGGTAAGGTAAATGGGAAATAACGCCCCAATGGCGACCAGCCCAACCTTCGGCGCCTCTCCGATCCCGAACCACAGGATGAACAGCGGCAACAGGCCAAGGAACGGCATGGCCTTGAGCATCTGCAAGGGCGGGTCCAGCACCGTCTCGGCCCAACGGAAAAGCCCCGCCAGGACTGCCAGCACCACCCCTGCCACCAGCGCCAGCGAAAAGCCTGCCGCCACCCGCAGAAAGGAGACCCATAGCCCCGCCAGAAGGTCGCCCGAGCGCGTAAGTGACCAGGCCGTAGCCGCGATACGGGCGGGAGAAGCCAGAATCCGCTCAGGCAGCAGGCCGGTGCTGCTCAGAAGCTGCCAGCCCAGCAGAAGCAGGAGTGGAGAGGCAAGCCGCGCCCATGCTGGCGGTGTCACAGGGTGGGCGGTTCCGGCGAAGGCAGTGGCGCGTCGATCATGCCTCGTCCTACCGGGCTACGGCCCGTATCGCCATAGATGGTATCGGCCACAGGCAGCGCCAGCTTTGCCTTAATCGGGGCAGGATTAGGGCGCCAGGCCCTTCCTTTGGCGCATTTTGTTCTGTTTTAGTTCTAATTTTAGGGCGAAATCGGTCTAATTATGGCGAATTTGTGAGGGTCGTTCCGCATTTAAGGCTGGAATGTGGCAGACCCCCGCCCTAATTCTGTCTCAGACAGGAGGCCCGACCATGGACAGCAAGCTGACCGAACGCCGCGGAACCCCGAAGAGCCGCGAGGACGCGATCAAGATCGCCCGTATGGAGCGTGAGAGCGCGGCCTATGCCGAACTGGCGGAAATGAACGGCAACTGGAACAGCTGGGGCGACAAGAACGGCTTCCTGCTGGGTTCCTATCGCCCGCACTGACCTGGTAAAGCTCACCGGCGTCATACCACGGCCTGGCCGCATGCCCCGTAGGGCATGTCACCAGGCCGTTGTCATATAATCAGTCCATCAACTGCTTCAGCACGGCATACAGCCCCGCCTTCCGCTCGAAGCCGATGCCAGGGCTGTCCGGCAGCTTGATGCGGCTGTCTTCGACGGGGGTGTCGTCGGCAAAGCCCCCGAAGGGTGCGAAGACCTCCGGGTAGCTCTCATTGCCGCCCAAGCCCAACCCCACCGCGATGTTCAGCGCGAACTGATGCCCCCCATGCGGCACACAGCGGCGGGGGCTCCATCCATGGCTGACCAGCATATCCAACGTGCGGAGATATTCGACCAGGCCATAGGAGAGTGCCGGGTCGAATTGCAGGATGTCACGGTCCGACCGCAGCCCGCCGTGGCGGATGAGGTTGCGGGCATCGACCATGCTGAACAGGTTCTCGCCCGTGGCAATCGGCCCTTGGTAGTGCTCGGCCAGGGCGGCGTGGGTGCTGTAGTCCAGCGGGTCCAGCGGCTCCTCGTACCAGCGCAGCTTGTAGGGGGCGAGCGCGGCGCCGTAGCTCAGCGCGGCGTGCAGGCCAAAGCGGCCATTCACGTCGACGCAGAGGCGTGAACCATCGCCGCCCAGCAGCTTCAGCACGGCCTCGATGCGCGCGATATCCTCCTTCAAGGCATCGCGCAGCGGCGTGCCAGGCGCGCCGCCGATCTTCATCTTCACCACCGAGTAGCCCATGCCGAGGTAGCGCCGCATTTCCTCGACGAGCGCATCGACACCTTTGCCCGGGTAGTAATAGCCGCCGGCGGCGTAGATCCAGGCGGACTCGTCGGCCTGCCCCTGCCGATAGCGTTCGGCAAGCAGCTTCCACAGCGGCACGCCTTCCAGCTTCGCCGCCGCGTCCCACAGTGCCATGTCCAGCACGCCGACGGCGACGCTGCGCTCGCCATGGCCGCCGGGCTTCTCATTCTTCATCATGACAGCCCAGGCACCGCCCGGGTTCAGCGTGCCTTCGGGCGTGGCCAGCGCGACTTCCGGTGCCTCCAGCAGGCGCGGGATGAACCGCTCCTTCAGCAACCCCGGCTGCGCATAGCGGCCATTGGAATTGAAGCCGAAGCCGGTCGCGCGCTTGCCGTTGCCGTCCTCGACCGTGACGGCAACGATGCTCGCCGTCATCTTGGAGAAATCGATATAGGCGTTGGCGATATCGCTGGCGATCGGCGCGACGCCGTCGCGGATAGAGACGATGCGCATGTCTCAGATCACCTTCATGGCGCGCAGGCTGTCGATTTCCTCAGACGCGAAGCCAAACTCCCGCAAGACGGCGGTGGTGTGCTGGCCGCGTTCCGGCGTCGGCACGCGCGGCGGCTCGACACCGGCAAGCTGCATCGGCGGCCGCACCAGTTCGATCTCGCCGAGCTTCGGATGCTGCACCGCCCAGGCGAGGCCGAGATGCTTCACCTGCTCGTCGGCGAAGACCTGGTCCATCGAATAGACGGGACCACAGGGCACACCCGCCGCGTTGAATTTGCTAACCCAGTTGGCGGAGGTGTCGCTGTTCAGCCTCTCCTGGATCACCGCATTCGTCTTGTCGCGATTGGCGCTGCGCAATGCGTCCGTGGCCAGATCCGGGTCTGCCGGGTCGAGGTCCAGCAACTCGACGATCCGGCGCCACATTTCATCGCCGCCGGCGGCGATGTTGATGATGCCATCGCTGGTGCGGAACAGGCCCGTGGGAATGGTCGTGGGGTGATTGTTGCCGGCCTGCTGCGGCACTTCGTGCTTCATGGTCCAGCGCGTGGCCTGGAAGTCCATCATGGCCACCATCGCTTCCAGCAGGCTGGTGTGGACCCAGCGGCCCTTGCCCGTTTGCTCCCGCTCCAGCAGCGCGACCAGAATACCGATGGAGCAGTAAAGCCCCGCCGTCAGGTCGGCCACGGGAATGCCAGCCCGCACGGGGCCCTGGCCGGGCAGGCCCGTCACGCTCATCAGCCCGCCCATGCCCTGCGCGATCTGGTCGAAGCCGGGCCGCTTGGCGTAGGGGCCATCCTGGCCAAAGCCCGAGATGCTGCCCAGCACGATGCGCGGATTGATCGCCGCCAGGGATTCATAGTCGATGCCGAGCCGCGCCTTCACATCCGGGCGGTAGTTCTCCACCACCACATCCGCCTGCTGCACCATCCGGCGGAAAGCAGCGAGCCCTTCCGGCTTTTTCAGGTTGAGCGTGATGCCGCGCTTGTTGCGATGGACGTTCTGATAGTCCGGCCCAAGCGTCGCGCCGCCCAGCCCCTTGCCGGTATCCACATCCTCCGGCGCTTCGATCTTGATGACATTGGCGCCCCAATCGGCCAATTGCCGCACGGCCGTCGGGCCGGAGCGGACGCGGGTGAGATCGAGGACAGTGAAGCGGGAGAGCGGCAACATGGGGCTGTGATTTCCTCCGACTGGCGCCGCCAGAGTAGCGCGGGCGCGCCAGCAGGAAACCCCCGCATCCCGCCCTCAGCCGCGCGGCGAGTCCGACAGGCGGGCGAAGGGGCCATAGAGATCGTTCAACTCCGTATCCTTCCCCAGCTTGCTGTAGCGCAGGGCCGAGGCCGGGTCCTGCGGCTGCACGGCGAGCATGTGGCGGCCCTGGCGATCGAGGAACAGAAGGTGCCGGTGGCTGTCTCCGCGATGGATCACATAGACTTGCTTCATCTCGGCCACCCGCTCATCGAGGTCGGCCAGGGCACGTTGGCGCCAGGCGAGGGACCATTGGTCCAGGCTTTGCGCCATGGTCGTCTCGGAGCCCGGCGAAGAAGGCTCGGGCGGCAAGGCATCCAGCAGCCGGTCCAGATCCTCCCGAAGGCGGCAAATCACGGGATTCTGCGCCGGGTTGGAATCGGTCTGTTTCGCCAGCGCCGCCCGGGCTTCCACGATCATCTGAAGCCGGGTGGCCTCATCACTGCCCCCGTAGCCGGTAAAACGCTGGGCGCTATAGGCGGCGGGCTGGGTCTGGGACCCGGTCTTGCGGTCTGTCGTCATCGCGGCTGGCCCTGTGCGCCGGCGGAAAGGGCCGGCTCCATGCGGCGCTTTCCATGCCATGGGCATCATGAACAAAGCGTGCAGGAACCGGCGATGACGTCGCTCCGGCCCTCTCAGGCCTCCAGGGCCACGCTTTCATAGCCCTCGTCGCGAATCGCCGCTTCGACGCGTTCGCGGGGCAGGCTGGTGATGGCGCGGACCTTGCCGGCCTTGAGATCCACGTCGACCTGCGCGGAGGGGTCGCCAGCCTGGATCGCCTGGGTCACGGCCCGCACGCAATGGGCGCAATCCATGCCGCGCACCAGGAGTTCGATAGTCTGGCTCATACTGTTTTCTCCAACTCGTCCAGAATGGGGCATTCAGGCCGCTCATCACCGCCGCAATGGGCGGCCAGGTGGCGCAGGCTGCGCGCCATGGCCTGCATGGCCTCGGCCTTCGCTTCCAGCGCCTCGACATGGGCCAGGGCGATGCTGCGCACATCGGCGCTGGCCCGGTTACGGTCAGCCCACAGCGCCAGCAGCTTCCGCACATCCTCCAGCGGAAACGCCAACGCCCGGGCGTGACGGATAAAGCGGAGCCGGGCGACATCCGACTCGTCATAATCGCGATAGCCATTGGAAAGACGGCGCGGATTGATCAGCTCCAGCGACTCATAGTGCCGGATCATCTTGGCGGTGACGCCGGAGCGCTTTGCCGCGGTGCCGATGTTCATGCAGCCCTCCACCGTGCCAGCAGCAGCGCATTGGACAGCACGGCCACTGAGGAAAACGCCATCGCCGCTCCCGCCAGAGCGGGGGAAAGTCCCCCCAGCGCGGCCAGCGGAACGCCCAGCGCATTGAAGCCGAAAGCCCAGACCAGGTTCTGCCTGATCTTCGTCAGGGTCCGGCGGGTGATGTCGAGCGTCGCCGGCACCAGCGCCGGGTCCGGCCGCAGCAGAGTGACATGCGCGGCGGCGATCGCGGCGTCGGTGCCGCTGCCCATGGCGATGCCGAGATCGGCGCTGGCCAGTGCCGCCGCGTCATTGACCCCGTCGCCAACCATGGCGACGCGCTTGCCCGCATCCCGCCAGGCCATGACCTGGGCCGCCTTCCTGTCCGGCAGGATACCGGCGGCGACGTTGTCGATGCCCAGGCGGACCGCAACACCGGCGGCCGCATCCGGCCCGTCGCCGGTCAGCATCGCGACCTCGACCCCTTGGTCCTTCAAGGCGTGGATGGCGGCCTCGGCACTCGCGCGAGGCGCATCGGCGAAGGCGAGCAGAGCCAGCAGGCGAGGACCAGCGGGATCGATCAGCCAGGACAGGGTGTGGCCCTGGCCCGCCTCGGCCTTGGCTGCTTCCTGCATCGTCCCGGGCTGCAACCCGGTTTCCTCCAGCAGGCGGGTGCTGCCGAGCACGAAGCGACGGCCGTCCACCACGCCTTCTACCCCTCGCCCCGGCAGGGCGCGAAAGGCATCGGCCGGAGGGGGATGACCGCCCGCCTCCTTGAGCACGGCACGGGCCAGAGGATGCTCGCTGCCGGCCTGCAGGCGTGCGGCGAGCGCCAGCGCTTCCTCCCGCGCCATGTCGGGAGCGGTGTGCAGGGCGGCCAGGCTCGGCTGGCCTTCCGTCAGCGTGCCGGTCTTGTCGAAAGCCACGAGGCTGATGTGACCGGCCTGCTCAAGGGCGACAGCATCGCGGATCAGGATGCCGGAGCGAGCCGCGGCACCGGTGCCTGCCATGATGGCGGCGGGGGTGGCAAGGCCCAGGGCACAAGGGCAGGCGATGACCAGGACCGCCACCGCATGGAGCAGCGCCACAGCCACTCCGGCGCCAGCCAGCAGCCAGCCGAAGAAGGCGATGACCGAGATGGCCACCACGGCAGGGACGAATACGGCGCTCACACGGTCCACCAGCTTTTGAACCGGTGCGCGGCTGGCCTGCGCGGCCTGCACCAGCGCCGCCACCTGCGCCAGCCGGGTATCGCCGCCGACCGCCGTGGCACGAATCACCAGCCGGCCGTCCAAGGAGACGGTCCCTGTTGCCACGGTATCGCCAACGCCTTTCTCCACGGCCCGGCTCTCGCCGGTCAGGGCGCTTTCGTCCAGGCCGGCCGCGCCTTCCTCCACCAAGCCATCGGCAGGCACGCGTTCACCGGGCCGCACCACGACGCGGTCTCCCACGCGGAGCAGGGCAAGCGGTACCTCCGCCTCCCGCCCCTCGGCATCCAGTCGGCGGGCCGTGCGGGGCCGGAGTGCCAGCAACGCCGCAATGGCCGCCCCTGTCGCACGCTTGGCGCGGGCCTCGAAGAAGCGGCCGAGCAGGACGAAGGCGATGACAATCGCGGCGGCCTCGAAATAGAGATGATGGCTGCCCTGTAGCAGCAGCACGACGGACAGGCCGAAGGCCGCGCTGGTGCCGAGCGCCACAAGCAAATCCATGTTGCCTACGCCGGCACGCAGGGCTCGCCAGCCCGCCCGGTAGAAGCGCGCGCCCAGCCAGAACTGCAGAGGTGCCGCCAGCAGCAGTTGCGCCCAGCCCGGCGGCATCCAGTGCTGGCCCAACGCCATTCCCGCCATCCCGGCAAGGAAGGGTGCGGCGAGCAGAAAGGCTATCGCCAGTTCGATCTCACCCCGGCGGTCAGGCTTGGTCTCCGATGGCGCTTCTTCGGACGACGCGGCCAGGGCATAGCCGGCCTTTTCCAACGCCGCGGCCAAGGCCGCGATCTCGACGGACGGTAGCAAGCGAAGATGCGCCTGTTCCGTCGCGAGATTGACGCTGACCTCCAGCACGCCCGGGACCTTTTCCAGCGCGCGCTGGACACGGCCGGCGCAACTCGCGCAGGTCATGCCGCTGACCCCGATATCGCGCACCGTTTCGGCTACGCCATAGCCGGCGGCCTCAACAGCTTCTGCGAGCGCCGGGAACGGCACCGAACCATGCAGCGTGGCCTGCTCGGTGGCGAGATTGACCGAGACGTCTTGTACTCCCGGCACCTTGCGGAGCGCGCGCTCCACCCGGCCGGCGCAGCTCGCGCATGTCATGCCAGTGATGGGGAGAGTGAGGGCCTGGGAGGGGAGGGCTGTATCGGGCATGCGTCCCATGTAGGGATTCCCATAATGGGAAGGTCAAGGGCACTGAATGCCGATTGACGAAGCCCACGCGGCAGGGAACATCCGCTGCCATGCACCCCTTACCGCTCCGCCCGGCGCTGATGGCGCTCGCCCTGACCTCAACCCTTGGCTTTTCTGTGCCGGATGCCCTGGCTCAGCAGGCACAGAACCGCTTCCAGATCGTCAACCGCACCGGCCAGCAGGCCAGCGCCGTCTATGCCGTTCGCAGCGGCCGGCCGAACTGGGGCGGCAATCTGGCGCCCGGGCCGATGCCCACCGACAAGGCGCTGACCATCCGCCCCGATGCGGAGGCCGGGTGCCGCTTCGATGTGCGGCTGGTGCTGGCCGATGGGCGGGAAGCCGTGCTGCGCAACCAGGATATCTGCGCCAATCCCCGCGCCGTGCTGGAGCCAGCTTCCGTCCGTGCCGCCACCGAGGCCGCGCCAACGCAGCCCGCGCCCGGGCGGCCGAATCCGCAGGCGCGGGCGGTGTCCAGCGGTACGGGCTTCGTGGTGGCGACCGACCGCGTGCTGACCAACCAGCATGTGGTGAATGGCTGCGACAGGGTCTTTATCCGCACGGCCGATGGACGGATGCTGCCTGCGGTGCCCCCCGCGCGGGTTGATGCGAATCTGGACCTGTCGCTGTTGGCCGTGCCGGGCAATCCGGGCCCGGCCCTGCCCTTCCGGGCGGAGCCGGAAATCCGGCGGGGTGAAAGCGTCATCGCCTACGGCTTCCCCCTCCCCGGCTTGCTGTCTTCCGACCCCAAGCTCACGCGTGGGGAGGTGAACGGGCTCAACGGGCTGGCCAACAACCCGACCCAGTATCAGATCAGCGCCCCGGTGCAGCCGGGCAATTCCGGCGGACCGCTGCTGGACCTGCATGGCAATGTGGTTGGCGTCATCGTGAGCAAGCTCAATGCCGGAGTGGTGTCCCAGCGTACTGGCGATATCGCGCAGAACATCAACTTCGCGGTCAAGGGAACCGAGGCCGTGCAGTTCCTCCGCCGCGCCGGGCTGACCCCGGCGATGGGCGACAGCCGTGGCACGGAGCGGAGCGCGGCCGATGTCGGCGAGATCGCCAACCGCAGCACTGTGTTCATTCGCTGCGAGCTGTAACCGGCCAAAGCTCCCGGGTGGCCGCGAGCGTCGTCGGCGCCCGCGGTCACGCCGCGGCGGTGGTGAGGACACGCCACCGCCAGGTCATCAGCACAGCGACGATGGCCAGGCCGGCGGCAAGACCAAGCCAGATACCCAGCGGACCGAGGCCGACGCCGTAGACGAGCAACAGTCCGAAAGGCAGGCCCAGGCCCCAGTATCCCAGCGCCGCGAAAAGCAGCGGCAGGCGGGTGTCCTTCAGGCCGCGCAAGGCGCCGGCCGCAGCGACCTGAACGCCATCGGCGAGTTGGAACAAGCCAGCCACTATCAGGAGCGTGGCGGCGAGGCGGCGTGTATCCTCGAGTTCCGGTGCAAGGAACAGCGCGGCCAGACGCTCGGGGAACAGGAAGAGCAATGTCGCGGTCACTGCCATGAAGGCGGCCGCGAGGCCGATGGCAGTCCAGCCCGCAAGCCGCACGCCGATGGCATTGCTCGCACCAGCCGCCAGCCCCACACGTGCCGTGGCGGCCTGGCTGATGCCCATGGGGATCATGAAACAGGCACTGGCTGTCTGCAGCGCCACGGCATGCGCTGCCACCGCCATGGACCCGAACCAGCCCATGATGAGCGCGGTACCGCTGAAGATGCCAATCTCCAGCAACATGGTTCCGGCGATGGGCAAGCCGATACGCAGCAATTCCGCCATGCGGTGCCAATCCGTGCGCCAGAAGCGGCCCGCCAGGCGGAAGCGGGAAAAGCGCCGGTCCAGCGACACGAGAACGGCCAGCCCGACGAACATGACGATGTTCGAGGTGGCGCTGGCGATGCCCGCGCCCAGCACCCCCAGCGATGGAATGCCGAAGGCGCCTAGCACCAGCGTGTAGCTCAGCACGGCGTTAAGCCCGACCGCCGCCAGCGACACCCAGAGCGCCGCCCTGGGGCGCTCCAGCGCTGAGAGGAAGCCCCGAAGCAGCATGAAGCCATAGAAGGGAAACAGCCCCCACATCATGGCACGCGTGAAGGTCTGGGCGGCTTCGGCGAGATCAGCCTGCTGGCCGGTGGCGCGCAGGATGGGTGCGCTGTTCCAGAGCAGCAGGGCGATGGGGATATAGACGGCCGCTCCCAGCCAGACCGCCTGCCGGAAGGTGCGGCGCATTTCCCGCATGTGCCGCCGGACGCGGCCCCTCTCCTGCGCCATCATGGCGGTGGCGGCAAAGGCCAGGCCGAATGGCAGCGCCATGGCGATGAAATGCAGGTTGCCGCCCAGCGTCGCCGCGGCCAGCGGCAATTCGCCAAGATGGCCGAGGAAGATCGTGTCCGTCAGAACCAGGGCGACCTGCGAGAGATTGGTCAGGGCGAGCGGCCAGGCCAGCATCAGCATGGCGCGCAGTTCGGCGCCCCAGCCGAGCGCGGCGGGCTGAAGGGTGGACGAGGTGTTCATGACGGACGCTCCTTCGGCGGGCCGGCTTATGCCGGCGGCGCGCCAGGCGCAACCGCGAGAGGTTTAATGGTGGGAGACACACTCCCCACGCCCGCCAGGCAGGGGGCAGGAAATGCCGCAGCCTTCGAAGGCCGGCAGCAGATAGCGCAGGCAGCAGACACGCCGGCGCTCGACCGTTTCGCCGCATTCCTGGACGGTGCGATAGGGCTCGTAGAGCGGGTTCTCCCAGCCGTCAGGCCAGGTGCGGCTCTGGAGCAAGGCGTCGATATCGGCCCCGGCTGCCTCAGAAAGCAAGTTCAGGCGGCGCGCGATGGTGGCGGTGCTGGCGAAGCGGATACCGGCATTGCTCCAGACAAGCCTGGGGGCCACCCTGCCCTGCTGCGCCACCACCTCCACCACCGGCGCCAGATGCTGCCTGACCAGCTGGGTGAAGCGCTCCATGCCGCAGCCATTCACCGGACAGCCCTCATGCGCGATGCAGAAACCGAGGGGAGAGCCATCCTCCGCCACGTGGAGCCAGGTCTGCTCCAGGGAAAGGGGCAGTTCGCGGCCCAGCATGAGGTTGGCGGCGAGCGCGGGATAGATCAGCCGGGCGGCGTAGTACTGCGTCCACATGGAGACGACGGCACGGCGGTCCGCCTTTCCATGCTGTATGGCGTATCGGTCCAGCAGGCGGAGCAGCACCTCCGGCCGCAAGAGGTCGACGCAGCGGACGGGCTCGCCCGCGCCGGGTGCGGAGTGCAGAGAGTAGATATCGCGCGCGAAGGCCAGGGGGCCTTGCAGCGCCGGTGCCAGGCTTTCGATCATGGCTGCCAGATGACGTCCGGGCCGATGGCATCCAGCGTCGGGCAGCCAGTCTGGGCCATGGCGATTTCCAGTTCGGTGCGCAGCAGCTTCAGCACATGGGCGACGCCCGTCGCGCCGCCAACAGCCAGGGCATGCAGGATCGGCCGCCCGATGAGCACCGCACGCGCGCCTAAGGCCAGCGCCTTCAGCACATCCGTGCCGCGGCGGACGCCGCCATCCAGCAGCAGGGGCACCCGGCCAGCCACCGCCTCGGCCACGCGCGGCAGGGCCTCGATGCTGGCGGGCTGGGTATCCAGTACCCGGCCGCCATGGTTTGATACGATCAGCCCGTCCGCTCCTGCCTCGATGGCCCTCAGCGCGTCAGAAGGAGTCATGATTCCCTTCAGGAGCATAGGCAGGCGGGTATGCTGGCGCAGCGTTGCGATATCCGCCCAGGTCGCGGCGCCGTCCAGCAGGCCCTTGAACACTTCGCTCTCATGCGGCGCCGCGCGTGGTGCCGGCGGAGGTGGTGCGCCCCGGAGATTGACCGCCTCGATACCCGCGGGAAGACGAAAAGCCGCGCGCTGCTCGCGGTTGCGCAGCGTGACGGGGGCATCCACGGTAACGACGAGAGCGCGGTAGCCGGCTTCCTCCGCCCGCTGGGCCAGGGCATGGGTAAAGCCCCGGTCCGGCTGGATGTAGAGCTGGAACCAGAGGGGCGAGACGGCCTTCGCCGCAATCGCCTCCAGTTCCTGGCTGGCCAGCGCGCTGACGACCATGGTCGCGCGCAGGGCGGAGGCGCCAATGGCGGTGGCCAGCTCCCCTTCCCTGTGCATCAGCCTGTGCCAGGCCGTGGGGGCGAGCAGGATCGGATGCTCCATGGCCTGCCCGAACAATTCCAGGCCGGTATGCGCCCCCGAGAGATCTGCCAACACGCGGTTGTTCAGGCGAATGCGCGCGAAGGCCGCGCGGTTCTCGGCCAGGGTGTGCTCATCCGCGCTGCCGCCGGCGATGGCGGCCCAGACCGCGGGGTCCAGGCGTTGGCGTGCGTGAGGTTCATAATCATCGGCGGAGGCGATATCGGCGGGGATGGCAGGCATCCGGCGGTTCCCGTGGCCAAGGCGGAGCCCGCTCGACAGGCGGGGCTGGCCCCTCTAGCATATTGCGAACCATTCGCAAAAACTCAGGATCGCCATGACCTATATCGCAATGAACCGCTTCAAGGTGACGCCCGGCGCCGAGGCTCAGTTCGAGGAGGTCTGGGCCAGCCGCGATTCCCAGCTGAAGACCGTGCCCGGCTTCGTGGAATTCCACCTGTTGCGTGGCCCGGTGCGGGAGGACCATGTTCTCTACGCGTCCCACACCATCTGGCGCAGCAAGGCCGATTTCGAGGCCTGGACCCAGTCGGAGGCGTTCCGCGCCGCTCACCGTGGCGCGGGCGAGCGCAAGCCGCTCTATCTGGGCCCGCCGCAGTTCGAAGGCTTTGAAGTGATCCAGACGGTGGGCCAGGACTGAACGCGCTTAGCGGCATTCTTGACTTCAAGGCATAAGTGATTGTCCGGCGCGGCGAATACAGCCGCGCCGCCTCCGGGGACATATGCGCGCCCAGCATCCTTCCTGGAGATCAAAGCATGTTCAACGTTACCGCCAATGGAGCGGATATTCCGGCCCTCGGCTTCGGCACTTTCCGCATGCCGGAGGCCGATGTACTGCGCATGGTGCCTTATGCGCTGCACCGCGGCTTCCGCCATATCGACACGGCCCAGATCTATGCCAATGAAGCGGCTGTCGGTGAGGGCCTTTCACAGTCCGGTGTTTCCCGCTCCCAGGTGTTTCTGACGACCAAGGTTTGGGTGGAGAATTATCGGACCGCCGATTTTCTTCGCTCGGTGGATGAAAGCCTGGCCAGGCTGCGCACGGATTACGTGGATCTTCTGCTGCTGCACTGGCCCAACGATGACGTGCCGCTATCCGACCAGATCGGTGCGCTGAATGCGGTGCGGGCCGCCGGAAAGGCCCGGCATATCGGTGTCAGCAACTTCAACACCGCGCAGATGGCAGAGGCATCGCGGCTGAGCACGGCACCGCTCGTGACCAATCAGGTCGAGTACCATCCCTATCTGGATCAGTCCGTCGTTCTCGGCGCAGCGCGGGCAAGTGGCATGGCGGTGACGGCCTACTATCCCATGGCGGACGGAAAGGTTCTCTCCGATCCAGTGCTTCAGGATATCGCCGCCCGGCATGGCCGCAGCGTGCCGCAGGTTGTGCTGCGTTGGCTCATCCAGCAGCAGAATGTTGTCGCGCTGTCCAAGACAGTGCGGGAAGAGCGGGCGGCCGAGAACCTTGCCATCTGGGACATGAGCTTAGACGGTGAGGAGATGCGGGCCATTAACGCCCTGGCAAAACCGCAAGGGCGGATTGTCAGCCCCCCTGGGCTGGCGCCGGTATGGGACAGCACGAGCCGGTAAGACGAGCCCGTCTCGGACCTGCGTTTCTATGAAGGCGATGGTGACCTGGCGGGCGCTTCGACGCTGGATGATGCCAGTCAGTCTGCCGCTGTCGGTCGCGAACCGCTCCGTGAGCACTCGCCGCGTCGGGGTCCGGCTTGAAGAAGCCGAGCCTTGAGTCTGAGACACGGGGCGGCATGTCTGCCGCCCCGTGGATTCCGATCAGCCGATGAAGACCTGATCCGTGTTGACAACGCCGCTCTGCGCAAGGTCCTGCGAGGGATCGATCGAGGCGGCGTAAGCATCCACCGCGTCGTGCGGCACCTGAAGCGAGAAGGTGACGGTGCCATTGTCGAACAATGTCGTCGACTCGCCGGTGGACACGCCGGCCAGCGTCAGGTCTTCGACATGCAGATTGCGGTCGGCTTCATACGAGCCGCCCCAGGCGTCGTTGACGTACTCGACCTCAATGCTGTGCACGCCGTCGGCGAGCACCTGACCCAGGTTGATTTCCGCGCCGCCATCCGCATGGCTCGCCGTGACTTCGCCCTCGAAGGCAACGGTGCCGTTCACACGGACGATGGCCTGCGCATTGCCATCCCAGGCTTCGCTGCCGAGACGGATGGCCAGGTCAACCATGCCAGCAGCATCCGGCAGTTCGGCGACAGGCGTCTGATCGCTGGTGCCCGTGCTCGGCGGCGTGGTGGAATCGCCGGTGTCCGTGCCATTGCTGGCCGTGTCACCCGTACCAGTGTCGCCACCCGTGGCAATATCGCCAGCGCCAGTGTCGCCGGTTGCAGTGTCGCCAGTTCCGGTATCGCCGGAGCCGACATCGCTGGAACCCGTATCGCTGGAGCCGGAACCAACGCTACCCGTGTCACCGGTGGCGACATCACCCGAAGCGGTGTCCCCGCTGCCGGAATTGTCAGCAACCGGCACCTCGGTGGACGGATCCGTCGTGGTATCGCTACCGGTATCGACGGGCGTCGTCACCGCAGGCGTGGACGGCTGCAGGGTCGCAGTGTTGTCCGAACCCGGCGCGGCCAGCGCATAGGTCGGGTCCTGCGCGAAGTCGGTGGCACTGGCGAAGGGCGGATTATCAGCCATCAGCGCGTCATACGCCGCGGCGGCCTCTGCCGAACCGGTCAGGTGCGCGATACCCGACAGCGTGGCGAGAGCGAGCTGCGCGTAGTCACCCTGGCTGTTGGCCCAGCCATCGTTGTTCGACCAGCCATTCGCATCCGTCTGCGCACCGATCTCCGACCAGGTCTGGTACGGCGTGCCATTCGCATCCGCGATAGCGATCAGATAGGCCGCGCCATCATGCTCGTCGAAGCCCTGGGCCTGATGCGTGAAGCGGCCGACCAGGAAGTTCGACTGCCACTCCAGGAAGGTCAGCGCATCAGCATTGCCGCGGCTGGCGGCGGCGATGACGGTGGAAGCGAAATAGTCCTGCTGCCAGGGCGGCATCGCACCATCGACGCCGTATTCCCCGGGCAGATAGCCATGGGCTTCACCCTGCTGCGCAGTCCACTCCGGAATCTTCGAGACCAGCCAGGACCAGTTGGCTTCGGAAGCAGCCGTGAAGTAGGCCTTCTCGGCACTGCCATCCGGCGCGGCCCAGGCGGCTTCGTCGATCTGGCGCAGCGCCCAGGCGGCACCGCGGACCTGGTTACCGTCGACGACGACCATCGATTCCGTACCGCGGACATCCGGGTACTGGGCCACAATGTTCCAGCTGGCCTGGGCATTCAGATTGTCCAGCATCCAGCGCTCGCCCGTCAGCAGGTACGGGACGTAGGACAGGTCCGGCTGGTGCGCGGAGTCCAGCTCCCAGCCGGAGCTGATGCCGATCTGCTGCGTGAGGCCACCGGAGGCGGCATCGCCGGGCGTGCCCGTACCACCGCGCTCATCGGTCCAGAGCTTGGGGTAGTCCTCAGTGCTCACCCAGCCGCTATTGGCCGAATCATACAGGTGCCAGGTGATGGCGCTGGCGGTCTCCGCCTGGTCCAGCGCGTAAGCCGCCACCTGGGCGTTCTGCGACATCAGCCAGGCGGTGTTGGCCTCAGTCGTGAAGCCGATATCGGCGCGGCCACCGGTGCCAGGCATGTACTGCGTGACGCCGTTGACGGCCAGCGGCTGGCCCCAGCCATCACTCTGCATGGCCGCGGTGTATTCGGCGATCAGGGAGTCGGCGATGCCGACGTTCAGATCGTAATGCGCGACAGCGCCGGTCTGCTGCAGATAGCCGACGTCATGCTGGATGTTCAGCCAGCCGGAAGACGCATCGCCCAGACCCTGCCCGCCATCGAGCTCGTTGGACGAGAAGCTCTGGTGCCAGTTCTGGTACTGGGCCTGATTGACGCTCTGCTGCGCCACGATATGGCCGTCCATGTTGACGGTCACGTCGTAGGAGACGGCGCCGCCATTGGCGCTCATGGCCACGTCGTTGTTGAACTGCGCTTCGACGCTCATGCCGCCGCCTTCATAGGCGGTCACGTCGAAGACGAGGCGCTGCGAACCCTCAAGCGGAATTTCCACCCGGGCCTGGGTGGCCAGCGGGCCACTCTGCCAATAGCTGGCCGTGCCATCGGCCAGCGCCTGCTTCAGCGCTGCCAGCACGTCCACACTGGCGGTCTGCCCGCCAGAGAGGTCGACCGTGAAGGAGTGATTGTCCAAAGCCGACGCAAGATCGATCGGCGCGCCAGCGGTGGCAGAAGCGGTAGCAGACAGGGAGACGTTGACGTTGCTTCCTGCCGGCAAATCGGGACGAACCAGGGACAGCACGGCCATTTTGACCGAGCCGTCGTCATAGGTCGTCTTGACATCCATCTGCACCGGGATGTCGACGCCATTCACGTTAGCGACGAGTCCGCCGTTTGCGCTGACATCGCCACGCGTGAAGACCTGGCCGAACGTCGTTACGCCGCCCGCAAGGGTATCGGCCCCGGCGTTCTGCAGGGACAAATCAATCTGCATCCAGGATAAATTCCTTAGAAGAAGAAGGGGTGGAAATTCGTTCTGAGATCAGTACGTGTTGTGTATTGTGGATTCGGTATCGAATCTACGCTTCCACCCGAGACTCAGCAACGAAATGCCAAGACTCCGTCGCCGGGGGTTTTGATCTCATATATTTTCGTCGATGGCAATATCGTCGAAAAATCTTACAGAGAAGAGTCCATAATGCGTAAGCGGAATATTCCACTTCACGGGAACGAGATCGTACCTACTGCCATAAGGGCGAAGCCCCCGCTTGGAGGTGATAAAGAGGCCGACTCTTTCCCCTTGGGCCAAGTTTCGCTTCTGTCGCCAGTTCTTCACGTGACTGGGGAATGACCGGTGGACCGGCGCGACTGCGACAAGATGTTTATTGCTGTGCTGGAGACCGGCAGCTTCTCTCGCGGGGCGGAACGGCTGGGCACGAGCGCCGGCCAGGCCTCCAAAATGGTCTCGCGTCTCGAGGCCGATCTGGGGGTGCGCCTTCTGCACCGCACAACACGAGCCCTGGCGCCGACGGAGGCCGGGCTGGCCTATTTCGAGCGGATCCGGGTGCTCATAGATGAATTTGAGGCGTTGGATGCATCCATCCGGCACGCCTCGGGCAGGGCCACCGGGCGGCTGCGCCTGTCGGTGCCCATTTCATTCGGCACGCTGCAGATGGCTCCGCTCCTGAACGAGTTTGCCGCCGCCTATCCCGATATTCAGCTCGATGTCAGCTTCTCGGATCGTCTGGTGCAGCTGGTCGATGAAGGCTTCGACGCCATCATCCGGGTGGGACAGCCCAGTGACACCAGCCTGATCGCGCGCCGGTTGTGCGATGTACGGATCGTCCTTGCCGCCTCCCCTGCCTATCTGGAACGGCGGGGGAGCCCGGCGACCCCTCAGGAGCTGTCCGCCCACGACTGCATCATCGACACCAATTTCCGGGAGCCTTTCCTGTGGCGGTTCCGCAACGGCAGTACGGTCGCGGTGAAAGGGCGGCTGCGCTTCTCCAACGCCGAAGCCTGCCTGGGCGCCGCCGAAGCAGGGTTGGGAATAGCCCGGGTGCCGACATTCATGGCTGGGCCGCGGTTCCGCCAAGGCACCGTTCGGCCACTCCTGCAAGACTGGGAAGACAGGCCCTTCGGGGCCCACATCATGTACCCCGCCGCGCGGCACCTCCCGCTGAAGACCAGGCTCATGGTTGAGTTCCTCGCGAACAGATTTCGCGGTGAGCCTGAGTGGGATCAGGGCTGGCCTTAAATCTCTTCCAAATCGGAATCAAAGATTGCCGGTTGGGGTGGATAATGCCCGGATCGGCAAGATCCTATCCTCTGTCCAGTCGCGAGACAGCCCCACCAGGAGGCGCGCACCGCACAAGGACAGTTTCATGATCGACACGCGCACTGCTCCATACGGAGCACTTATTCTTCGTCTTATGCTCGGTATACTGTTCCTGGCGCATATTGGCCTGAAGATCTTCATCTTCACGCCGGCTGGCACTGTAGCCTTCTTCGGCTCGCTCGGCCTCCCACCGGCCCTGGCCTATGTCACCATCCTCTGGGAGATGGCCGGAGCGTTGGCGCTCATCCTGGGCCTCTGGACACGCGTGGCGGCCATCGCGCTGATCCCGGTGCCTGTCGGGGCCATCGCCACGGTGCATGGCCCGGCCGGTTTCTTCTTCACGAATGCCAATGGCGGTTGGGAATTCCCGGCCTTCTGGATCGCTGCGCTGGCGGTGCAGGCACTGTTGGGCGATGGTGCCCATGCGTTGAAGCCGCTGGGCGCGCGGCGTGCTCAGGCCTGATCAGGCAGTAGCATCCGTCCACGGAGGACCATCATGACCATATCCACGAGCGCGCCGATGCATATCGGCAAGGTGACCCTGACGGTCCACGACCTCGCCGCCGTCACCACCTTCTACCAGCAGGCCATCGGCCTGCAGCTGCTTCGGCGGGAGGGGGACACTGCGGAACTCGGAGCGGGAGGCACGACGCTGCTTGTGCTGCGCCGGGACATGGCGGCAAGGCGTCATGGCCGCCGCGAAGCCGGGCTCTTCCATACCGCCTTCCTGCTGCCACAGCGTGCCGATCTTGGCCGCTGGGTACGGCACGCGGCTGAGACGCATCTGGTGCTGCAAGGCGCTTCCGATCATCTCGTCAGCGAAGCTCTGTATCTTTCCGACCCTGAGGGCAACGGCATCGAGGTCTATGCCGACCGTCCTGCCAGCACCTGGCGACATCATGACGGCATGGTCGAGATGGCGAGCGACCCGCTGGATCTCGGCGGCCTGATGGCGGCCGGTGGAGATCAGACTTGGCAGGAAGCCCCCGCCGGCACGGTGGTAGGCCATGTCCATCTGCAAGTCGGCGCCTTGCCGGAGGCGGAAGCCTTCTATTCCGGCCTGCTCGGCTTCGACATCATGTGCCGCTATACGGGAGGTACATTCTACGGCTCCGGCGGGTATCACCACCATCTGGCGAGTAATGTCTGGAACAGCAGGGGTGCTCCTGTGCGCGCCCAGCCCTCCACAGGGCTCGCGGATGTGGAGCTGCTGGTCGCGCAGGAAAATCTGGAAGCGATCCACGCACGGGCTGGCACGGGGACCGAGGCCGGCCCCCTGACATTGCAAGATCCGTGGGGCACATCCTTAACCCTACGAAGCCCTTAAGTCCTCTGGCGTGAAAGCAGGGCCGCCAGTTACGGGCGGCCCTTCGACCTACTGCTCCGCCTGATCGTCGCGGTACACAGTGCTCGGCGTCGGGATCAACGTCGTATCGGGCGGGGCCGATTGGCCGGACCGCCTGACCTGGACGGCGGGCTCCATGGCCCAGCCGTGATTATGCACCAGGCCATCGTCGAAATCCTGTTCTCGATCCATTTGATATCTCCTTACTTTGCTGGTGCCGGCACGGCAGCCGGCTTTGTGTCGTGGAACTGGGCCGTCTCCGTGCTGTGGGCCAGGGCAGTGGTACTGGAGAGGCCGCCCGAAGCAGCGGTGGCCACGGCATCGAAGTAGCTGACACCGACCTCCCGCTGATGGCGGGTCGCGGTATAGCCATCGGCTTCCGATGCGAATTCCGCTTGCTGCAATTCGGAATAGGCCGCCATGCCGCGCTCCTTGTAGCCACGGGCCAGGCGGAACATGCTGTGGTTCAGGCTGTGAAAGCCTGCCAGGGTGATGAACTGAAACTTGTAGCCCATGGCGGCAATCTCCCGCTGGAAGCGCTCGGCCTGGGCCCCGCCCATCTTGCGCTTCCAGTTGAAGCTGGGAGAACAGTTATAGGCGAGAAGCTTCCCTGGAAATTCGCGATGGATCGCTTCGGCGAAGGCGCGGGCATCATCCAGGTCCGGGTCTGAGGTTTCCCACCACAACAGATCGGCATAGGGCGCATAGGCAAGACCCCGGGCAATCGCATACTGTTTGCCGATGCCTGGCTTGATGCGGAAAAAGCCCTCCGGCGTGCGCTCGCCGGAAATGAACGGATGGTCCCGTTCGTCGACGTCGGATGTCAGCAGCTGCGCACTTTCCGCATCGGTCCGGCAGAGCAGGACGGTTGGCACGTCTTCCACGTCGGCCGCGAGGCGCGCTGCGTTCAGCGTGCGGATATGCTGGCTGATCGGCACCAGAACCTTGCCGCCCAGATGGCCGCATTTCTTCTCGCTGGCGAGTTGGTCCTCGAAATGCACACCGGCGGCGCCCGCCTCGATCATCGCGCGCATCAGTTCGTAGGCATTCAGCGGGCCGCCGAAACCGGCTTCGGCATCGGCGATGATGGGAGCCATCCACTCGGTTTCGTCGCCCTGGGCTTCGAGATGTGCGATCTGGTCCGCACGCCTCAGCGCATTGTTGATGCGGCGAACGACCGTAGGGACGGAATCCACGGGGTAGAGGGACTGGTCGGGATACATGGTGGCGGCCGTATTGGCATCCGCCGCGACCTGCCAACCCGAGAGATAGATCGCCTTCAGCCCGGCCTTCACCTGTTGCAGCGCCTGATTGCCGGTCAGGGCCCCCAGGGTGTTCACATAGGGCTCGCTTTGCAGAAGGTGCCACAGGCGGCGGGCTCCCATATCGGCCAAGGTGTGGCGAATGCGGAAGGATCCCGCCAGCCGCTCTACATCCGCGAGCGTATAGTCCCGGCGGATCCCCGCGAAGCGGTCCGGCCCGGGCCAGCCGCGTGCGCCGTCGTCAGGGGCATGGCAGGGGCGTCGCGTCTCTTGCATCGTTCTCTCCGTGTCCTGTCGTGGCCGTTTGTCGCCTGTGAATAATTGACGTTGCGGACGCGAACTTCACCCTCCAAAGTCATCTTTCCAGCTGCAAGGACGTGTCGTTCTTCACAGACACGATCTTTATTTTGTAAAGGCTGTAAAAGATGGCCCGACCTCTGATCGGCCGAACCATCAAGCGCCTGCGCACGGATCAAGCGCTGACCCAGCAGGCTCTGGCCGCACGGCTCGGTATTTCCGCCAGCTACCTGAACCTGATCGAGCACGATCAGCGTGCGGTAACCGCGGCGTTGCTCATCAAGCTGGGCCAGACCTTGCAGGTCGATCTGGAGGCCCTTTCCGGCCAACAAGAGCGGCAACTGGAGAGCAGCCTGCGGGAGGTGCTGGCGGACCCCCTCCTTGGCCTTGAGGAGTTACCCGAGGCAGAAGTGCGGACCCTGGCAGCCAGCGCACCCCATGCAGCGCGGGCGATGCTGGCACTCTACCGCGCCCTCCGCGTAGCGCGAGAAGATGCGAGTGGCCTAGCCCTGCCGAGCGGTCGCCGCATTCTTCTGCCGACGGATGAGGCACGGGATTTCTTCCACAACCAAGCCAATCATTTCCCGTCTTTGGAGGAGGTATCGGAGAATATTGGCGGGGAGCTTGGCGCCGCACCTTCGGAGCTCAACCACGCCGTGGCTGAGCGGCTGCGGCAGCGCCATGGTGTGCGAGTGCGCGTGGGGCCGCTGGAGCAAAGTTTGCGCCGCTACGACCCTGCCAGCCGGCTTCTCGAACTTTCCGAATCTCTTCCGCGCGAGAGCCGAGGCTTTCAGATGGCCTTCCAGCTGATGCTGCTGGAAGCCAGGGAGGCGGTGGAGGCCATCCTCGCTCCAGCAATGCCGTCCTCTGCCGAGGCCGCGGCACTGATCCGTATCGGCCTGCTGAACTACGCCGCGGGCGCGCTGCTGATGCCCTATGCACCATTCCTGGCAGCGGCACGGGCCCTCCGCCACGACCTGGACCTTCTGGCCGCACATTTCGGGGTGAGCTTCGAGCAGGCGGCGCACCGCCTGGCCACGCTGCAACGCAATGGGCAGCGCGGCGTGCCTTTCTTCTTCCTACGCGTCGATCCGGCAGGGAATGTGGACAAGCGTTTTTCGGCGGCCGGCTTTCCCTTTGCACGTTTTGGCGGGTCCTGCCCGCGCTGGGTCGTGCATACCGCCTTTGCCACCCCAGGTCTCATGCGGGTGCAGGTGGCTGAATTGCCGGATGGCGCCACTTTCCTGTGCTTCGCGCGCACGCTGACCGGACCGGCACTGCGCTGGGGCGAGCCCGCCCCGGTTCATGTGGTTGCCATGGGCTGTGACGTCGGCCGGGCTGCGGACATCGTCTATGCCGATGGCATTGCCCTGGCTGAAGCCAAGGTCGGCATCGGCTTGTCCTGCCGGCTTTGCGACCGGGCGGATTGCCGCAGCCGCGCCTTCCCGCCCCTGGAGCACCGGTTGACATTGGACCCTAATGAGGAGGGCGCCGCCCCCTGGCGCTTCGAACGCTGAGGCGGCTTGAAAAGCGGGCGTCAAATGTCATATCCAATGCGACAGATGACGGAGGGTTCGATGGCCATGCCCGGCGCCGCCGCCCCGTTGGCGGATCATGCGATGGAATTACAGCGGGTTGCGGCCCTGCTCGGTGGCAGCCGGGTGCTGCGGCACAGGCTGGAGGGACCGCTGGACGCCCATGAGATGCTGGTCCAGGGCCTGCCCGGCTCCGCTCTGCGGCACTTGGTGGATAACCTGCGGGTGCTGGGCAAGACGGCTTCCCTGGAGAAGGCCGTGGGCATGAGCCTCCGGACCTTCCAGCGCCGCAGTGAAGCGCCGACCAAGCCGCTCAATGCGGAGCAGAGCGGGCGCGCCTGGAAGTTCGCCAGCATCCTGGCCAGGGCCACCGCCGTCTTCGGCTCCCAGGAGGAAGCCGAACAGTGGCTGGAGCGCCCGGCCATTGGTCTCGACCAGCGGCGGCCGATCGACTTGCTGGCAACGCCGGCGGGTACTGAGCTGGTGGAAGATTTCCTCCAGCGCCTTGAGTACGGCGTCTACGCTTGACGCCCCTGCCACCGCCGCTGGGCGCCGGCGGGCTGGTGGCGTGGCGGCTCGATCAGGCCCGTTTCGCCGCCAGCTGGGACAGCGGCGAGGGCGCCTATCAGGTCGGCGGCCGCTGGAACAGCCGCGGGGTGCGGGCGGTTTACTGCTCCCTCGATCCGTCCACGGCCATTCTGGAGGTGGCGGTCCATAAGGGCTTCAGGGCGCTGGATACTGTGCCGCATGTCATGACGTGCCTTGCGATCGAGGACCCTGATAGCGTCCATGTCGTGATGCCGGGTGATGTGCCGAACCCTAATTGGCTCCGGCCGGGCATTCCCGGTGCAGGACAACAGGCTTTCGGAGACGCGCTGCTGGCACGCCATCGTTTCGTGGTGATTCCCAGCGCTGTGTCGACGCGAAGTTGGAATCTGATTTTTGCCCGGCCGGCTGCGCCCTCCGGCTATTCGGTTCTGGAGCAGGAGACCTTCGCGCTGGATACGCGGCTGCATCCACCGCAGCGCTGAGCACACCAGCCTGGCTCCGGATAAGGTGCTTGCCGCCGAGCCATGACGGCTATCGGCTTGCCTGGAGTCTGCCTTCATGACCGCCCCGCCCGATCTCAGCCAGCAACGATCCTTCGCATCGCCTCTGGTCATTGCCATCGCCGGAGCGCTTTGCCTCTCGGTCGCAATGGGAATCGGGCGCTTCGCCTTCACGCCGCTATTGCCGATGATGCTGCAAGACGGGGTGATCGACCTCGCCGGAGGTAGCCGCCTCGCCACGGCCAACTATCTTGGCTATCTGCTTGGGGCCTTATCCTGCATGGCGCTGCCTCTGCTGAGGCGGAATATAGGGCCAGGCTTTCCGGGCACCGCCGGCCTTGTTCGGATCGGCCTGCTCCTGACCACCCTGTTGACCCTGGCCATGGTACCGCATCTACCGTGGCTCTGGTCGTTCCTGCGCTTCCTGGCCGGATATGTCACCGGCATGGTGTTCGTCTGCGCTTCGGGCTGGTGCCTAGCACAGCTGGCGCGGCTGGGCCGGGCTTCGCTGGGTGGCATCATCTACACCGGGCCGGGCATCGGTATCACCGCCTCTGGCCTGGTGGGCAGCGCCATGGCCGCGCATGGCCAACACTCGGCGACGGCATGGGGCGTCTTCGGTTTGATGGCCGCCGTGCTGACGGCGCTGGTCTGGCCAGTCTTCAGGGGTCATGATGCCATCGCCGCGCAACAGCCTCACGGCGCATTGGACGGGAAGCGGGGTAGCAGTCTCGGCGAGCCAACTATCTTCGTGCTGGCCTACGGTCTCGCCGGTTTCGGCTACATCATTACGGCCACCTTCCTGCCGGTAATTGCCCGAGAAGCGCTTCCTGGCTCGATCTGGAGCGACTATTTCTGGCCCGCCTTTGGTCTGGGCGTCATCGCTGGCGCGTTGCTGACACGTTTCGTCCCGCTCAGCATGGATCGGCGCGTTCTGCTGACGGCCAGCTACGTGGTGCAGGCGCTTGCGATCCTGCTCACGCTGGCGATGCCGACGGATCTGGGATTCGTGGCCGGCAGCTTGCTTCTGGGCCTGCCTTTCACCGCCATTACGCTATTCGCCATGCAGGAGGCCCGCCGGCTGCGGCCCGCGCAGGCCACCAGCCTGATGGGATTGCTGACCGCCGGCTATGGTATCGGCCAGATTCTCGGCCCGCCGCTCGTGGCCTTGATGCTGCAGTACACGGCGAGCGCGGCAGCGGGCTTCGCACTGTCGCTGGAAATCGCGGCCGGTAGCCTGCTCTTCGGCGCGGCGCTCTATGGGCTGCTGTGGCGATTTTTTCCAGCAGAGGCCAACCGCTAAGCGAAGCGGTTCTGGCCCGCCTTTGCCGGAAGGCCCCGCACCGGGCGCAAACTTCGGAAACGATGGACCATTGCTCTCGGTGCGGGGCATTCCGGCAAGCAAAGGGAGGATCGTTTCGCGGTGCTTCCCCCGGATAATGCCGGCCGCTCTCGGCGACGACTGTAGGCCGGTACAATCTCGAGCCTCGCCTTTTCCTAAGCTTTCAACATCTGCCACGGAAACAACTTGCGCCCGCTTCAGGAGTTCCCTTCCAGCACACGGGAAGGTCATCCGGCATGAAAGCGCTAACTTGGCACGGCAAAGGCGATATTCGCTGCGAGGCTGTAAGCGACCCACGGATCGAAGACGGCCGCGACGCCATCATCAAGGTGACGTCCTGCGCGATCTGCGGCTCGGACCTCCACATCTATGATGGCGTGATCCCCGCGATGGAGCATGGCGACGTCCTGGGCCATGAGACGATGGGCGAAGTCGTCGAAGTGGGCCGGGACAACAAGAAGCTGAAGGTCGGTGACAGGGTGGTCGTGCCCTTCACTATCTCCTGCGGCGAGTGCTTCTTCTGCCAGCGCGGCTTTTACTCCGGCTGCGAGCGCAGCAATCCCAACAGGGAAAAGGCGACCAAGCTGTGGGGGAACTCGCCCGCCGGCCTGTTCGGCTATTCACACTTGCTGGGTGGCTATGCGGGCGGGCAGGCCGAGTATCTCCGTGTGCCTTATGCCGATGTCGGCCCCATCAAGGTGCCGGATGGCATGACGGATGAGCAGGTTCTTTTCCTCTCCGATATCTTTCCAACCGGCTACATGGCAGCGGATCTCTGCAACCTGACGGGCGGAGAGACCGTCGCCGTATGGGGATGCGGGCCGGTTGGGCAGTTCGCTATACGCAGCGCCTTCCTGCTAGGGGCGGAGCGCGTCATCGCCATTGACACTGTGCCGGAGCGCCTCGCTCTCGCCCGGCAGGCCGGTGCAGTGACATTGGATTTCAAGGAAGAGGATATCTACGACCGCATCATGGAACTGACCAAGGGGCGAGGCGCGGATGCGTGCATCGACGCCGTAGGATCCGAAGCTGATGCCACCGCCAGTCTAGACAGCATCATCGACCGCGTGAAAGTCGCCACCTTCATGGGGACAGACCGTCCACATGTGTTGCGGCAGGCGATTCACTGCTGCCGAAATTTTGGTACCGTGTCTATCGTTGGCGTTTATGGCGGGTTGTTGGACAAGATACCGATGGGTTCGGCCATCAATCGCGGCCTGACTTTCCGCATGGCCCAGACTCCGGTTCAAAAATACCTGCCTATGCTGCTCGAGCGGGTGCAGAAGGGTGATATTGATCCCTCCTTCGTCATCACCCACACCGCACGGCTCGAGGACGGCCCGGATCTCTACAAGACATTCCGGGACAAGAAGGATGGGTGCATCAAGGTCGTGCTGAAGCCGTGATGGCGAACGGCCTCGTAAAATCATAGGAGATTGCGAGCATGCAGCCTGAGCAAAGGCGCTTCGTCATCGTCACCGGAGCCTCCAGTGGCATCGGCTTCGAACTGGCGAGATGATGCGCGGAGGAAGGCCACGATCTGCTCATCGCGGCCGACGAGGAAGATGGCGGAGCCAGACAGGGGTCCTGAACCAGACTTTTGCGAGGGCGGAAAACCGGAATAGCCTGGCCTTGAAAGCTGCCGCGCCACTTGGACTCCTTGAGGGGCCGCCAGCTTAGACTACGGCGGTCATCCCTCCATCTACGAACACGACCTGCCCGTTGACATAGCTGGAAGCGTCGGAAGCCAGGAACACCGCCGCGCCGCCTAACTCTTCCACCCGTCCCCAGCGGCCCGCCGGCGTGCGGTTGCACAGCCAGGCCGAAAATTCAGGGTTCTCCACCAGCGCGCGGTTCATCTCCGTTTCAAAGTAGCCTGGCGCCAGGCCGTTGACCTGCAAACCATGCTTCGCCCAATCCGCACACATACCGCGCGTCAGCATCCGCACCGCGCCCTTGCTGGCGGCGTAGGGCGCGATGCCTGGGCGCCCGAGCTCGCTCTGCACCGAGCAGATATTCACGATCTTGCCGCGCCCGCGCGGGATCATGTGGCGGGCCACGGCCTTAGCGACGAAGAACACCGCATCCAGATTCGTACGCATCAGTTCATCCCAGGTTTCTTCCGGGAAGTCCTGAAGCGGCATTCGGCGCTGGATGCCTGCATTGTTGACCAGGATGTCGATCGGCCCCCGCGCTGCCACCGCTTCTACCCCTTTGCCCACTGCGGCCGGGTCGGTCACGTCGAAGGGCGCGATTTCTGCTGTGAGGCCAGCATCCTGCAGTAAGGCCGCAGCACGTTCCAGCTTGGCGGCGTCACGGCCATTCAGCACCACGGCGGCGCCCGCCTCGGCCAGTGCGCGAGCCAGCGCGAGCCCGATCCCCTGCCCTGCGCCTGTCACGAGTGCACAGCGGCCGGACAGATCAAACATCTTCGGTAACATCGGCATTCCCCGCGATTCTTGTTGCGATATCGATTGGTACCGGTAACATATTTTCAGGGAGAGGAAACACACAATGTCCAAGAGCCTTAACGCGCCGGAGCTGATCCACAATGTGGACAGCAAGCCTGGCCTGCTGGTCGTCGGTCCCTATGCGGAGGCCGAGATGGACGCGCTGGGTCGCAGCTTCACACTGCACCGGCTGTGGGAGGCCACCGACAAGCCTAGCTTCCTGCAGCAGACCGGGCCCCGCATCCGGGCAATCGGTACGCGCGGGGACCTCGGCGCCAGCGCCGGGTTGATCAATGCCTTGCCTGCTCTCGAGATCATAGCCTGCTTCGGCGTTGGCATCGATGCTATCGACCTTCCTGCCGCCCGGGCACGCGGCATCCATGTCACCAACACGCCGGATGTGCTGACAGAGGATGTGGCCGATATGGGTCTCGCCCTGCTGCTGGCCACGGCACGGCGCATCCCGGCGGGGGATGCCCATGTCCGCAGCGGCGCCTGGAGCCAGGGCAGCATGCCACTGACCACGCGGTTCTCCGGCAAGCGGCTTGGCATTGTCGGGCTGGGCCGGATCGGCCGGGCTGTGGCACGGCGCGCGCAGGGCTTCGGCCTCTCCATCGCCTATACGGACCAGGCCCCGGTGCCGGGGCAGCCCTTCGAGTTCCATGCGGACCCTGTGTCGCTTGCGGGCGCGGTGGACTTTCTGATCGTCTGCGCCGCTGGTGGGGATGGCACGCGCGGCCTGATCGACGCCAAGGTTCTCGCCGCGCTGGGCTCGCGTGGCATCCTGGTCAACATCTCCCGCGGCACAGTGGTGGATGAGCCTGCCCTGCTCACCGCGCTGCGGAATGGGACCCTCGGTGCCGCCGGGCTCGATGTCTTCCACAACGAACCGCATATCGACCCGGGCTTTGCCGCCCTGCCCAATGTCGTCCTCCAGCCGCACCATGCCAGCGGCACGGTGGAGACCCGTGTGGCAATGGGTGAGCTGGTGCGTGCCAATCTGGAGGCGCATTTCGCCGGCCGCCCGTTGCTGACGCCGGTGCCCTGACCATGCTCGCGGCCATTCTCCATGCTCCGCGCGACCTGCGCATCGAGGAACTGCCGGAAGATCAGCCCGGGCACGGGCAGGTGGCCATACGCATCCGCGCCGGCGGCATCTGCGGGTCCGACATGCACTACTACTTGCATGGCGGCTTCGGCACGGTTCGCCTGCAACATCCCATGGTGCTGGGCCATGAAATCGCCGGGGAGGTGCTGGCCACCGGCCACGGGGTGACTACGGTAAAAGCCGGAGACCGGGTGGCGGTGAATCCGAGCCTCGCCTGCGGCCGGTGCCGCTTTTGCCTGGCCGGGCAGTCCAACCAGTGCCTCGACATGCGCTTCTACGGCAGCGCCATGCGGGTGCCACACGTGAATGGTGGCTTCCGCCAGCAACTGGTCTGCGAGGAAAGCCAGGCGGTGAAGCTGCCGCCAGATATGCCGCTGGAGATGGCCGCCTTCGCCGAGCCGCTCGCCGTCTGCCTGCACGCCGCGCGACAGGCTGGCCCTCTCCTTGGCCAGCGCGTGCTGGTGACAGGCGCCGGGCCGATCGGCGCCCTGGCCATTCTCGTTGCCCGGCACGCGGGCGCGCGCGAGGTGGTGGCGACGGACCTTTCCCCTTCCCCGCTCGCCCTGGCCCGCCGCATCGGCGCCGATACGGCGCTGGACCTGCGGGCGAACCCGGCCGCGCTTGAGCCCTTCGGAGCCGACAAGGGATATTTCGACGTGGTGTTTGAGGCTTCGGGCAGTGGTGCGGCGCTGGCAGGGGCCATCGGCGTAGCACGGCCGGGTGCCACTATCGTGCAGCTGGGCCTGGGGGGCGAGGTGCCGCTGCCGGTCAATACGTTGGTGGCCAAGGAGATCTCGCTGCGCGGCACTTTCCGCTTTGGCGAGGAATTCGCCTGGGCGGCGCGCTTCCTGGCCAGCGGTGACATCGACGTCGCGCCTTTGCTGACCGAGGTGGTGCTATTGCGCGACGCGAAGCGCGCCTTCGAACTGGCCGCCGACCGCAGCCGGGCAATGAAGGTGCAGCTGGCTTTGTAAGCGCGGGCAAGCGCCTAGGGGGGACCGGAGGGTCTGTGAGCACCTCGCCGCGGGCCTTCAGGGCGGTCCCGTGCATTCTTCTAGCCAGGGGCGGCAGCCCAGCGCCTTTCGCGGCGGCTTCGAGTGATATTGCGCGCCGCTCCATCGTTCTAGAGGTGTCCGCCGAACGTAACCGGCCGCTTCAGGCGCTTTCGCGCCGGATAACGCCGAAGGGCAAGGCGATATGGCGACGAGCCGGCCAGGACTGGCCGGTTCGGCGTGCCGCCAGGGCCTGTAGCAACGCCTCCCCCGCACGCTGGCCCAGAGCATAGCCATCCACGCCGATGGTGGTGATGCGCGGGTTGCAGACCCGCGACACCTCAAAGTCCCCGAAGCCAGCGACCGCCAGGCTCTCCGGCACCGGACGTCCCAGGCGCTGGCACGCCATGATGGCACCGAAGGCCGAAAGGTCGCTGACGCAAAGCACCGCGTCACTGTCCGGGAACTCCCGCAGCAGCCCCTCCACGCCCTCGCAGCCCTGCTGCATCGAGATTGGCGGGCGGCCGTGGTGGAACACACGTGCCTCACCAAGGCCAAGGGCCGCGATGGCCTTTCGGTAGCCACGCTCACGTTCCTCACCACGCCGGTCCAGGCCGCTCTCGCCAGCCAGGAAGGCGATGCGCCGGTAGCCGCGCCCGTGCAGATAGCGCACCATCTCCGCCGCCGCCTGTGCGTTCGAGAAGCCGACCGAGACCCCCAGTGGCTTCCTCGGCTGCTCCCAGGTCTCGATCACCGGCAACCCGGCCTCTGACAGCATGGCCACGGTGGCTCGCGCGTGATGGCCACCCGTCAGGACGACAGCCTCCGGGCGACGGGTCAGCATGGCGCGGACCAATTCTTCTTCCCGTCCATCGTCATACTCGGTGAAGCCCAGCAGCAATTGCAGCCCGGCTGGCATCAAAGCGTCGGTCAGTCCACGCGCCGTATCGGCGAAGTTGGAATTGTTGATGGTGGGCACCAGCGCCGCCACGAAGCCGGAGCGGCCAGTGGAGAGCGCGGAGGCGCCCGGGTCGATCACGTAGCCCAGCGCCTTGATGACCGCCAGCACTCGCGCCCGCGTCTCCTCCGCCACGCTGTGTCCGGCGACGACGCGGGAGACCGTCATCTTCGAGACCCGCGCCTGTCGCGCCACATCTGCCATTGTGGGCCGGGGCCTGGATTCCGGCGCTGGAGTCAACTCGTCCATGCCGCCTATTTAGCGGCGGGACGGGCGGGAGGCATATCGCCAGATTAGCCGCCGGCCGCAATCTTGCGGTGCTCGGCTGGGCCGGCGTCACTTCAGCTGCCGGTACCCGCCCGCGTAGTCGGAAGATCCTCGTGGTCCCTCTGGGCGGGCTTCCAGCCGGCCCGCGCGATACGGAGGGTGAACGCTGCCAGCGCACGTCTCCGTCGCGCGGATGTGCGGCTGGAGCCCCAAGCTCCAGGATAATCAGATTGCAACAACTTGAAGGCGCCGAGGCGTATTGCTGTTCCTAAAGGAGGAATTTAGAAATTTTAGTTCCAGTATAATTCCGGAGTCATGTTGATCATGAGCGCCCTCCCCGCCGATCCTCTGTTCTCGCTGCAATGGCACCTCCGCAATACCGGGCAACAGACATCAGGCCTTGAGGGCTATGACACTCATATCAGCCGGGTCTGGTCGGATTATACGGGGCAAGGCGTTCTGCTGGCCGTCATTGATGATGGTTTCGACGAAACTCATCCGGATCTCGTGGGCAATTACCGAGGCGATCTGTCCTATGACTTCGAGCACGACAGAGCCGGTGCGGCAGCCACGAAGCCAAGCGATTCGCATGGGACGGCCACGCTCGGACTGATCGTGGCATCCAACAACGGAATCGGCGGTGTGGGCGTAGCTTACGGAGCGGAGGCCGCCGGGTATCGCATGAGCCTTGACGACGATACCTCCGCACCGGCGATGCTGTCGATGTTCACGGCGGCCAGTCAGAAAGCCCTCTCGGACGGCGTCGCCATTACCAGCAACAGCTGGGGGACGACCGTGGAACCCTTCGACAACGCGGAACTGCAATCCGACTATACGCAGGCCATGGCGAACCTGGCTCAGTCGGGCCGTGATGGCCTCGGAATCATCAACGTCTTTGCTGGCGGAAACAGTCGCGAGGAAGGCAGCTGGACAGCCTACGATCCCGTAGCCAATTCACCTTATGCAGTCGTCGTAGCGGCAGCGAAGGCGAATGGAACGATCACCAGCTACTCGACGCCAGGCGCCAGCATCCTGGTAGCTGCACCAGGGGCTGATCCCTCCAGCATCGTGACGACGGACCGGCAGGGCCCCCTGGGCTATAACACCGCTGCTGATGGAGACTACACGAACAGCGTGCTCAGCGCGTTCAGCGGCACCTCTGCGGCGGCTCCAATTGTAGCCGGTGTGGTGGCCCTGATGCTGGAGGCCAATCCGCAGCTAGGCTATCGAGACGTTCAGGAAATTCTTGCTTACAGCGCGAAATCTTCCGCCGTCGGGGCTCCGGGCTATAGCGATTTTGTCCAAAATCGTGCTGCGGACTGGAATGGTGGCGGCCTGTATGTCAGCCATGATTCGGGCTACGGCAACGTTGATGCCCTGGCGGCGGTCCGCCTCGCCGAGACCTGGACCAAGTCCAGCACTTACGAGAACCTGGGGACAGCCGACGCTCAGGTCAACACGCTTTCCGCGACGATCGATGCCGGCCAGCAGGCACGCTTCAGGGCTGCGTTCGACACTGACCTCCGGATCCAGCACATTCTTCTGAAGGTAGAGCTGGAAACAACCGACCTCAGCGGTGTGACGCTCGGCCTGATTGGCCCGGATGGCCAGAATGTCAGCCAGTTCATCGAAAAGCCGGCCGGAGAAGAGCTGCCGACGACGCTGTCCTTCACCTTCGATACGACCCATTACTGGGGAGAATCTACTCTTGGCGGTGACTGGGCGATGGCCGTTCAAAACGCCAATGCTGCCATCACTATCAAAAGCTGGTCCATTCAGGCGCTGGGCGACAGCGTCGATGTCAACAAGACCTATGTCTATACCGACGAGTATGGCTATTACAGCTCTCTCAATACACATCGTGGCGTCCTGGAAAACGCCACTGGACAGCACACGATCAATGCCTCCGCGGTAACGACCGATAGTGTCATCGATCTCCGGGCCAGGATGGTCGGGAGCCTCGTCAATACCGCTTTCGCCGTCGCTGACGGCACCGTCATCAGCCGCGTTTATGCCGGCGATGGCAATGACACGCTCTATGGTGACGAGCACAACAATATCCTGTTCGGTGGCCGCGGTAACAACGTCCTCGATGGTGGGGATGGCGTCGATACGGCGGGTTATATCTTCAGCCGCGCCAGCTATAGCATCACCTATGCAGGTGGAGGACTCACAGTGGCGGATGTCCAGCGCGGCACGACGGATATCCTATGGGACATGGAGTTAACTTCCTTCGCCGAGGGCACTCTTTCCCTGCGGGCCGCCTCGGACCAGGCGGTGTCCGTCGGTGGTCTCTACCAGGGCCTGTTGGGCCGCGGCATGGATAGCGAGGGCTTGAGGTACTGGACAGATCTCGCACTGGATCACGCAGTCTCCTTGGGCAACGTAGCTCAGGGATTCATCACATCGGAGGAGTTCCGCTCCAGCGCGCTGGCCGGTGCCACAGATCATCAGTTCGTCGAGGCGCTCTATAATCAGTTGCTGGACCGGAGCGGCGAAGAGGTGGGCGTTGACTTCTGGCTGTCACGTCTGACCGCAGGTGCGCAGAGGGGGGACATCGCGCTGGAATTCCTGGCGTCTGACGAGTTCCGTACGGATCACATGAGCGATACGGTCCGCGATATCGCGAGCGGCGGTAACATCTGGGCGTGATGCGCTTCGAGCGCAGACTGTAAGTCTCGCATACCTGCATTCCGGGCGCCGCCTCTATGCGACGCCCGGATCGATGCACTGCGTGCGGCGGCCATTCTTGCCCTGAGCGCATCGCCAGAGCCGGCCATGTGTCGCGGCGAGCATGGCGGCCTTTTCTGACAGCGCTGGACAACCCATGATGCGGTGAGCAAGGAGTGACAGCGCATGACGCAGATCATCAGCCGCCAGGTTCGCTTGGCAGCGCGGCCGGAAGGGCGCCCGGGCCCGGAGCACTTCCGTATCGAGGAGCATCCCCTGCCCGCTCCGCAGCCGGGACAGGCCGTGCTGCAAACACTCTACATGTCGCTCGACCCCTATATGCGGGGCCGGATGAGCGCCGCCAAATCCTACGCCAAGCCCGTGGAAATCGGCGCGGTCATGGAGGGCGGAACAGTCTCGCGTGTTCTGGAATCCCATCACCCGGATTTTGCCGCAGGGGACATCGTTCTTTCCCATACCGGTTGGCAGACGCACGCCGTGGCCGATGCCGCCGGATTCCGCAAGCTGGACCCGAAGGTGGCACCGGTCAGCACCGCCCTGGGCGTGCTCGGCATGCCAGGCTTCACGGCCTATAGCGGATTGCTTACTCTTGGTCAGCCGAAGCCCGGGGAGACAGTGGTTGTCGCCGCCGCCACCGGTCCGGTCGGCTCGGCGGTCGGCCAGATCGCCAAGATCAAGGGTGCGCGGGCCGTAGGGATCGCCGGCGGGCCGGAGAAATGCGCCTTCCTGCGGGAAGAGCTGAAATTCGATGCCGCGGTGGACCATCGCGCGCCGGACTTCGCGGAACAGCTCAAGGCCGCCTGCCCGGATGGGGTGGACGTCTATTTCGAGAATGTCGGCGGTGCGGTCTGGGAAGCGGTATTCCCGCTCCTGAATCCTTTCGCCCGCGTGCCGGTTTGCGGCCTTATCGCGCAGTATAACAGCTCTGCGCCGCCTCCGGGCCCGGACCGCCTTCCCGGTATGATGCGGGAAGTGCTGACACGCAGCCTGACCATCCGGGGCTTCATCCAAAGCGAGTTTACCGCGCAACGCCCGGCCTTTTTGCGGGAGATGGCGCAGTGGATCGCGGAAGGGAAGGTTCGGTATCGCGAGGATGTGGTGGAAGGCCTCGACAAGGCTCCCGAAGCTTTTGTGGGCCTGCTGGAAGGCCGGAACTTTGGCAAGCTGTTGGTCAAGCTGGCCGATTGAGGGTGCCGTCCCGGACGGCAGGGAAAAGACGGGTCGCTTTATCTTGAGCGATTCCGACCCGTTGATTCCCGTGCTCGGCCAGAGCAACTGCGTGCGTGCCTTAAGCGGGGACTGGCCATTTTCAGACTAGGGGAAATGGCTAGCCCTCGGCTCCTTGCTCTTCCCGCTCCGGCTCAGCGGAGCCGAGGGCGAGGCTACCCTGCTTCGGAAGGGCGTGGACATAGCGGTAGCGGTAGGACTTGGCCCGGCCGCTGCCGGTTTCCTCGCAGGTCCAGGAACTCAGGCCGCCAGCATTGACCATATCGTCGAAAGCCTGGCGGCATTCCTCGCGGAATTTCAGGCGCTGACGGGTCGTCTCGCCCTTGTAGTCACGGCCTGCCAACTCGGCGAGGGTTTCGACCGGAATCCAGGTGTAATCCGGTTGCGAGTCCAGGAAGGGCCAGAACGCCTTGGCATAGTCGGACCGGAGCTTGAAATAGGTCTCGCCATCGATGCTGGCGAGGGTCCGGCTCTCGAACATATCCCGTACCCATTCGCCATAGGCCACCTTTACGCGGGAATCGAGCGTGACGCCGTCCCACTCGATCCGTCCCAGGAGGTTATCCGAGTAACCTGCCGCGGCGAGTCGGCCCCCCTGGCTGGCAGCTTCGTACTGCGCATAGTCGCCCTGGTAGAAGCGGAAGCTGACGGAGCGCAGCTCTTCGAAGACGCGCAGCATGGTGCCGAGATTGTTCACATGGGCGGTGCGCCCCGTGGCCGAGAGCAGCGCCCGCCAGGTTGTTTCGGTGTGATAATAGGGTAGCGGGCGGGCCCCGGCCTGTGGCGCCATTTCTGTCCGTTTGGCCCGCATCCGAAAGAGGGCATAGAGCGCATCGCGATGCTGCGAACCAAGCTCACGGCCCCGTACTTCCACCACCGTATGGGGGCGGACGACATAGAGGCGCTGGAAACCGCTATCGGTGATCAGGCCCTTCTTGCGGGGAGCGAAGGCGGAGGTACGCGCCAGCCTCGCGGGCATGACTGTCGGCGCCTTGCGACCACGCCGGTTGGCCTTGGCGCGTTCGAACCGCTCCAGGCGCTTGCGTTCCGCCTCGGTCAGTTCCTGTCCGCTGGTTACTGTCACCACAATTCCGACCCTTCTATTCCCGCGGGCAGCAGCACCGTAGCACTTTGAAAAGCGTTTCGCAGCACTGGGGAATCAAAGGGTCGCTTTCGGGAGCGGAGGGGTCGCTTTCCCTGGGCAGCCGGGAAAAGACGGGGGACAAGTGAAGGGACGGGTCGCTTTCGGGAGCGGAGGGGTCGGATATGGGAAGGGACGGGTCAGAAACGGGAAAGGACGGGTCACAATACTGGTTTATAACCTTGTTTTTAAAAGGAAAATCTCGGAATAGACTTTACTTAATAGACTCTTGAATCAGACACTGATTGACCGTCTTTGTGGGTAAATTTGTGGATAACTCACCGTCCGAGACGAAATAGGCAGCGGCGCCGGCCTGCAAAGCCTTAATAAGCGACCCTTTGATTCCCGCGAAAGGCGATGCCGCGACTCCAGCGCGTCAGGAGCAACGGAATCTGAGCCAATCCGACCCTGCGATTCCCGCTTGAACACCTGCTGAGTCGGTCCCTGCTGCCCTCTCCCTGCTAGAGGGGGACAAAGCGACCCCTCGATTCCCGGCCCCGCATAAAAACGGTTCGCGATTGACCCTGTGCCGCCCACGGATCACTGTGCAGCCGTTTTTGCTGAAGGATTAGGCTTCTCATGTTGCGCCAGCCCATTCTGGACGGCATCCGGCGATACGAATCTGAACTCGTCGCCATCCGCCAGGACATCCACCGCCACCCCGAGACGCGGTTCGAAGAAGTCCGCACGGCCGCGCTCGTGGCCCAGAAGCTGCGGGAATGGGGCATTGAGGTTGCTGAAGGCATCGGCAAGACGGGCGTTGTAGGAACGCTGAAGGGCAAGCGGCCAGGGCAGCGCGCCATCGGCCTCCGCGCCGATATGGATGCGCTGTTCATCCAGGAGGAGAACACCTTCGCCCACGCTTCCACCATACCGGGCAAGATGCATGCCTGCGGGCATGACGGGCACACCACCATGCTGCTCGGCGCCGCCCGGTATCTGGCGGAGAACCCTGACTTCGCCGGCACGGTGCATTTCATCTTCCAGCCGGCGGAAGAAGCCGGCACGGGCGCCGCAGCGATGATCGCGGACGGGCTGTTCGACCGCTTTCCGGTCGATTCCGTCTACGGCATGCACAACACCCCGGGCATGCCTGTCGGCCAGTTCGCCACGCGGCCAGGGCCCATCCTCGCAGGGGCGGATTTCTGGGGCGTAACCTTCACCGGCACTGGCGGGCATGGCGGCGCCGCCCCCCATCTGGCGACGGATGTCACGGTCGTTCTGGGTCACTTCCTGCTCGGCCTCCATACTATTTTGCCGCGCAACCTGAAGCCGACCGAAAGCGCTGCCCTCTCCGTGGGCCATGTCAACGGGGGAACCTATGGGTCGCCCAATGTCATGCCAGCTCGCGTCGTTGTCCGTGGCACGGCGCGTTACTTCCGGCCGGAAGCGCAGGCCATCATCAAGCAGCGGTTGCAGGATCTGGCCACGACGCTGGCGACGGCGCATGGCTGCCAGGCGGAGCTGACCTACGAAGAGCTGTGTCCCCCCACGGTCAATGCCGCGGGCAAAGTGCCCGTGGCCGAGGCGGCCGCTGCCGCGCTGGTCGGCACGGACAAGGTCGGTGAGTTCCCGATGAGCACGGGCGGCGAGGACTTCGCCTTCATGCTGCAACAGAAGCCGGGCGTGTTCATGCGCATCGGCAATGGTGTGAACGCCGATGGCAGCTTCCACAATGTTCACACGCCGCTCTACGACTTCAATGACAAGACCCTGGTGCTCGGCGCCGCCTATTGGGCGAGCCTGGTGCAGCAGGAATTGAGCCTGGACGCAGACGCATGATCACCTCGACCCGCCGATTCCGCGCCGCATTGCTGGGCTGCGCGCTCCTGGCTCTCCCCGCCGCCCTGGCCCAGGGCGCACAGGCGGAGCCGCTGTCCATGGGTGTCAGCGCCGCGCCGGCCAGCATTGATCCGCATTTCTATACGCTCACGCCGAACATCATGCTGTCGCACCATATGTTCGACACGCTGACGCGGCGTGATGCCAATTCCCGCGTGGAACCCGCCCTGGCGGAGTCCTGGCGGCTGGTGGACGACACGACCTGGGAGTTCAAGCTGCGCCAGGGAGTGAAGTTCCACGATGGGTCGGACTTCACGGCGGAAGACGTGGCGGCGACGCTGCGCCGCGTGCCGACGGTGCAGAGCGCAAGCTCCTTCGCGGTCTACACCCGCTCGATCGCCGATGTCGAAGTTGTGGATGCTCACACGATCCGGCTGAAGACATCCTCCCCCTACCCGCTGCTGCCGAACGATCTTGCGCAGATTTTCATCATCTCGCGCGGCATCGGCGATAACGTGCCCTCTTCCGAGTTCAATTCCGGGCGCGCGGTCATCGGCACCGGCCCTTTCCGCTTCGTCTCCTATGACCCGAATAACCGGGTGGAGATGACGCGCAACGATGCCTATTGGGGCACAAAGCCTCATTGGGACCGGGTGAACTACCGCATCATCACCAATTCCGGGGCGCGCGTGGCGGCTCTGCTGTCGGGGGATGTCGCGCTGATCGACAATGTCCCGACCGCCGATGTCGCGCGTATGCGCGGCGACAACCGGGTGGCGCTGGCCGAGGGCAACAGCGTGCGGCTGATCTTCCTGGGCCTGGACACCTTCCGGGACATGGATACCCCCGATGTACGGGGACCTAACGGGGAAGCGTTGCCGAAGAACCCGCTGCAGGACCGGCGGGTGCGTGAAGCGCTGTCCATCGCCATCAACCGTCCTGCCATCGTGCAGCGGGTGATGGAGAATGTGGCGCTGGCGGCCAACCAGTTCATGCCGCCGGGCGCTTTCGGCTACAACCCGGCCATTCCCGAGATCCGCTTTGATCCGGAGCGTGCGAAGCGTCTGCTGGCGGAGGCGGGCTATCCGAACGGGTTGAGCATTACCCTGCGTGGCCCGAACGACCGTTACATCAATGATTCGCAGATCATCCAGGTCGTGGCGCAGATGTGGACCCGCATTGGCGTGAAGACCCAGGTGGAAGCCGCGCCGCTGGCGACGCTGATCAGCCGGCTGAACCGCTTCGAGGCCTCGGCCTATCTGCTGGGTTGGAGCAACAGCACCGGCGAACCCTCCACCTCCCTGCGAGCGGTGATGGGCACGCGCAACCCTTCCGCCAGCATGGGCCTGGCCAATTACGGCCGTTATTCCAACCCGCGGATGGATGCCATTGCGGCCGAAGGCATGCGGACGCTGGACGACGCGGCGCGGGAGAAGCTGCTGCAGCAGGCGATGCAGGTGGCGATGGAAGATGTGGCCGTGATCCCGCTGCATACCCAGAAGAATGTCTGGGCGACGCGGCGCGGGCTTGTCTATGAACCGCGCGTGGATGAGCAGACGCTGGCGACGAGCGTGTCCCCCGCCCGGTAAAACGACCCTTTGATTCCGATCGGCGGAGATAGCCGGGGCCTTGGTCCCCGGCTATTTTCTTAAGCTTCCGGCAACAGGATGGGCTGACCGTGCGGGGTCGCGGCGGCCGCCTGCCGCCATTCCTCCCGCCGGGTGGCGAGGCGGGTCGGGTCTAGGATCTTCTTGGCGGCGACCAGCTCCTCCAGCGCCGCCAGCCAATGCTGGTAGTAGGCCACATCACCACACCGGTCGGCCGCGATATGCCGGCCGAGCGCCTCAGCCCATTCCGCCCAGGTAAAATGGCCGGTCGCATGCAGCGACACGGCCATGGCGAAGGCCTGCGCTTCCCATGGTTCGCGAAACACCGGCTCTCCCTCCTCGCCTCGCGGGAGGTTCAGCAGGCTGGCAGGCACGGTCTCAGGCGGCATCGAGATAAGGCTCCCAGGCTTCCACGGAAACCATCAGCGTGGGATCTGCACGAGGACCCCACAATTCCCGCCCTTCGAAGCGGATGGTGTAGAGCCATTGCGGCGCCTCTCCCTCGCCATGCGCTGCGCTATCCGGGAAAACGAAGACGCCATGCACACGCTCCACCGTCCCTTGGCGGCCGCGGGCGTAGCGCGGCAAGCGGGTATGCCCGGTGGGATGGTCGTTCCGGGTCTGGACGATATCGCCAACCGCGAAACGCGCGGGTGTGGTGGCGGGGCGGTCGTACTGCGTTCCGCGCGCCAGCATCGGAGCTACGTCCTTGGCGCGAAGGGGACTGACAGGGGCGGGGGCTGCCTGGCTATGGCCGCCGCGCAGTTCTTCCGCACTGGCCAGTCCGGTCTGTTGCAGCAGTTTCTCCAGCCCCTTGATCCAGATCTCGTAATAGCTGGAGGACAAATACTCGGCCGGAGGCAGCGTCTCGCGCGCATGGCGGGAAGTGTCGATATTCCAGCGGCCCAGAGCCCCGGCGGCCAGGGTAAGCGCCAGTGCCGTCTTTTCCCATTCCGCGTGGAAAATCTCGTGTTCGGGCTCCGGCACGACGGGGCCGAAGCCCATCATCCCGCCCAGGTCCTGCGCGCCGTTCATGCGGGCATCTCCGCCGGCCGGCGGGCCAAGGCGGTGCCGATCATGGAATCGCGGGAAACCAGCCCGGCGAGACGCTCCTCATCCCACCCTTCCGTTCCGTCCGGACGGCGGGGGATGACGAGGTAGCGGATTTCCGCGGTGGAATCCCACACGCGGATGCGCGTCGTCTCCGGCAGCTCCACCCCGAAATCGCGCAGCACGCCGCGAGGGTCGATCACGGCCCGGGAGCGGTAGGCAGGCGTCTTGTACCAGCTGGGCGGCAGGCCAAGGACAGGCCAGGGGTAACATGAGCAGAGCGTGCAGACGACCAGGTTGTGCTCATCCTGGCTGTTCTCCACGGCGACCATGTGCTCCCCCTGCCGCCCGGTGAAGCCCAGCGAATGAATAGCCGCGCTTGCATCCCGCCGGAGCCATTCAAGGAAAGCGGGGTCGCTCCAGGCCTTTGCGACGACGCGGGCGCCGTTCCGGGGGCCAATGCGCGTTTCGTAGGTTTCGACCAGCTCATCCAGCGCCGCTGGATCGACATAGCCCTTCTCGACCAGCAGCGACTGCAACGCCCGAACGCGCAGCTCGATTTCCGAGAGCTCGCTGGGATGATCGTGGCCGTGATGATGATCGTGGGAATGGTCGTGATGGTCGTGGGCCATGCACCCCTCCTCAGCCTTTCGCTGCGGGCGAGTGTCGCGCGGCGGCTGGCCTCCCGGCAAGCCGGATGAGAGCAAAACGAAGCCAGGGGCGGCAGCGTGTGATCAACCGGCTCCATCATAACGGTGAAAACTTTCAATTTCACCGATGATCGGCCAACTCATAGATTGCGCCCAGCACCAGTCCTGCTGAGGAAGAAAGCGTAACAATGGCCGATGACGTTTCCCGCCCGCCGCTGACCAGTACGGGCGGCGCCCCTGTCCCGGACAATCAGAACAGCATCACCGCGGGTCCTCGCGGCCCGGTCCTGTTGCAGGACTACCAGCTGATCGAGAAGCTCGCTCATCAGAACCGTGAGCGCATTCCGGAGCGTGTGGTCCATGCGAAGGGCTCAGGCGCCTATGGCACCCTGACCATCACCGGCGACATCACGAAATACACCCGCGCCAAGGTCTTTCGGCCGGGTGCCCAGACCGAGACGCTGCTGCGCTTCTCCACCGTGGCTGGAGAGCGTGGGGCCGCGGATGCCGAGCGCGATGTGCGCGGCTTCGCGCTGAAATTCTATACGGAGGAAGGCAACTGGGACCTGGTGGGCAACAATACGCCCGTCTTTTTCATACGCGATCCGATGAAGTTTCCGGACTTCATCCGTACCCAGAAGCGCCACCCGCGCACCAATATGCGCAGCCCCACGGCGATGTGGGATTTCTGGTCTCTCTCGCCGGAGAGCCTGCACCAGGTGACCATCCTGTTCAGCGAACGCGGCCTGCCCCAGGGCTACCGCTTCATGCACGGCTTCGGCAGCCATACTTATTCTTTCTGGAACGATGCCGGCGAGCGGTACTGGGTGAAGTTCCATTTTAAGTCGATGCAGGGCATCAGGAACTGGACCAATGCCGAGGCGAACCAGGTGATTGCCGGGGACCGGGAAAGCGCGCAGCGCGACCTGTACGAAGCCATTGAGCGTGGTGAGTTCCCGAAATGGCGGGTCTGCGTGCAGGTCATGCCGGAGGAGGATGCTGACAAGCATTGGTACAACCCGTTCGATCTGACCAAGGTGTGGCCGCATGAGGATTATCCGTTGATCGAGGTGGGTATTCTCGAACTGAACCGGAATCCGGAACACTATTTTGCCGAGATCGAGCAGGCTTCCTTCTCACCCTCGAATGTGGTGCCCGGCATCGGTTACTCGCCGGATAAGGTGTTGCAGGCGCGACTGTTCGCTTATGCGGATGCGCATCGCTACCGGGTCGGCACGCATTATGAAGCGCTGCCGGTGAACAAGCCGAAATGTCCGGTGCACACCTATCACGCCGACGGCGCCATGCGCTTCGACGCCCCGAAAGGCACGGATGCCTATTATGAACCTAATTCGTTCAATGGCCCCGCCGAAGTGCCAGGCGCGAAGGAGCCCCCGCTGCGTATCAGCGGCGATGCGGATCACTACAACCACCGCGAGGGGAATGACGATTACCGCCAGCCGGGCGACCTCTTCCGGCTGATGAATGCGGACCAGCGAAAGCAGCTTTTCGAGAATATCGCCGGTGCCATGCAGGGCGTGCCGCGCTTCATTATCGAACGGCAGCTCGAGCATTTCCGCCGCGCGGACCCGGCCTATGCGGCGGGAGTAAGCGAGGCCATTGGGCGGATTCACACGGCGCAAGCCTCTGCGCCGACGACGGCAGCCAATATCTGCCCGGCACACGCAGCGAACTAAGGAGGGAGGCCGGCGCGCGCGGACAGCTCAGCTCTCGCGCGCCGGCTCCGCGATTCAGCGGGGGCGCTTAGCGGTATCCCGCGGGGGTGGGGGCAGGTCTTCCTCGAGAATCGTCAGATGCACCGAGTAGGAGATCTCGCCCTCGTCGTTGTCCTGGTGGATGGTGCCGATGACCTCGTCGTCCACCGCGACTTCGACGGACAGGCCCTTGCGTGCCGGGGGAACAATCCGGACCCGGTCGGATCCAAGCAGCCGGCGAAGATAGGTCTGGACGCGGGCGATATCAGTCGGTGTCATGCTGCGGGGATCTCCAGGAGCGATATTGGGGCCTTCCATGCCCCCTTCGGCGCCGCTGGTCCAGTTGTCAGACTGGCCAAAGCCATTATCTCTCCTCAAAATGCAACCGGAGGGGAGGTCCGGATTTCCTACGCTGAAGCTCAATTCCGCGCGAGACTGGCTTAGCCGGCGCGCGGCGTGCCCACATGGAGGGCGGTCATCTCCCCCCTCCCCCCACAGGATGAAGCAGTGATGGTGGCTCACCTCCCTGACGACGATACGCAGCCAACCATTCTGGTGGTCGAAGACGAGACGGTCGTGCGAATGGTGACCGTCGCGATGCTGGAGGATATGGGCTTCCGGGCGGAAGAGGCGGCTAACGCCAATGCTGCCATCGCCTGTCTCAACCCGGCGCGGGGGCGGCCGCGGGCGGTCCTCCTGGATATTAATGTGCCCGGCGCCCAGGGGCGCGACATGGTAAGCGAAATCCGGGCTGTATGGCCTGACCTTCCGGTTGTTATCGCGAGCGGGGCGGACCCGGAGGAGCTGCGCCTGCGCTTCCGGGGACGGCAGCAGATCGATATCCTCCCTAAGCCCTACGCTAACGCGGAACTGCGTGACGCGTTGGGGCGACTGGGACTTTGACCCTGAGCGTATGATACTCAGGCTTCTGTCTGGCCGTGGGCGCAAGGCCTCGATCCCGCTGTATCCCTCCGATATAACCTGACTGCGTATGATGCCTGATTCATTTGACCCGCCGCCGCGGCAGGACAACGAGCTTGAACGCGTGAAGGCTCGTATCCGGGCCATGGCAGAGCGCACGGTGTCCAACGGCTGCACTGAGGCCGAGGCCATGGCAGCGGCGGAAATGGTTGGCCGCCTGCTGGAGCGCTACGCGCTGACCATGGAGGAAGTCGATCTGCGCGAGGCGCGCTGCGTCCAGGTTGAAATACCCCTGGCAGGGCGTCAGCGGCGGCCTGTGGACGGGTGCGTGCCGGCGATAGCGCGGTTCTGTGATTGCAAAGTCTGGCTGGCCCGCGATGAGGCGGGGTCTCGCTACGTCTTCTTCGGATTCGAGACGGATACGGTGTTGGCGTCATGGCTGTTCCAGGTGATCAGCCGCGCCATGGTGGTGGAGTTGGATGCCTTCCGGTCCCGCTCCCCTGCCCTGCGCGGCATCCGTCTGCGCCAGGCTTCCACCAGCTTCCAGCAGGGCATGGCCGCCCGGTTGGCTGAGCGGCTTGAGGCTATGCACGCGGCCCGCGAAGCGGAGGTGGGGGCCCAGCGGAGCGCCGGCACAGCCCTGATTGTCGTGAAACACCGCGTGGTTGAGGATGCCTTCCGCGAAACGGGAACACGCCTGGTCTCCGGCGGCCGGAGGACGATCCGGCAGGATGGCGCCTTCCGCCAAGGCGAGGCGGCCGGAGAGCGGGTTAATCTCAACCGCCCTGTGGAAGGGGGCGGCAAAGGAGGCGTCCTGGCATGAGACGCCGACGGGCGGACCGGCAGCGCGCCCGCGTTTATGCCTGGGAGGACCAGCATATCGCGCCACATGGCAGGGACCTGCTACCCTTCGCCGCGATACAGCCGATGGTGAATGCCATTTGGGCCGAGATGGGGCTGCGCTACCCGCCGGCTATTGAGCCGCTGCCCCGCCAGTCCCGCCGTCTGCAGGCAGATGCGAACCGGCTAAGGTTGCGCGTGCCGCCGGAACTGCCGAGTTGGGTGCTTCTGCATGAGCTGGCGCATGCGCTGAGCAGCACCCATGACGGAGAAAGCGACGGGCACGGCCCGCTTTTCATGGGGCTCTATCTGCAACTGCTGGAACGCTACCTGCGCCTGCCCACAGCAACCCTGGAGGCTTCGCTGAAACAGGCCGGCATTGCGTTCGACCGCATGGCGAAGCCCGCCTTCGTGGATGACGTCTGAACCCAGCGGCCCAGCCTGCCCCTAGTCACCTGTGCGGTCGCGCTTCAGCCGCCGGGCAGCCTCAGCCCCGACAGGTTGGAGGGCAAGTCAATCTGTGGGGCGCCTTGCGGTAGCTGGAAGCGGGCCGGGTCCTGGCGGCCATAGGCCACTTCGGTTGCCTCCAGGAGCTCGCGCCGGCCGGTTTGCTGGGCACGGAGCAGGACGCCGTCCGGTGTGATGCAGGCGATCCCCCCCTTCCCGTCCCGGCGCTCGATCTGCCAGTCGGTGCATTGATATCCAGCTATGGTTCTGCGTCCGCCCCGCGTTACGCGCCCTTGGGCCTGCGGATTATCCAACATCTTGGCGATATCGGGCGCGGCAGGCAGGCGCATCACCAGCCCCTGGGGCATGACCATGAAAGCGCGCTGGCTTTGCTGTTGAACGAGAAGCCATCCCGGCGCGGAGGAATTATCGACGCGCAGGGAGCGTTGGCTGGCCGACCACGCAGCGTGAATGGGACCAGGCTGTTGGTTGCTGCCCGTGAGGCGGAACGTCACGGCGACGTCGCGCGTTGGCAGCAGAATTGGCTGGTCCTGAGCGACGGCAGCTGCGGATGCAAGCAGCGGCAAAGCCAGGATGGCGGCAGCAAGGCGCTGGGTCATGGAGGCGTCTCCCGGCTCGGGTTGGGGGGGGCAGGAGCGCCCGCCTTGGCCCAGAGTCAAAGCTGATCCTCAGACAAGGTTGCGGCGATTGAATGGCGGCACTCGGTCCTCGGGTGCCCTCACAGTCCGTGGAAGAGGTCGGTGGAG
>JH600014.1 GCA_000245075.1 Acetobacteraceae bacterium AT-5844
CTGCGGGCGGGCGGCGCGGCCGGCTGGCGGCGCGCCACCTTCCAGGCCAGCGCACCCAGCAGCAGCGCGCAGCCCAGCAGGCCCAGGTCGAACCACACGCGCACCCAGTCGCCCTGCGCCAGCGTGGCGGCGAGATGCTTGTCGGTAACAAGGGCGTTCAGCACCGGCAGCAGGGCGAAGGCCAGTGCGCCGGCGGCGAACTGCTCCACCCAGCCGCGGCGGCCGGGGCGCAGCAGCGGGTGCAGCAGGCACAGCCCCCAGGCGATGAAGAAGACATGCACCTCCCACGCGCCGCGCTGCGCCATCTCCTGCGGCAGCAACCGGTTGGCCCAGAAGAAAGCCGCCATGGCCAGCGGCAGGCCGGCGATGGCGGCGATGTTCAGGTGCTCCACCAGCCGCGTGCCGAAACCCACCTTGCCGATCTTCGCGGCCTGCTGCCGCTGCTTGACGGCCCAGAGGATGCAGCCGGTGGCCACCATCGCCGTTCCCGCCAGGCCGGAGAGGATGAACAGCGCGCGCAGCACCGGCCCGGCGAAGCGGCCGATATGCAGCCCATACATCACGCCGCGCGTCTCGGCCGCCGGCCGGCCCTCGCCGCTCTCATGCAGCAGCGCGCCGGTCGCACCATCGAAGGTCAGGCTTTGCGGGTTGTAGGAAATGCGCTCGGAGTTGGCACGGATCAGCTCGATGGTGGCATTCCCGTCGCCCGGGTTCAGCACAACGGCGCGGCCCACCCGGCCATCCTGCCAGTGGCGCTGCGCCTGCTCCACCAGCGGCCCCAGCGGCACCAGCGGCGCGGGCGTGCCGGCGCGCGGGCGCGCGGGTGCGGAACCGAAGGCCTCTGAATTGAAGGCGGCGCGCTGGCCGGGATAGGCGCTGTCGATACCCCAGGGCATCAGCATCATCATGAACAGCACCAGCCCGGTATAGGTGATCATCAGGTGGTAGGGCAGCGCCAGCACGGCGAGGACATTGTGCCCATCCAGCCAGGAGCGCTGCCCTTTGCCGGGGCGGAAGGTGAAGAAGTCGGCGAAGATGCGCCGGTGCGTGATGACGCCGCTGACAATGGCCACCAGCATGAACATGGCGCAGATACTGACGATCCAGCGCCCCCAGAAGACGCTGACGTAATGCAGCTGGAAGTGGAAGACGTAGAAGAACTCGCCGCCCAGCGTCTCCCGCGCCGCCAGCGGGCGGCCGGTATCGGCGTCCAGCACGGCGTTGCCCCCGCCGCGCCCCACCGCGCCACGCTCGCGCCAGAAGACGCGCGTCGCCGTCTCCCGCGAATCGGGCAGGTTGATGAACCAGACGGTCGCCCGCGGCGCCAGCCGCGCCAGTGCGTCGGCGGCCACTTCGGCGTTGTGCGGCCCTGGCTTGGAGAGAGCCAGCTCCGGTCGCATCCAGTAGGAGATCTCGGGCCGCAGATAGGCGGCCGTGCCGGTCAGGAACACCGCGAACAGCACCCAGCCGACCAGCAGGCCGGACCAGGTGTGCAGCCAGGCCATGGACTGGCGGAAGCCGCTCTTCATGCCGGCAGCCCTTGCAGCAGGAACAGCGCGCCCGCCAGCAACAATGCCGTCACCGCCATGCCGGCCCAGGCGCGCAGCGCGCTGCTGGCAGCGAAGACCCAGACGATGACGCCGGCATAGATGGCGAAGCTGGCCATGGTGGCGGTCATCACCGCTTCCGCTCGCGGCATGGGCAGGCTGAGGGAGAGCAGGCTGGTGAACAGCGCCGCCACCGCGTAGCCGCCGCCAATAGCGGCCACCACGCGGAACAGGATGCCGGCGCGTCGCCGCGCCTCCGCGCCCGGGCGGAGCCGGGTGCGGAGGGTCGCGCCAGCGGCGGCCGGAAGGTTCGGCACCGCCGGCTCAGAACCGGTAGCGGAGGGAGCCGGTGATAGTGCGGCCATAGCCGTAGTAGCACCAGGCGTAGCCGAGGCAGCTGGAGACGTAGCGGGTATCGGCAATGTTGTTGATGTTCACCGCCGCCTGCATACCCTCGAAGTTCCGGCCGAAATGGCTCAGGTCATAGCGGATTGCCGCGTCGAACAGCGTGGCGGAGTCCACCTTGAAGGTGTTGGCCGAGTCACCCCAGCTGCTGCCCAGGTAGCGAACGCCGCCAGCCACACCGAGGCCCTGGAAGGTGCCGCTGCCCGGCACGGTGTAGTCGAGCCAGGCCGAGGCATTGTGGCGGGGGACGCCGGTCGGCGCCCGGCCTTCCTCGGGACGGGTACCGCCGCTCTCTCGACCCTGGATGCCGTAGTCGATAGCGACGGTGTTGTTGCTCTTGGTGTACTCCATGTCGAGATAGGTATAGGCGGCGGTCAGGCTCAGCCCCCGCATCAGGCTCGCCTTGGCCTCCAACTCGAAGCCGCGCGTCCGCACCTCGCCGGTCTGGATGCGGTAGCGCGGATCGACCAGATCGGTGCTCAGCACGTTCTGGCGCAGCAGGTCGAAAGCGGCCACGGCGAGGGAAAGGTTGGTGCCCGGCGGCTGGTAGCGCACGCCGATCTCGTACTGCCGCCCGGTGGTTGGGTCGAACGGGTTGAAGTTGCGGTCGGTGCCGCTCTGCGGCTCGAAGCTCTCGGAGTAGCTCACATAGGGTGCGATGCCGTTCTCGAAGAGATAGACGGCACCGGCGCGGCCGGTGAGGGCGTGGTCCGTCGTGCGCGAGGTGCTGGTCAGCCGGAAGTCGCCGACGCTGCGGTTCTCCGTCGTGGTGTCCGCCCAGTCCATCCGTCCGCCCAGCAGCACCACCAGCTGGCCGAACCGCAGCTGATCCTGCAGATAGACGCCGGTCTGGTTCTGCCGCTGGCTGCTGAAGCTGGAGAAGCCGGGCCAGACGGCACCCTGGTTGGCATAGACCGGGTTGAACAGGTCCTGCAGCGGGACACCGTTCGGGCGCCCGTTATAGACGTTCTGGCCGGTATAGGTGTCGCTCAGCAGGCGGTAGTAGTCGAGGCCGGCCAGCACGGTGTGCTGCACCGGCCCGGTGTCGAACCTGGCCTGCACCTGGTTGTCCAGCGTGAAGACGTCGAAATCCGCATCCGTGCCGTAGACCGAGCGGATGAGGCTCCGCATGTCGCTGGTGATGGCGGAGCCGTAGAGGCTGCGATATTCGCCCTGCGTATGCATGTAGCGGAAGTTCTGCCGCAGCGTGAAGACCGAGTTGAGCCGGTGCTCGGCGAGGTAGCCGATCTGGTAGTGCTCGCGGTCCAGCTTCTCGAAGCCCCGGTCGCCGTCATAGAAGCGCATGCCGATGCGCCCATTGGGATTGGGCAGCGCCGAACCCCAGGCGGGCACGCCGCCATAGGAGCCGCCGTCCGGGTCCCGCTGATAGTGGCCGAGGAAGGTGATGGTGGTGTCGCCGGTCGGCCGCCAGGTCAGCGAGGGGGAGAAGAAGTAGCGGCGCTCCCGCGTCTCATCCAGCTCGCCATCGCCTTCGGAATAGGAACCGATGAAGCGGCCCAGCCACTGGCCGTCCTCGTCCAGCTGCCCGCTGAAGTCGCCGGCGGCGCGGTAGCGGCTACGGTTGCCGGCTTCCAGCAGCACCTCGCGGATGCGCTCCGTGGTCGGGCGCTTGCTGACGGCGTTGATAATGCCGCCGGGCGGCGAGCTGCCGTAGAGCACGGAAGCCGGGCCGCGCAGCACCTCCACCCGCTCCAGCCGGTAGGCGTCCAGGCTGGGGTTGGCGTCGCGCCCGCCGGCCAGACGCATGCCGTCCAGATACTGGGTAGGCGAGTAGCCACGGATGGTCATCTGGTCCAGGCGCACGGCCGAGGCGCCACGGGTCTCGGTCACCACGCCCGGCGTGTAGCGAAGCACCTGGTTGATGGTGCGCGCGTTGCGCGCCGCGATCTCATCCGCCGTGACAACGGAGATGGATTGCGGCGTCTCGATGATCGGGGTGTCGGTCTTGGTGCCTGCCGTGCTAACGCCGGCTACAAAGCCTGGAACGGGGCTGTAACCACGCTCGATGCCGGCCTGGACATTCACCTCGGGCAATTGCACCACGCCCGACGCGGGGGCCGGGTCTCCGGCTGGCGCGGCATCCTGCGCCAGGGCGATCGCTGCAGGAACGGCAACAACTGCCGCTGTGACGGCAACGAACGAGCCTGCACGCCGTGAGCGGGCTATCGATTTACCCCGAGACATCCAAGAAACCCCACTCTATTAATATATGAGAATGCGAGTCGTTCGCATAATCGCGCCTGACTTCAGACGCAAGGGACGATGTTACATTTCGCCACAGTGCTTGGTGCTCGGTGGATGGGCGTGTCTTCGGCAACACAGGTCTCGGCCGACGGAACAGTGAATGGGGTAAGTTCTCGGCCTCCGGCCCGTCGCACAAACGCTGCGTCGGATTCCCCCACCGGATCGCGGCCGGCCATAGACGGCCTACGCCGTTTTGCTTGAGCGGTACCTGAGTCGGCCCCCCACCTCAGCAAGGGCGGTGTCGCACTACCGATCCTGCCCGCACCCGCTGGCCCTCAGGCCTGTGGCAGTCCCTTCCCCCAATCCCCCTCAGCCTGCTGCCGCCCTTGTCGGGATCGCTGGAGGGAGGGCCGCCATTCGGTATCGGCATCGCAGTCGGGGGACCATGGGGGTGTCGGTTACCCGGCCCCGGCGGCTTTGCCATTGGCACCTCTGCTGTTGGGCTGCCTACTGGCCGAGCTTGAAGCGATGCGACCCTGCGGTCAGCCTCAACCTATCTGGCAAAGGCCTCACGGTTCAGAGTCTTGGTGCGGAGGCTGCGGGAGATGGTGGCGACGTCGACATGGGCGCAGAGATGGCCGGGAACGACGCGCCATAATGCCGCCCCCTAGTCTTGAGGTGCTGGCGGAAATGCCGAATGGATTCCTTTAGACCAACGCTTGGGGCACAGGGCGTCCAAAGCGGTCTTAGCGGTAATGCTCAGCGGTATCGATAGGATGGCGGAGAGGGTGGGATTCGAACCCACGGTACCCTTGCGAGTACTTCGGTTTTCGAGACCGACGCGATCGACCACTCTGCCACCTCTCCACGCGGTGCCTGGGTCGTTAGGTGGCGGGCGGTATACGGGGCGGCGGGCCCGGGTGCAACAGGCAGCAGTGCCCTCTCGCCTCGAAATAGGAGGGGAATCGCCTCGCCAACGTTGACTCCCCGCCATGCGGAGCGTTATACGCCCCACCTCTCCGGCGGAACCCTCGTTTCGCCGGCGGCCGTTGTCCGGCCGTTCAGAACCGAATCTTTTCTTTACCAGGCCAGGACAGGCTAGAGCTTCAGGGCGAACCATGACCTACGCAGTGATCCGCACCGGCGGCAAGCAGTACCGCGTCACCCCGGACGCCGTTCTGACCGTCGAGAAGCTCGATGCCGAAGCCGGCGCGACCGTGACCTTCCAGGACGTGCTCGCCATCAGCACCGAAGCTGGCCTGACGGTCGGTGCCCCCACCGTGGCCGGCGCCACCGTGACCGCCACGGTTGTCGAGCAGAACCGCGGCGACAAGGTTATCATCTTCAAGAAGCGTCGCCGGCAGAACAGCCGCCGCAAGAATGGCCACCGCCAGCACCAGACCGTGCTGCGCATCTCCGCCATCACCGCGGCCTGAACCGGCTTTCTGGTTAGGAGACACTCCTCATGGCACATAAAAAGGCTGGCGGTTCCTCCCGCAACGGTCGCGACTCCGCTGGCAAGCGCCTCGGCGTCAAGAAGTTCGGCGGCGAGCACGTTCTGGCCGGCAACATCATCGTGACCCAGCGCGGCACGAAGATGGTTCCGGGCACCAACGTCCTGGTTGGCCGCACCCACTCCATCCACGCCGCCATCGAAGGCAAGGTGAAGTTCTCTCGCCGCGCCGAGGGCCGCGTGTACGTGTCCGTCGAGCCGCTGCCGCAGGCCGCCGAGTAATCTCGCGCCCGCGACCAGCCCGACACGACTAGCGAAACGGGGGCCGCGAGGCCCCCGTTTTTGCGTTCAGCGCCCCTCTCCCACCGGACCAAGCTCAGACCATGAAATTCCTCGACGAAGCTAAGATCTGGGTGAAGGCCGGAGATGGTGGCGACGGCGTCGTCGCCTTCCGCCGGGAGAAGTATATCGAGTTCGGCGGGCCGGATGGCGGCAATGGCGGCCGCGGCGGCGATATCATCGTCGAGGCCGTGCCCGGGCTGAACACCCTTATCGACTACCGCTATTCCCAGCACTTCAAGGCGCGTAAGGGCGGCAACGGCGCGGGCTCGGACCGCACCGGCGCGGCCAGCGACGATGTGGTGCTGAAGGTGCCCGTGGGCACCGTCATCCTGGCCGAGGACAAGGAAACCATCCTCGCCGACCTCACCGAGGCCGGCCAGCGCGCCACCATCTGCAAGGGTGGCGATGGCGGCCACGGCAATGCGCATTTCAAGACCAGCACCAACCGCGCCCCCCGCCGCGCCGATAAGGGCTGGCCGGGCGAGGAGCGCTGGCTCTGGCTGCGCCTGAAGCTCATCGCCGATGCCGGGCTGCTGGGCCTGCCGAATGCCGGCAAGTCCACTTTCCTCTCCGTCGCCAGCGCGGCGAAGCCCAAGATCGCCGACTACCCCTTCACCACGCTGAACCCGCAGCTCGGCGTCGTCCGCCTGAACGCGACGGAAGAATTCGTCCTGGCCGACATTCCCGGGCTGATCGAGGGCGCGGCGGAAGGCGCCGGGCTCGGCACCCGCTTCCTGGGCCATGTGGAGCGCTGCGCGGTGCTGCTGCACCTCATCGATGGCAGCCAGCCGGACCCTGTCGGGGCCTACAACACGGTCCGCGCCGAGCTTGAGGAATACGGCGCCGGCCTGACCGAGAAGCCCGAGATCGTCGCGCTGAACAAGACCGACGCCATGACCCCCCAGGCCCGCACCAGCCGCGTGAAGGCGCTGGAGCGTGCCACCGGCCGCCCCGTCCGCCTCATCAGCGGCGTCACGGGCGAGGGCGTGCAGGAGATTCTGCGCGAGCTGGCCGATACCGTCTATCGCTCCCGGGAAGAGACCGCAGAGGCATGATCCCCTCCCTCACCACCGCGCGCCGGATTGTCGTCAAGATCGGGTCCGCCCTGGTGGTGGATGGGGAGACGGCTTCGCCACGGGAAGCCTGGCTGGCCTCGGTGGCCACCGATATCGCGGCGCTGCGGGCAGCGGGGGCGGAGGTCGTCGTGGTCTCCTCCGGTGCCATTTCCCTCGCCCGCCAGTCCCTGGGGCTGACCAAGCGCAAGCTGCGGCTGGAGGAGAAGCAGGCCGCCGCCGCCGTGGGGCAGATCCGCCTCGCCGGCGCCTGGCAGGCCGCCCTCTCCGCGCACGGCATCACCGCCGCCCAGCTGCTGCTGACCCTGGAGGATAGCGAGGACCGCCGCCGCTACCTCAACGCCCGCGCGACGCTTGGCACGCTGATCGACCTCGGCTGCGTGCCCGTCATCAACGAGAACGACACCGTCGCCACGGCGGAAATCCGCTTCGGCGACAATGACCGCCTGGCCGCCCGCGTGGCGGAGATGATCCAGGCCGATGTGCTGGTCCTGCTCTCGGATATCGACGGCCTCTACACCGCTGACCCTCGCCGCGACCCGCAGGCACAGCACCTGCCCGTCATCGAGCAGCTGACGGACGAGATCATGGCCATGGGTGGCGAGCCCCCGCCCGGCTATTCCTCCGGCGGTATGCGCACCAAGCTGGTGGCGGCCCGCATCGCGACCGGCGCGGGCACCGCCATGGCCATCGCCTTGGGGCAGCGGGAGAATCCGCTGGCCGCGCTGCGGGATGGCGCGCGCTGCACCTGGTTCCTCCCCGCGCCCGAGGGCCGTTCCGCCCGCAAGCGCTGGATCGCCGGCTCCCTGGCGCCCCTCGGCGTGCTGAAGGTCGATGCCGGGGCGGCGGACGCGCTGCATCAGGGCCGCTCCCTGCTGCCCGCCGGCGTGCGGGAGGTGGAAGGCTTCTTCCACCGGGGCGACCCGGTGGCCGTGCGGGACCAGGCCGGGCATGAACTCGCGCGCGGCCTGTCGGCTTATGATTCGGAAGCCGCGCGGCAGATCGCCGGGCGCCGTTCGGACGAGATCGAGGCCATATTGGGTTGGCGCGGCCGGGACGAGATCGTCCACCGCGATGACCTCGTGCTGCTGTAACACCGGAACAGGACAACGGCCGTGAACGCCATCGCCGACCCCATCGCCCGCCAGCTTGAGGATGCCGCCCGCGCCGCCCGCGCCGCCGCCGGCCAGCTCGCGCGCGCCG
>JH600015.1:0-14493 GCA_000245075.1 Acetobacteraceae bacterium AT-5844
GGCCTCGGCGGCCGTCCGCGCGCCGCGCAGGGCGCCGCCGGCGGCGCGCTCCTGGCCCTGCGTCAGCTCCCACTGCACGAAGGCCAGCTGTTCCTCGAAGGTCGCCTCCTGGATCGGCTTGCCCGCCCAGAGCCGGAAATTGCGCTGCCGGTCGGGATGCCACTGCGCGATGCCATAGGCCCGGCCGCCGTCGCCCCTCGCCCGATGGTCGAGGCCCGCGCCGCTTTCATGGCGCAGATTGGCCACCAGGCCGGCCGCCTGCGCCGCCGTCCATCCCTGGCTGACGAAGTAGTCATAGGCCTGCCGCTGCCGCGCCGTGGCCTCCTCCGAGGTGTAGGCGCGGGTCGATCCGCCGGATCCTGGCCGCAGCCGGCGGCCGAGCCACTCGCCGAGACGACCCCAGCCGGCGCCCTCGCCGGCCGGCTGGCCGGAGGCGCGGCCAGGCCCGGGCGTTGGCACCAGCATGCCGGTGTTGGGATCCACCTCGTAATTGCCGCTGCTAAGCGCCCGCTGGTTGCCGCTGTGACCGGCGGCGAGGCCGCCCAGCGTCAGCGCCCCCACGGCGCCGCTGCCGGCCCCCAGCAGCCGCAGCATCCAGAGCGGCGCACGAAAGGCGCCAATGGCCCCCAGCGCCGCCACGATGCCGGTCAGCGGGGTCAGAAGCTGCAGCGTCAGCACACCGCCCAGGGCGAGCGCCGCATTCTGCCAGCCGCCCATCCACTCAACGACGGCGCTGATGCCCCGCGCCATGGCGGTCAGGCGGTCCGCGATGTCTTGCAGGCCGCCATTCGTGACAAAGCGCTCGACGGCACCGGCAAAACGGGTGACCACCTCCTCGACCTTTTGGGCGATGATCTCGCGATTGGCGGCGATCCAGGTGGAGAGCCGCTCCAGCAGCGGCGTCAGCACCGGCGCCAGGCGCTGCGAGATGCTGTTGACCAGCCCCTCGCCCGCCATGCGCAGGCGCGTCTGCGCCAGGTCGAATTTCTGAGCGGCCTCCGCCCCCTGCTCGGTGATCAGCCCAAAGCGGCGGGCATCGGCCTCCCAGGCGCGCAACCCGGCGGATCCCTGGCGCAGGAAGGGCAGCATCGAGGCCGGCAGCCGCAGCGCCGACATGACCCGCGCCTGCAGGCGGGGATCCGCGATGCGCGCGATGCCATCGGCCACCTGCGGCAACGCCTCGGCCGCCGTGCGGGCATTGCCGCGTGCGTCGCGCATGCTCACGTTGAGCAGGGTGAAGTACTGCAGGGCGGTGCTGTCGCGGCCGCCCACGGCGTCGGACAGCGCGTCCCCCAGCCCTTCCATGCCGGCGGAGAGATCCGCCGCCGACACCCCAGCCAGCCGCGCCGCGCCCTGCAGCGCCAGCAGCTGCGAAATCCCCGCCTGCACCCGATAGGCGGTGTTGCCGAGCTGCACCCCGAAACTGGCCCAGCGCGACGCCAGATGCACCACGCCAGCGATCGAGGCGGCGCCGGTGAGCGCGCTCAGCGGCGGCACGATCTGCGCCATCGCGCGGGCCACGTTGCGCGCCCCGGCCGCCATGGCGTTGAAGCCAGACACTCGGGCCACGTTGCTGCCAAACCGCGAGACGCTGTTCTGCACGCGCAGCACGTTCTGGTTGATCCGCGCCAAGGGGGCGGTGATGCCATCGACCGCGCGTAGCGAGATATTCAGCGCGCCGCCGCTGACCGTTCCTGACATCAGCTTGCTCCCTGCCGGCCCTGCAGACGCTGCATCTCACTCGCCCACCAGAGCAGCTTGGAGATGCGCAGCGATTCCGCGTCGCGCGGCCCCCACCCGTAGAAGTGCGTGACCTCCGCGATCAGGCCGCGCCAGCGTTCTCCGGGGAGGGCGGCGTAAAAGGCGCGAAGTATTCGCCCACGCGCTCGATCACGCGCTGCGGCAGCTTGCGCACCACAATGGCCGGCAGGCCGGTCACCGCCGCGATCAGCGCGAAGGTTTGCTCGAAGGGATTCTTCAGCTCGCCCGCCTTCAGCAGCTCGTCGCCGGTCGGCTCGCGCAGCACCATGCTGTCATAGCTCTGGCCATTATAGGGGATCGGCTGGAACCGCAGCCGCAGCGGCCGCATCGCCTCGATCACCTCTTCCGGAATGCCGGGGTCGTCGTTCACGTTGCTCATTGGTCAGTCACGTCCTCACCTTCGAAGCGCACCGAGAAGGTGCCTTCCGTGGCATCCACCTCGACCGTCTCGACGCAGACCATGTTGTTGCCCGAGACGCGCTTGCCATTGGCCAACTGCGCCGAGACGGAGACATCGGTCATCCTGTCGAATTCCGACATCGACACATCGGCGGTGTCGCGCAGCGTCACCGCGATAAAGCCGGGGACCGGCTCCTCGGCGTAGCCATGGATGCCATCCAGGCCCTTCAGCAGGGTCTTTTTCGTGGTGGCCACGCCATAAGTTGGCTGCGACACCACCGGGAACTGGATCCCGTCGATCCAGATCCAGAAGCGCCCGCCGAGGCGCTGCATACTGCCCGACATGCTTTACTCCTCGCCCGCGTTGCGGGGCTGGACCAGCGCCGCGAACTGGCGCAGCTGGTCAATGGTGACGATCGGCAGCAGCCCATCCACACGGCAGCGGTTGCTGCCGTTGCGCTCGACCACCAGGCTGGCGGCGAACTGCTCGTATTCCTGCACGAAGCCACGCCGCTGCAGATCCCGGTACCGGCCCAGAATGGCGTCGCGGATGATCGCCGGCGTCACGGTGCGGCTGCCAGCGCGGATCGGCTGACCGTTGCTCGCCAGCTTCACGCGGCCGAACTTACTGGTGACGAAGCTCCGCAGATCGCGAATGACGTAGGCCAGCAGATACATCTTCTCGACGTACAGATAGCTGTCATCCGGCTGCCCGAGCGCGTTCTTCTGGTAGGTGGTGACGATAGTCTCGGTCATCACCGTGCCGTCATCGGCCACCACATGGCTGCTCAGCCCGTCCCAGAGCAGCACATTGCGCTCCGGCGCGGAGAACCGGCTTTCGATCGGCGGCGCCAGCACATCAAGCGGCAGGCCGTGCAGCGGCACGCCCGGATCGGCGCGCAGACTGACCGCGCAGGCGCCGGCGACATTCGCCGCCCAGAGCCAGGCCGGCGTCGGGCTGCCATGGAACGGCATGGCGCTGACATGCGGATCGTTCCGCGCTAGGCCGAAGGTGGTGGCATCGCCCAGCGTGCCCCGATAGGCCGCGAAGGCGCCGCCATACAGCATGCGCTCCCAGCTCCAGCGGTTCGCCAGGAAGGCCTTCATCGCGTCGAGGCTGGCCGTATCGGTGTAAGGCAGCACGATGAAGTCGAATTCCTTGTCGCCCAGCGCCGCCAGGGCGGCATCGAGCGCCGGATTCGTGGCGCCGTTCGCCATGGGCGTGAGCGTCAGCGCCAGTCCCGCCGGCGTCGCCTCGCCGCCGGCGGCGCCCAGATAGTTCAGCCGCAGGTCGATGTCGTTGCCGCAGGCGCCCTTGTTCTTGGCGGCCAGCGTCACCGTGCTGGTCGACACCGAGGCGGTCACCGGCAGGCTGGCATTGGCATTGATCGCCGCGGCGACGGCCGAGGCCGTCTGCGCCGTGCTGAGCGCGGGAGAGACCAGCACCTGCGTCCGGATACCGGCGATATACAGGTTCAGCGTGCCCAGCGCCGTGGCCGCCGCTGTCACGGCGATGCTGCCGGTGGCCGCCACGGCCGCTTCGGCATCCGCCAGCGGCAGCAGATAGACCTCCCCGAAGGAATCGCGCTTGCGATACCACTCCGCCTGCAGCGCCAGCTGCGAGCCGAGACCGGCCTGCGAGCGCGCCCAGGGAAGGCTCTGCAGGATGACCGGCTTGCCGGGCGTCAGCGTGCCGCCGGCGGCCTGCTGGCCGATGATCAGCGAGCGCTGGGTCTGCGGCGCGCTGTTCGCCTGGCTGTTGTCCAGCTCGGCATAGAACAGCGGCAGCCGCAGGTTCTGCGGGATCTGGGCGTAATCGACCATCAGGCCTCGGCCTCCGGCTGCGGCACGATGGCCGGGGTGGTCGGCTCCACATCGCCATCAGCGAGGCGGCGGAGCCAGTAGGCGGAGCGCGGGACCATCCGGCCGCCGGCCGGCAACAGGTCGCGCAGCTCCGGATCGCGCACGGACTTGCCCGGCGCGGGCTTCACGGAAAGCATGGTTGGGGCTCCAGCGGGCGCCGCGCCGTCAGGCCGGCGGGATCACCCGGAAATGGAAGGTCGTCTCGGCGCAGCCGATCTCGGCCGGCAGCCGGTAGGTTTCGGTCCAGCGCATGTCAAAGGCGACCAGGGCCTGCCCGAGCGCGGTCTCGCCGGTGCGGGCATCGATGTTCAGCGTGGTCTTCACGCTGTCGATGCGCTCGATGAGGCCGCCCTCCCCCAGCAGTTCGGGCGCGGTGAGCAGTGCGAGGCTGACCGCCTGGCAGAGCTGCTCCAGCTCCTGCTCCACCACCGGCGTGTCACGGGAGCGGCCTTCGACCCGCACCTGCACCGACAAGATCCATGAGATACCGTAGGAAGTCTCGCCGCCATGGACGGCCGGGCCGGTCTTTTCCTCCTGATAGCCATAGACCAGCAGGGCGGGCGTCTGGCCCTCCTGCAGCGGCCATTCGCGGGCGCGGTAGACACGCCCTCCCAGCTCGGGCAGGCGGCGCGTCAGAATCTCAGAGACGACATCGCGCACGCGCAGGCGGAATTCGCTCACGGCCCGGCATCTCCAATGAAGCCGAGCGGCATCACCACCCAGCCGAGGCCGTCAGGCTGCACATCCCGGACGTCGAAGGTCTTGCCGAGGATCTGCACCCGCGCGCCGATCCGCAGCGTGAAGCCGGGTGGCAAATCCGCCTCCCGCACCCCCAGCTGCGTTCGCTTGAGCGAGAACGGCGCACCGTCCTCGCCCATCGCCTCGATCTGGTAGCGGTCGAAGATCCCCGGGATCTCCAGCGGCGGTTCGCCGTCCCGCTTAAACAACACACCGCCGGCCACGCCGAAGGCCTGCAGCACGGCGGCGCCGGTCAGCGCGTCGAAATCAAGGGGCGGCATGGGCGATCAGGCGCCCATCCGGCCGCGCTGGAGCATCTCCGGCCGCGTGCAAATGTGCAGCGGGTAGGAGTACAGCTCCTGCGTCCAGAAGGAATTGCGGTCCCGGTCGATGATCGGCACCACATAGGCATCCTTGCCCGGGGTGTTCACCCACTCGAAGCTCTCGCCCGGCGCCTGCGCCCGCTCGAACACGCCCGGAGCGTTGACCGGGAAGAATTTCACCTTGTCGGTGGGCACCGCGATCTCGGTGTTGTCGTTGGAACCCTGGTAGTTCTTCCAGTCGATGCCGCCAAAGGGCATGGAAGCAAAGGCCGTGCCCTGGCGCAGCTCTTGTGCCGCCTGCCAGTTGAAGTAGGTCTTCACCACATCCTGGTGACTGGTCAGCGCATCCCAGAAGTCGTCACCACAGATCGCCTGCACGCGGGTGGCGGGCGTCCAGGCGCCCTGCGCGGCGCGCATCATGGCGCGGACCACCGCGTTGCACTTCTTGCGCAGATCGCCATCCTTGGGCGAGGTGGCATTCAGGTTGAAGGCGATCTCGGCCGGCTGGGTGATGCCGAACTCGTCGAACCAGTTGTACAGCACCGTGCCATCGGCATCGAGCAGGATGCCCTGCACGGCGCCGAGGCGGTGCAGCTCCAGCGTGTATTCGAGATTGCTCATCAGGCCGGTGGGGCCAGCCAGACGGCGCGCCACCTCGGTCTGCAGCTGCATCAGCACCGTTTCCTGGCCGAACTCGCGGATGCCCTGCAGCTCGGAAGCCAGGATGGTGTCCGCATGCGCCAGGCGCGGCACCTCGAAGTAGCGCATCTTGCGCTTCTCGGTGGTGCGCTGCTTGAGCGGGGCGCCGCGCTCGCTGGTCGGAATCACCACCAGCTTGCCGGCGCGCTCCTCGACGGCCAGCGCCGTGGTGCGGATCGGCTTGGGGTTGAAGATGTTCAGCTCGCCCAGGCCGGTCGGCAGGAAGGGCGTGCGTTCGACGAAGGACGTCAGTTCGATCGCCGAGAAGGCGTCCTGACGAAAAATGTTCATGATGGTCAAGGAGGTGGATCTCCATCGGGGAGCCAGCGGCACAGCAGTGCGCGTTGACCAACTCCGAGCAGTCGGATGGCGGGGGCCAGCACAGGCGGGGTGCCAACTTGCGGATTTGCGCAAGTTGGCCATCCCCCACACCGGCGGCGCGGGATCAGCGGGCGACGATGCCCTGGGTGAGCAGGTCGGCCAGGGCAGCGGCCTTGCCGGCGTCGTCCACGCCGTCCGCCCAGACCAGCTCGGAGGCATTCACCTCCGCGTCCCGGCTGACGATGGTGACGCGCTTCTCGCCCCCGGCCGGCACGATGGCCTGGCCGTAGAGGATGCAGGTCGCGGTCTCGCTGCCATCGGTGCCGGCGTTGTCGAAGGGCACGGCGCTGCCGTCCGCGGTCAACGTGGCGAGCACCAGGCCAGCGTCCAGCACCAGGTCGGTGCTGCCGGTGTTCTTCATCAGAACGGTGTCGCGGGAGCGGGTGCCGTTCGCCTCAGAAACGAGAAAGGCACCGTTGTAAAAGCGTTCGTTGAGAACGGGAGATACCATCGGGACGGTCCCTTACGACTTGCGGATGCCGGCGCGCGCGGCGGCCGCATCCCAGGAGTTGCTGACGGCCTGCCGGCCGCTCGGCGCCGGCGGCGCGGAGGCCGCAGGGCGGTGCCCGCCATAGCTCTGCATCCGGGCGCCCAGATCGCTGCCCTCGGCGCTCTCGCCGCCGGGCAGGGTCTTCAGCAGGCCAATGGCGGCGCGGGCCGACATGCCGGTGCCGAAGGCGAGATGCGCGGCGGCAGCGGCGCGGCCCTTGGCGTGCTTGGAGCCGATGATGGCCTGGCAGCGCTCGCGCTCGCGGCGGCGGGCGGCGCGGGTCTTGGGATCCGCGTCGTCCTCGTCGTCCTTCCGCTCCTCCTCCTCGCCGCGCTCGTCGTCCTCCTCTTCCTCGGCGGCAGTGCGACGGCCCTTCGGATCGGCCTCATCGTCTTCTTCGTCCTCCGCCCGGCGGGCACGGCGGCCGGAGGGCTTATCCTCCTGCTCGTCCTCATCCTCGGAAGCGCGCGACTTGGCGCGGCGGGACTTGGAGCGGCCCTGCGGCTTCTCCTCGTCCTTGTCCTTGTCATCATCCGCGCGACGGGCGCGGCCGCTGCCGGGCTTATCGTCGCGGTCGTTCTCGTCGTCTTCGGCGCGGCGGGCCTTGTCGTCCTGCTCGTCGTCTTCCGACGCGCGGATGGCGGGGCCGACCAGATGGGCGAGCTGCAGCGCCCGCGTGCTGTTTCGACGCATGGGGTGGATTAACCTCGTGGATCTTGGGGGTGGCGCCGGCAAGGCGCCTCAGAGGGAGCGGTAAAGCTCGCCCAGGGCGGCATCGGGCGCGCGCACGGCGTCCGCGAAGCCGATGGAGACGCCGGCGGCGCCGAGGAAGGTTTCGGCCTTCGTGCCGCGCACAGCCGACGCTTTCAGGTTGCGGTTGCGGGCGACGGTCTCGATGAACAGCTCACCCATCGTGTCGATGTCGGCCTGCATGCGGGCGAGCGCGCCTTCGGTCAGAGGCTCGAACTCGTTGCCCTCTGCCTTGTGCTCGCCGTAACGGATCACCGTCACGGTGATGCCGTCCTTGCCGAGCGCGGCCGAAAGATCGACATGCATGCCAATGACGCCGACGCTGCCCGTGCCGCCAGTGCGCGGCACCGTGATGCGGTCACAGGCACTGGCGATGGCATAGGCGGCCGAATAGGCGCTCTCGTCCAGGATGGCGTGCAGCGGCTTCTCGCCACGCAGGCCGTAGATCATGTCGACCAGGTCGAAGCAGCCGGCCACCTCGCCGCCCGGGCTGTCGATGTCGAGCGCGATCGCCTTGACGCCAGGATCGTCCAGCGCCGCCAGCACCGCGGTGCGGATGCCGTCATAACCCGTCATGCCGCTGTAAGGGCGCAGCGTACCCAGCTTCTGCACCAGCGTGCCGGTGACAGGGATGACGGCCATTCCTTCCAGCAGGTCGTAGCCGGGGTCATCCGCTGCACGGCCGCGCCGGGGCGAGGAGAAGCCCAGCTCGTCGTCCTCGAGCGCCATCGGCGCCAGGGCCAGCAGCTCGCCGCCCCGGAACATGTGGGTGATGCCCAGCCGGTCGGCCAGCGCAGCCATCACCACCTCGGCCTTACGCGGATGGATGGCGACCGGCGTGTTGAAGAGGCGCTGCGCGAGATGCGGGAAGTTGGTCATTCCTTTGGCAGCCCGCGACGTTGGATGTTCCGCATAGGGATTCCTCTCAGAGGCCGTCGCGGTCTTGCTTCGGCTGGTTCTGCGGGGCCTGCTGGCTCTGATAGAGCGGAGAACCCATGGCCCAGGTCGGCAGCGGCAGGCCGCGCTGCTTCATCATGGCGACTTCCAGGGCGCGCTGATCGAGGACCTCCTCGAAATCGCGGCCCTGCTCGGCGCATTCGTCTTCCAGCGTGCCCATGGCGGCCTCCATGCCGAGAACCGCACCCTGCCGCTCGGCCACGGGATCCACCCAGCCGCGCGCCGGACCGATCCAGCGGCAGGCCATGTAAGCCGTTCGCATCAACGCGAACGCTGGCGCGTTGCGCGGCAGCGGCACCCGCTTGCGGTCGATGGCCTCTTCCAGCCAGGCGCCATAGATCGGGTTGGCAAAGCCGATGGCGAAGTTATCGCGCCGGCGCTTCAGCGTCTTCCAGGCCTCCAGCATCGCCGCGCGGGCGCTGCTGTAGTTGGTCTTGCTGTAGTCCCAGGACAGCTGCTCGGCCGACTGGCCGGTTGCCGCGGCAAACCGCCGCAGCACCGCCTGCTGGAAGGCCTCAAAGCCGCTGTTAGGCCGCGTGGTCATCACCGACTTGATCTCTTCGCCCGGCGCCAGCACTGGAATCCGCGCGCCGTTGATGCTCAGTGTGTTCCCTTCGTGGAACTCGTTGCGCAGCTTCTGATACTCGCTGAGCGCGCCGTCATCGTTCAGCGCGTTCTGCACATCGGCCGGATCAAACGGCGACTGGATGAAGTTCGCGAAGATGGTCTGCAGCAGCGCCTGCTGCAGCTCCGCCGCATCGTAGCGAGACAGCATGCGCATAGAGCCCAGCACCGGGGTGACCACGCTGGTGCCGCGATGCTGCCCGCGCCGCTCCGGCTCGAAATCATGCACCACCACAGGCCGGCCCCAGGGTGTCTCACGCTCGAAGTAGTCCCAGCGCATGCTTTCCTGCGCCAGAAAGACATCGCCCTGGTGGGCCTGCCGGATGTGGTAGCCGATGGTGACGCCGAGATCGTCCAGCTGGCAGCCGCCACGCAGCTCCCTGGTGTCCTGCTGCTGGTGCGGGTTCGACAGCCGGTCGGGGTCGATCAGCTGCACCGTCGTGGCGTAGCGGGCGCCGCCAGCCGTGACGCGCTCCGGTGTCCACAGCAGCGGCGCCAGGGCATCGCCGTCCACCAGCTTGTGCCGCAGCGCCAGCCAGAAGATCTGCGTCATGGTCAGCTGCCGCGCGGCGTCGCAGTGCTTGCCCGGGTCATTGGCATAGAGGCGCCATTCCGCCTCGGCCGCGCGGCCGAACTCATCGGCCCACATCGGGTCGAAGCTGCTGCCGCCTTCCAGCGCCAGGGCCCGGTAGTCTGGCTTGGCCACCAGGCGGAACTGGCTGCCGACCGCACTGTCGACAATCCGGGTGATGCCGCCGGCGGCCCAGCCGTCGTTGCGCACCACGTCGCGGGAGCGCGCGACCATGCGGTCGCGGTCCTGGTTGATCTCGCCATCCGCCGAGCGCAGCCAGGGGTTCCACTCCCCCATCTCCGCCCCGAACATGTTGGCGGCGTCATAGGCGAAGGCGCCCGCCATACCGCCGGGGCCGCCCCGGCTGGCTGGGTTCGTGGCTTTGCTGGCCTGCGCAGCGGCCTTCTTCGCACGGCGGCTCTTGCCGCTCATCGGAAGGAAACCCCGATGGCGCCGCGACGCAGGCCGAGGGCGCCGTTGATCTGGCGGATCAGGCCACGGATGCGATCCTCATCCGCCGGGGTGAAGGTGACGCTGCGCGAGCCGTTCCCCATGGTGTAGGCCACGGAGACCGCCTTCTGGCCTTCCGCCAGGGCCAGCAGCGCCTCCTGCAGCTTCGCGCGCCGCTCGGTGAGCTGGGCGCGCGACATGCCAGCAAAGGTGCCGCTCTGTATGGTTCCCGACATGCTGTCCTCACGAGGCCCAGCGGGATCTCCGCGCCGGGCGAGCGCGCGGCGGCGGCGCGGCTGGGGGCGGCGCTGTCTCCTCGCGACTGGTTTCGATGGGGCGGCGCGCCTCGGGCGCCGCCTGGTAAGGCTGCTCGGCCTCATCGGCCCGGCGGTTCAGGCCGAGGCCGAAATGCAGCAGGCCGCACAGCGCGGCGTAGGCGTAGACACGACAGTCCAGCGCCTCATTGCGCCGGCCGGGGAGCGGCACCCAGACTCGGTACTTCCGGCCGCCGGACTCGCGGACATCGAGCCGCTCCGCCAGCAGCTGGGCGTACCAGTTGATGTCGCGATCGGCCGGCACATGCATGTAGCCGGCGCCGGCATCCTCGATCGCCAGCCGCGCCCGGACCACGTCCTTGGCGGCATTCACGCCAATCACCACCGGCCGGTAGCTGGCCTTGGTGCGCGACATGGGCTTTTTCGTCGGCCAGACCGGGTTGCGCTGGCCGTTCTGCGCGCTCTCGCCCTTGATGCCCCAGATCTTGCGGGCGAGGCGCGATTTGCAGAACTCGTAGACCTTCTGCGTGTTCTGGCCGCCGGTATCGATGCAGGCCGCCGCAATGACGAAAGGCTTGCCATCGTCGCGGTAGAAAGTGCGCTTCAGATAGGCGTCGACCTTGTTCCACACCTCGTCGGTGTTGGCGTCGCCCTCGAAGACCTCGTAGGCGAGTGACCAGGATTCCTCGTTGCGGCCCCAGCCCACCAGCTCCAGCTCGACGCGATCGGGCTGGACGTCGAGGCCGGCGGTAATGACCGCGACACCGTGCGGCACCTCGCCCGCCCAGCGCTCGCCGCGTTCGGCCAGCTTCTCCAGCACCAGCGCCTTGCTGGCATTGGCGCGGTAGGGCAGCCCCGCCTGGGTATTCCACCAGGACATGAGCAGGTCTTCGTTGCCCTGCGCCGCCAGCCATTTCGTGGCGATGTCGCTGGGCTTGTCCTTCTGCCAGGGCGAGAACAGCTTGCCGGCCTGGAAGCCGGCATGCTTGTTCGACACCGCCCAGCTGCCGCAGTGCTGGCATTTGGCGCGGTAGACCGCCCAACGCGGACCCGCCCACCAGTCCCAGACCTGCAGCACCGGATCCAACACCGGGCTGCCGTCCCGCACCGCGCGCCAGGCGCGGTCATAGGCCTCCAGCGGGTATTGCAACTCGCCACAGCATTTGAACGGCCGCGTCTGGTGGTGCCGCGTGGTTTGCAGCGCGCGCAGACGCTCGCCCTCCGACCAGGGCTTGCGGCAGGCTTCACAGTAGATCTGCGCTGTCTCCGGCTGGTGCGTGACACCCTGGGGCGTAACGTCCTTGTCCCAATCGACATGCTTGAAGAAGTCGAGGAACTGCCGATGCTGGCAGTGCGGGCATTCCACCGAGGCGCGGCGCTGGTCGCTCTCCGCATAGCTGGCGGCGATCCGGCTTTCATCCTCGACGGTCGGCGAGCAGACGCGTAGCGACAGCCAGTTGACGCCGAAGGTCGCCGTGCGCTCCTCGGCCAGCGCGATCGGATCGCCCTCGCGGGTGACCGGGTATTTGTCGACCTCGTCGCAGAGCAGCACGCGGATCGGCCGGCGTGCCAGGTTGTCCGGGCTGCCGGCGCCGGCCAGCGCCAGGAAGCCACCGGGGAAGCTCTTGAAGAGCAGGGTCTCGTCGGCCTTGCGGGTCTTGGCGGTGCCGACCAGGGCCCTCAGCGCGGGCGTCGCCCGCACCATCGGCGTAATGCGCTCTTTCGAGAACTGCTCGGCCGCCGCCTCCTTCGGCTGCAGCAGCAGCATTGGGCACGGGTCGAGATGGGCGAAGTAGCCGAACACATTCTCCAGCAGCGCCGTCTTCAGCAGCTGCGTGGAGACCATCGCGGTGATGATGTGCACGCCCGGCTCGGTCACCGCGAGCATCGGCCCGCGTGCCACCTCGACGGTTCCGGTGCGCCATTTGCCGGAGGTGCTGCCGGCCTCCTTGGCCAGCTGGCGGTTGTTGTCGGCCCAATCCGGAACGCTGATGCGGGGCGGCGGCGTCCAGCCCTTACGAAATGACTGCCGGAGCCGGTTGATCTTCAGCGAAGGCGCCGGGCTGGGGCTCTCCGAGATCCTCAAGCTGTTGTTGGACATACGGGGTCAGGGCCTCGACGACTTTGGCCGCGTCCAGGCCGAGATCGGCCGCCAGGAGCGGGCCAACCTTCGCCGGCCAGTTGATCCAGGCGTCGCGCGCCTGGCGCGCCACCTCGAACAGCACCCCTTCCGCCAGGGCCAGCTCGATCAGGGCGCCGGCGCGCTTCTGGGCATCCAGGGCCTGCTTCAGGGCGAGGGCGGCCGCCTTCACGCGCTCGGAGGTGGCCAGGGCCGGGAAATCCCCCGACAGCACCCGGCGGGCGAACTCGTCGAAGTCAATGCCTTCGCCGTCGTCGCCCTCCTCGGCCGGCGCCCGCCGCCGCTTCAGCGCGCCGCCCTGCGGCTGGCTTTCCAGGACCTCCTGCGGCCTGTCAGCGGGTGCGGACACCGGCGGGGCGGACGTGCGGACAGTGCGGACACCTGGTGCGGACATGTCCGCACTGTCCGCAGTCTTGTCCGCACCGGGCGCGGCATGGCGGTTGGACTTGCGCCAGCCGGTGCCGACCAGGCTCGCCGGAAGCGTGCCATCGTCGGAAGTCTTGAGATATCCGGCGCTTATGGCGCGGCGGATGACCTTGTCATTGACGCCTTCCCGCCGCGCGAACTCGCGGATGGAGATGCCGTCCGCAGCGGGTGCGGACACTGCGGACACTGCGGACAAGATTTTTCATCCCATAGCTGGGGCTGCTTCGCGGGGGGAATTGTCCCGCACCTCCCCACCCCTCTGGGAAGGACCCAAGAAGGGGGGTGGGGGCCTAGGCCGGAGGGCGAAGGAAGCGCGGCGGAATGCCCCAGGCAGCCGCGAGGCGGGCCTTGAAGGCGGCCTGGAAGGCCTCGAAGGCCGATCCCGCCCTGTTTGCCGCCACGGGGTCCGGACCCGGCCTGGCGGCTGGCTGCGCGGCTACAGCCGGGCCTTCGCAGCAGACCCGCATCAGAGTGCAGGGGCGAACCCGCTGGGCGCACTCTTCCGCGAAATCAGTGACCACCAGTCGGTCATGGTACGAGAGCCAGTCCCAATCGTCGGCAATGACGGTCGAGAAGGGAGTGACGATCCTCGTCACACAGCGGATGTGGTGCGGGGTCAGATACACAAGGCGGCTCGCAGCCGAGGAACCCAGCAAGTCCACAGCACGCTCTGTGAAGGGTTTCAGCAAGGCGCTGGAGTGTATGACGAACGCGACCCGCTCTCCGCTTTCCACCAGGACCTTCGCGAAGCCGAGGGCGGCGCTGGTCTTCCCGCTCTGGGGCGCGCCCGAGATCGTCAGGACTTGGAGCATGTCACTTCCTTGCAGTAGCAAGCGCCTTCGCCAGCGAACGCCGGAAGGCAGAGGGCCAGACGCCAGAAGCCGTCTTCAGCATGCGTTTCTTGAACCCGAAGCGCGGCTTGTACGTCGCGCGATCGATGTACCGGGCGAGCAGTTTCGCGGCGCCCTTCTTCAGCCGCTGATACAGGCCGGGCACGCCCTCGACCTTGCCGCTGAAGACGTTGGGCTTGGCCCGTGCCGCCGCGATGGCACCTCTGGCCATGTTGCCGTACTGGTTCAGCCGGATCGCACGCGGCAACAGGATGGCCCGCTTCTTCGGGATCCGCGTGCCGCCATCCTCCTGCACCTTCAGGTACTCGGCCTGCTTGTCCTTCACGAAAACACGCGCTTCCAGCCTGCCCTTTGTGGCGCGCTGGATGCCGATGGCGTTCATGGTGAAAGGCGTGGGCCGGTCGAAGATGCTGGGCAGTTGCCGCCGCACCGAGATCTGCGCCATCTGCGCCGTCTCGTTCAGCGCCTGGGCGGCGGCGAAGGGCACCTGCTTCTTCGCCAGATCGTCCAGCTTCCGGGTCATCGGCCGAAAGTCTGCGCGGAAGACTGGCCGCACGCGGTCAGCGAACTTCGAGCGTGGTGTAGCCCGGCCGGCCCTTCTTGCCCGGCATGTGCTGGCCGACCATCGAGCGGGTGATCTTCTCGCCCACCGTGTCCGGCGTGCCAGCGACCTCGGCGCGGGTCAGGACGTGCTTGCCGGCATAGGCCATGGGCGCATCGCCCATCGCCTGCAGCAGGACCGGCTTCATCTCCTTCAACCGCTTCTCCAGCCGGTTCTTCTCCGGTGCGGCCTTG
>JH600015.1:14513-15206 GCA_000245075.1 Acetobacteraceae bacterium AT-5844
CAGCCGGTTCTTCTCCGGTGCGGCCTTGGCGTACTCCGCCGCCAGCTTGATCAGCGTCGGGTCGGTGATGACCGGGTGGTTGCTGCCCGGCGGCGCTGCGGGTGCGGCGGCCTTCTTGGCGCGGGGCTTTGCTGCGGAGTTTTCGGTCATGGCGTCGAGGTCCTCTTCAGGATGCGTGCGACCTGCACGGGGTGCCAGACATCGCCGCCGGCTGGCGTGCGGATGCCGCGCGCGGTGAGCGCTTCGGCGACCTGGCTGTGGTTGAGGCAGCCTGCCTTCTGGGCTGCGAGGATGGCGGGCAGCACATCGCGGGCGTGCTGCGCGGCTTTGGCGATGCGGAGCTGGGTGGCCTGGTGCACGGAGGCACCATCACCAGCACGCAGCCGGGGGTTGCCAAGGCGGACCCCGCGAGCCTTGGCCGCCTGCAGGGCAGCCTTGGTGCGGGCGGAGATCATCTCGCGCTCATGTTCCGCGACGGCCGCCAGGATATGGATGGTCAGGCGGCTGGCGTGTGGGTTGTCGCAGGCGACGAACTCGATGCCCGCCTCCATCAGGTTGGAGACGAAGGCCACGTTGCGGGCCAGGCGGTCGAGTTTGGCGATGACCAGCGTGGCCCGGCGGGACCGGCAGGCGGCAATGGCCGCTGCGATCTGCGGGCGGTCATTCTTCTTGCCGCTTTCGACTTCCTGGAAC
>JH600015.1:15226-53850 GCA_000245075.1 Acetobacteraceae bacterium AT-5844
GGCGCCCTGCTTGTCGGTCGACACGCGGTAATAGGCGATGAACCCCGGAACGCCGCCGCCGCCACCCAGCCGCTTCAGCGGGGTTTTGCGGGCCATTCTGGTTCCCGATTACGGGTGAGAGAGGGTGAACACTACGAAACGGACGTTTGACGAAATGTGCAGTCGAGGCTCGGGCTCTACGAGCCGCATGACGCGACCAAAGTGAGCCCTGACTGACCTCCTGATCACGTTCTACATGGGTTAGTATCGAGGGGTTCTACTACTTGATTAGGCGCCGGTATGCAGCTGGCCCACCTGCAAGCAGAACGTTGGGAGAAAGTATGATTACCGGTCATGTCTTCATTGCGACCAGCCTCGATGGATTCATCGCACGGGAAAACGGGGACATCGAATGGCTGCTCAGCCGCGATGATCCCAGCGAAGAACATGGGTATCATGACTTCATCAAGGATATCGATGGCCTCGTCATGGGGCGCGGGAGCTTTGAGGCTGCTGTGCGCCACGACACCTGGCCCTACGACAAGCCCGTGCTCGTATTGTCCAAGAAGCTAGCCCCGTTGCCAGTTCCGGAACGCCTGAAAGGTCTCGTGCGCTTTTCGGATCTGGCGCCTCAAGCGGCAATGGATACGCTCGCAGGGGAAGGTTGGCGCCGGGTCTATGTGGATGGTGGCCGGATCGTGCAGTCCTTCCTTCGTGAAGGTCTGATTGCCGATATGGTGATAACGCAAGTTCCGGTCATCATTGGTGCCGGCCGTCCGCTATTCGGACTTACAGCTGACGACATCTCACTTACTCATGTCAGCACGAAGGTGTTTCCATCCGGCCTCGTTCAATCTCATTACAGGGTTGAGAAGTGAAGCATCCCTTCTGAATGAGGTGGTGTGGGTTGCGGCAGAGGGCCATGTTTCAACCGCGAACGACCGTTGAGGCCGTTGTTACAGCGGGGCGCTTTTGATTCCCCCGCGCGACCGCGACATCGATCCCGCAGACGACTCTGCCAACCTGGCCGTCGACCATCAACTGGCTAAGTGTCGGCGTGGCGACGATACCGCGTTGCTGTAGCGGCCAGCGGAGCCGGTCGATCGCTTCCCGCCACAGCCGAAGGGCGCCGTGGTGCGCGGACGGCGGCATCATCTGCCGTTCTCCCCAGATCCGCAGCACGCGGAGGTGCGCCTGCTCGATGCGGCGTTGCCGGTAGAGCCGATCGAGGCATTTCACCACGTCGTCCGGCTCGCAGGGGCGCGCGACCGCATCGAAGCCGACAACGGGACCGGCGCCGTCACGACGCGCAACCAGCGCAGCCATGGTCCAGATCCACGCATCATCGGCGGAAGCGAAGGGTCGCGCGCCCTCGGACGCGCAGCGATGCGCGTCGGTGAAAAGGGTCATGCGGATTGTCCGGTGCTGGCCGCACGAGCGGCCCAAGAACGAAAAACGCCCGGGGCCGGGGGGCCTCGGGCGCTTGGCAGGTCAGAATAATGCTTTCTATGCCCAAAACTGGGGCAAATGGGCAAGTCCTATTTACAGGGCATCGCGGCCCTGCCGCTCCGCTGCCCACAATACGGCCCAATCGGCGCCGGCGAGTTGCTGCGCATAGAGCGCCTGGGCGATCCAGTCGACGCCTTGGTCATGCCAGCGCTGCACCGCCTTATGGTCGCAGCCCAGCGCCTTGCCGATCTTGCGCAGGCTCCAGATGTGCCGCTCATTGCGTGGATTCACCAGCGCCCGCATCAGCACGATGCGCCGGATGACGCGCTTGTCGGGCGCGATCAGTTGGACCCAGCGCATCGCCTCGTCCATGCGGCTGATAGCGGCAGCGGTTGGTGCCGGCGGCCGGATCGGCTCGTCCGAGCCATAACCCCAGCATTCCGCAGCCACTTCTGCGCCCTGCGGCCAGAAGGCGCGATACCCCGAAGGGAGGCAGCCGGCGTTTGGCAGCGAGAGCAGCGTGCGTCCCGCTTCTTCCAGACGATACACGATGACCTCGTGATCGTAGATCGGCTTGGCCCACTCGCCCCCGGCCGGCGGGAGCGGCTTCGACATCATGTTCATGGGGTGGCCCCTCGCCCGTGCATCAAGGATCGAGCATCCGCGTCCAGCTGGGCGCAGCCGCGCAGGCTCGTGGCCCCGTTGCGCGGGGCGGAATGTTGGGAATGCTGCCGATGAACGGCAAAGCGCCCGGGGGCCTTCTGCCCTCCGAGCGCACCACGCCTCAGCGTAGTGATTTCACTGCCATATTCTGGGGCATTTGGGCCAGCAGAATGATGGGATGGAAGCGAACGCGGCCATAGCGACACGGAACCCTCATGGCGCCGGAGCCCCCTTCGGCGCCCCTGACTTATACGCCGGATAACCGCCTAATAAATATGAGAACTCCCGTGTCCGTCATATTGATCGGCAGCGCCGCTCGGCAGGAGGCCAGGGTGAGCCACCTCTTTGGCCTATAGCGGGTTCTCACCACTTGGTGAGCAGGGCGCAACTATCAGCAATCGCGCGTTCAATGAGAGATAATCGATCCAAGCCTGACCCACTTGGCATCCCGTGCCACCTGGATTTCAGAGGAAACATAATATGAGTGATACCCACAATGCTGCGCCCGATCCCGGGCAACTCACCTTCGCACAGCGGGCCCTTTATGTGGCCGGAGGGCTTCTTCTGGCCGCAGCGGGAGCGAAGCCTAGGCCTAATCCCATTTTGAATGTGGTTGCGCTCGCTGCGGGTGGATATCTGGCTTGGAGAGGTGCGGAGGGGTCGTGCCCTGTCAAAGCCTCCCTCACCGGGAACCCGCAGACGGCCTCCCTGGAAGGCCCAGGGGCGGCTTAGCCCCCTCCCTGGGCGGGGTCCGCTAAGCTTTTCTGCTGGCAAACTTGCCGTAAATGAACAGCACGATAACCGCCCCAACGACGGCGCCAATAAATCCGGCGCCTTCGCCTGCGCGATACCATCCGATGGCCTGTCCCAAATAACTGGCAACAGCGGCGCCGACGATGCCCAGAATCGTGGTCATGATGAAGCCGGAGGGTTCTTTATCCCCTGGCATGAACCACTTGGCGACCAGTCCAGCCAGAAACCCGATCAAGATCGTCCAGAGCAAGCCCATCTCATAATCCCCTGTCTGTCGCCCCCCATCGTTGCAATGCCAGATGCACTGGGTCAATCATCCTTGACCGGGACCAGTCTTCCCGGCCTCGCCCCGATGGCATTTAGAAACGGAACTGGTCGCTCATGCATACTGCCAAAGGCGATAGGCCTGCTGACGAGGTCGAACAGCTCTTGGAAAATCCGGACCTGGCGGGAGCATTGGAAAGTGACAGGTTCAAGCAGTTCCTGGACTACCTGCCCATCGCCATCGCGGTATCGGACCTTCGGTCCGATGACACCATCATTTACGCGAATGTCGAGTTTGAGCGGCTCTCAGGGCATGACCGCAGCTCGATCGTAGGCAAGGGCTGGACCACACTGTACTGGAAGCGAGCAGAGGCCGAGGCAGTTGGCACTCTGGGCGCCTCCGTGGTGGAGGATAACGACTACCTCGGAACCTTTATTGTCGGCGGGGGTGGTGTCGCAGGCCCAGTGGATGCATGGGCGAATGTCATCGAAGACGATGCCGGCACACCGACCTTTCGCCTCGTAGCCATTGCCACCAAGCAAGACAGCGCGGAGGGGGAGCGGCAGGACCTCAAGGACCTTCTTCGCGAGAAGGACACCTTGCTGCGGGAACTTCAGCACCGCGTGAAGAACAATCTCCAGATGATTACGGCACTCATCCGGCTGGAGTCGCGAAATGCCTCGAGCTCCACCGACGTCGAGCGTTGGGAGCGCCTGGAGGGCCGGGTGCAATCGCTCTCCCTCCTCTATCAGGCGCTGTCAGAGGAGGGATGCTCGGAGGAAGTGGATCTGGGCGTGTATCTGAGCCAGATCGCCTCCGCGGTGATGGCGGCGCATGCCCCTGAGGGGATACGCCTTCAGCTTCAGGTGGACACCTGGCCAGTTTCGATCAACGTCGCCATGCCCGCCGGCCTCGTGGTGAATGAGCTCCTGACCAATGCCCTGAAGCACGCTTTTCCAGGCCGCGACGGTGGGACAATCCGCCTTCACAGCCTGGTCGACGATGTGGGCTGCACCGTCGTTGTCGCTGACGACGGGATAGGCATGCCGGAGGGAGCCTCTTGGCCAGTGCCCGGAAAGCTCGGGGCCTTGATCGTTTCTTCGCTGCGTGAGAATGCGCGGGCCGACTTCGAAATGAGCACCGAGCAGGCAGGTGGCACCACCTTCACCCTTCGCTTCAAGCGGGCCGCAGCGACAGAGGCATAGGCAGGAGGCCCTGCCAGCCCCTGAGCCTCTCAGCCTCAAGCTGCGGCGGTAGCCAGGGCATCTTCTACCAAGGCCCAGGCTTGGGGGGCGTAGGCGCGGAGAAAGCTCGCCTTCCGCTCCCTCTCCTGTTGGGTGGACGGCACGGCGCCGGAAAGCATGTCCAGATATTCCCGCGCTCGTGCCTGCGCCCGCTCGGCCTGCGTCATCGGCGCGAGGACCCCCTCACCTGCCGAGGCAGCCCTCGGCTTCTGAGCCGCCAGCAATTCCTGCACACGCGGCTCGAAATACCCCCAGCCATTCACCCGCTCCGGGGCATAGCTGGCGCGCCCTGCAACCTGCCGCACCGCCTGCCGCAGCAGCTCCGGCGTGGCTCGGCCAGCCAACCAGGCACGCACCGGCGCCTCGTCGAACCGCCGGCCTTCCACCCGCGCAATCGCGGCCAGTTCCGCCGCCAGGGAAACCGCATCGGTTTCCTCGCGCGGGGTACTACCACCACTGCTTTCTATCGAAAGAGAGGTAGTAGGTAGTACCGCGCGCGAGCTTTCCGCATTCGGTTCCGCTTCGGTTTCCTGGGTTTCGGCGCGAGCGCCCCCGGCAATCGGCATCATGAAGTGGCCCTGCCGCATCCCCTGCTCGCGCTCTCGCGCCTTGCGGGCCTGATATTGCTCGTGCGTTTCGCCCTTTCTCGGCCTGCCGCCTCGGATTCCATTGGCGCGGGCCGCTTCCACCCGCGCGGCGGCGGCACGGGCGGCCGAGACCCAGAGGCTATGGGTTTCGGCGTCCTCCTCCACCCAGCCGAGTTGCGCCAGGGTTTCCAAACCGGTTGCCACTTCGGTTTCCGGGATGGAAAGCAACCGGGATAGCGCCGCGGAAACCGGGCCGAGAAACCGAAGCCGCCCCTTTTCTGGCGCGGCGGCGGCGAAGGCCAGGATCTCCAGCATCAGCAGCCGGACCATGGGCGGCAGCACGCGGAAGGCGGCGTCGCCGGCAGCGCGAACGAGCTGCCGCTCACAGGTGGAATTGCGGGCCATGGTGGACCTTCAAGCCAGTCGGCGCCGGGGTGCGGCACCAGGGAGGAATTCAGGCGCCCGCCGCCACTCCTTGGGGGGAGGGGATTGACCGGCGGCGGGCTGCCCCTCGCCCTTGCGTGGGGGAGACGCGGGCGAGATGGCGAGGCCGGCCCTCATGGCCGGCCGGGGAAGGCTGCTGCTGCCCGCGCAAGGCGGGCGTGGATGTCCGCCATCAGGCCACTGGCCTGGCGGATGACGTCCTGCAGCTCGCGCTCGATGCGCAGCTTGTCGTCGCGACACAGCTGGCCGTCTTCCATGCCTTCCGCCGAGACGCGGTGCAGGTCGCTCATCTCCGCCGCCAGCAGGGCGAGGCCGGAGAGGATGGAAGCCGCTGGCGAGCCCTGCGGGCGCACGGCAACCAGGCCATGCTGCCGCAACAGTTCTTCTGTGAGCGCGGCATCCTCTGCCACGCGCTCGAGCCGTTGCAGGATGTCGATGGGCAGGAACTGGTCGTGGTGCGGCGAGCAGTAATTGGCCAACTGGGAGCGGCCGACACGACAACAGGATGCAGCAGCATCCAGCCCGCCGAGCTTATCGATCAGGTTGCGGGTCAGCGCCTTGAGGGCGAGTTGCTCCGACGAGAGAGGGTACGGCGTCACGCGTAGCCCTCCCGTAGAGAGGTGGACCGCGTCCAATTGGCGCGGGAGCCGCAGGGTTCCAAGTTAAGGATCAGCGGTAGTGATCCCAGGCCTTGGGATACAGGAAAGTCGCTCATGCCCCCTCGGCGGAAGGCTGGTGTTGCTGCTGCCAAAGATCAGGGCGGAAAGCGTGACGTGGGATGCCAGTCGATCGCTCCAGCTCAACTGCGCGTTCGGCCGTGATGCGAAGGCTACGAGAGCGCCACTTTAGGATGGTCTGATGAGACACCTTCATCCGCGCTGCGAGCGGACGTACCCCGCCGGCTATCTGGATGGCATCATCGATCGCGCTCATAGCTCATTTGGTACCCTAAAGGTACCTTTGCGGTCAAGCCATCAGGTACCCTGTGGTGACACGCGCTTTCCAATGCTCGGCAATGCTGAGCGGATGGATACAGCTAAGCTCTTGCGAACAGAACGGGAACGACGCAACCTTGACCAACATGAGGTCGCGGCGGCCATCGGTGTTTCGCGTCCCACAGTGACCCAGTGGGAAGCGGGCACCAAAAAGCCCGGCACTAAGAATGCAAGGAAGCTAGCAATGTTCTTCAGACTGCCCCTGGAAGCGATCCTCGGCGAGGAATCCTCGGCCGAAGTGATTCGTGCTTCACGGGAGGAGGTGGAGGCGGTGCAGCTCCTTCGGCACGCGCCGCCCCACGTTAGGGAGGCAGTTCTTACGCTTCTGCGGTCAGCAGCGAGCACGACCGAGGTACCTGGTAACCCAACATCACGAAATCGTGATTAGCTACGGTACCTGAAAGTTACCAACGAAGCTTGCCACAAAAGGTACCTCTTGGTTACCTCTGAGGGTCTTTTGTGGAGCAGGTATCATGCAATTGGCTTCTGCCGCCTCTTCGGCAGCTGTCCCTGCCGTTATGTCAGCGAGGATAGCCCTTCCTCCTGAGCGGCGAATCGGGCTATCCAACTTTGCAGCTGCCATCAGGAATCTTGTGCGCGATGGGCGCCGAGACCTGTCCGCGCGCCAGCTGGGCGTGCTCACCACCCTGGCCTTGCAGCCGGAGCTGAACACCATCCGCAGCCTCGCGGTGCATCTCCGCGTTTCCAAGCCCGCCATCACCCGCGCGGTGGATCGGCTGGAGGCAGAAGGCCTCGCCAAACGGCGGCCTGATCCGAAGGATCGCCGCAGCGTCTGCGTCGGCATCTCGCCCGCTGGCAGCAGCTATCTTGACGACATCGAAGTCGGCCTTCTCAAGTCGACCATGGCGGAGGCCTGAGCCATGCGCGGTTTCGCCATCGACGTCACCGAGCTCATGCGCCGCCACGCGGAAGGCGCCGGCGAGCACCACAACCCAGCCCTGCCAGAAGCCGAGGCGATGACGCTGCAGGAGCGCTTCACGGAACTGAACGACAATCCCGTGCAGTTCGCCCCCGGCATGCTCGTTACCTACAAGCCGGGCTTCGAGCAACGGAAGCCCGAATGGGCGGGTCACCCCATGATGGTCGCGGATGTCGATGTCTCCGGCTACCCGCTGCCGAAGTTCTCTGCACAAAGCTACGTTTTTCGGCCCGACACCGCCGTGCTCGATCTGCGGCCAGACGGCACCGCCGGCATCGCGCTGCTCGATCACCGCTGGCTGAAGGTATGGGAGCCAGCGCCCGCCATCGGCCCGGCGCCAGAACCGGAGCCCCTTCCGCCGCCACCCCGCAAGTCGGTGGGCAAGGAGACGCCCGACGAGTTGAAGCCCGAGGCCATGGACATGTTCGCCGCCGGCATGAGCGCGCGCGACGTGCACGACCAGCTCGGCATTGCGCTCAGCCTCGCCTCGCGCTGGGTGGAGGAATTCCGCCTGAAGCAGGACAAGCCCAAGAAGCGGAGGCGCGGATGATGCGCTCTCGTCTTCGGCGCTGGCTGGCCGCGCTGCATCGGCGCGCGCTGCTGCATCGCTCCGCGCAGCTGGCGCGGCGTGCCGCGGGGTTGATGGCCCAGCGAGACGCCCTGCCCCTGGCCAGCCGCGAGCGCATGCTGCTGAACGCCCAGGCCTTGGAGCTGTGCTGTGAATCCAGCGCGCTCCAAGCCGAAGCCATGGGCGACCAGCTCATGGCGCGCGAGCACCGCATCGAGGCCGCCGAGTTCGGCCGCCGCGCCCGCCAACACGCCTGCCTCGGAGCCTTCGCATGAGCGCCACCTTCTCGGCCGAGGCCGCCGCGCTGCGCCTGCTGCGGCGGAACACCCAGCCCGTGATGCTGGCACCTCCGCCGTTGCGGGAAACGCTGAACCGTCTCCCCTCCGACGTCTTCTGGCGCCTGGGCCATGACGGCGCCGGGCCAGACCCCAGCCTCTTCCTGGCGGAGGTCATGGTCTGCCGCCCCGGCTTCGAATCCCTGCACCGCCAGCATGGCGCCTCGCCGGAGGAAGCCCTGCACCGCGCCGCCGAGCGCCTGCTGGCCACGCTGGTGGAACCCGGCCATGCGTGACGATGCCGACTGGCCCGGGCCGGAGCCGCGCTACCTCAACCGCCAGCAGGCGGCCGCCTATCTCGGCGTCTCCACCACGACCTTCGACGAGGAGGTAGCCGCCGGCCTCTGGCCCCAGGCGCGTAGGCGAGGCGCCAAGGGCCGGCGCCTCACCTGGGACCGCAAGCTGCTCGATAGCTTCGCGGACCGGGATTCGTATGGACCGGATCCACATGCCAACCCGGCCGCCCCAGCCCAACCTGCCTCGTTGTCCGATGATGCCGTGCGCCAGACCGCCGAGGCCGCGGCCCTGAGAGGTCTTCTGCATGCCGCGCCCCGCAACCGCGCTCAACACCGTCAGCAAAAAGCGGCGTGACGGCACGGTTGATTACTTTTTCTACTACCGCCCCACCGGCCTCCTGATCGGCCGCAGCCGCGACGGCTGGACGAAGGAGGCGGCACGCGAGAAAGCAGCGGAAATGCTGCTGGCCGACGAGGCCAAGCGGTCCGGCCCACCCGCCGGGAGCTTTGGCGAGGTCTGTACCCTCTACCTCTCCAGCCCGCGCTACCGCGACCTGGCCCCGCGCACGCAGGCCGAATACCGCGACCACATCGAGATCATGCGTGGCATGTGGGAGACGGTGCCGGTGGTCGGCATCACCCGCAAGGTGGTGCGCGCCCTGCACGCCAGCTACGCCGATCGCCGCTGGAGAGGTAATGCCATCCTGCGCACGCTGCGGCTGGTGATGAACTTCGCCATCTACGAGCTCGAGATCCCGGGGCTGACGAGCAATCCGGCCGAGCGCATTGCCCACTACCAGACCCGGCCGCGGGAGCAGCTATGGAGCCAGGCGCAGATCGATGCCTTCCTGGAGGCGGCCGCTGACCAGCCGGTGATGCGGCGGGCATTCGCGCTGCTGCTCTACACTGTGCAGCGGCCGAGCGACGTGCTGAGCATGGCGCGCCCGATGCTTCTCGAGAAAGACGGACGCATGTGGATCAGGCTGCAGCAGGCGAAGACGAAGACGCTGGTGGATGTGCCGTGCCATGCAGGGCTGATTGCGGAGCTGAGGCAGATCGACACCATCAACGAAGGAGAAGAACGAAGCCCATTGCTGGTGGCCAGCCCGAGGGGAAAGGCTTGGCTCTATCGTAACTTTGCGCGTGCATGGGATCTGGTCCGGCGACGCGCGAACTGGCGAATTGCGCGGCAGGAGATCGAAAATCGCCGAGGTCTGCCCGAGCGTCGGCGCGTGGCGGAGAGGAAGAAGGCAAAAGAAGCGATCCGCCTAAAGATGCTGGGAAATCTTCAAAGGCGAGACCTGCGCCGGACGGGAATGATTCAGCTGGCGGTGGCTGGCGCGACAACGCCGCAGATTGCTGCGCTGAGCGGCCATGGCATCGACCGTATCCAGAAAATCCTCGACACCTATTTGCCTAGAAGGGGGGAGGTTGCCTTAGGGGGAGTGGAAAGGTGGGAAGGTAAGAGGGACCAGTAGAGTAGGTCGCCGCCAGAAGATGCTCAGACTGGCTTAGCAATGACCCTTACGAGTGCCCTTCGTTGGCAGCAAGCGGACTGGCTGCTTGGGCAGGCCAGTCGGTAAGCCGACATTCTCCGCCACGCAGCTGGCGCTTTGGAGACATCAGTCTCCTAGCTCTCGACCGGCTAATTTATTCGCGTTACCAACTCGCTGATTTAAGGAATTGATAGAGGCGCTCCGAAAGCGACCACTTGAGAGAGCGGGCTAGACGGGCCCTCTTCACGATGGGGGGCTCACCCGACCTGAGGAAGCTTCAGTGGGATGATCGCGTTTTTCCAGCGCCCCTTGCCGACGTCCTCGGGCATGTGCGGGCCGACTTCGGCGACCGTTTTCTCATAGAGGCGGGGCTTGTCTCCGGAAAACACCCAGATGTGGAACACAAATGCGTCGCCGAACTTCTTCGCCTGCTCCCACTCGTTTCTGGACAGCGTGAACGACGGCGGATTGGCGACGGTCGACTTCACCTCGATCAGCTTGTTGCGCGGCCCGTATTCACCCGGCCAATAGGAGAGAACGTCATAGCCTGCAGTATTGTCGTCGATGGCCATCCAGACTGGAGCTTTGTCGATACCGGCTTTGGCAAGTTCCGCCTTCTCGCGTTCCAGCGACAAAAGCTCGGCGTCGCGTGCCCGCTTGTTGAACTCCAAATCTCTCTGCAAGCGAACGTGCGTTTGTAGTGCATCCCACCATTGCACGTCATCGAGCTCCGGTGGGTCGTCCAGCAGCTTCGCCTGGCGGAAGAGGCTGCGGACGTCGCGGAATTCGTCGTCACGAAGACGCTTGATGAACATCCCACGGCCAAGCGTGACGAGTTTCGCCCAGTCTGGTACGTCGAGGAGAATGACCGTCGAGATGCATTCGCGATAAAATCCGACGCTTCCGTGCGGCGCGTCACGCGAGACCTGTTCGTGTAGAAAGATTGCTGCCTCGAGGTCGAGGCTGTCCGCGGTCGCTTCGACCTGACGAATAAGCGGAACGAGCTCGCTAGTGACTGCATCCGGCCAATCGGCTCCATACTGCCGCAGGACCCGGAGGCCCTCGAAGGCGGGCATGGAAAAGAGGCGTGGAAAAGGGAACGGGATCACTCCTCCTCCTCCTCCTCCTTTGCCTCCGCACGAGCCTGGTTCTCGAGCTCGGCCACCAGATCGATGAGGTCCTGCATCTCGACTTCGAGCTCGATCGGATCGACCGCCTCATCCTCGTCCATTGCGATGCGCAGCAGGTCATGATCGTTGAGCAGCTGCTGCAGGCCGTGGATCTTGGCCGATAGTCGCCGCGACACCGATAGGTCGACGCTGCCGATCTCTCTCGGTGCCTTGGTCCGGTAAATATGGATGTTGGTTTCCGTACCAGGCTTCAGGCCAAGGCGGTGGATACGGTCGATCGACTGAAGATAATGCGTCGAAACATAGCTTCGGTCGAGATAGATGGCATCGTGGCAGACCTCGTGAAGGCTGATCCCCTCGCCAGCTGCAGCCGGGTTAGCGATCATCACCTGGCAGCTGTCATCGAGGTGGAAGCGCCGCAAGCGCCCTTCGCGGCTGTTGGGATCGTTAAACTCTCCCGACGGAACAGCGCCGTAAAGCGATACCGGGTTGAGATCGGCGAGCCTCACTTCGAGATCGTGGATATTTCCGGTGAATATCGTCCAGATAACCGACTTCTTGCCGTCGCGGGCGAGCGCCCGCGCATGATCGATTACCGCCGCCATCTTTGAGGAGATGCCCTCGGCCAAAACCTGGTCGGCGATGCCGCTGCCGAGCCCCGGACTCTCTGTGACCATCGCCTGGAGCGCGAGGATCGGATTCGACGAAAGCTGTAGCAACCGCATGACCGACCGCCGAGCCTTCACAACGTCCGGCAGTGCATTCGAGTTAATGGTCCTGCTAATCTGCCGCAGCGCCTCGTTGCGCACGATCGAGTATAGCGCGAGCTGGCCTTTGCGCATGGATACGGAGTAGAAGTGGCGTTTCGCCTTCGGGAGGCCGAGCTCTTCCTTGGTCGTCCGGACATAGAGGTGGCCGAGAACCTCCCGCGGCGGGCGTCCACGTTCGATCTGCAGGTCGTACCCCGTGCCCGGCCACAAAAAGCCGAGCTGCGAGGCAAGGTCGCTCGGATCCTGCGGCATGGGTGTCCCGGACAGAATGTCACGCCGCGCGGGCCGGTCGGCGACCGCGAGCAGGAAAGCCCCTCGTTGCGAGGCAAGACCAGCCTTCATCCGGTGCGATTCATCGAGGATTAGATGGACGGAATTGCGGGCGAGATATTGAGCGATGACGGACTGCTGCCGTACCATCAGGTCGTAGGACATGACGAAGCGCTTACGCCCGCTGCGAAGCAGCTTGTCAGTCTGCGCTTCGGAGCCGTCGAGGATAGTGAACTCTTCGGCACCGCTGCCCGGCGCGTCGGGGCTCATGCATTCGGCTACAATCGAACGCCAAGCCGGGAAGGCTGCCTTAGGGCAGATGATGAGCAGAATCTGGCCCTCGGTTGCGGCGAGCAAGTGGAGCGCGAACGCTACCGTCGTCTTGCCCGCGCCCGGGACGGAAAAGTTGGCACCATGTGACAAGGAGAGCAGGTGCGCTAGGTCTCGCAGCTGAAACGGCTTGAGCTTGCGTCTGGTAAAGCCCGCTTCGATCAGACGCCGCTCAATCTGTTCTGGCGAGAGCAGGAGAGACAGCTTGTCGCGCTTCGCCCGCGCTTCCTTGTACTCGCGGACAAAAGCCGAAATTTTCGGTGCCGCCGTCGGGGTCGGACGGAAGCGGAAGTTCAGCGCCTGCTGCGTTGCCCCGCTGCCGAACTCGCGAACGATCTCCAATATCTTGGGCCAGGGCATCTCGAGCGCCTCGGTCCCAAGCCGTACCTGTGCATCCGTGCTCAGATGCGCGCGCAGCCGCTCCCAGATCGGCGAACTGCCAGTGCTAGACCTGGTCAGGCGGCCAGCGTTGCGCACCTCATCATAATCAACCTGGATATCCGCCGGGGCCTCGTCCGCCACGCCGGCCTACTCCATCTCGGCGAGCTGCTCCCGCAGCTTCTTGACCAGGGCATCGATCGACTGCAGCTGCTTGCCGATCGCACTATAGCTGCTCGTCGCGGCGCGCGAGAGGTCGACCGACAGCAGCTTGGTATTGGCCTCGGTGACTGCCTTAAGAGCCGCTTTGCCGTCTTTCTGCCCCTTCGCGACCTCGAGTGCCGTAATGCTCGAATCAATAAGGGCCTGCGCGGCCTTCTCGCGCAGAACTGAGGACTTTAAGGCCTCGATAATCCCGTCGTAGGAGGGTGCTTCCTGGTCATCGTCGAGATCGATCGAAAGATCATCTATCTCGGCCTTCTCGGCCCCGGGCGGCTTCGTTGTCGGGATATTGAGCGTCGTCGCGGTGCGTTCTAGCACGTCGGCGGCCAATGCGCCGAACGCGGCGTTGAAATTGTAAAGACGCCCGCCGAGACTGTCGCGATTGTCGTAGAGCGTCCAGGCAATGACTCGGCTGGCATGAGCGAGCGCCGGGTCCTTCTTCGCCACGCGGGCCGGAAGGTCTTTGAACACCTGTTCGGCATCTTCGGTGATCTCGGCATATTGGCCGGGCTTGCGCGCCCACTCCTTGAGGTACAGGTCCGCCTCGATCATCGCTTGCTCGACATTGGCGATGTCCTTGGGCGACCGGTGCAGCTTCCTGCCGATTTCTTCAGGAGTTCGTCCCATTGCGCGTAGTGCAAGGATCAGCTGTCCATCACCGATCCAATCATAGTCGAGCTTGGTCTCTGGCTTGCCCTGTAGGCTGGCCTCGATGTCCAGGATGTCGGCCGCAGTCGTGTCCGCAGGCAGGATCATCAGCTCGACATATTTATACCCCAGCTCGCGCAGGGCTGCGAGGCGGCGGTTGCCGTTGACCATCACCCCCCCCGAAGTCGCCAGCAACGGCTCAGTCTGCCCTTCCCCCTCGAGCACCTTGATCACCGGCACGACCGAGTCCGCGACACCTTTCTTCGCCAGTCCGACGAGGATGTCGTGTTGGACCTGCTGTACGCTCTCGACCTCTTGGCCGGCGGTGAAATAGTCGGGTACGAGGTTCTTCTCGGCGATCTCACTCTGCTGATGGCTGTAGGTGCGGAAGTTCGCCATACGATAGATCGGAAGTCCGATGTCGACGCGAATGACGGGTAGGCGCGTCGGCTTTCCACGGAAATCGTTGAACGGAAGCATGTCGGCTGGGGATTTCGTCCCCTTGGCAATCACCGCCTCCCGCTCCGCAGGGGCCTTCAACTTCACTTCGTATGGCATGGACGTCTTTAGGCTCCGATCATTCGAAGGCAATCAGCAGGATCGGCACCGTGATGACGCGGTCGAATGCGGTCATTTCCTTGATGACGCGCTCGGCGTTAGCGATGTTGCTGCCTATCCGCGCAGCGGCATCTCGGGTGGGAAGCGCGAGCGCCGCGGCTTCAATCCGCCGTCCGCTCTCGTAGAGGTGCTGCAGCTTCAACAAATCATAGGGCGCGCGGCTGATGTTGCCGGTCTGCAGCTGAAAGGCGAGATCGCCTTTCATTGCTGAGATGGTGAGATTGAGACTCTGATCTATGCGGACGTCCTGGCCCCAGCCTTCGGCTTGGAACTCGTCGGCGATGTGCTCCCGAATGGCAGTCGTGCAGCCTGGCGCGATGCGGATCGCCGGCGCCTCGAATCGGTCTGTGATCCACTCGAGCAGGTCTCGTTTTTCCCACTCGGCAATACCGTTGCGATGGTCATGCATGAAGGCAAGCTTCATCAATCACTCTTCCCGTTCGGGTCGTAGACCGGCTTGTTCATCGGTCGCGTGCGCAGGGTTCCCTGGCGCAAAGCCTCGACCCTCTCGAGCGCGACGTCGACATAATCCTGCATGAGGTCGCAGCCGAAGGCATTGCGGTCGTGCTTCAGCGCGGCAACGATCGACGAGCCCACGCCCATATAAGGATCGAGCACGTTGTCAGCTGGGTTGGTCAGCCCAAGCACCAGCCTCTCGACCAGTCCAACCGGAAACTGACAGGGGTGGATAGTCTTCTCAACATGGTTGGCCTTGACGTTCGGGATTTCCCATACATCAGTGGGATTTTTGCCGAGCGGGTTGCCCGAAATCTGGCCGCGCTTGGGGCCCTTGAAATGCTTCTTTTCCGGATATTTGGATGGGACGCGCACCGGATCGAGATTGAATGTATAATTATCACCACGCGTGAACCACAGGATGGTTTCGTGGCGACCGGAGAAGCGTCGCTGTGTGTGGAGTCCGTGACCGAAGGTCCAGATGATGCGGTTACGAAGCTTGAGACCATGGTTCTTGAACAACGGGTAGAGCAGGATGTCGAGCGGGAAGACCTCGCCGTTGTCGATATGATTGCCCACCTGCCAGCAAATCGATCCCTGGGGATGAAGGAGCCGGGCGGCCTCGGCTATCGTCTCGGCCTGTTTCTCGACGTAGAGGTCGCGATCTGTCCGTTGCTCGTAGGCCTTGCCGAGATTATACGGCGGGGACGTTACGATGAGCTTCATGCTGCCCTTCTCGAGCGAGCGCATGAAATCGATATTGTCCTTGCATTCGACAGTTACGCGAGCGCGCGTCCTGCGGAGTGGGACGACGTTGTCATGACTGCTCTGTACACTGCAGAACTCCTGCCGCGGATCATGTGCGGCCCGCTTGGCCATTGAGCGATCAGCCTGCATACTCACTCTCTCACTCACCGGTACTCGTTCCTGCAACGTTCGCATTTCTCGCAAGGTGGCGCAACTCACCACAGGTGCCCCCGGAGGTAGCCCGTCGAGCGGCATCGGTTGTGGTAAAGGCCGATCCCTGGCGCAAAGACGTTGAGGCTTGTCGGAGCCATGCGCTCTCCCCGATGCCCACATGCATCGGACCCGGCCCATCTTGTCCAGCCTGAACGAGCGGCTTGATCGACATTGTCGCCCGCTTCGGGCGCGAAGCAGGAAACGGGGGTTGGTCCGCTTCAGGCCTGAGATGGCTGGAAGACGCACCGAACTGTTTGCAATTCGGTTTGCAAAACACGTTTGAGCTGCAAACCGCCACTTCGCTAACCCATTGAAAAGGAATGTCCCCGGCGGGATTCGAACCCACGGCCCCCAGATTAGGAATCTGGTGCTCTATCCTGCTGAGCTACGGAGACGCCTTCGGAACGGTGTACCGTCCTCCCGCGCTTTGGTCCACAGCCCTTTCGCGGGAAGCCGGTCCTTTGCCGCCGGAAAGGGGTCGGCCTGTCGCGCCCTGGTCTCGCTAACGGCGATGGCATCTCCTGGAGGTACGGAATGGCCCCCAAGCTGTTGCCATCCTGCTGAGCTAGCCTCGCCGGCGAAACCGCTCTACCGCGGCGACCAGCGCCGTACGCACACCGGGCTCCAGGGCCGAATGCCCCGCATCCGACACTACCGTCAGCCTGGCGCGAGCCCACGCGGCCGCCAGGTCGTAGGCGCTCTCCGCCGGGCAGATCATATCGTATCGGCCCTGGATGATCTCGGCCGGGATATGGTCGATCTCCGCCATCCCCGCCAGAAGCCCGTCCGGCCTAAGGAACAGGTCGTGGGCGAAGTAATGCGCCTCGATGCGCGCAAGGCCCAAGGCAGAGCGATCCTGCGCGAAATACGCCACCGTGTCAGGGTTGGGCAGCAGGGTACTGCACAGCCCCTCATACTGGCTCCAGGCATAGGCAGAAGGCAGGTGAATGGCAGGGTCCGGGTCACAGAGCCGCTTGAGATAGGCACCGAGAAGGTCCTCCCGCTCCGCCTCTGGCACATGGGAGGCGAAGTTGGACCAGGCATCGGGGAACACTCGCCGCAGGCCGTAAAGAAACCACTCCACTTCCTGTCGCCGCCCGAGAAACACGCCGCGCAGCACGCAGCCAGTCACGCATTGCGGATGCGCCTGGGCATAGGCCAGCGCCAAGGTGGAACCCCAGGAACCGCCGAACAACAACCAGTCCTCGATACCCAGGAAGCGGCGCAACAGCTCGATATCGGCCACAAGGTGCGGGGTCGTATTGTCCCGCAACTCGCCCAGCGGCCGAGACCGGCCAGCGCCGCGCTGGTCAAAGATCACGATGCGCCAGTGGTTGGGGTCGAAGAAACGGCGGTGCACCGCTCCCGCCCCCGCGCCCGGCCCGCCATGCAGGAACAGCACCGGCTGGCCGCGCGGGTTGCCCACCTGCTCCCAATACATGACATGGCCGGAGGAAAGCGGCAGCAGGCCGGTCTCATAAGGCGCGATATCGGGGAACAGGTCTCCGCGGGGCATGCCGAAGTGTGGCCCGGCCCGGGGCACCCATGCAACAGCCCGGAAGGTAGGGATAATTGCGCGGGCATGACATCGCATCCCCTTCGCGCCGGGCATCTTCCTCCTTACCTTAGCGACATGGCGAGTTCCTCCTCCTCCACCGGCTCGAAATCCGGCCAGGCCGCCGGGCCGGTGCGCTGCGCGGTCTGCGGCGGCGAGAGCCGCCAGCCCCCCTTCCGTCCCAATCCGCCGGAACAACCGCCGGACCTGGACCTGCGCCCCGGCGAGCCGCTGCGGAGCACCATGGCGCGCTGGCTGCAACAATGCCCGCATTGCGCCTACGCCGCCCCCGACATCGCCCGCGCCCATCCCGCCGCCGCCGAAGCAGTGGCCGCCGGCCCCTTCCGTGCCCTGGTGGCCGAGACTTCCTACCCACCGCTGGCACGCCGCTTCCTGGCCTGGGCCCATGTGCTGGAGGAAACCGGCGCATTGCACGCCGCAGCCGAGGCCACGCTGCACGCCGCTTGGGTAGCGGACGATTTGAACCGCCCGGATCTGGCCGCTGAGTGGCGGCGGGACGCCGTAGCGCTGTGGCGCGGCGGGCCGAATTTGGATGCCGAACAGACCGTGCGGGTGATCGATGCCCTGCGCCGGGCCCAGGCGTGGGAGGACGCCGCCGTCACAGCGGAGGCCCTGACAGCCACCCAACCCTCTTCTCACGTGGCGCAGGTGCTGGCGCTGGAATCTCGGCTGGTGGCAGCAAAGGATAGCGGGCGCCACACCCTCGCCTCCGCCCTGCCCCCCACCTTTCCCCGCCCGCATGTGGCGCAGCAGCGCGTGGGCCGCCCAGCGCCCCAGGCAGGCCAGGGCGGCGGCCTCCGCGGCTGGCTCAGGAAACTGTTCCGCCGCGGCTGAAGCCTGCGGCGGAAAATGCCTTGCCACCGCCGCTGCGCGCCAAGGCGAGCCGTGGCAGGATGCGGCCATGCTCCAGCCGCTGACAGAGGCCGATGGCCTGCTCTTCGATATCCGCTACGCCACGCCGGACAACCTCTCCGGCCAGCCGATCTACCGCCGCCCTGTAGCGATGTTGCTGCCGGACGCCCGCACACGCCTGCTCTCCGTGCGGGACCAGGCTGCCCCGCTGGGCCTCCGCCTCAAGATCTTCGACGCCTTCCGCCCGATCGAAGCGCAATGGGCGCTTTGGGAGGCGGTGGAGGACAAGCGCTTCGTGTCCGACCCACGCCTCGGCGGCGTGCATCCGCGCGGCGCAGCGGTGGACCTCACCCTATGCGATGCCGCCACCGGCGCCGAGCTGCCGATGGGCACTGCCTTCGACGCAACGGAAGCCGCCTCCGCCCATGGCAGCCTGGCGGTGCCGGTGGCAGACCAGCGCAACCGCGCCCTGCTGCTCGGTCTGATGGTGGCGGCAGGCTGGCAGCCCTATCTGCTGGAATGGTGGCACTACCAGCTACCGGATGCGCGTCGCTATCCGGCCCTCTCGGCCAGCGCCGTGCCGGATGGGCCGATGTAGAAGCGGTCTGCCGGGCGGCACTCAATTATCCCGGGGCGGAGCACCGGCTGGCGGCCAACCGGCATGTTCCGCGGAAGCGCTGGCGGCACCCAGCCATCGCGTCCTGCTCGGCCTGAGGCTGGGTGGCGCCGCTTCCTGGCACGGCGATCATCACGTTGAAGGTCGTGGGGCTGTTGGTGAGGAAGAGCCCGCGCGGGATCAGCCCCTGGGCCACGGCGCCACAGCGGTCGGTGAATTCCTGCGCCAGGCGGCAGGCAGCACCCTGGGGGCCCATGCATTGCTGCTCGGAAAGGCGGTGGGCGGCGTTGCGGTCTGCCAGCCCGACCGTCAGGCCGTAATTCCGCGAGGGCGGCGGCGCCAGATAAATGACGCCATAGCGGACCTCCGCCCCCGGTGGCGGGGCGACAGGGGCAGGCCTCGCCGCTGCCGGTGGTGCCGGCGCGGCCTGGCGGGCATTGGCGCGGCCCTGCTGCCGGGGCGGGCTGGCTGGCGCCTGTCGCACCGCGCGCGAGGGCGGCGGGGGCTGCACCCGCTCCCGAATCTCGCACCGGGCAAGGCACATCTGGACCTCCTGAGGGTTGTCCTGCCGCCGGGGCAGCCTGGCGCCGCATTGCTGCTGGCAGGTCAGGCTGTCGGTTGGCGAAGCAGGCTGGGCACGGGCCGGGAGGTCCGACCACGCCAGGGCAGCCAGCAGGGCAAGCGACAGAAAAGCCCGGCGCATGCGCATTCCAGCCCTTTCCAGCGCGCTCACAACCGTTGCCTTAGCAGTATGACGTGCCGCCATAAAGACTGATCCGCACGGAGCAATCAGCCTATCCGCCGACGGCTCTCAGCCAGAGAGCACGAAGCGCAGCCCCCGCCCGACGGCGACCGGAAGTACGGAACCGTGGCTCTCTTCCTGGAAGCACTGGAACCGCGTCTCCGCCCCTCGCGCTGCGATGGCATCCGCCATGGCGCGGGCATTGTCCACCATCGCGCGGCGGCCCCGCCGTTCCGCGATGGTGGCGGCATCGGGCCGGTTGGCCTCCCACGGCGTCAGCGCCTGCTCCCACTCCCCGACGCCGACGAAGACGCGCGGCGGGCGCGGCATATGGAACGCGCCTTCCATCAGCCGGGCCTTATTCCACCAGACGGAGGGGCTGATGGCGATGTAATCCGTGAAGGCGGCCGTATCATGCGCCAGAACGTCCAGGGCGAAGAACCCCGCCAGGGAATGGCCCATGAGGATCCGCCGCCCCGCATCCACCGCGCAGCGCTGCGCGATAAGCGCGGGCACCGTATCCCGCAGCAGGGCCAGAAAGGCGTCCCGGCCGCCGCAGGGGTGGGCAACGCTTTCCTCGGCGGGCGGGCCCGGCGTGTAGTCCAGCCCGCGCCGCGCGCGGTGGTAGGGCGCATCCCCGGGATAGGCGATACCGGCCACCACAACCGCGCCGATGCCCGTGGCCCCCGCCCGCAAGGCCCCCTGCCGGGCGATTTCCACCACCGTGGCAAAGCTGGCATTGGCATCCAGCAGGGTCAGGACCGGAAAGCCGGCCGGCGGCGGCGGGCCCGGCGGAATCGCCAGCCACAGCCGGTACTCGCCCGCCGGTGCGTGCAGGATGTGTTCTTCCGTCCCCGGCAGGATAACGGGCGGCGGGGCGTCAGCCACGCAGCGTGGCGCCGCCATCGATGTACAGATCCGCCATGGTGATATGCCCCGCACGGTCGGAGAGCAGGAAGGCCACCGCATCGGCGATATCATCCGGCGTGGCCAGCTTCTGCAGCGGAATGCCGGTCTTGTACTGCTCGGGAATGCCAGCGATCACGCGGGCGGCGCCATTGGCATCCGCCCACATGCCGGTCTGCATTGGCGTCAGGGTGGAGCCGGGCGCGATGATATTGCAGCGAATACCGTGCGGCGCCAGTTCCAGCCCCAGGCAGCGGGTGAACATGGTGGTCGCCGCCTTGGAGGCCGCATAGGCCGCCATGGCGTGGCGCGGAATCCCCGCGGCATTGGAGCTGACGACGACGATGGCGCCCGATTTACGCGGCTGCATCACGCGCGCCAATGCGCGGCAAAGATGGAACACGCCATCCGTATTCACCGCGAAGGTACGGCGCCATTCATCATCGCTGGTCTCGGCGACAACATGATTGGCCAGAATGCCCGCGAGGCTCACCCCGTAGTCGATTGGCCCTTCCTCATGCTCGATGCGGGTGACGAGCGCATTGACGGCGGCGCTGTCCGTCACATCCAGCCGCTCCGCCCGCACGCCCGGCGCGAGCTGAATGGCGGCGGGGTCGAGATCGGTGGCCACGACGCGCGCGCCCTCCTCCACCAGCAGTCGCACCATGGCCTGGCCGATGCCGCCGGCCGCCCCGGTCACCAGCGCCAGCTTGCCGGACAATCCGCTCGGTCGCATCAGGCAGTTTCCTCATCATAGGCAGAGAGCCGCGCCGCCAGGGAAGGCGCGATCTGCGCCGTGGCCGCGGGGCCGGTCAGTTCCGCATGGTGGGCGGCGACATCCACCACGTCCATCGCCGCCGCGTAAGGGTGCCACAGCGTGGGCGAGATGGCACTGCCAGCGTGCTGGGTGGCCGCGTGGAAATGGGTGATGGTGCCATCATAGCGCGCATGGTCATGCTGCCGCACCAGCCGGTTGTTGCCGCGCACGACGCGCACCACGCCGTTCAGCGCCGCCTCAGGCAGCCGGCCCAGCGGGCTATCTCCGGCACGGAGGAAGGCCACCACCGCCTCCCGCGTCAACGGCAAATCCTCCGGCAGATTGTCCGGATCGTATCCGGCGATGGCGAGCAGCGCGCGGTAAGGCGCGTTCTCCGCCGGCTCCTCCTGCTGCCGCCAGACTTCGCTGGGATAGGAATCCAGCATGGCCAGCACGCCGACCTCGCGCCCCATCGCGCGCAGCCGCACGGCCATGGCATGGGCGATGATGCCGCCGACCGACCAGCCCAGCAGATGCACCACACCTTCCGGCCACACCGCGCCGATGCGCGCGGCATAATCCGCCGCCAGCGCATCCAGGCTCTCCGGGGTCTCGATTCCCTCGGCCAGGGCCGGCGCCTGAATGCCATAGACCGTACGGCGCGGAGAAAGCGCCCGCGCCAGCCCGCCATAGCACCAGGAAATGCCGCCGGCCGGATGCACGACGAAGAGCGGTGCCAGCGCCTCATCGCCTTGCTGCAACCGGACCATGGGGCCAAGCCCGCTGTCGCTGACGGGTTTTTCCTCCATCAGCGCGGCGAGGCGCTCCACCGTCGGGTGCTCGAACAACGCGCCGAGACCGGGGTCCCAGCCGAATTCCTCGCGCACGCGCAGCATCAACTCCACCGCCAGCAGCGAGTGGCCGCCCAGCGCGAAGAAATCATCCTCCGCGCCCACGCCCTCCACACCCAGTACAGCAGTGAACAAGGCAGCCACGCGGCGTTCTGTCTGGCTTTCCACCGCGCGGCCCTTCGCGGCCGCATAGTCCGGCGCCGGCAGGGCGGCACGGTCCAGCTTTCCGCTGCTGTTCACTGGCAACTCCGCCAGGGTGACGAAGGCCGAGGGCAGCATCGCATCCGGCAGCCGCATCGCGGCATGGGCACGCAGCGCGGCGCTGTCATAGCCCTCCGCCGGCACGACATAAGCGACGAGCCGCTTATCCCCCGGCCTGTCCTCCCGCGCGACCACCCGCGCCTGGCGCAGCCCCGGATAGGTGGCGAGCGCGGCCTCCACCTCTCCGAGCTCAATGCGCTGGCCACGGATCTTCACCTGGTGGTCCGAGCGGCCCAGGAAGACGACGGCGCCATCATTCCGCAGGCGCGCGACATCGCCAGTGCGGTACATGCGCTCTCCGGGGCGGAAGGGGTTCGGCAGGAAGGCCCGCTCTGTCAGGTCCGGGCGACCGAGATATTCCCGCGCCAGTTGCGCACCACCGAGATGGAGATGGCCGGTCACGCCCGGCGGCACCGGGCGCATCGCCTCGTCCAGCACGTAAAGCTGCGTGTTCCACACGGGATAGCCGATCGGCACCGGCTGGCTGCGGTCCTCCGGCGAGGCCGGCCAGTAGCTGACATCCACCGCCGCCTCGGTGGGGCCATAAAGATTGTGCAGCTCCGAGGTGACGCGCGCGTGGAACCGGTCCCGCAACTCCGCCGTCAGCTCCTCGCCACTGCAGAAGACGCGCGAGAGGACCAGCCCCTGGGAAGCCGGCTCCGCCAGAAAGGCGGCGAGCATCGAGGGCACGAAATGCGCGGTGGTGATGCGGGCGCCGCGCAGCAGGGCCGCGAGCGCCACCGGGTCCTTATGCGCGCCCGGCGGCGCCACCACCAGCGTGGCGCCGGAGAGGAAGGGCAGGAAGAATTCCCACACCGAGACGTCGAAAGTGGCCGGCGTTTTCTGGACGATGCGGTCCTTCGGGCCGAAGCCGTAATGCTGCCGCATCCACTCCAGCCGGTTGACAATGGCGCGGTGCTCGATGACCACGCCCTTGGGCTCACCGGTCGAACCCGAGGTGTAGAGCACATAGGCCGCATCGCCCGGCGCCGGGCCATCGGCGGGGGCCACTCCATCCTTCGGCCAATCGCGCGGCGCCAGCACCGGCACGCCAGCGGGCATCGCCCGTTCGGACAACACCAGGGAAGGCCTGGCATTCTCCAGAATGCGGGTGATGCGCGCATCGGGGTGCTCGGGGTCCAGCGGCAAATAGGCCGCCCCTGCCCGGATAACGGCCAGCAGCGCCACGACCAGTTCAAAGGACCGTTCCAGCGCCACGGCAACGATGCCGCCGCGCCCCACGCCCCGCGCTCGCAAAGCAGCAGCCAGGGCGGCGGTGCGGGCATCCAGCTCGCCATAGCTGAGCACGGTGCCATTGAACTCCAGCGCCGGCGCATCCGGCTCCGCCACCATGCGGGAGGCGATCAAGGCCGCCAGCGTCGTATCCGGTACGTGGTGCGTGGTGGCGTTCAATTCCTCCAGCATCCAGCGGGATTCTTCCGCGGTGGCCGTGGGCACGTCGGCCAGCCGCTCCGCCCTGAGCGCCGCGCGGATGAAGCCGGGCAGCCGCGTGGCATGCGCGGCGACATCGGCGGCATCATAGAGCGCTGGATTGGCCTCGATCTCCAGCCGCAGCCCGGCGGCATCAGGCCCGCCACGGAAGGTCAGGGTGATGTCATCCACCGGCCCGGTGCCGAGCACATGCTGAATCACCTCAAGCCCCGCGAATTCCGGCGGATTCTCGAAAGGCAGCAGATTCACCAGAGGCCCGTAGAGGCGGCGCCCCGCGCCCAGTAAGCCGAGATCGCGCCGCAGTTGCTCGCCGCGATAGCGCCCGTGCCGGCGGCCTTTCACCAGCGCCTTGGAGGCTTCGGCGAACAGCGTGGAGAGCGGCGCGCCTTCATCCGGCCTCAGACGAAGCGGCAACACATTCATCAGCATGCAGGGCACGCGGGCCGCCCCGCTGCCGAGCCGCCCCATGAAGGTCATGCCGAGGCAGACTTCCTCCGTGCCGGCATGCCTGCGCACATAGGCCGCGATCAGCGCCGCCAGCACATCCGGCCAGGGCAGGTCCTGCGCGGCGGAGGCCGTGCGCAGCGCCTCGGAGAAATCATCGTCCAGCAGCAGGGAATGGCGCAGCGCTTTGCGCCCCGTCATGGCATTGCCGGGTGCCAGGCCCACCACATCGCCCATGCCCTGCATGGCCTGGCGCCAATAGGCGGCATCCTTTTCCCGCCGGGGATCAGCGCGGTAGGAGGCATCCTCTGCCAGCGCGGCCTCCAGCCCCACCAGCCTTGGCCCGGCCACGCCCTGGCCGATCGCGGCCGCGTAGAGATTGGCCACGCGCCGTGCCACCAGATCCGTGCCGAAGGCATCCAGCACCACATGGTGCGCGCGCTGATACCAGAAGTGCCGGCGCGGGCTGAGCACATAGAGCCACTCGGCCGCCAGCGCCTGCCGGGCCGGATCCACCGGCCGCGCCATGTCGCGTTCCATGGCGACCAGCGCCGCCTTCTCCGGGTCCGGCTCGGAGGAGAGATCGACAACCCGCAGCCAGGGCCTGCGGGCTTCATCCACGCGCTGCACTGGCGCGCCGCCGGCGTCGTCGATCCGCAGCGCCAGCGCGTCGGCCTCGGCCACCGCGCCATTCACCGCCTCGGTAAAGGCCGCGACATCCAGCGGACCGCGCAGTTCCAGGTAGTGGCCGGTGTTGAAAATCGGGTTCGCCGCGTCCAGCCGCTGCGCATACCACAGCCCGGCCTGCGCCTCGGTGAGGGGTTGCGGCAGGGTCATGTCCCGCAGAGGCATGGAGAGCGGCGCGTTCATCGTTGGGCGGACTGGTACCGGTTCACGATGGACCACCAGGCATCCAGCGTCAGCCGCTCGGCGAATTCCGAGAAGTCCAGGCCGAGGCCGGTCTCGTTCCAGCGTGTCAGCAGCTTCATCGCCCGCATGGAATCGAGGCCGAGGTCCATCAGGTTGTCCTCGCCGCCGATCTCGTCCGGATCCTCATGGATCATCGCGGCGATATCGGCGCGCATGCTCTCGCGCGTCAGCATCACAGGGCTTCCAGAAGCTGGTCGGTGGTCATGGGCACGGCGCAGACGCCAGCAAGGTAGTTCAGCGCCATCATGTGCTTCTCGCGCGAGAAATCGGCCACCGCATCCGCCGCGAAGAACGGCTCGATATCGCGCTGGAAGGCTTCGGCCGCCGTCAATGTGCAGCCGATATGCGCATAGATGCCGCAGACCACCAGCTGGTCCCGCCCCCGCACGCGCATCAGCGTTTCCAGATTGCTGCGCTGGAAGGCGCTGTAGCGGTGCTTCGTCAGCACGAAATCGCCTTTGGCGGGCGCCAGCTCTTCCAGAATGGGCTGGTGCTCCGGCGCGTCCGACATGCCCGGCCCCCAGAGATCGGCCTGCAGGCCACGGTCCCGCCGGTCCTGGTTGCCATGCTGCGCGGTGTAGAACACCGGAATACCGTGCGCCCTCGCATGGCCGATGAGACGGGCGATGTTGCGCACCACGCCCAGCATCGGGTCCACATCCCGCACATAGGGCCGCACGAAATAATGCTGCATGTCGTGCACCAGCAGCGCCGCGCGGTCGCGTTCCACCTTCCAGGGGGCGCGTGGCGTGGGCAGTTCCTCCGCGCCGGGCAGCGCATAGGGGGCGATGGTGGGCAAACCCTTGGCGGTCATGCTGGCAAAACTCTTACGACTGTTGTTCCAGGAACTCGGCGCGCAGGCGGGCGCGCAGCTCCTTCCGGCTCACCTTGCCGGCGGCGGTGGTGGCGAAAGCTTCGACGAAGACGATCTGGTCCGGCACCTTGAACTCGGCGATGCCGCGCGTGCGCATCCACGCCTTCAGCGCCGCGCCCTTCGGCTTCTCCCCATTCGGGATAATGAAGGCGCAGCTCCGCTCACCCAGATATTCATCCGGGATGGAGACGATGGCGACATCGAACACGCTCGGATGCGCGAGCAGATGGTCCTCGATTTCCTCGGCAGAAATCTTCTCGCCGGCGCGGTTGATGTGGTCCCCGGCGCGCCCCTGCACTTCCAGATATCCGCCTGGCATCCGCCGGACGATATCGCCCGTGCGATAGAAGCCATCCTCGGTGAAGGAGCGGGCATTGGCGGATTCATCATTGTGGTAGCCGCGAATGGTATAGGGCCCACGCGCCAGCAGATAGCCCGGCTCGCCTTCCGGTACCGGCTGGCCGAGATCGTCCACCACCAGCACTTCATCATCCGTGCTGATGGGCCGGCCCTGGGTGGAGACGATGATCTCCTCCGGGTCGTCCAGCCGCGTGTAGTTCACCAACCCCTCGGCCATGCCGAAGACCTGCTGCAAGGTGCACCCCAGGGTGGGCCGCACACGCCTCGCCACTTCCTGCGTGAACTTCGCGCCGCCCACCAGCAGCACCTCCAGGCTGGAGATATCAGCCGTGCGGTTCGGCGCCGCCTGCAACCAGAGCAGCGCCAGCGGCGGCACCAGCCCGGTGATGGTCACGCGCTCCCGCTCGATCAGCGCGAAGGCTGTATCCGGGTTTGGCGAGGGGCTGAGCACGACCCGCGCGCCCGCATAAAGAGCGCCGATATGGCCCGGCGAGGACATGGGAAAATTATGCGCCGCCGGCAGCGCGACGAGAAACACGCTTTCCGCCGTGACGTTGCAGATCTCGTTGCTGGCCCAGCAGGAATAGAGATAGTCGTCATGCGTGCGGGGGATCAGCTTCGAAAGCCCCGTGCTGCCGCCGGAAATCTGGATGAACGCGACGTCGGAGGGCGAGGCGTCCTGGGGCAGCGCCACATCCTCTTGTCGCTCGGTCGCCAGCGGCGTGAACTCCGCCGCATCGCCTGCCACGACGATGACATGCTTCACCGCCGGCACCTCGGCCTGCAGCTTCCGCGCCTGTTCCCGGTAGTCGAAGCCGTCATGACGCTCGGCGATGATGTAGCCCGCGGCTTCCGATTTCCGCGCGAAATGCGCGATCTCGGTGATGCGGTGCGCCGGCAGAGAGTAGAGCGGGATCATGCGCGCGCGGAACAGGCCGAACACGGCGGAAAAGAACTCCGCGATATTGGCAAGCTGCACCACCACCCGGTCGCCCGGCTTCAACCCCGCCTTCAGATAGCCGGCGGCAGCAGCCTCCGCACGCGCCAGCAGCTCCGCATAGGTCCAGCGCCGGTCACGGTCCACGATGGCGATGGCATCCGGCCGCTCGGCCGCACGCTTGCGCAGGAACGCGGAAAAGGTCTCTCCGCGCCAGTAGCCCTTCTCGCGATAACGGCGGGCAAACTCTTCGGGCCAGGTCTGACGCAGCGGAATCACGGGCGGGTCTCTTCCAGTTCAATGCCGAGCGCGGCCAGCAGCGCGCCATACTTGGCACCGGTCTCCGCGGCCTCCGCCCAGGGGTCGGAGCCGGGAACGATGCCTGCACCGGCATAAAGCCGCGCCGTCGTGCCCGCAATCTCGGCACAGCGGATGGACACGTACCAGGCGCCATCCCCCGCCGCGTCGCACCAGCCCACGGCGCCGGCATAGAAGTCCCGGTCGTAGGGCTCGATCTCACCGATCAGCCGTGCCGCCTTGTCACGCGGCAGGCCACAGACGGCCGGCGTCGGGTGCAGCAGGGCCGCCAGCTCGGCGGCATTGATGGAGGGGTCCTTCAACTCGCCCTCAATGCGTGTGCCCAGGTGCCACATGCTGTTGGTGCTGGTGAGCGTGGTGCCCTGCGGCGCGCTGAGCTGCCTGCAATAGGGCGCCAGCGTATCCAGGATGAAATCGGCGACGATGGCATGCTCGCGCCGGTCCTTGTCAGAGCGGGAAAGCGCGGCCGCATTGGCCGCATCCGCTGCCGCATCCCGCTGCCGCCGGGCGGAACCGGCCAGCGGATGGGAGAGGATGCGGGCACCCTGCTTGGAGAGCAGCAATTCCGGCGTCGCCCCCGCCAGTACACGCGGCGCGCCCCCGCGCGGCGGCAGCGGCACCAGGAAGCCCGTCACCGCCGGGTCTGCGGAAAGCCGCCCCAGCAGCGCGCCGAGGTCGATGGCCGCATCGGCCGTGGCCAGCAGGCTGCGGGAGAGAACGATTTTCGTCAGGCCCGAGGCCACACCGGTCTCGGCCTGCATGATATCCAGCGCCCGCTGCACGGCAGCCGCATAACCCGCGGCATCCGGCTCATGCGCCAATTGCCAGCGGGGCGCCGGCGGCCGCCCGGGCGTCAGCGGCTCCGCCGTGCGGGAGACCGCGAGCGGCTGCACCAGATAGTCTTCCGCATCCCGCGCGAAAGGCAGGGCGCCAGCCAGCAGCGCATCCGCCCCCGCCGCGCGGAAGAAGGCGCCGACACGTGCGCCCAGCGTCTCCGCCGGGCCGCGTGGCAACACGGCGCGCAGGCCCTGACCTTGCACAACCCCACGCGCCGAACGGAACGCGAAGCTCGGCCCGCCCTCCCCAGCCTGTGCCAGGGACCGTGCCGTATTCGTCAGGATACCCACGCGCTGCCCTCCCTCAGAAGCGGATCATGCTGACGGTGTCGCCATTCGGATCGTCGATCGGCGGTTGGCCCCGGCCGGCGCTGCGCGCCTTGTTGGTGACGTAGGCGGCACCCGTGCGGCGATCGACAGCGATGGTGTTGGGATGGGAGCCGGTGGCCAGGCTCGCCTGCAATTCCAGCTTGCTCCCATCGACGATGCTGACGGTGCCCGCGCGACGGTTGGCCACCAGAATGGTGCCGTTCGTGGGGTGCAGCGTCACGCCCAGCGCCCCCTCGCCCGTCTCGATGGACTTCACCAGCTGCCCGCTGGCGGCGTCGATCACCGTCAGGGTGTTGGACTTCTGGTTGGTCACGAACAGGCGCTTGCCCGCCGCGTCATAGGCGGCGTTGATCGGCGTCTCGCCACCGGAGGCGAAGCTGCGCTTCACGGTGCCGCTGCCGAGGTCGATCTCGATGACGTCGTTGGCCTGCATGCGGGTGGCGAACAGGCGGTTGCCCGCGCGGTCCAGCGTGAGGCCTGTCATGCCTTCGCCCAGCCCGGCCGAGATCACCTGCGCGATCTCGCCCTTCGCGCCGTCGATCACCCAGACCGAGCTTTCCGCCCCGCGCACCCCGACAACGGAGACATAGATGCGGTTGGCTTCCTCATCCACCACCAGCTGGCGGACATGGGCCTTCTCCCCATGCGCGAAATGCTTCGTCACCTGGCCGCTCTTCAGGTCGATGGCGGAAACGCTGCCGGTGCGGGTGTTGGTGGTATAGAGCGTGCCCGTGGGGTCGTTCACGGCGAGGCCGAAGGCCGGGTCCTCCAGCGCGATCCGGCTCTTCACCTCCAGCGTCTGCGGGTCCAGCCCCAGGATGGCGGCGCCACCACCACCCCGCTGCCCGGCGGCGGCAACATGCACCAGTCCGGTGGTGCTGCTGACCACCACCTCATAGAGCCCGCCCGGCGGTACCAGCCGGACGCTCTTTTCCACGGCGGCGGCCATGGCGGGGCTGATGCGGCCGGCCGCCAGCAGGCCGGCGAAAAGGCCCAGCGCAGAGCGGCGCGAAAAGCCCGGCAAGGTGATGGTCGGTTGCATGGAGGGTTCCATCCTGTCGTTCGGCGCGGGCGCGCTGCCCGCCGCAATCCGGGTGAGAGTCTCGCGCGAAGACGCCGCGCCGCACCCCGGCAGCGCCCCCTGGCCGGGCTGGCCCATTTCGCTGCCGGCACGGCTGGGGCGGAAATTGCTGGAAGGGGAAGGCATCAATGCATCCTTGCATCGCAAGGCTTGGCGGAATGTGCCAGACTGCCAGCTAGCTTGACCTCAGCGGGAGCTGCCCGCCTGGCTCGGTGCCAGTGGCGCCGGCTTGCGCAACCCGCAAACCATGCAAATGAAAAGCATTCTCAAGGCCTGCGACCTAGGCGCCCGCCGTGTCCCTGTCAACCGCGCCACCCGGCCTGCTGCGGCGCCGCACATAGCATTGAGCTAGATGGCTAAAAAGACATGTAGCGGCCGCCGGCGGCGCTGTTTGGAAAGCGGCCGAAAACAAGGCTGCCGGGGCATGAAAGCCCCTGGGCAGTCCCTCAGTGCCTGGCACCCGGACGCACCGTCAGCATGACGGCGGCGCCCACAGCCAGGAAGACCAGCACCGTCGCCATGCCCATCCGCTGGCTGCCGGTCATCGCCGTCACCGCCGCAAGCACCGCCGGCCCGAGAAAGCCGGTAATGCGCCCGGAGAGCGCAAAAAGCCCGAAATGCGCGGAGACCTCCGCTGGCGGCGCCAGCGCCGCCATGAAGCTGCGGGAAGCCGATTGCGCCGGCCCCATGAAGATGCCGAGCACCAGAGCCAGCGCCCAGAACAGCGCCTTGTTCTCCACCACCACCAGGCCTGTCCCGATGACGATCATCGCCGCGAGCGCCGCCAGAATGGTCTGCCGTGCGCCCAGCCGGTCCTCGATCAGCCCGAACCCCGCCGCGCCCAGCCCCGCAGTCACGTTCAGCGCAATGCCGAACAGCAGGATTTCCTCGAACCCCATGCCGAACACCCCGGCGGCGAAAATGGCGCCGAAGGCGAAGAGCGTGTTCAGCCCGTCCGTGTAGAACAGCCGGGCAATGAGAAACCGCGCCATATTCGGCCGCCGCGGCAATCCGCGCAGCACGGAGCCGATTTCCGCCAACCCGTTCCGCGCCGCTTCCCCCCAGCCGGGGCGTGGCGGCGGCGGGTCCGGCAGCGCCAGCAGCACGGGCCAGCCGAAAGCGATCATCCACAGCGCCACCAGCACCGCCGTGGCCCGCACATGCTCGGCATTCTCCCGGTCGAGCCCCAGTGGCGATGGGTTGGGCTGCACCAGCAGCACCAGAGACACGGCCAGACAGGCCAGCCCCCCCGCATAGCCCAGCCCCCAGGCGAGACCGGATACGCGCCCCAGCCGTTCCGGCGGCGCCACCTGCGGCAGCATCGAATTGTAGAAGACGGTCCCGAGTTCGAACCCCACCGTCGCCACGCCAACACAGGCCAACGCCCACAGCGCGTGGCTCGGATCTGGCTCGGCAAACCAGATGAGGCCGGTGAAGACCGACGTCACCACCGTGCAGAGCAGCAGCATGATCCGCCGCCGCCCCCCGGCATCCGCAACCGCGCCCAGCACGGGCGAGAGAAGCGCGATGGCGAGCCCGGCCGTCGTCTGCATCCAGCCCCACATGGCCTGGCCCGAGGCCGGGTCCGGCGCCACCGCCTGGGCGAAATACGCTGCAATGACAAAGGTGGAGACGACTGTGGGAAAGGCACTATTGGCCCAGTCATACAACGCCCAGGCCCAGGCCTTCCGGGTCATCACGCCCTCCTTCGCGGTTGCCGAAGGGCAATGTGCCCTGGTTCAAGCTTTCGCCAAAGGGGGGTGGGCACCAAGGGGGCAATACCCCTTGGTGCGCTTCATCCGGCGCTTAGCCCAGAATGCGGGCGAGTTCCCGCATCGCCACCGTCACACCGGCTAGATCCGGCCGCAGGGCCGCATCCTGCACGGTTCGCGCCGCAACCTCCGCATCGGGCAGACGGGTGCCGCGCAGCTGCGCCGCCGCCAGCCTGGCGTGGAGCGCCGCGAGGTCGTCCAGCAGGGCAGCCTTGGCACGCGTGCCGAAGGGGCCTGTCGCATCGGCCTGAATGGCCGCCAGACGCAGGCTCGGCAGATGGAAGGCCTCGCCCGCCACATGCCATGCATGCCCGGCCTGGGCGGGCGTCACCCCAGCCGCGGCGGCCAGCCGTACAACGGCGGGCGCGTCCTCCAGCATGGGCGCCGCCGCAGCGAGACGGGCGACATCCTCCGGCAGGCCGGCCTCACGCAGTGCCGTGGCAGCCGGGCTGCTGGCCATCGCACCGGTGGCAGAGGCCATCAGCTCCGCAATGCCCGGCCGGAGCGCAGCCAAGGACTCCTCCAGGCTTTCCGCACGCGGCAGCGCCAGCAATTCCCGCGCGACGGCAATATGCAGGCGGCGGATCGCCAATGCGGCATTCCGACGCGGGCCAGCCGGGGCGGGCGCCGCATCGGCGGCGATGGCGGCAGCGTCCAGACCCAGAAGCTGATCCGCCAGAATGGCGGCGCGTGCCGCCTCGGCCGGGCTGGTACCCGCCGCCAGCCGGGCCAGCCCGGCGGGGCCAACGCGGTTGGCCACGAGATTGGCCAGGATGGTCGCCAGCAATTCCCGGCGCAGCCGGTGGTGGGCGATGGCATCCCCGAACTCACGCTGCAACGCCTGCGGGAAGTAATCCTGCAGCAGGGGCTGCAAGGCCGGGTCGTCCGGCAGGCTGCTTTCCTCGATCGCGTCCGTCAGCCACAGCTTCGCGAAGGGCAGCAGGGCCGCCAGTTCCGGCCGGGTCAGCGCCTCCCCGGCGGCGATGCGGTCCGCCATGCTGGCGGCATCCGGCAGCCCGGCCACGGCGCGGTCCAGCAGTCCCGCAGCCTCCAGCCGCGCCATCAGCGCGGCATGGGCGGGCAGGGCCTCGGCACCCGCCGCTTCCTCCAGGCTGACGGCGAGGGACTGTTCCGCGTTATCCCGCAGCACCAGCGCCGCCACCTCATCCGTCATCTCCCGCAGCAGCGTATCGCGCCGCTGGATGGTGATGGCGCCGGAGGCCTTTACGTCGGCCAGCAGGATCTTGATGTTCACCTCATGGTCGGAGGTGGAGACGCCGGCCGAATTGTCCAGCGCATCGGTGTTCAGCTTCACGCCCTGCCGCGCCGCCTCGATGCGTCCGGCCTGGGTAACACCGAGATTGGCGCCCTCGCCGATAACCCGGGCGCGGACATCCTGGCCATCGATGCGGATGGCATCATTGGCGCGATCCCCGGCCTCGGCCTGCGTCTCGCCGCTGGCTTTGATGTAGGTGCCGATGCCACCGAAATAGAGCAGGTCCACCTGCGCCTTCAGGATGGCGCGCATGACGGTGGCCGGGTCCGGCTTCTGCGCCTCGATGCCGAGCAGTTCCCGCGCGCGGTCGGAAAGCGGGATGAAGCGGGCATTGCGCGGATAGACGCCGCCGCCCTCACTCACCTTGCGCACGTCGTAGTCGGCCCAGGAAGAACGCGGCATGGCGAAGAGGCGCTCGCGCTCCTCATAGCTCAGCACCGGGTCGGGATCGGGGTCGATGAAGATGTGGCGGTGGTCGAAGGCCGCGATCAGCTTCGTCTGCCTGGAGACCAGCAACCCATTACCGAATACGTCGCCCGACATGTCGCCGACGCCGACACAGGTAAAAGGCTCCTTCTGAATGTCGTGGCCTAATTCGGAGAAATGGCGCGCGATCATTACCCAGGCGCCCTTGGCGGTAATGCCCATGCCCTTATGGTCGTAGCCCTGGCTGCCGCCGCTGGCGAAGGCATCGTCCAGCCAGAAGCCGTATTCCTGCGCCAGGCCGTTGGCGATATCGCTGAAGGATGCGGTGCCCTTGTCGGCGGCGGCAACGATATAGGGGTCGTCACCATCCCGCCGCACCACATCCGCCGGCGGCAGCACCTCGGCGCCACGGAGGTTGTCCGTGATGTCGAGCATGCCACGGATCAGCGTCTTGTAGGCGGCGATGCCGGTGGCCATGAAGGCCTCGCGATCCGTCGCCGGCGGCACCGCGCCCTTCAGGACGAAGCCGCCCTTCGCGCCCGTCGGCACGATGACGACGTTCTTCAGCCGCTGCGCCTTCATCAGCCCCAGGATTTCCGTGCGGAAATCCTCACGCCGGTCGGACCAGCGGATGCCGCCACGGGCCACCGCACCGGAGCGCAGGTGGCAGCCTTCCATATGCGGCGCGTGGACGAAAATCTCGCGCCACGGGCGCGGTGCCGGCATCTCGCCAGCGGCCGCGCTGTCGATCTTGAAGGAGAGGTAAGGCTTCTCCTGGTGAAAATTGGTGCGCAGCACCGCATCCAGCACCGTCCGGAGACGGGAAAGGATGCGGTCCGCATCCGGGTCTTCCACCTGCTCCATCAGCGTGGACCATTCAGCCTCGATGGCGGCTTCGCGTGCCGCGTCACGCGGGGCGGTGGGGTCGAAGCGCGCCTGGAACAGATCCACCAGCAGGCGCGCCGCCTTCGGCTCGGCGGCCAGCGCGGCCTCCACACTGCCCTGGGCGAAGGCGAAACCCACCTGCTTCAGCCAGCGGAACAGGGCTCGCAGCAGCCAGGCCTCACGCCAGGAGAGGCCAGCACGCGCAACCAGGCGGTTGAAGCCATCAGATTCGGCGCGGCCTTCCAGCAGGGCGGCCAGCGCCTCCAGCAAAGCGGGGAATCGCGCCTCGGCAATATCCGCCCCGGCTTCCAGCGCGAAGACATGCAACACCGCGCGATGGCCCTCGGGCAGCGTGAAGTGATGCGGCGTCTCTTCGATGGCTCGCAGATCGAGGCTTTCGAACAACGGCAACACATCCGCCAGCGGCAGCGGCCCGCCCGGATGGACGAGACGCAAGGAGAGCACCCGCTCCCCCGCCCCTGGGGCACGTTCCACCCGCGCGGCGCTGCGCCCGCTGGCCAGCGCGGCCTCCGCCATCTGAATATCCGCCACCGCCGTCGTGGTGTTGGTCTGGTTGGCGTAGAAGCTTGAGAAGGCGTCGGACCAGCGCGCCAGCGTCTCCGCCGCGCGCGCCTCGCCCAGCTCGGCGGTCAGCGTCTCGGAGAGACGGTCGTTGAAGGAACGGGCGGCCTGTACCACCGCCGCCTCCAGCGCCGCATCATCCACGGCTGGCACTTCGCCCGGCCTGGTGCCGATGATGTAGTGCACGCGCGCCAGGGGGCCATCCCCCAGCGCGATGTGGAAGGCGGAAAGCCGGCCCCGGAAGGCCCGCGCCAGGATACGCCCGACACCCTCACGCAGCCGCGTGTCGAATGTGTCCCGCGGCAGCCAGGCGATGGCGGAGACGAAACGCTCGAACGGATCACGCCGCAGCACCAGCGCGGCACGCGGGCGAATGGAAAGATCCAGCGCCCGCCGGGCACCTTCGAGAATCGCAGCCTCATCCGCCTGGAAAAGCTCATCGCGCGGCCAGGTATCGAGGATGTTGCGCAGGGCGCGGCCGTCATGGCTGTCCGGGTTCACGCCCGCCGCCGTCAGGATGCGCTCGACCTTGGCGGCCAGCCAGGGAATGCTGCGCGGGTTGCGGTTGTAGGCGCTGGCTGCGAACAGGCCGAGGAACAGCCGGATGGCCACCACACGGCCATCGGTGCCGAAGACGCGCGTGGCCACCACATCCGCATGCTGCGGCCGGTGGACGCGCGCGCGCATATTCGCCTTGGCGATGGTCAGCGCCACGCCATCCTGCAACTGCGCCAGCACCGCCTGCGGAATGGCGTTCAGGTCCCGCAGCGTGTCGAACACCGGCAGGCTTTCATCCCGCAGCAGGCCAAGCCCGTCCTCGATATGCGGCTTGGGCTCCAGCCGCAGCAGGCGGTGGCCCAGGCAGACGAAATTCTCCTCCGCCATCCAGCGCAGGAAGGCCTGGCCGGCAGCGGCGTCCGGCGCATGCGCCACCTCCGTGCAGGCTTCCTCCAACCGCTTCAGAATAGCCGGAAAGTCAGAGACGGCAGTGCGCACTTCCACCATCGCCTGGCGCAGCGCGGCCTCCACCTCCGCCCAGCTTTCGACGGGCGCGTGGTGATCGCCTGTCAGCCGCACCGGCGCCGGTGCGATCTCGACGCGCATCATGCTTTCGGCGGCGCCGGCATCGTCCATGCCCAGCAGGTGGCCGGAGGCATCGCGCCGCACCCGCACCACGGGGTGCAGCAGGCGCCGCGCCGTGCGGCCGGCCAGCGTCAATGCCGCCAGCACGCTCTCCACCAGGAACGGCATGTCATCGGTAACGATTTCCGCCACCGCCACGGCGCCCCGGCCAGGGCCCGGGGGCAACAGGCGCAGCTTGGCCTCACCCGGCGTGCGGGTCGCGGCATGGGCGTAAAGGCTGGCGGCGGCAGTCGCCAGGCGTTCCGCCGACTCGGTAGCCAGTTCAGCCGTGGGCAGCGCCTCGGCCAGGCGGTGCAGCAGGGTCGCGGCGTCCTCCGGCAGCGCTGGGGCCTGTTGCTTCAGGCTCTCCACGGCCGCGCGCAGCAACTCCGCGCGCGCGCCACCTTCCATCGAGCTTCCGTCCGGCATCACCTTTATCCTTTGGCACCGTTCTGGTTGCCCCAAGGATCGGCCGGCTCGGCAGCGGGTTCAAGCCATGCCAGTGCCTTTTTCAGTTTCATTTTGCAAAATTTTTGGGCAGCAGAATCCTGAGCGGCGCGCATTCTCAAATCGCCCGTAACCGGCTTAAGCTGGCCGCATGAGCATGACACTCGCCGACATCCTGGCTCCGATCGCCCCGGAACAGCTCTTCGCCGAGTATTATGACAAGCAACCCCTGCATGTGCGGGAAGGCGTGGCCGTACCGGCCAGACAGTACTGCACCCGCGCCACCAGCCGCGACGGCCATCCCCTGCCGCGCCAGGATGGAACCGCCGCCGCACGCTTCGCGTTGACCAGCCGCGCGGCCCAGCTCGGGCAGCGCCTCTCGAAGCTGACGCGGAACCGGAAGGCGATGGAAGTGCTCGGCAAGTTCACGGCGGACTACCGCTACCGCTGCGGCGGGAACGACCTGCTGGCCGATGCGGCCCCGGCGGCCACCGAGGGTGAAGGCAGCGCCACCTTCCATATCCTCACCCCCGGCACCAAGGCGCCTTCTGCCACTCTTCCCCTCGCCCCCGCCGAAGCGGAGGCCGCCGGCTGGCTGCTCTCCCGCAACGACGTGGCCGAGGCCAAGCTACGCGCCGCTCATCCCGCCATCGATGCCACCGGCCTGCTGGCGAAGCTGGCTGGCGCAGGAGTGCTTGCCCCGACATGATGTACCCGCTGCTCGGCACCCTCGCCCTGGCGTTGCCCCTGCTGGCCGCCACCACCGCCCTCGCGCAGCCGCGCGAGTTCAGATGTATCGGTGCCGAGCGGCTCGAAGACGACGTCTTCGAGGTCCGCTTCCCCGCGCGCAGCGCCCGCCCGGGCGACTCTGCCCGCACCCCCGTGGCTGCCGCCGCGGCCCTGGCCGCCGCCGATCCCTCCCGCAACATCTGCGTCCTTGGCCATGCGGTGCGCGAAGGGGGCCAGACCACCAGCACCGAACTCGCCGCCCGCCGCGCCCGCGAGGTGGCGGAAATGCTGGCCGTGGCCCATGGCATTGAGCGCGACCGTATCCGCGCCGAAGCCCGTAACCCGGGCTTCAGCCGCCGTACCGAGAACCGCGAGGCCCGCAGCGTGACCATCGTGGTCCTGCCCAGCGCGGGCCCTGCGCCAGCACCAGCACCAGCACCAGCTCCGGCTCCGGCTCCGGCTCCGGCTCCGGCTCAGCCCACGGCGCCACCGGCCCGCGCGCCATCCGCGGAAACGCCTGCCACGCCGCCTTCCACCGAGAAACCATCTTCGCCGTAAGGTCCGGAACGAGCTTCGTCTCGCTTGGGGCGCTTCGCGACCTCCGATCAGGCGGGCCCAGCCGCCGTTTCACCCGGCGCGCTGTTTCAGACGGTTGAGGTCACTGCCGCAAAGCATCCTTTTCACTGCCCCGCACAACCGTTGCGCGCACCATCCAAGCCACACTTGGGGGCCAATCGCACCTTGTTCATGGCGCTTTTCGTTCTGTTCCAAGCCTTTGCCGTGTTAGGCTGACTTCATCGCTCAGCATCAGTCCGATTGAGGCCCATGTCACGCGCCCTTGCCGACCGTCCCCAGCCTTCCTCATCCGGCGGCCGTTTGGCAGCCAGCGCCCGTAAGTTCGCCTCACCCGCCGTCAAGGCCGCGCTGCGCCGACGGGGGGCGGAGCTGGCAGGGATGGCGCTGGGCTTGGCGGGTGTAGCCGTGCTGGTGGCATTGATCAGCTACAACCCGGCAGATCCTTCGCTCTCCACCGCCTCAGCGCGCGAAACCACGAACCTCGCCGGCCCGCCCGGCGCCATCCTCTCCGACCTGATGCTGCAAGGCTTCGGTTGGGCCGCCATGCTGCCCTCCGCCGTCGCGCTGGGCTGGGCGTGGCGGCTGGCGACGCATCGGGGTCTTGCCCCGCTCGCCGGCCGGGTGGCGGCGGTCGTCGCCGCCCTGCCGCTGCTGTCCGCCGCTTTCCATCTGGTGCCGGCCGGCGCTCCTACGCTCGCCGGTCCCGGGGGCGCGGTGGGCGACCTGCTGGCAAGCGCCGTGCTCGGGACGACCGGTGGCCTGTTGGGACCGATCGGAAATCTGGCGGGACAAGTGCTGATCGTGGCGCTGGCAGGCTCTTTGTCTTTCGCCGCCATCGGTGTGCCGCTGCTCACCTGGATGCAGATGGGCCGCACCGCCGGCCGCGCCGCCAAGGGTGGCGCCGCGCTGACGAGCAGCCTGCTGCGCCGCCCCGGCACGCCACCGCCCCC
>JH600016.1:0-7653 GCA_000245075.1 Acetobacteraceae bacterium AT-5844
GGCTCGGCGCTGGCCAGCGCGGTGGGCGGGTGCTGCCCAGGCGCTGGGCCGAACAGGCTCACCGGCCCGGCGAAGGCCACCGCCGTCGGCATGCGGCGGTCGAGATCAGCGAGGCGGACGAACTGGTTGGGCTGCATCGTCGCCAGCGGCAGATGCGCCTGCGCCACCTGGCGCAGCCGCTCCGGCTCATTCAGCAGCGCCCACTCGGCGCGCAGCACCTTCGTCCGTTCCCGCGCCTGATCGATCTTGCGCGCGATGTCGCGCGATTCGCGGTCCAGCTGACGGGCGGCATCCTCGGCACGGTAGACATTCCAGCCCACGACGCAGAAGGCAGTAATGGCGATGACAGTCAGGGGGCGGAACATGTTGCCTCCTCCAGCTTTTCGAGGACCCGCAGCCGGGCGGAACGTGCGCGCGGATTGGCCGAGGTTTCGGCGTCACCGGGGCGCAGGGCATTAGACGAAACGAGGCGGAAGGCAGGTTTCGCCATCCGCTCGGCGGCCACGGGCACATACCGGGAAACCCCCGGACCACGCCCCGCGGCCTGTTGCATGAAGCGCTTCACCAGCCGGTCTTCCAGCGAATGAAAGGCAACGACGACGAGACGCCCACCGGGCGCCAGCAATTGCACGGCGGCGGCGAGACCACGCTCCACCTCGCCCAGCTCGTCATTCACCTTCAGGCGCAGGGCCTGGAAGGAGCGTGTGGCGCTGTCCTGGCCGGAAGGGTCACGCGGCATGCAGGAATGAATGATGCGAACCAGCTGGGAGGTGGTCTCGATCGGCTGCTCGGCACGTGCCGCGACGATCGTCCGGGCGATTCGGCGGGAATGCCGCTCTTCGCCAAGTTCCCAGAGGATATCGGCCAGCTCCGCTTCCGGCAGCTTGTTCACCAGATCGGCGGCGGAGGGGCCGGACTTCTCCATGCGCATGTCCAGCGGCCCGTCGAAGCGGAAGCTGAAGCCGCGCTCCGCCTGGTCGATCTGGAAGGAGGAGATGCCAAGGTCCAGCACGACTCCGTCGAGTTTGCCGACGCCCTGCTCCCGCATCAGCTCCAGCATGTCGCCGAAGCGGCCCTGAACAAGGTGCAGCCGGCCCGGAAAACGCGCTGCTACCGCCGCCCCGCGCGCGATGGCATCGGGGTCGCGGTCGATCGCATACAGCGTGCAGGCGGCGCTGGAGAGGATGGCACTGGCATAGCCGCCGCCACCGAAAGTCCCGTCCAGGTACATCCCGCCATCGCGAGGCGCGAGCGTCTGCAAAACTTCCGTCAACATAACTGGGATATGTCCGCTCATGCCGCACCTCCCGGATTCGTGGGAAGGGGTGAAGATGCGGCCCGCATGGTCAGCGCGCGCTCTTTCGCCCGGGCGCGCGCTTCCTCGGTGTGCCGCTTGGCGGCAGCGGGTTCCCAGATCTCGAAAATACGGCCCTTGCCGACGAAGGCGAGCGACTCGCCGACTCCGGCATGGGCCACCAGTTCCTCCGGCAGGGAGATGCGGCCCTCGCCATCCGGGCGCACCGGATGGGCATCGGCGAAGAGCGCCGCGGCCATGTCGTCCTGCGCATCGGAGAAGACGTCGAACTGATCCATGTTTCCTGCAAGCGCCTCGAAGGCCGGCATCGGCCAGGCTTCGAGGCAGGGCGCGCGGTGAGAAGGCCGGAGAACGATCTCGTCGGTCCCAAGGCGCGCCAATTCGGCACGAAAAGGGGCTGGCACCGAGGTGCGCCCCTTCTTGTCCAGCCGATTGGTGTGCGTCCCCATGAACCGGGCCATTTGACGCCGCTCATCCCCCTTTGCGGCATGCCTTTCGGCACCATCAAGACCGGGAAGCGGCCGGCGAGGTCCCCCGACCTCACCGGCTCACCCGACCATCCCCTTCACTGGTTCCAGAGCCCCCCCGAGCATCTGGATCGTTCATGGGATGGCATGGGATATCATGGGTTCTGTCCGGGCGGCAAGCGTTAAGCGGGACCGGTACAGAACATGAAAACGAAACGATTCAATGACTTAAAGCAATTGCTTTAAGTTCCCCTTCCAAATTGCTGCAAAACGTATCCGTGAAGCGTCAGACGGCCTGTAAGCCGGGTTCTGTCCAACTCATGAACTTGCATCCATGAATGGGGCGACCATTCCTCTGGGACTCGCCTTACGGCGAGCCTCACGCGGCCAACCCGGGGAACGGGGCGGAAATGCCCCTGCGGTCGGTGCTCTTGCGAGCCATCCCGCCGGTTCCCCCTATTCGGCCTTGCTCCCGGTGGGGTTTACCGTGCCGCCCCTGTCGCCAGGGGCGCGGTGCGCTCTTACCGCACCGTTTCACCCTTGCCTGGAGGGCCGAAGCCGTCCCGGCGGTTTGATTTCTGTGGCACTGTCCCTGGGGTCGCCCCCGCCGGTTGTTGACCGGCACCGTATTTCCGTGGAGCCCGGACTTTCCTCCAGCACGGGATCGCTCCCATGCCAGCGGCCGCCCGGCCGTCTGACGCGGGGGGTCAACTGCGCTGCAATCGGCGCGAAGTCAATTGGTCAAGGGTAAGGAATTAGCCGGCCAGGCTTTCCGGCACCGCATCGGCCTCAATGAGCCGTGCCACGGCTTCCAGCCGGGCGAGGGTGCCGGTATCCGCTTCGCCATCCACGCGCTCCTGCCGCCAGCGGCGTTGGAACGCCACCAGGGCAATGCGCGGATTCGCAGGGTCGACCGGATAGCCGATACGCTTCAGCAAAGCCGCCGCACGCACCATCCCCCCTTCCGGCCGTTCGGCGCCGCTGCCATCGACCTCGGCGGGCCAAAGCCCGATGCCGTTGGCCGCCAGCCCTTCCCAGTCGAACAACTCGCCAGGGTCCTGCTTGCGGTCCGGCGCGATATCGCTGTGCCCCACGACATTCCGCGCCGGGATGGGATGCCTGCCCAGGATTTCGAGGCAGAGATCGGCCACGGCGGCCATCTGCAAGGCCGGGAACGGACGATAGCCCCATTCATGCCCAGGATTGACGATTTCGATGCCGATGCTGCGGCCGTTCAGCGTTTCGTGGCCTCGCCAGAAGGAAGCCCCGGCGTGCCAGGCGCGCCGTTCCTCGGGCACCAGCTTCCAGATCAGCCCATCCTCTTCCACCAGATAATGGCAGGAGACTCGGGGCAGCGGCGCGGGCGGATCGATATCGCAGAGCCGGTCCAACGCGGCCTTGGCTGTTTGCATGCCCGTATAATGCAGCACCAGCGTATCGATGGGCGTGCCATCCGGGCGGGCGTCGTGGTTGGGACTCCAGCGCTCCCGGATCATAGGTTGCGGGCCCGCTTGATGCGGTCCCAGGCGGCGTTGATCTCCGCCACCCGGCGATGGGCCTTTTCCAGCAATTCGTCCGACACGCCACGGGAGGCCAGGCGGTCCGGGTGATGTTCCCGCATCAGCGCCCGCCAGGCCTGCCGGACCTCCTCGTCCGAGGCGCCCTGCGGCACGCCCAGCACGGTGTAGGGGTCCACGCCCACCGGCTCCGCGCTGCGTACCTGGCCGGTGCTGGCGCGCTCGGCGGCGGCATCGTCCAGGCGGAAGGCCGTGCGGACGCGAGCCAGGAAGATGGCTTCCCCACGGGTCATTGGCCCATCTGCACGGGCGATGTGGTGCAGGGCAGCCAGCACCTCTTCCAGCATCTGTGGCGTGTCGGCGAAGACGGCGCCCATCCGCGCCGCGAAGGGCTCGTAGCCGCCCACCTCTTCCCGCGCACGGTCGAACAGGATGCCGACATCGCGCATGTTCTCGTCCGGGATGCGGAAGACACGCTTGAAGGCGTCGATCTCCACCCGCTTCACCGGCCCGTCACTCTTGGCCAGCTTGGCCGAGAGCACGATGACGCCGATGGAGAAGAGCTGATCCTTGTTGTGCAGCCGGGCGGCCAGTTCCGGCCGCGGGTCGATGCTCGGCGCGCGCGTGGCGCCCTCATCGGCCGCATGGCCCATGGCCGCGCCCATGATGGCGCCGAAGGGCCCACCCATGGCGAAGCCAGCCACCCCACCGATGATCTTGCCCCACAGGCTCAAAGCCAGCTTGCTCCTCGACGTATCGTTCCCGGAACCCCTACCATGGCGCGCCCCCCGCTGCCATGCCGGGCTGTGCCAAGGCCTATGAATATGGGCCCTGCCACCCGGACAAGCTACGTTCCGCGAAACGGGTTGCAAGCCGCGCCGCCGGGCGCCACACCCCCTGTGGGCAGAGAGTGGGAAAGGCTTGGGATTTATGGCGGCAGGCGAGGGCGCGCAGGACGTGGGCGGCTGGCAGTTCTGGATCGACCGGGGCGGCACCTTCACCGATATCGTTGCCCGTGACCCGGAAGGCCGCCTCTCCACCCGCAAGCTGCTGTCCGAGAACCCGGAGCGCTACAGGGACGCGGCGGTGGCGGGCATCCGCGCGCATCTCGGCCTGCCGGATGGCGCCCCCATTCCGCCCGGCCTGGTGGAGGCCGTGAAGATGGGCACCACCGTCGCCACCAATGCGCTGCTGGAGCGCAAGGGCGAGCGGGTGCTGCTGCTGGTGAACCGGGGCTTTGCCGACATGCCGCGCATCGGCAACCAGGCCCGGCCACGCTTGTTCGACCTCGATATCCGCCTGCCGGAACTGCTGCATGAGCGCGTTGCCGAGATCGGCGGCCGCCTGGGGCCCGATGGCGCCGAGATCGAGGCGCTGGACGAAGCCGCCGCCCGCTCCGCTCTCGAAGCCGCCCATGCCGAGGGCATCCGCGCAGTTGCCATCGTGCTCATGCACGCCTGGGCCAATCCGGCCCATGAGCGACGCCTCGGCGACATCGCCCGCGAGGTGGGTTTCACCCAGATCAGCCTGAGCCATGAAGCCAGCCCGCTGCCGCGCATCGTGCCGCGCGGCGACACGGCAGTGGTGGATGCCTATCTCTCTCCCATTCTGCGCCGTTATGTGGAGCAGGTGGCTGGCGAGTTACGGCCCGAGGCGGATGGCGAGGCGGCGCGCCTCTACTTCATGCAGTCCTCCGGCGGGCTGACGCTGGCGGAAAAGTTCCAGGGCAAGGATGCCATTCTCTCCGGCCCTGCCGGCGGCATCGTCGGCGCTGCCCGCACGGCCGCGATGGCGGGGTTCGACCGCATCATCGGCTTCGACATGGGCGGCACCTCCACCGATGTCGCGCTCTATGCCGGTGCCTTCGAGCGTGCCTTCGAGACGGTGGTCGCCGGCATCCGCATGCGGGCACCGATGATGGCCATCAACACGGTGGCGGCGGGCGGCGGCTCCATCCTGCATTTCGATGGTGCCCGGTTCCGCGTCGGGCCGGATTCGGCAGGGGCCGTTCCCGGCCCGGCCAGCTACCGCCGCGGCGGCCCGCTGACGGTGACGGACGCCAATGTCATGGTGGGCAAGATTCAGCCCAGCCAGTTCCCCGCCATCTTCGGCCCAGATGGCGACCAGCCGCTGGATGCCGATGTGGTGCGGGAAAAGTTCGAGGCGCTGGCAGCCGAGATCGCCGCAGCGACCGGCCAGCCCGCCCAGGACCCGCGTGCCGTGGCGGAAGGCTTCCTGCGCATCGCCGTGGCCAACATGGCCAACGCCATCAAGCAGGTTTCCGTGCAGAAGGGGCACGATGCCACGCGCTTCGCCCTGCAATGCTTCGGCGGCGCCGGCGGGCAGCATGCTTGCCTTGTGGCCGATGAACTGCGGATGGACACGGTGTTCATCCACCCCTTCGCCGGCGTGCTCTCCGCCTACGGCATGGGCCTGGCCGATCAGAGCGTGATCAGGGAAGCGCCCGTCGAGGCACCGCTCTCGGCCGAGGGCATGGCGGCGCTGGCGGAGAAGCTGGAGGCTCTCGCCGGGCAGGGCCGGGCCGAACTCCTCGCCCAGGGCAGCGCGCCGGCCCGCCTGCGCGCCGAACGCCGCCTGCATCTGCGCTACCAGGGTACGGATAGCTTCCTCCCCGTGCCCTTCGGCGGATTTGACGAGGTGCTCGCCGGTTTCACGGAGGCCCATCGCCGCCGTTTCGGTTTTGCCACGCCGGAGCGGCCGGTGATCGTGGAAGCCTGCGTTGTCGAAAGCATCGCGGCGGGCGAGGATGTCGCCGAACCTGCCTTGTGGGCGCGGGCTGATGGTGAGATGCCGGAGCCGCTCGCCACGGTGCCGCTCTTCGTCGGCGGGGCGGAACAGCCCGCCCCGATTTTCGACCGCGATGCCCTGTTGGCGGGGGATCATATTCCCGGCCCCGCGCTGATCCGCGAATCCATTGCCACCACCGTCGTCGAGCCGGGCTGGACGGCCGAGGTGACGAAGCTGAACCACCTCATCCTGCGCCGTACGGCCCCCCGCGAGGCCGCCGTGGTCCAGGATGCCGGCAAGCCGGATCCCGTGCTGCTGGAGGTGTTCAACAACCTCTTCATGAGCATCGCCGAGCAGACCGGCACGGTGCTGCAGAACACCTCGCTCAGCGTGAACATCAAGGAGCGGCTGGATTTCTCCTGCGCCATCTTCGATGCGCAGGGGCGTCTCGTTGCCAACGCGCCGCATGTGCCCGTGCATCTCGGCGCGATGGGGGAGAGCGTGCGCACCGTCATCCGCACCCGTGGCGCGACGCTGAAGCCGGGCGATGTGGTGGCACTGAATAATCCCTATAATGGCGGCAACCACCTGCCAGACATCACCGTCATCACGCCGGTCTTCGATGAGGCGGGGAAGGAGATCCTGTTCTTCACAGGCTCCCGCGGCCACCATGCCGATATCGGCGGCCTGACGCCGGGCTCCACCCCGCCGGAATCCACCACGCTGGAGGAAGAGGGCGTCGTCATCGACAACTTCCTTCTCGTCGATGGTGGTCATCTCCGGGAGGCCGAATTCCGTGCCCTGCTGACGGGCGCCCGGTATCCCGCCCGCAGCCCGGATGTGAACATCGCCGATGTGAAGGCGCAGGTGGCCGCCAACGAGACCGGCGTGCAGGAAATGCAGCGCGCCGTGCGGGAATTCGGGCTGGAGACGGTGCGCGCCTATATGCGCCACGTCATGGACAATGCCGAGGCCAGCGTCCGCGCCGCCATCGACAGACTTTCGGATGGCGCGTTCCACTACACCATGGATGACGGCCGCCCGCTGCATGTCGCCGTGCGGGTGGATCGTGCCGCCCGCTCCGCCACCATCGACTTCACCGGCACGGGCGAGCAGAGCCCCGGCAATTTCAACGCGCCGCCCGCGGTGCTGCATGCCGTGGTGCTGTACTGCTTCCGCTGCCTGGCGGGCGGCGACATTCCGCTGAACGACGGCTGCATGGTGCCGCTGGAGATCGTGCTGCCGGAAGGCACCTTCCTCTCGCCGCGCCCGGGTGCCGCAGTTGTCGCGGGGAACACCGAGGTTTCGCAGGCCGCCTGCAACGCGTTGCTCGCCGCGCTCGACGCTTGTGCCTCCGCCCAGGCGACGATGAACAACCTGCTCTTCGGCGACGACACCTACCAGTATTACGAAACGGTCTGCGGTGGCGTGGGCGCGGGCCCGGGCTTCGATGGCGCCTCCGCCGTGCAGACCCACATGACCAATACCCGCATGACGGACCCGGAGATCCTGGAGCTGCGCTACCCCGTGCGGCTGGAGGAATTCTCCATCCGCCGTGGTTCGGGCGGTGCCGGGCAGTGGCGGGGCGGCGACGGCGCCCGCCGCC
>JH600016.1:7673-26595 GCA_000245075.1 Acetobacteraceae bacterium AT-5844
TGGCGGGGCGGCGACGGCGCCCGCCGCCGTATCCGCTTCCTGCGGCCCATGCAGGCCATTATCGTCGCCAGCCGCCGCAATGTGCCGCCGCATGGGCTGCATGGCGGCGCGCCGGGTGCCGCAGGCCGGCAATGGGTGGAACGGCTGGACGGCACCATCCATGAGATGGGTGGCCGGGACCGCGCCGAGCTTGCCGCCGGCGAGGTGCTGGGGCTGGAGACGCCGGGTGGCGGCGGCTGGGGAGACGCCAAGCACTGATGTCCTGGCCGCGACGCATCACCCTCGGGCTGCTGGTTGCGCTGCCGCTGTTGCTGGTGGCGGCGCTCTGGTTCGGCCCGCGCCTGACGGATTGGAACGAGCACCGGGACCGGCTGGCCATCCTGGCCGCCGGCCGGCTGGGCCAACCGGTGAAGCTCAGCGGCCCCGTGAAGCTCGGCCTGCTGCCGCAGCCGATGCTGGAGGCGGGTGGCGTTACCATTGGGGGGCCGGATAGCGGCCTTTCCATCCAGGCGCGGGCGCTGCGCCTGCGGCTCGATCTCGGCGCGCTGCTGCGCTTCCGGTTGGAGCCGCGCGAGGTGGTGCTGGTGGGCGCCGAGATCCGGCTGCCCTGGCCGCCGACCTCGGGCCAGCCCTTCCGCCCGCCGCCCTGGCTGACCGAACTGCGTGGCCGCATCGAGGATTCCCGCATTGTCATCGGCAGCGTGGCGCTGGAGCGTGTCACCGCCGAGCTCGCCGCCGGTGCCGCGACCGATGCGCTGAAGATCGATGGCCGTTTCCGCTGGCGTAATCTGGACACGTCCTTCCAGACCACGCTGGGCCGCCCCGGTTGGGATGATGCGGCGCCGATGGACCTCACCCTCTCGGCCGCCAATGCCTCCCTCTCCACCAGCGGTGTGCTGCTGCCGGAAGGCGGGTTCGAGGGCAGCCTCCAGGGTGGGGGCAGCGACCTGTCGGCGCTGGTGCCCGGGCCGCCGGGCGAGTTCCGCCTGCGCGGCCGCATCAGCGCCACGGCCGACCTGCTGACCGCCAGCGAACTGACGATGGATATCGCCGGCAGCCCGGTGCGCGGCGTCACCACTCTCCGGCTGGCGCCGGCGCCGAGGCTCGACGTGGCCATGGTGGCCGGGCGCGTCTCGCTGGACCCCTGGGTTGCGGCGTTGCGCAATGCCGGGCCGCCCGCGCTGCCCTTCGGCCTCGACCTTTCCGCCGAGGCCGCGACGCTGCGCGGGCAGACACTGCGGCGCCTGCGCGGCGCTGCATTGCTGGAAGGGGAGAAGCTCACCCTCTCCGATGTCAGCGCTGTCCTGCCGGGGGACACGGAGGTGGAACTGTCCGGCAGCACCACCGGGCGGCTGGGCGCCAACGGGCGGCTGGAGGCCGGCATCCGCTTCCGTGGCACCGCCCTGCGCGCCACCCTGGCGGCGCTAGGGCTCGATCTCAGCGCCACGGACCCGACCCTGCTGCGTCAGGGTGACGGCCGGCTGCGCCTCGTGCTGGAGGAAAGCCAGGCCGCGATACCGGAATTCGTGGCGACGCTGGATGGCGCCCGTGTCTCCGGCGCGGGCGTACTGCGCTTCGGCGCTCGCCCGGCGCTGGGGCTGGGCCTGACCTTCGACCGGTTGGATCTGGATGGCTGGTTGCCGCGTGGCACGGACCCGCTGGCGCTGGCCCTGCGTCCCTCCGGTTTCGACGCCAACCTGCGAATCGCCGCCGAGCAGGCGCAGTGGCGTGGCCTGATGGTGGACCGTTTTACGCTGGATGGGGCGCTGGAGGGCGGGCGGCTCACGGCCCGGCGCATTGCCGCCAGGGTGGCGGGGGCCGAAGTGGCGGTGAGTGGGCAGCTTTCTCCCGGCACCAACAGTGGCGCGCCACCCCGGCTGACCGATGGCGCCCTGGATTTGAGTGCCCCCATCGGCCGCCCGTTACTGGCGCTGCTGCCCGGCACCTGGGAGGAAAGCGCCGTTCTCGCCATGCAGCCGCTGGCCTTGCGTCTGTCCGCGAACGGGCCGCTGAACGCCCTGGTGCTGCGCGGCGGCCTCGATATGGGCGAGGCCCGCATGGAAGCCAGCGGCACGCTGGACGCACAGGCGCCGCGCTATGCCGGTAACGTCACGCTGCGCCATCCGGGCGCCTTCCGCCTCATCGCCGAAGCGAGCGGGCTTCAGCCGCCACTCTGGATTGGCGACGGATCGCTCTCGCTCATCGCCAATGTCAACGCCACGCCCCAGGGCGGCCAGGTGGAGAATTTCGACCTGGTGGCAGGCGAAATCCGGCTCGGAGGCCAGCTCTCCCTGGCAATGGCCGCCGGCTCCCGCCCCCGCCTGACGGGCCGTATCGCCGCGGAAACCCTGCCGCTGCCCAGGCCCAATGGCCTGGGTACACCGATCGATCTGGCGCCGCTCTCCCTGCTCGATGCGGAGCTGGCGGTGACGGTCGGCCGTGTCCTGCCGCCTCTGGGGCCGATTTGGGAGCAGGGCGTGACCACGCTGCGGCTTAATGGCGGGGTGCTACAGCTCGACGGCACCCAGGCGCGGGTGAATGGCGGGCAGGTACAGGCCACGGCGCGGCTGGACTCCACCGCCAGCCCGCCCACCCTGGCGACGCAGTTCACCTTCGATGGCGTGGGCCTGCACAGCGCCCTGACAGGCCTGCCGCTGGACCTGACGGCCGGCCAGCTTGAGGGGAAGGCCGATCTTCGAACCGCCGGCTACAGCCCGGAAGCCATGTTGTCCGGCCTTGAAGGCACGGCTGAACTGGTGGCCCAAGGCGGGGTGCTGGCGGGCACCGATCTGGGCGCGACGCTGCGCGCTGCCGGGGCGCCAGAGCCCGCCGCCGCCGAAACCGCCCTGCGTGCCGCCTTGCTGGAAGGGGCGACCGCATTCGAGCGGCTCGAAGGGCGCGTGGCCATCTCCAGCGGCAGGCTACGGGTGGAGGAAGGCACCGTCTCCATTGCCGAGCACAAGGCCACCCTTAGCGGAGAGGCCGATCTGGCCCATGGTGGCGTGAATCTGAGCCTTTCCTTGCAGCCGCCGCAGGGGCCGGCGCTCGGGCTGAACCTGACCGGCTCCCTCGCGCAGCCACGCAAGGTGCCGGATATCGCGGACTGGCTGCGCTGGCGGGCGGAGCAGCCCTGAGTTCATGGCCGCCGCTCACCCGGGCAGGGGGCGCGGCGGCCGGCCTTCAGGTTCTCAGCCCTGCCGTGCCTTACGGTGGCGGATGAAGCCCAGGCCGAGAAGGCCGAGGCCAAACAGCGACAGGCTCGCCGGCTCCGGCACGGGCACGGCGCTGGCATCGGCGACGTTCAGAACATCGACGGCCCAGTGACTGTCGCGGGCGCAGCCGGGTTGGCCGGAAGCGTCGTTAAAGGCGGGGCCGCCAGTGGGGCAGCCGATATAGGCGGTGAAGTTGCCTTCGCCCTCGCGCCAGAAACCATCGGCCAAGGTGCCGGAAGAGAAGTTGTCGTATTGCGTGAGGCTGACGATGTAGGAGCCGGGCGCCAGCAAGGCGGTCAGGAAGGCATCCCAGTACGAGTTGGTCGTGGGATCGGTCGGTACCACGCCGGGGCCGGGGTCGTCGTTCCAATCAATGACGTTACCGGCCGAATCGTACAGGATCAGGATGGGGTCGAAGCCGCCGCGCGCGATCGTCTCCCCGGCCGCATTGAGGCCGCCCGCATAGGAGAGCGTGCGGAGCGTCACCATCGATTCCGAGGTCACGTTGAAGTTGAACAACTGTACGTCGTCGTCGAGGGCGAAGTTGCCGGTGAAGGAGAAATTCGCCGCCGAGGCCGTAGAGGCCCCCGCGAGCAAACTTATCGCGGCGGCCGCCGCAAGCAGGGTTTTGCGCATGGTCCAGCTTCCAAGCCCGGAATTGGGCAGGAAGTTCCCCAGCAACGGCCATGCCAGACTTACAAATCAGTACCTTACGTGGAACTTAAGCCAAAGGTGTAACGTTTTCCGACGCTTGCGCCGCTTCCAGCGCGTGGACGCGTAAGGCGCTGGCGAGGGGGATGTCCCCCTCCACCCGCGCCTCGTCCACCAGTTGGAGGAGGCGCGCCAGCGGCAGCCCCCGCGCCGCCGCCAGCCTCTCGAGGGCGCGCCAGAAGGCCGGCTCCAGCGCCACGCTCGTCCGGTGGCCGGCGAGCGAGAAGGAGCGTTTCTCCAGATGCGCGCCCGTCATAGCCCTATCAGCCGCCGCCGCCGGGCAAGGTTGCGCCGGGGGTGACCATCTCCTCTGGCTTTACCCAGGCGTCAAAATCCTCGGGCTTCACATAGCCGAGCTGGTCGGCGGCATCGCGCAGCGTCAGGTTCTCGGCCAGCGCCTTCTTCCCGATGGCCACGGCCTTGTCGTAGCCGATGCGCGGGTTCAGCACCGTCACCAGCATCAGCGACTTCGCCAGGTTCTCCGCGATGCGGGGCAGGTTCGGTTCCAGCTTGTCCACCATGTTGTGGGCGAAGCTTTCCGCCGCGTCGCCCAGCAGCCGGACCGATTGCAGCACCGCCTGGATGATGACGGGCTTGAACACGTTCAGCTCCAGATGGCCCTGGGCGCCGGCCACCGTCACGGTGGTCTGGTTCCCCATCACCTGGGCGCAGACCATGGTCAGCGCCTCGGACTGCGTCGGGTTCGTCTTGCCCGGCATGATGGAGGAGGAGAGCCCGTCCGCCGGAATGAAAAGCTCCGAGAAGCCGCTGCGCGGGCCGCTGCCCAGCAGGCGGATGTCATTGGCGATCTTGTTGCAGGAAACAGCGAGGACGTTCAGCGCGCCATGCAGCTCGACGAATGCGTCATGTGCGCCCATGCCCTCGAATTTGTCGGGGTTGGGCCGGAAGGGAAGACCGGTGAGGGCGGCCACGCGCTCGCAGAACACACGGTCGAAATCCGCGTGGCGGTTCAGGCCGGTGCCGACGGCCGTGCCACCCTGCGGCAGTTGCAGCAGCCGCGGCAGCGTGGCTTCCACGCGCGCGATGCCATGCCCGATCTGGCTGGCCCAGGCGTTGAATTCCTGCCCCAGCGTCACCGGCACCGCATCCATCAGATGCGTGCGGCCAACCTTGACGATGCCCTTCCACTCTTCTGCGCGCTTGGAAAGCGATGTGTGCAACACGCGCAAGGCGGGCAGCAGGCCATGCGTCACAGCCTCGACGGCGGCGATGTGCATGACGGTCGGGAAGTTGTCGTTGGAAGACTGGCCGCGATTCACATGGTCATTCGGGTGCACCGGCTTCCGCGTGCCGAGCGGCTGGCCCAGCATTTCATTCGCGCGGTTCGAGATGACCTCGTTGGCATTCATGTTGGTTTGCGTGCCGCTGCCGGTCTGCCAGACGGGCAGGGGGAAGTCCGCGTCGCGCTTGCCATCGGCAATCTCGGCGGCGGCGGCGATGACGGGGTCGGCGATGTCGGCCGGTAACTCGCCAAGTGCCTTGTTGGCCTCTGCGGCTGCTTGCTTCTGAAGTCCGACCGCGCGGATCAGGCCACGCGGAAACTGTTCCGTGCCGATCTGGAACAACCGCCGGGCGCGCTCGGTCTGCGGGCCCCAGTAGCGGCCGGCCTCGATCTCGATGGTGCCGAGGCTATCCGTCTCGGTGCGGGTTTGGGTGGTCATCGGAAAAGCATCTCCCCAAAACGGGTGGACCTGCCTCTGTGCAGACAGGGGCAGGAAAACGACGCCTTCGGCGGGCAGCAGGGGGTGCGGCCTCAGCGCCGGTGTCTTCGCGCATATGGGGAAAGCCGTCGAGGGCCGAAATATTCAGGGGCCCATGAAAAAACCCCGGAGGGAGACCCTCCGGGGCTGCGAAATCAGTAGTAGCTGCGCGGGTAATAGACCCGCGGCCGGGTCTCATACACCACCACCGGGGGAGGCGGCGGGGGCGGGGCGTAATAGGCCACCGGCGGCGCGTAATAAGCCGGAGGCGGCGGGGGCGGCGCATAATAAGCCCGGGGCGGAGGCGCCGGAGAGGCCAGTGCCGCACCAGCCAGCGCACCAAGGGCCAAGCCGCCCACAACACCAGCGACGACGGCACCCGAACTCGGGCCGCGGCGCCAACCATGCGCCTCGGCAGACGGCACGGCGGCCATCACGGCAACGCCTGTCAGACCGGCCAGCGCCAAAGCGCGAATGGATTTCTTCATGTCACCCTCCTGGGCTCTATGCTGCCAGTCTAGCGCCAATCGGCGCCAGAATGTGGCAACGGAGGGGTAAGATCGTGGTGAGGAATATTTACCGACTGTAAGTCGAGATCTCGATGAGATTGCCGTCCGGGTCCCGGCAATACACCGAGGTGATCGGCCCAAGGGCGCCGACTTTCGGGGCAGGCCCGTCCTCGATGGTCACGCCGCATTCCGTGAGATGCGACACGATATCCTCGGCCCGCACAGCGACGATGAAGCACAGATCCATCGTACCCACCTGGGCGTTGTGGCTGCTCGACCAATCCTGCTGATCCGATGCCGCCGGGCGCAGATTGATCTTCTGGCCGCCGAATCGAAGCGCCGTGCGCAGCTTCTCGCCGAACGCCTCGCGCTCCATGCCCAGCACGCGCTGGTACCAGGAGGCGGAAATCTCGACGTCACGCACGGTGATGACCAGATGGTCGAGGCGGTCCACGGAAAAGCGCATCAGAGCATGTCCCCTTGGCGCCGCCGCAGGCGGGCCGTCACCTGGATCTCGATCTTCATGGCGTCATCCTGCAATCCGGCCTGCATCATCGTGGCCGCCGGCCGGGCCTCGCCCAGCCATTTGCGGGTGATGGGCCAGCAGGCGGGCCAGTCTTCCCGGCGGGGCAGGATGTAGGTGACGCGCACGACGTCCCGCATCTGCCCGCCAGCCTGGCGCAGCGCCGCCTCGATGTTGCGGAAGGTCTGCTCGCACTGCTCCGCCACATCCGTGGAAATATCCATGGTGGCGTAGTTGTAGCCCGTGGTGCCGGAGACGAAGACCCAGTCCCCATCCACCACGGCGCGGGAATAGCCGATCTCTTCCTCGAAGCGGCTCCCGGAGCTGATGAAGCGGCGGGACATGGGTCAGGACTCCTGGGCAGCGGGGCAGGGCTGGGCGCGATGGCGCCGCGTGGTGCCGGCGGGGAAGCTGGCCAGCTTGGCGGGGGGCCGGATGGGGCGTGCCACCAGTTCGCCACCGCAATTCGGGCACCGCCCGCCCAGGCGCGCCTCGGCGCAGTCCCGGCAGAAGGTGCACTCGAAGGAGCAGATCAGCGCCAGGCGGGAATCGGCGGGAAGGTCCCGGTCGCAACATTCACAGTTGGGCCGCAACTCCAGCATGCCGATTCTCTCCCACCCAGCGCTGCCCTGGCTTTACTCCAGCCCGTCGTAGAAGTCGTTGCCCTTGTCGTCCACCACGATGAAGGCCGGGAAGTCCTCGACCTCGATCTTCCACACGGCTTCCATGCCGAGTTCCGGATATTCCAGCACCTCGACCTTCCTGATGCAGTCCTGCGCCAGCCGTGCGGCCGGGCCGCCGACGGAGCCCAGATAGAAGCCGCCGAACTGCTTGCAGGCATTCGTCACGGCCTTGGAGCGGTTGCCCTTGGCCAGCATCACGAGGCTGCCGCCGGCGGCCTGGAAAGCGGCCACATAGCTGTCCATGCGCCCGGCGGTGGTGGGGCCGAAGGAGCCCGTCGGCATGCCTTCCGGCGTCTTGGCCGGGCCGGCGTAATAGACCGGGTGGTCCTTCAGGTATTGCGGCAGGCCCTCGCCACGGTCCAGCCGCTCCTGCAGCTTGGCGTGGGCGATGTCGCGCGCCACCACGATGGTGCCGGTCAGCGACACGCGGGTCTTCACCGGGTGCTGGCTCAGCGTGGCGCGGATGGCGTCCATCGGCTGGTTCAGGTCGATCTTCACGACCTCCCCGCCGAGGATCTCATCCGTCGTCTCGGGCAGGAAGCGGGCCGGGTCGTGCTCCAGTGCCTCGATGAACACGCCTTCCGGGGTGATCTTCGTCTTCACCTGACGGTCGGCCGAGCAGGAGACGCCGATGCCGATGGGCAGGGAGGCGCCGTGGCGCGGCAGGCGCACCACACGCACGTCGTGGCAGAAATACTTGCCGCCGAACTGCGCGCCGATGCCGATATTCTGCGTCAGCTTGTGGATCTCGGCTTCCAGCTCCGGGTCGCGGATGCCGTGTCCGGCCTTGCTGCCCTGGGTCGGCAGCTCGTCCAGGTAGCGGGTGGAAGCCAGCTTCACCGTCTTCAGCGTCGTCTCGGCGCTGGTGCCGCCGATGACGATGGCCAGGTGGTAGGGCGGGCAGGCGCTGGTGCCGAGGGACTTGATCTTGTCTTCCAGGAAGGCCAGCAGCTTCGGCTTGTTCAGCACCGCGCGGGTCTGCTGGAACAGGAAGGTCTTGTTGGCCGACCCGCCGCCCTTCAGCACGAACATCATGTGGAACTCGTCCGCATGGTAGTCGCCCGGGTTGGCGTAGATGTCGAACTGCACCGGCAGGTTGTTGCCGGTGTTCACCTCGTCGAACACCGTCAGCGGCGCCATCTGCGAGTAGCGCAGGTTGGTCTCGGTATAGGTGCGGTGGACGCCGTAGGAGAGCGCCTCCTCCTCATCACCCTCGACCCAGACGCGCTGGCCCTTCTTGCCGAAGACGATGGCGGTGCCGGTGTCCTGGCACATCGGCAGCACACCGCCGGCGGCGATGGAGGCGTTCTTCAGCAGGTCCAGCGCCACGAAGCGGTCATTGGCGCTCGCCTCCGGGTCCTTCAGGATTTTCGCGAGCTGCTCCAGATGGCCGGGGCGGAGGTAGTGGGAGACTTCCTTGCAGGCATGGAAAGCCAGTTCTTCCAGCGCCTTGGGGGAGACCTTCAGGACCTTCTTGCCCTCCACCTCGATGGTGCGGACACCCTCGATATCCAGCTTGCGCCAGACGGTCTTGTCCTCGCCCAGCGGCAGCATCGGGGAGTACCGGAAGTTCTCCGGACGCTGCGGGGCGGCGGCGGCAGGGGCCGTCTCGGTCGCGCTGGTGGCGACGGGGGTATCGAGGGCAGGGGTCATCGGGCGCGCTCCGGCAGGGGAGAAAGTTCGGAAGAGTCCCGGCGCCGCCGGGCAAGGGCAGCGTCGCTGTGGGGCTGGAGGTAGCGCAGCGCGGGCGGTAAGCCAACCCAAAGCGGGGCGCCGCAGGGGGAGCAGCAGGGGGCGCCGCTGTCTTGACTGGACAGCAGGGCTGGAAACGAGCCTGCTATCCGCCGAGGAGGACCCGCGCATGGCGACACCACCGGAAGCGATTCTGCTGGGGGCGGCCGGCACCGAGCCGCAGTGGCTGCAACTGAAGCTGGCCAACCGGCATGGGCTGGTGGCGGGCGCCACGGGCACGGGCAAGACCATCACCCTGCAGGTCATGGCGGAGGCTTTCTCCCGCGCGGGCGTTCCCGTCTTCTGCGCCGACATCAAGGGCGACCTTTCCGGCATCAGCCAGCCCGGCGCACCCAACCCCAAGGTGGAACAGCGCGCCGCGGGCACGGGGGTGCAGGATTTCGCCTATGAGGCCGCGCCGGTCGTGTTCTGGGACGTGTTCGGGCGCCAGGGGCACCCGATCAGGGCCACCGTTTCGGAAATGGGCCCGCTGCTCCTCTCGCGCCTGCTGGAGCTGAACGACACGCAGGAAGGCGTGCTGAACATCGCCTTCGCCCTGGCCGATGACGAAGGTCTGCTGCTGCTGGACTTCAAGGACCTCCGCGCCATGCTCGCCCATGTGGCGGAGCGCGCGGCGGAGCTGTCCGCGCATTACGGCAACATCAGCAAGGCCACCATCGGTACCATCCAGCGCCGCCTGCTGGTGCTGGAGCAGCAGGGCGCCGAGCACTTCTTCGGCGAGCCGGCCCTGGAGCTGACGGACCTGATGCTACTCACGCCGGATGGCCGCGGCGCCGTGAACGTGCTGGCGGCGGACCAGCTGGTGCAGAGTCCACGCCTCTACGCCACCTTCCTGCTCTGGATGCTCTCCGAACTCTTCGAGGAATTGCCGGAGGTGGGGGACCTGGAGAAGCCCAAGCTGGTCTTCTTCTTCGACGAGGCACACCTGCTGTTCAAGGATGCCCCCAAGGCGCTGCTGGACAAGGTGGAGCAGGTGGTGCGGCTGATCCGCTCCAAGGGCGTCGGCGTCTACTTCGTCACCCAGAACCCGCTGGATGTGCCGCAGACCGTGCTGGGGCAGCTCGGCAACCGCGTGCAGCATGCGTTGCGCGCCTTCACGCCGGGGGACCAGAAGGCGGTACGTGCGGCGGCCGAGACCTTCCGGCCCAACCCCTCCTTCAGCACCGAGACAGCCATTACCCAGCTGGAAGTCGGCGAGGCCCTGGTTTCCACCCTGCAAAAGGGTGGCGTGCCCAGCATGGTGGAGCGGACGAAAATTCGCCCGCCGCAATCCCGCATGGGCATCGTGACCGAGGAGGAACGCGCGGCCACGCTGGCGGCCAGCCCTCTTCATGGCCGTTACGACACGGTGCAGGACCGTGTTTCCGCCTATGAAATGCTGCAACAACGGGCGGATACGGTGGCGGAGGACCCCCGCCCGCGCTCGCCCTGGGGCGCGCCCAACCAGCAGCCCGCGCCGGTGCGCCAGAATGACCCATGGGGCCGTGGCGCCAGCACCGCGCCCGCGCCCATGCCGCAGCAGCGGCGCACCTCCGTGCCGCGCACCAGCCGCCAGGCGCCTATGCCGCAACAGGGCGGCGGAGGCATGGGCGGCATGCTGTCGGATATTTTGACGGGTGGGGGCGGGAAGCGTCAGGGCGTGGCCGAGGCGGTCGCCAAATCGGTGGCGCGCAGCGTCGGCTCGCAAATCGGCGGGCAGGTCGGGCGGGCGCTGGTGCGGGGCATACTGGGCTCTCTCCTCAAGCGGTGAGAGAGCCCGTGCCTCCGTTAGTCCCGAGAGGGGCGACGGCGGAAGGCGTCCAGGCTGACGACCTGGGCCGGGGCTTCAGGGGTTGGGCTTTCCGCCTGATCCTGGGTCGTGGCGGCCTCGGTCTCCCGCGCGGGGAGGGCGGCAGGTTCGGCGGAGGCGTCCTCACCGGCCACGCCCTCATCCGTCTCTGGCGGGCCGAAGCGCAGGCCGATGCGCACATGCGGGTCCCAGAACGCCGTCATGCTGGCGATGGGAATGACCAGCTTGGCCGGTACGCCGCCGAAGGACAGGCCGATGGACATAGTGCCATTGGCCCGGTCCACCTTCAGGTCCCAGAACTGGTGCTGGATGACGATGGTCATCTCTTCCGGGTAGCGCGCCTTGAGGTGGCCCGGGATCTGCACGCCCGGCGCGTCGGTGCGGAAGGTCAGGTAGAAATGGTGCTCGCCTGGCAGCCCGTGCTCGCCGACATGTTCCAGCGCGCGCAAGGCAACCTCGCGCATCGCATCTTCTGTCCACCGCTCGTAGGGAAGAAGGCTTTCTACCGGCTTCGCGTCATTCGTCATCACAAATACCCCGAGTGGATGCAGAATAGAGACGCCATCCGGACGCGGATAGTAGCCAGGTGTATGAAAGTGGGGGGATTCTGTTGCCCCGCTCCCCCCGGGCGGCGCTTACCTATTGTTAGGCAGCGAGCGCCACAGCCTCGCGGCTGTTATCGTTGGCACTTGTGATATAGCCCGATAACGGCGGTACAATGCCGGGCAAAAGGTAAGTCTTTACCGCACGCGTCGAAGCTGTGTCGTCCCCATGCCACCGCCATACGATCCCTGGCGGGTGAATTGGTGGAGACGCCGGGCACTGCCCCCGGGTCCGCAATGCTTATTCCAAATACCGTTTATCGCCATAGCCACCCGAAGGTGAGCAAGCGGGATATAGGCGATCCTCGCGCGGAAATCGAGAGGGGTGGCGCCATAACCGTAAGCGCTGGTCGCACCCCTCTCCGATAAGCCTAGCCCTGGGCGTGCCCGATGGCGTCCGCCGTCCGCAGCGCCGCCAGCACGGCCTCCGGCGAGACCGCATAGGGCGCGTTATGAATGGTCTCGCCCTCGGCGCAGGCGGCCTGGGCGGCCTTCATCAGTTCCGCATCCGTGGCTGCGCCGAGGCCGATCTGGTTCAGCGTGGTGGGCAGGCCGATCGCGGCGCTGAACTCGAAGACTTCATCGATCAGCCCCGGCGGGCGGCCGCCCAGCACGGTCAGGGCCTGGGTGCCGATGGCCACCTTCTCACCGTGCCAATAGGCGTGGGTGTCATGCAGCTGGGTCAGCCCGTTATGGATGGCGTGCGCGGCGGAGAGGCCGCCACTCTCGAAGCCGAGCCCCGAGAGCAAGGTATTGGCCTCGATGATGCGCTCCAGCGCCGGCGTCACGACCTGCTTCTCGGCGGCACGCAGGGCCTGCTCGCCATACTCCAGCAGCGTGTCGTAGCAGAGGCGGGCGAGGGCGTAGGCGGTGCTGTTGCCCGCGCGCCCGGTCATGTTGCCCGCGCCCTTCACACGGCAATCCTCCGCCTCGAACCAGGTGGAGAGGGCATCGCCCATGCCGGCAACCAGGAAGCGGGCCGGGGCACGGGCGATAATGGCGCTGTCCACCAGCACCACATCGGGGTTGCGCGGCAGGAAGAGGTAGCGGGAGAAGGCGCCTTCCGGCGTGTAGATGACGGAGAGCGCACTGGTCGGCGCATCGGTCGAGGCCAGGGTCGGCACGATGATGACCGGCGCCTTCAGCGTATGCGCCACGGCCTTGGCGGTATCCAGCGCCTTGCCGCCGCCGACGCCGAGGATGACATCGGCCCCCATGCCCCTGGCCTCACCGGCCAGGCGCTCGATTTCGGGGTCGCTGCATTCGCCGCCAAAGGCGTTCTGCGCCATGGGTGCGCCGTCCTTGCCCACCAGCGAGGGCGAGACCATGCGGGCGATAGCGGCATCGACAATGGCGAAGGGCTTACGGCCCAGCCGCGCCGCCTCCTCACCAACGGCTTCCAGGGCTCCCGCGCCCTGGACGTAGCGGCCGGGGAAAATGGAGGTGGCGATCATGGGCGGCGCTCCTTCACACGGAGGGGCGGCGGGCAGGCCGGAACGGCTGCCCGTGGCCCCGTGGACATTCCTGAGCCCCGGCCGGGTCTCCCGCCTTGATCGAGATCAGCCCGATCGCGGCGCGATGTCACGTCCCCGTGACGTCAGCCCTTGCGGAGCTGGGTCTCGACAATGCGGGCATAGAGAGCGGCACCGAAGGGCGTCGTCTCGTCGTTGAAGTTATAGGCCGGGTTGTGCGGGGTGGCGCCCGGGCCGTTGCCGACATGAATATAGGCGCCCGGAACCTTTTCCATCATGAAGGAAAAATCTTCCGACCCCATGCCCGGCTCCTTGTTGCGGGCCACATTGGCCTCGCCCACCAGCTCGGCGGCGGCATCGGCATAGGCCGTGGTCAGTTCGGGGTCGTTGATGGTGGGGGCGAAGATCAGGCGGAAATCCACCTCCGCCGTGCAGCCGAGGCCCGCCGCGACGCCTTCCGCCACGCGCTTGATGCCTTCCTCGATCTGCGCCGCCACCTCGCGGGAGAAAAAGCGGGCGGTGCCGGCGAGCGTCGCCGTGTCGGGGATGACGTTATAGGCATCGCCGCCCTGGATCTTGGTGACGCTGATCACCGCCGGCTCGAAGGGGGAGACGTTGCGCGCCACGATGCTCTGCAACGCGGTGCCGATCTGGCATGCGGCGATCACCGGGTCGATGCTCACTTCCGGCCGCGCGCCATGGGCGCCCTTGCCGTTGATGGTGATGTCGAAGAAGGCGCCGCCCGCGGCGGTGGCGTTGGGGCGGATGCCATATTCGCCCACCGGCATGCCGGGGCGGTTGTGCATGCCGAAGATGGCATCGCAGGGGAAGCGCTCGAACAGCCCGTCCTCCAGCATGGCCAGCGCGCCGCCGCAGCCTTCCTCGCCCGGCTGGAAGATGAAGTGCACGGTGCCGTCGAAATTCTTCGTCTCCGCCAGGTACCTGGCGGCGCCGAGCAGCATGGTGGTGTGCCCGTCATGGCCGCAGGCATGCATCTTGCCCGGCACGGTGCTGCTGTAGGCGAGGCCGGTCTTCTCGCTCATCGGCAGGGCGTCCATATCGGCGCGGAGGCCCACGGCGCGGTTGCCCTTGCCGGAGCGCAGCACGCCCACCACGCCGGTCTTGCCGACGCCGCGATGCACCTCGATGCCCCAGGATTCCAGCTTCTCCGCCACGATCGCGGCGGTGCGATGCTCTTCGAGGCCCAGTTCCGGATGCATGTGGAAGTCCCGGCGAATGGCCGTCAGCTCGTCCTGATAGCGGCGGATATGGTCGATGACGGACATGCGGCGGAGCCTCCTGGGTGTGTCGCAAGGGGAGTGGCATGCAAACACCAGGCCGGGGCTGGGGCAAGGCCATGCGGCCCCCGGGCTTCGCCGCAGGCGCCCGCGCCACCGAGGCGTGCTAGAGTGCGGGTGAGGGGGCGTAGTCCACCTGGCCGTGGAAGGCAGCAATCATGGACACCGACAGGGTTTTCCGTGGCTCCATGCCGGACCTGTACGAGAAGTACATGGTTCCGATGCGGTTCGATATTTACGCGCGGGAAATGGCGGCCCGCCTCGGTATTTTCCGCCCCGGCCGCGTCCTGGAGACGGCGGCCGGAACAGGGGCCGTCACCCGCGCCCTGGCAGAGAGCCTGCCGGCGGAGACGACCATCGAGGCGACGGACCTCAACCAGCCGATGCTGGACGTGGCGCAGCGCCTGTTACCCTCGCCCCGCGTCTCCTGGCGGCAGGCGGATGCCCAGGCCTTGCCCTATCCGGACGGCGAGTTCGACGCCGTGGTCTGCCAGTTCGGCGTCATGTTCTTCCCCGACCGGCCCCGCGCTTTCGCCGAGGCCTATCGCGTGCTGCGGCCGGGCGGGCACTACCTGTTCAGCGTGTGGGACCGGATCGAGATGAATGATTTCGCCGATGTCGTGGCGAAAGCGGTGGCGGAGTTCTTCCCCAACGATCCGCCGACCTTCGCCTCCCGCGTTCCGCATGGCCTGTATGAGACAGGGCCGGTGGAGGCCGAACTGCGGAGCGCCGGCTTCAGTTCGGTGGCGGTGGAAACCGTCGAGCGGATCGGCACAGCGCCCGATGCGCATTTCGCGGCCCGGGGCATATGCCAGGGCACGCCGCTTCGGCACGAGATCGAGGCCCGCGACGCCAGCCGGCTGGATGAGGCGACGCAGGCCGCGGCCGATGCCCTGGCGCGCCGTTTCGGGGAAGGGCAGATCGGCGGCCGGATGCGTGCGCATGTGCTGACGGCGAGTCGGTGAGGGCCCGCCCTACGCAGTGGCCCGTCGTCGCCAGAAATCCTGTTGCCTGAATGGCTTAAGGGGCCTTCATCCCTGGCCCGTGAGGATGGTGGTTGGCGCGCCGCGCGGCAGAGGGTAATGCCCTGCGGCCGAGGGGCTGGGTACCCTCGGCCTTTTTCGACTTTGGGGACGAGCATGGAACTGACCGAGGCGCAGCAGCAGGAACTGGCGGAGGCCAAGGCCGCCCGCGCCGAAACCCGCCGCCCCACCGTGCCCGCCCTCGAGGCGATGCTGTTCGACCCGATTCCGGTGCTGGACCACGGCTTTGTTCGCGTCATCGACTATATGGGCGACGACTCGGCCGTGGTGCAGGCCGCGCGCGTCTCCTACGGCCGCGGCACCCGCGCGGTCAGCGAGGACCGCAACCTCATCCGCTACCTGATGCGGCACTGGCACAGCACGCCCTTCGAGATGTGCGAGATCAAGTTCCACGTAAAGCTGCCCATCTTCGTGGCGCGGCAGTGGATCCGTCACCGCACGGCCAATGTGAATGAGTATTCGGCCCGCTACTCCCTGATGGACCGGGAGTTCTACATCCCGGCACCGGAACAGCTGGCGGCGCAATCCTCCAACAACCGCCAGGGGCGCGGCGATGTCCTCTCCGGCGACGAGGCGGCGCGCGTGCTGCACCTGCTGCGGCAGGATGCGCACCAGACCTACGACCACTATGAAGAAATGCTGAACGAGGATGAGGCGGGCAACCCGCGCGATCCCTCCCGCCAGGGCCTGGCGCGTGAGCTGGCGCGGATGAACCTCACCCTCAACACCTATACGCAGTGGTACTGGAAGACCGACCTCCACAACCTGCTGCACTTCCTGCGCCTGCGGGCCGATGCCCACGCCCAGTACGAGATCCGCGTCTATGCCGATGCCATGATCAACGTGCTGGACGCCTGGGTGCCCGCCGTCGCCGAGGCCTTCCGGGACTATCGCCTGGGCTCCGAGACCCTTTCGGCCCAGATGCTGGCTGTCACCCGCCGCCTGCTGGCCGGCGAGGCGGTGGAACAGCCCGGCAGCGGGCTGTCCAAGCGCGAGTGGCGCGAGCTGATGGCGATGCTGGGCCGGGAGGGCTGACCTCTGCCGCCGGCGCCGCCCTCCGGTTCGTCGCCTGCCGGTTCGTCCTCCCCTGGCGCGCGTCCGGCCCGGGCGGCGGCGGCATCGCGTGCCGCGTCTCCGCGCCCGGCCGCGGCGCGGGGCGGGAAGTCCAAGCCCAAACCCAAGGCCAAACCACGCTTCCGGCTGTGGCCGGCCTTGCTGCCACACCATTGGCTGGCGGTGGGTGTCATCGTCGCCGTGCTGCTCGTCGGTATTCCGCTGGCCCATGCGTTGGTGGGTGACCTCGGCGCCATCCTGCTGCTGACGGGCGTCGGCGGATTCGCCCTTGGACGCGCGACCGCGAAGCACGACATTCCCGGCAGCGCGGCGCTTCGGGCCAAATCCCAGGCCCGCCGCCGCCAAGGAGGGGAGTAGCGGATGTTCTGGATCCTGATGCTGCTGGTGCTGCTGATCTTCGGCTTTCCGATGATGCTGCTCTTCGCGGCACTGTCAGTGGGTATCTGGGTCGTCGGTGCCGTGCTCGGGCTGATCTGGGCCGTGCTGACCTTCGTCTTCAACGATGCGGCGACAGCGTTGCTCGTCGTCGTGGCGCTCGGCCTCGGCTATGCCTGGGGCAAGCGGCGGCAGGAACAGGGCCGGACAGGCCCGTAGCCTCCCACCGTAGCCTCAACGGGCCGGGCGGGTTATGCGGGCGCCTTCCGCTTGATTGGAGAACGCCATGATCCGCCACATCGTCTTCTTCCGCGCCCGCAACCGCGAGGATGTGGGCGCGGTGCTGGAGGGCCTCTCCATCCTGAAGACCATTCCCCATGCCAGCCGCCTGGAAGTCACGCTGAACGGCAAGGTCGACCAGCTGGGCAATGACGTGGATGTGGTGGTGTATGGCGAATTCGCCGATGCCGCCGCGCTCGCCGCCTACAAGGCGCACCCGACCTATCAGGAATCGATCGACCGGGTGCGCCCGTTGCGCGACCTGCGTATGGCCGCCGATTACGAAGTGGCCTGAGCCAGCCGGCTCAACACCCGCGCATCGACTTCCGCCATATTGGCACGGTAGCCCGCCGTGGCTTCCCGCGCCGCTTCCACCGTGGCGGGCTCCGCCGTGTCGGGGCTGCCGCCATCGGGGAAGGGCGGCTCGGGCGCGTATTCAATGCCGAGCTGCACCCGGCGCGCGAAGGCCTCTCCCTGCAGCGCCGCCAGCATGGTGAGGCCGAAATCGATGCCCGCCGTCACGCCGCCGCCGGTGATGCGATTGCGGTCCACCACCACGCGGCCCTTTTCCGGAATGGCGCCAAAGGCGGCCAGCCGATCATGCGAATTCCAGTGCGTGGTGGCCTTGTAGCCCTTCAGCAGCCCGGCCGCCGCCAGCACCAGCGCGCCGGTGCATACGGCGGTGACGAAGCGGCATCCCGGCTCCTGCCGCCGCAGGAAATCGAGCGTCTCCTCATCCTCCATGGCCTGCAGATGGCCGCCGCCGCCCGGCACGCAGAGCAGATCGAGCTGCGGGCACTCCGCGAAGGTGGTGGTGGGCAGCGTCGCCAGGCCGCTGCTGCTGATGATGGGCGCGCGGTCCTTCGCCACCACATGCAGCGTGGCGCCGGGCAGATTGGCCAGCACGTCCCACGGCCCAGCGAAATCCAGATGCATGAGCCGGGGGAACAGGACGAAGCCGACTTGCAGGCCGGTATCCGACATTCGCGTCACTCCACCACGAAACGCGGCCCGGCAGGGGCCGCCTTGCCTTGCAACACCTTGGCGCTGATCCGGTTGGCGATGGCGCGGTAGGTCCGTGCCTCCTCGCTCTCCGGCTGGGCGATGGCGATGGGCGTGCCGGCATCGGCCAGCTCACGGATGGCGAGCTTCAGCGGCAACTCGCCGAGGAACTCCACCTCCATGCGCTCCGCCTCCGCCCTCGCGCCACCATGGCCGAAGATCTCGGCGCGGTGGTTGCAGTTGGGGCAGCAGAAATAGGACATGTTCTCGATGAGGCCGAGCACCGGCACATTCACTTTCTGGAACATGCGCACGCCGCGCCGGGCGTCGATCAGCGCGACATCCTGCGGTGTGGAGACGATGACGGCGCCGGCCAGCGGCACGCGCTGGCTCATGGTGAGCTGCGCATCCCCGGTGCCGGGGGGCATGTCCACCACCATGATGTCCAGCTCGCCCCATTCCACCTGGCCGAGCATCTGCTCCAGCGCGCCCATCACCATCGGGCCGCGCCAGACCATCGGCGTCTCTTCCTCGACGAGGAAGCCGATGGACATGGCCTTCAGCCCCCAGCGCGAGATCGGGATGATGCGCCCGCCCGTGGCGCGCGGCTTTTCCCGCGTGCCGAGCATCTGGGGCAGGGAAGGGCCGTAGATATCGGCATCCAGCAGCCCGACCTTCAGCCCCTCGGCGGCAAGGGAGACAGCGAGGTTGACCGCCGTGGTGGATTTGCCCACGCCGCCCTTGCCGGAGGCCACGGCGATGATGGCCTTCACCCCTGGCAGCAACATCGGCCCCTGGCCCGGCGGGGGGCGGCTGGCACGGGCGGCGCCGGGGGGCGGGCCGGCGTGGCTGTGGGCATGCGCATGCGGCTGCGCTG
>JH600017.1 GCA_000245075.1 Acetobacteraceae bacterium AT-5844
TCGGCGACTGAGGGTGCAGCCCGCGTGGCCGTTATAAATATCTAAAATCGCTGATTTTCAGCTCACCGCTTTAGGCCTGGGCATAGACCCAAACTCGAAGCGGGGTCCGGGGTGGACTTTCCACCCCGGCGGGAGAGGTCCGGAGAGGGCAGCGCCCTCTCTGGCCCCGTGCACAAACAAAAACGCCGGCCTCCTCGCGGAGACCGGCGTTTTCAGAAGCGATGCGCTGCGATCAGCGGCGCAGGCCGAGGCGGCCGATCAGGCTCTCATAGCGGGCCTGGCTCTTCTTCTTGGTGTAGTCGAGCAGGCCACGGCGCTGGCCGACCAGGACCAGCAGGCCACGGCGGCTGTGGAAGTCCTTCGGGTGGGCCTTCAGGTGCTCGGTCAGCGAGGAGATGCGCTCGGACAGCAGGGCGACCTGCACTTCCGGGCTACCCGTGTCGCCTTCCTTCGTGGCGTATTCCTTGATGATCTCAGCGCGGCGCTCGGCGGTGATCGTCGACATCGGCATCAGCCTTTCAGTTCTGTGTCGGCATCCGCGCTCACGGGCGGCGGTGCGACGAGTATGTTCTCACCCGGGCCAAGCCAGCGTTCGGGGCGGAGCAATCCGTCCTCCAGCCGGGCGAGGCCCTTCAGGCGCCCCCCCGCCATCGCGCGCACCAGCCCACCAGCGGGGTTGGCGTCGTCCGGGATCCGCCCCATCAGCTCGACCAGTGACATGGTCTGACCGAAGGAAAGGCGGGCAGCCTCTGCGTCCGTTAGGGCCAGTGCCGGGATGTCGGCCAGCGCGGTCGTTACGGGGAGCAGGAGGTCCGGGGAAGGAGGCGGGGTATCCTCCGAAGCGATGAGTTTGTCCAGCGGAATCGCGGCCTCTTCGAGAAAAGGCCCGACCCGCATGCGGCGCAGGGTGGCGATATGCCCGACACTGCCCACCGCGCGGGCAATATCGCGCGCGAGGGAGCGCATATAGACGCCCTTGCCCGACTGCACGGTGAAGACGGCGGTATCCACATCCGGGCGGGATTCCAGCTCGAACTTGTCCACCCGCGCCGGGCGGGGGGCGAGTTCGACCAGCTGGCCCTCGCGCGCCATGTCATAGGCCCGCTCGCCATTCACCTTGATGGCGGAATAGATGGGCGGCACCTGCATGATGTCGCCGATGAAGGCTGGCAGCGCCGCGCGGATCTGCTCATCGGTCGGGCGGGCATCGGAGGTGGCGATGGTCTTGCCATCGGCATCGTCCGTGTCGCGCTCATCGCCGAATTTCAGCGTGAAGCGATAGGTCTTGGTGCCGTCCATCACATAGGGAACGGTCTTGGTGGCGGCGCCGAAGGCGATGGGCAGGACGCCCGTCGCCAGCGGGTCCAGCGTGCCGCCATGCCCCACCTTCTGCGCGTTGAAGGCACGCTTCAGCTTGTTCACCACATCGGTGGAGCCCATGCCGGTAGGCTTGTCGACGATCAACCAGCCGTCCAGCGGGATTCCACGTGGCTTGCGGTGCGGGCGAGGCATTCTGTCAGTTCCAGTCGATCGATATTGCAGCGGGTAGCGTCTCAGGCCGCCGGCACGGGGCGCGGGCGGCCGGTCTGGTCCAGGGCCACGAAGGTAAACTCCGCGGCGGTGACGCGGTTCATGTGCTCCCCTTCCCGCTCCCGCCGCCAGGCCTCCACCTTCACCTTCATGGAGGTGCGGCCAACCGAGACGATTTCGGCGTAGCAGGAGACCTCGTCGCCCACGCGCACCGGCGAGAGGAAGCTCATCCCCTCCACCGCCACGGTGGCGCAGCGGCCACGGGCGCGGCGGGTGGCGGCCGAGGCGGCGGCCATGTCCATGATACCCATCAGCCAGCCGCCGAAGATATCGCCCGCCGGATTGGTATCCGACGGCATGGCGGTGATGCGAATGACAGGGGCGTGCTGCGGAGGCTCGGCCGGCGGGAGGCGGTTGCTCATTCGTCCTCGGTTTCGGGGTCGGTTTCCCCGGCGGGCAGGCCGGGCTTGGCGGGAGCGGCGTGCAGGTCCTGCTGCACTTCCGGCCGCCGCATCACGGTATCGATCTTCGCCGCGTATTCCAGGGCCTCATCGGGCTGGAAATGCAGCTCGGGCGCGAATTTCAGGCGCACGGCACGTGCCACCTGCTTGCGCAGCCAGGGCTGGATGCGGCGCAGACCGGCGATTTCCTCCGCCGACGGCTTGCGGCCGAGAGCGCTGACGAAGCAGGTCATGTGCTTGAGATCGGGGGAAGCGCGCACTTCCGTCACGGTGATGCGCGTGTCGAACAGCGCCTCGTCGTGGATCTCGCCACGGGTGAACACGGCAGAAAGCGCATGCCGCACTTCTTCCGCGACGCGCAGCATACGCTGGCTGGGGCCGCTGCCGGCCGGTTGCTTGGCCATGATGGGATCTTCCGAAAAGAACCGCAGCCCGGCGGTCTCCCGCCGGGCTGCGTGTCATGCGAACACTCTGGGCGGGATCAGGTGGCCGCGACCGTCTCGGTCTCGTAGCACTCGATCTGGTCGCCGATGCGGATGTCGTCGTAGTTGGCGAAGCTCATGCCGCATTCGTAGCCGTTCGTGACTTCCTTCACGTCGTCCTTGAAGCGGCGCAGCGTCGCCAGCTCGCCCTGGTGGATCACCACGCCGTCGCGCAGCAGGCGGACGCCGCAGCCGCGCTTGACCACGCCTTCCGTGACGCGGCAGCCGGCGATCTTGCCCACGCGCTTGACCTCGAAGACCTCGAGGATCTGCGCGTAGCCCAGGAACTTCTCCCGCTGGATGGGCGCCAGCTTGCCGCGCACCATCGCCTCCACGTCGTCCGCCACCTGGTAGATGATGGAGTAGTAGCGGATGTCGACGCCGTCGCGGTTCGCCATCTCGCGCGCCTGGCTGGTCGCACGGACGTTGAAGGCCACGACCACGGCGTTGGACGCCTTGGCGAGCTGGATGTCGGACTCGGTGATCTGACCCACGGCGCTATGCAGCACCCGGACCTTCACCTCATCACGCGACAGCTTGTTCAGCGTCACGACCAGCGCCTCGGCGGAGCCCTGCACGTCGGCCTTGACGACGACGGCGACCTCCTTCTGCTGGCCGGCGGCGACGCGCGCCATCATGTCGGCCAGCGTGCCACGGGCGGCACCGGCGGCGGCGGCCTGCTTCTCGCGGGCCACGCGCTGGCGGTACTCGGAGATCTCGCGGGCACGGCCCTCGTTCTCCACAGCCACGAAGGTCTCGCCGGCGGTCGGCACGCCGGACAGGCCCAGGATCTCCACAGGCAGGCTCGGGCCCGCCTCCTTCACCTGGCGGCCCTTGTCGTCCAGCATGGCGCGCACGCGGCCCCATTCGGCGCCGGCCACCACCAGGTCACCCTGGCGCAGCGTGCCCTTCTGGACGAGCACGGTGGCCACAGGGCCACGGCCCTTGTCCAGCTTGCTCTCGATCACGGCGCCCTCGGCGGCGCGGTCCGGGTTGGCGCGCAGGTCCAGCACCTCGGCCTGCAGCAGGATGGCTTCCTGCAGCTTGTCGAGATTGGTGCCCTTCAGCGCCGAGACCTGGATCTCCTGCGTGTCGCCACCCAGGGATTCCACCACCACCTCATGCTGCAGCAGCTCGTTGCGCACGCGGTCGAGGTTGACGCCCTGCTTGTCGATCTTGTTGACCGCCACGATCATCGGCACGCCGGCCGCCTTGGCGTGGTTGATGGCCTCGATGGTCTGCGGCATCACGCCGTCATCCGCCGCCACCACCAGCACCACCATGTCCGTCACGGACGCACCGCGGGCACGCATGGCCGTGAAGGCCTCGTGGCCCGGCGTGTCCAGGAAGGTGATCTTCTGGCCACCGGCGATCGTCACCTGATAGGCGCCGATATGCTGCGTGATGCCACCGGCCTCGCGCGCCGCCACGTCGGTCTTGCGCAGCGCGTCCAGCAGGCTGGTCTTGCCGTGATCGACATGGCCCATGATGGTCACGACGGGCGCGCGCGGCTGCAGGTCCGCCTCGACGTCCACCACGCCTTCCAGGCCCTGCTCGACATCGGCTTCGGAAACGCGCTTCACGCGGTGGCCGAACTCGTTGACCACCAGCTCCGCCGTATCGGCATCGATGGTCTGGGTCAGCGTCGCCATCACGCCCATGCGGAACAGCGCCTTCACCACCTCGCCGCCACGGGCGGCCATGCGGTTGGCGAGTTCCTGCACCGTGATGGCTTCCGGCACGACGACGTCGCGCACGACCTTCACGCCATCATTACGCAGGCGCTGCAGCTCCTGCTGCCGCCGCTCGCGCTCACGGGCGCGGCGGACGGACGCCATGGAGCGGCTGCGCTCGTCCTCGCCCTCGATCGCGGCGGCGACGTCGATCTTGCCCTCACGGCGGCGGTCAGACGGCGGAGCCTTCTTGACCGGCACCGGCATCGGCTTCTTGGCCGCCAGCGGGCCAGCCGGGCGGCGGGTCGGGCTGCGACGCTCTTCCTCACCACCCTCTTCACGGCCACGCAGCGTCAGGCGCGGCGAAGCAGCACCGGCCGGAGCCGCGGCCGGAGCCGCACCGGGGCGACGGAACTGGCCAGCACCAGCGGCGCCAGGGCCACCAGCGCGCTGCGGCCCACTGGCACCAGGACGCGGACCATGACCGGAATCGCGGCCCATATCGCGGCCGCCATCACGCGGCGCGGGGCGCGCAGCAGCCGGGGGCGGCGGGGGCGCGTTGCGGCGCGCCTCCTCCTCCGCCTTGCGGCGGGCCTCGGCCTCGATCTTCTCACGCGCTTCCTGCTCGGCGCGGGCAGCGGCTTCCTCAGCGGCGCGCCGCTCTTCCTCAGCCTTGCGCGCGGCCTCTTCCGCCGCGCTGCGCAGCATCAGCGCCTGACGCTCACGCGCCTCGCGCTCACGCTGGGCTTCCAGGCGGCGATGCTCCTCCAGCGCGCGCAGGCGGGCCGCCTGCTCACCCTGGTTCAGGGGGCGGTTGCCGGAAGCGTTGGAGCGCTGCGGGCCAGCGGCCGTGCGCTGCGGGCCGGCCGCGGTGCGCT
>JH600018.1 GCA_000245075.1 Acetobacteraceae bacterium AT-5844
CAGCCCGGCCCGCAGGGCGTCCTCCACCGCCAAAGCCGGCTGCTCGTCCAGCGCGGCGGCGATCGGGCAGAGCAATTCCAGCCGCGTGGCCGGGAAGCTTCCCGCCAGCCCGGCCGCGAGCACGGCGTTCAGCCTTGTCGCCAGGGCCCGGCGGGATGCCACCGCCGCCACGGCATGGCGGGCCATGGTGTCCTCCAGCGCGGCCAGCCAGCCGGCATCGCGCCGCCCCTCGGATAGCAGCCGGTTGCGCTGGGTCATCGCCGCGTCATGGGCGCCCACATCCCGCGCATGGGTGGGTTCCAGCGCCCAGACGAGCCGGTCCAGGAACCGCCTGCGGCCGGAGGCGGCTTCCTGGAACAGGCGGTCCATCTGCGGCGTCAGCCACAGCGTTGCGGAATGGCGGGCGATCTCGGCCTGGTTGCGCACCGGGCCGCCATCCAGGCGGAAGCTCCGCCGGTCGTGCCCCGCCTCGGCGCCGGTGCCGATGACGACCGGCCCTTCCGGCCCATCGAAATGACCCGCCACGGCCCAGGCAAGGCTTTCCTCGCCCTCCCGGCGGCCCAGCTCGGCGCCCTTGGCGGCGCGCAGCCCCCGGCCGGGCCCCAACAGGCTGATCGCCTCCAGCAGGTTGGTCTTGCCGATACCGTTGGCCCCCGTCACCACGACGATCCCGCCGGCGATAGGCTGGTCCAGCGAGGCGTAGCTGCGGAAATCCCGCAGCATCAGGCGGGTGAGGCGGAGCGTGGGGGTGATCACACCGGGGACTTAGCACCACCGCCCCCGCCTTGGGAGGGCGCCCGCCTCAGCGCGCCGGCGCGGCGCCCTGCTGCGGGGTGATCTGCTGGTAGCCCTGCGGCACCGTGAAGCGCGCGGCATCCTGCGGACCCGTGGCAACGGTCTGCGCTTCCATCCGCAGGCCCTGCCCGCTCCGGGACTTGCCCTCGAGCCGCAGCAGCAGGTTCGCATCGGTCATGCAGATGCTGCCATCGCCGTCACCCGGCTGGGCACCCTCGAAATTCCATACCGTGCAGGGAAGGCCAGCCACGGTATCGGAACCCGCCTCGGTCAGCCGCACGCCGGGCGGCAGGCGGGGTTCCATCTCCCTCGCCGCATTGGCCGGCAGGGCCATGTAGCGGCGCTGCTCATCCACCACGATGAAGGCGCGGTTCTCCCGTGGCTCGGACAGCACCCAGCCCGGCAGGGTGGCGGCGTCGATGCGCATCTTATCCTGCGTCCGGTTCCAGGCGATGATCATGCTGACCTCCGGCCGGCCGGGGCCCTGTACCGCATAGGTGACGGCGGCATCGGAGGCAGGGGTCAGGCTCGTTGGCGCTTCCTTAGCAAGGGCCGGCACGGCCAGCAGGGAGAGCGTCAGCGCGGCAATGGTCTGCTTCATGCGGTCCTCTCGCGGTTATCGCGGCCCTTAGCTGCGCCCCGCGGACCGCCGCGCCAACCCGCAGCCGGAACACGATTGAGCCATCGTTCCGGCAGCGGGGCGCATGGAAGGGCCCTGAAAACGGCAACGGCCAGGGATGAGACACCCCTGGCCGAGCACTGAATGCAACGGGGGCGCACGCCCCCGGCTGGCCGCGTCAGACGCGCATCGGCATCAGCACGTAGAGCGCTTCCGGCTTCGCCGCATCCACCACCACCGTCGGCGCGGAGCCGTCGGCGAAGCGGAATTCCACCTTCTCGGCGATCTGGTCGGTGATGTCCGACAGGTAGCGCGCCTGGAAGCCGATCTCGATGCCCGCGCCGCTATAGGCCACGGTGTCGCCGTCCAGCTCCTCCTCCGCCTGGCCCTGGTCCGGGCTGCTGGCGGTCAGCGTCAGGCTGTCCGCCTTCAGGGAGAGCTTCACGGGGCGGGAGCGCTCGGAGGAAATGGCGGCGACGCGCGCCACGGCTTCCGCGAAGGCCTTCTTGTCCACCGTCAGGATCTTGTCGTTCCCGCGCGGGATGACGCGATCATATTCCGGGAAAGTGCCGTCGATCAGCTTGCTGGTCAGGTGCACGGAGCCGAAGGCGAAGCGGATCTTGGTGTCGGAGAGGCGGATCTCCACCGGATCATGGCTCTCTTCCGCCAGCTTGCGGATCTCGTTGACCGTCTTGCGGGGAATGATGACGCCCGGCATTCCGGCGGCACCCTCCGGCAGCGGCTCCTCCACGCGCGCCAGCCGGTGGCCATCGGTGGCAACGGCGCGCAGCACCTTCTGACCATCCGATTCCGTGGCGTGCATATAGATGCCGTTGAGGTAGTAGCGCGTCTCCTCCGTGGAGATGGCGAACTTCGTGCGGTCCACCAGCTCCCGCAGGGTCATCGCCGGCAGCTCGAAGCTGTGCGGCAGCTTGCCCTCGGTCATGGAGGGGAAGTCCTCCACCGGCAGCACCATCAGGCTGGTGGCGAAACGGCCGGCGCGCAGCGCCAGGGGCGCGTCGCCGCCCGGGTGGTCCAGCTCCACCTTGGCACCGTCCGGCAGCTTGCGGACGATTTCATACAGCGTCGCGGCCGGCGCCGTGGTGCGGCCCGCGCGGGTGACGGTGACGCCGGGCACCGCCTCGACGATGGCGATCTCCATATCCGTCGCCGTCAGGGTCAGCGCCCCCTCATGGGCCGCCAGCATGACATTGGCGAGGATGGGGATGGTGTTCCGCCGCTCCACCACGCTCTGCACATGCGCCAGGGCCTTGAGCAGCACGGCCCGATCCACCGAGAACTTCATGGCTTGTGCAATCCCGTGCCGAAGCGGGCGCGCGAATCCGCACGCCCTGGTGATGAATAGAGCCGGTTTATGTATCAGGGCGGACCCGCGTGGAAAAGCCGCCCCGCTGCGTTTCGCGCAACCTGCGCCCTCGCCAACGGTTGCCGGGACATGCGCCAGTCGTCCCTGCTGCCCGAAACCGCCCCCGGTACGCGCCCCGAAGCCCCCTGGGCCCTGGGCCAGACCTTCGTGCCCGGCGAGGGGCCGGAGGGGGCGCCGCTGATGTTCGTGGGCGAACAGCCGGGTGACGAGGAAGACCGCCAGGGCCGCCCCTTCGTCGGCCCCGCCGGCCGCCTGTTCGACCGGGCGCTGGAAGAGGCCGGGGTGGGGCGGGACAAGGCCTATGTCACCAATGCGGTGAAGCACTTCAAATTCACCCAGACCGGCAAGCGGCGCCTGCATCAGAAGCCGGATGCCGGCGACATCGCCTATTACCGCCCCTTCCTGCTGGAAGAAGTGCGCCGCATCGCCCCTCGGCTGCTGGTGGCGCTGGGCGCCACGGCCGCCCAGGCGCTGCTGGGCCGCAAGGTCGCCGTCCTGAAACAGCGCAGCGGGATACTGCCGGGGCCGCTGGAGCGCCCTGTCCTGCTCACCGTCCATCCGAGCTTCCTGCTGCGGGTGCCGGACCCGGAAGCCAAGCAGCGGGAATACGCGGCCTTCGTCGAGGATCTGCAAAGCGCCGCCCGCCATGCGGGGCTGAAGAACTAGGCGGCGAACCTGCCCTCGTCTCGTTCGCGCACCCCAGCTAAACGCTCTGCCCATGGAGCGCCCCGGATACGACACCGCCTTGCGCCGGGCGAAAGCCCTGGAGGCACTGGCCGCCTTCGACCCGCATGTCGTCGGCACGCCGCCGCTCGGCATCGCCCTGCCGGGCAGTGATATCGACATCATCTGCCACGCGCCGGATGGCATGGCCTTCTGCACCGCGCTCTGGGAAGCCTTCTCGGCCGAGGCAGGCTTCACCCTGCGGCAATGGACCAGCGGCGAGCGCGCGATCATCGCCAGCTTCACGGCCCATGGCTGGGATTTCGAGGTCTTCGGCGCCGCCATCCCTGTGGGCCAGCAGGCCGGCTGGCGCCATTTCGAGGTGGAGCGGCGGCTGCTGGCTCTGGGCGGGGAAGGCTTCCGGGCCGAGATCATGCGCAGGCGCCTCGCCGGGCTGAAGACGGAACCGGCCTTCGCCGCCGCCCTGGCCCTGCCGGGCAACCCCTATCAGGCCCTGCTGGCACTTTGCAGCGAGACGGATCCGGCGCTGGCGGCGCGGCTCGCCGGGGCTGGCTTCAGCCTGGGCGACGTTCCACGCGAGCCCTCTCCCCAGCCCGGATAAAACTCTGCCATACCGGCTCCCGCACAGGGGAGAGGCATGATGCGGCGGATCAAGGAATGGGCGCGGGCCATCCGCCGGGATGTCATCGCCCTGTGGCTGGCGGCACGGGACCCGCGGACGCCCTGGTATGCCAAGGCCCTGGCCGTCGCCATCGCGGCCTATGCCCTCTCCCCCATCGACCTGATTCCGGATTTCATCCCCGTGCTCGGCTTGCTGGATGAAGCCATCCTGCTACCCCTCGCCATTCTGCTGGCCGTGCGGTTGATCCCCGCCCGGCAGATGGCAGAGCACCGCCTCGCCGCCACGCGAATCGAACAGCGCCCGGTCAGCCGCACCGCTGCCGCCTTCATCATCGGGCTCTGGCTGCTGGGCGTCATCGGGCTGCTGTGGTGGTGGCTGGGCGGCTGAGAGCACGGCACCCTACGGCCGCCACCGTAGCATCCCCCTGCCTACGCGCGCAGAATACCGCCGAGCAAAGGAGGCTCCGCCATGGCCACGACCGCCGCCCTGGCCGGCACCGCCGCCGCCATTGGCGACCCCGCCCGCGCCAGCATGCTGGATGCGCTGATGGATGGCCGCGCCCTGACCGCCGCCGAGTTGGCTCGCGTCGCCGGAGTCGCGCCACAGACGGCCAGCGGCCATCTGGCGCGGCTGGCCGAGGCGGGGCTCATCACGCTCGAAAAACAGGGCCGCCACCGCTACCACCGGCTCGCCTCGCCGGCGGTCGCGGAATTGCTGGAGGGCCTGCGCGTGCTGGCCGGGGCGGCTCGCCCCGTCACTGGCCCGCGCGACACCGCGCTGCGCATGGCCCGCACCTGCTACGACCATATGGCCGGGCGGCTCGCCGTCTCGGTGGTCGATTCGCTCACCACCCGCGGGCAGCTGGTGATGGAGGGCGAAGGCGCCGAGATCACCCCCGCTGGCGCCGCCTTCCTCGAACAGCTCGGCGTGGCCGCGAGGCCCGGGCGCCGCATCCTCTGCCGCCCCTGCCTGGATTGGAGCGAACGCCGCCCCCACCTGGCCGGCGCCATCGGCGCCGCCCTCTGCGCCCGCTGTCTGGAGCTGGGCTGGGTGCGGCGGCGCGAGGGCACGCGCGCCCTGGCCATCACCCCGGCCGGCGAACAGGGCTTCCGCGAGGCCTTCGGCATCGGACGCGACGCCCTGGCGTGACAATGGCGGGGCGAAATGGCCTCAAACGCCCATGCCACAAGGCCCGCGCGGGGGGCTTCCCCAACCCTGGCTCTTGCCATCAGGCCTTGGCTGGGCCTAGGACCCCGGCTCACTCTCCATATCATTCAGCGCGGTGCGCGGCGCGGGGCGAAAGGAATACCGACCATGAACTGGATCAGCGAGTGGGCGCTGCCGAAGATCCAGACCTGGCTCGGCCGCAAGGAGGTGCCGGACAATCTCTGGCACCAGTGCACGGCATGCTCGCAGATGATCTTCCAGAAGGATCTGGACCGGAATCTGCACGTCTGCCCGCATTGCGGCCACCACATGCGCATCTCCGCCGCCAAGCGCCTCGAATACACGCTCGACCCTGGCTTCCAGCGCATCGAGCTGCCCAAGGCGCCCGCCGACCCGCTGCGCTTCCGCGACCAGCGGAAATATGCGGACCGGCTGAAGGAAGCGCAGGCCAAGGGCGGCATGGATGATGCCGTGGCCGTGGCGCATGGGGCCATCGATGGCCGCCGCGCCGTGGTCGCCGCCTTCGAATTCGGCTTCATGGCCGGCTCCATGGGCGCGGGCGTGGGCGAGGCCATCGTCACCGCCGCCAAGCTGGCGGTGTTGCAGGACGCGCCGCTGATCGTCTTCACCGCCTCGGGCGGTGCGCGCATGCAGGAAGGCGCCGTCAGCCTGATGCAGATGCCGCGCACCGTCATCGCCAGCCAGATGGTGAAGGAGGCAGGGCTGCCCTTCATCGTCGTGCTGTGCGACCCGACGACGGGCGGCGTCACCGCCAGCTTCGCCATGCTGGGCGATATCCAGATCGCCGAGCCGGGGGCGCTGATCGGCTTCGCCGGCGCGCGTGTGATCGAGCAGACGGTGCGGGAGAAGCTCCCCGAGGGCTTCCAGCGCGCCGAATACCTGTTGCAGCACGGCATCCTGGACATGGTCGTTCATCGCAACGACATGCGGGGCACGCTGGGGCGCGTCATTTCCCTGCTGCGCGAACGCCTGCCCGCCGAGGGGGTGCCGGATGCGCCCGCCCAGCCGGCCCCCGCTATCCCCACCGCCTGACCCCTCACCGCCTGAACAACGGACGAGACTGAGACGTGAGCCGCTCGGAAGCCATCATCGACCGGCTGCACGCGCTGCATCCGAAGCTGATCGACCTCAGCCTGGAGCGGCTGCAACGCCTCCTCACCGCGCTGGACCATCCGGAACGCAAGCTGCCGCCGGTGGTGCATGTGGCCGGCACCAACGGCAAGGGCTCCACCTGCGCCTTCGTGCGCGCCATCGCCGAGGCGGCGGGGCTGCGGGTGCATGTCTACACCTCGCCCCACCTCGTCAGCTTCCATGAGCGCTTCCGCCTGGCCGGCACGCTGGTGACGGAAGAGGCCCTGGCCGAGGCGCTGGAGGAAATCGAGGCGGTCAATGACGGCCTGCCCATCACGGTCTTCGAGGTGACGACGGCGGTCGGGCTGCTGCTCTTCAGCCGAGTGCCCGCCGACCTGCTGGTGCTGGAAGTCGGCCTCGGCGGGCGTTTCGATGCCACCAATGTGGTGGAACGCCCGGCGGCCTGCGCCATCACCAGCATCTCCATGGACCACATGGATTTCCTGGGGAATACGCTCACGGCCATCGCCGGGGAGAAGGCTGGCATCCTGAAGCGCGGCGTGCCCGCCGCCACGGGGCTGCAGCCGCCCGAAGCCCTGGCGGTGCTGCAAAAGGAAGCCGATTCGGTCGGCGCGCCGCTGCTCTGCCGCGACCGGGACTGGTCCGCCGAATGGGTGGAAGGCGGACTGCGCTACACCGATTCGCTCGGCACGCTGCACCTGCCGCCACCCTCCCTGCCCGGCCCGCATCAGGCGGATAATGCGGGCATCGCCATCGCCGCGCTGCGGGGCTGGAACCCCTATTGGCTGACCGAGGCGGTCATCGCCGCGGGCCTCTCCACCGCCACCTGGCCCGCCCGCCTGCAACGGCTGCACGGCTCCCTCGCTTCCATCCTGCCAGAGGGTTGGGAGCTGTGGCTGGATGGCGGGCACAATGCCGGCGCCGGCCAGGCCCTGGCCGCCCACCTGCCGGGGTGGTCCGACCGCCCGCGCCACCTCGTGGTCGGCATGAAGAAGGGCAAGGAATCGGGCGAGTTCCTGCGCCCGCTCATCCCGCTGTGCGACACGCTCTGGGCCGTGGCCGAGCCCGGCCAGCACCTCGCCATGCCGGTGGAAGATATCCTGGCCGCGAGCGGCGGCGTCGCCATTCCCGGCCCGGATGTGGCGGGTGCGCTGCACGCCATCGCGGCGGCCGGTGGGCCGCCGGGCCGCGTGCTCATCTGCGGCAGCCTCTATCTGGCGGGCGAAGTGCTGAAGGCGGACGGCACGAGCGTCGCCTGACGCCCGGCCCCGCCTCTCAGATTTCCGGCAGCTTCAGCCAGAGCGCCAGCGCGTTCAGCACCATGTTCACCGCCAGGGCCGAGAGGATCAGGCCCATGACGCGGCGGAGTACATTCGTCCCGCCTTCGCCGATCAGCCGCTGAATGATGCCGCCCAGCAGGAAGGTTCCGAGCAGGGCCGAGAGCACCACGATGAGGGCGAGCACGGTGACGCCCTGTTCCCACGGCGAATGGCGGTTGTTGTCCAGCAGCAGCACCATGCTGAGCATGGCGCCCGGCCCGGCGATGATGGGCATGGCGATCGGGTGGATCGCCAGGGCCAGCACATTGTCGCCCGCTGCGGCGGCCTGGGGCTTGTGGTGGTCGCCCAGCACCATGGAGACGGCGAACAGGAACAGGATGATGCCGCCCGCGATCTGGAAGGAGAGCAGCGACACGCCCATGGCGTGCAGCAGCGCCTGCCCCGCCAGGCCGAACAGCACCAGGATGCCGAAGGAAACAAGGATGCCGATGACAGCGGCACGGCGCCTCTGGCTGCCGTCCAGCCCGCCCGTCGCGCCCATGAACAGCGGCAGATGGCCGATGGGGTCGAGAACCGCCCAAAGCGTGACGAGCTGCGTCACGAACAAGGTGTAGTCGTCGAGCACGGCAACTCCGGCGGTCTCTGTCCGGCGGCAAGCTTATGCGTTGCCGCGGCAGGGGGACAAAGCCGAATTTGCGCCTCGCGTAACGTCGGCGCGGGGGCAGCCTGAGCCCGGGCATTAAAAAGGGGCCGCCAGGGCCCCTGCAAGCGCCGCTCCGCGCCTGAAGTCCGAAGTGTCCAGGGGACGCGATGGGCGCCCCCTGGTGTCGTGTTACTGCGCCTCGGGAGAGACGATGATGCAGGCGCCCCGCGTGCGCAGCTTCTCGCAGGCCGACTGAGCGGCCTCGCGGGAGAGGCCGGTCACCCGCGCCCGGTACAGCGTGGCGCGGCCCGTGGAGACCGATTCCACCGCCGTCTTCGCGCCACGGGCGTTGATCTGCCCCCGCGCCTGATCGGAAGCGGTGCGGGCGAGGTTGGCACTGGCGAAGGCACCCACCTGCACACCCCACTGGCCGGAAGAGGCGGCAGCGGAAGGCATGGCCACCGGCGTCGCCGCCGGGCGGTTGCTGCCCTGGGCCGGCAGGCGCAGGGTGCCAAGCGTGCCGGCATTGGCGGTGCTGACCAGCCTGAAGCCGCGGCTGCTGGAAGGGGCCTCGGCCAGCACCGGCTCGCTGGTCGGGCGCGGGGCGGGGCCACGCGGCGGCTCGGTGA
>JH600019.1 GCA_000245075.1 Acetobacteraceae bacterium AT-5844
GCGGCGACGCCCGGCATGGCGGCCAGTGCGCGCAGCCGGCGGGCGGCATCCGCGCCCTCCGTCACCCGCAGCACGGCCAGCACTCCGCCGCGGCCATAGCCCACCTGCATCCGCGACTCGCAGGTGACGCGCAGGAAGTTGCGGAAACTGGGCCGCATCGAGGCCGACCAGGGGGTCGGGTTTTGCAACAGGTCGCGATACTCGGCGGTGTGGAAGGCCGCCATGTCATCGACCTCGTAGAGGGTGAAATAGCGGTGCACCGGGTGGTCGCGGTCGACATAGCGCAGGCCGGTGCGGAAGCCGGGCGCGGAGACGCGCTCCGGCACGTGCTCGCGCGTGTGCCAGTCATCATATTCCGGCTCGCGCCCGCGCTCGATGTCGTTCCACAGCGCCAGGAAGGCACCGGGCGGGCTCACAGCGCCACCGATTGCGGCCGGCCGGCGAGCTGCGCGCCGCCGGCGACATGCAGCACCTCCCCGGTGATGAAGCTGGCCTCGGGCGAGGCCAGGAAAGCCACCGCATTGGCCACGTCCTCCGGCTCGCACAGCCGGGTGAGCACGCCCAGCCGCAGGTGCCGCGCCTCGAACTCCGGTCCGGTCTGGTGGTTGAAGCTGGTGTTGATGAAGCTGGGCGCAACCGCATTGGCGGTGACGTTCATCGGCCCGAGCTGCACGGCCAGCGAGCGCGTCAGCCCCACCAACCCGGCCTTGGAGGCGGTGTAGGCCGGGCCGGAGCCGCTGAGCCAGGTGCGGGAGGCCATGTTCACCACGGCGCCGGAATTCTGGACCTTCCAGAAGCGGATCGCCTCATGGCAGAGCAGCATCGGCACGGTCAGGTTGATCTGCAGCACCGCGTTCCAGTCGGTGAGCGTGATATCGTCGATGCGGTGCCCCGCGCTGAGGCCGGCATTGTTCACCAGCACATCCAGCCGGCCATAGGCAGTGGCGACCTGGTCCATGACGGCGGCCGGCGCATCTGGGGCGGTCAGGTCCAGCGCAATGGTGCCGGGCGGTGTGCCGAACTCCCGCTCCAGCCCGGATGCCGCCTCGGCCAGCCGGGCTGCGTCGCGGTCGACCAGGATGGGCGTGGTGCCGTTGCGCGCCAGGCGACGGCAGATGGCCAGGCCCAGGGCACCGGCGCCGCCGGTCACCACGGCGACCGGTCTTTCATGCATTGTCATGCAGTATTTCCTCTCCGAGGCGCAGTCTCGGCCGGGCGGGGAGGGGAAGGCCACTACCGAAATCGCCACCGCCTATGCCTTCAGGGCATAAGGTCATGGTGTCCTGTCCCGCAGCAGCTCCAGCAGCATCGTCTCGAAGATCACGGCGAAGCGGGAGCGCGTGACGCTGCGGTTGTGGCTGAGATGGATGTGGAAGCGCGGCACGGGCGGCAGCGGCACGACCACTAGGCGGTCGGAGGCCGCATCCATGGCCGTGAACTCGTCCACCACCGAGATGCCGAGCCCGGCCTGGGTCAGGCCGATGGCCGATTCCGCGAATTGCCCGACCACCACGACCCGTGGCTCGACGCCGGCCTCGGCGAACGCCGCTTCGACCATCTGCCGGTGCGGTGTGCCGGGGGCGCAGGCGATCAGCGGCTCGCCGTCCAGCTCCCGGGCTGTGACGACGCGCCGGCCGGCCAGCGGATGGTCGCGCGGCATGATGCAGACGAGCCGGCCCGGCCAGATGGGCCGCGATTCCACGGTGGGATGGTTCACGGCCGTGATCGTCACGGCGCATTCGCCGCTCGCCAGGGCGAGATAATCGACGATCTGCGGCAGCGACAATTGGTCCAGTTGCAGCGGCAGGTCCGGGAAGCGGCCGCGCAGCCGCGAGAGCGCCGCCGGCACCAGTTGCCGCGCCAGGCTGGGCGAGGCGCCCAGGCGGAAATGGCCGGTCTCTCCACGGCCGATCTGGTCGATCGCGTGGTCCAGGCCGTCGAGCTGTGACTGGATGTGCTGCAGGCGCGCAAAGACCATCTGCGCCTCGGCGGTCGGCTGCAGCCGGCCGCTGGCGCGCTCGAAGAGCGGAAAGCCGACCAGATCCTCCATGCGCCGGACCAGCCGGCTGAGGGCGGGTTGCGACACGTTCAGTTCGCGGGACGCGCCGCTGATCGACCCCGCGATCATGACGGCGCGGAACACTTCGATCTGTCTGGAACTGAGGCGCCGGCGAGGGGGGGTGGGCATGGTGTTGGACTACGACAGGCAAGAGGGCATCGAGTGATAATACCCCTCATGGCCGGTGCTGCGGAGGACATGGTTCATCGCGCGTCAGGATGCATGGGCGTCGTGGAAGAAGGGCAGGAGGGCTGCGATGACCTCTTCCGGACGATCCTCGGCCTGAAGGTGATGGCCTGTCGTCACCGCGCTGCTGACATCCTCGGCCCATTGCTTCCAGATTTCGGCCGGCGGGGAGCGGCCGGGCATCTCCTGTGCCCGCGGCCATAAGGCCAGCACAGGGCAGTCGAGCTTGCGTCCGGCGTCCCTGTCGGCCTGATCGGCGACGAGATCCTCCCCGACCGCCGCCCGGTAATCCTCGCACATGGCATGCCGCACGGCGGGATCGCGGAAGGCGGCGCGGTAGGCCTCACGCGCGGCATCCTCGATCACCTCGGCCCCGGCGGCGTTCTTGGAAGCGAACTCACGGTCCAGCACCGCGTCCGGGGCGGCGGCCAGCATGGCCTCCGCGATCGCCGGTTCCTGCGCCATCAGGAACCAGTGGTAGTTCTTCCGGGCGAAGTGGTGGTCGACGCCCTGCAGCGCATCCAGCGTGGGAATGACGGCCAGCGAAGCGAAGCGCGCGACCGTGCCGGGGTGATCGAGTACCAGCCGGTATCCGGCCCTGGCGCCCCGGTCATGCCCCGCCAGCGCGAAGCGTTCATGCCCGAGCGCCTTCATCAGGGCGACCAACGCCTGTCCCACACGCCGCTTGGACCAGCGTGGCGTCATCGCATGGGGCCTGCTCGCGCCGTAGCCCGGCAGGTCCGGGATGATGACCGTGTGGTGCCGTGACAGGGAAGGGGCCACCTTGCGCCAGGCGATATGCGTCTCCGGAAACCCGTGCAGTAGCAGCAGGGGTGAGCCGGCGCCGCCCGTTACCCCCGCGAAGCGGACGCCCCCCGCCTCTATGTCCAGCGCCCGGAAGCCGGGGAAGAAGGGCGGGCTGCTTTGAGCGTCCTGCTGCACGGCTCTCTCCTTTCCTTTTAACCCTTGGATACGGCTGACCCGAAGGCGGCCGGTTCCCGGATGTAGCGTTCGGGCTTCTTCCAAAACGGCGAGTGCCCGCTTTCCGCGAAGATGGAAGCACGGCGCTGTGGCAGAAGACCTCGCCTCGGCCGCTGCCACGGCGCTGAGGGCCTTGTCCGCGTATCAGGGCGCATAGGGCCGGACCGCCTCGCCCGTTTTGGCCGAGCGGTGCACGGCGAGCGTCGCCGCCAGGGTCGCCGCGCCGTCATGACCCGACACCAGCGGCGCTTCCTCACGCCGGATGACGCGCAGGAAGTGGCGCATCTGCGCCACCAGCGGGTCGCATCGCCGCACGTCCAGCACCTCCCGCGTCAGCGGCTCGCTCCAACCGCGCCGGCCGGCGTAGCGCCACAGCGCCATGTCCGGCATCTCCAGCGAGGCCTCCGTGCCGCAGATCCGGTAGGCATTGCCTGGATGCCGCACGAAGGCCGGATTCTCGCCCGCGGTCTGGTCCCAGCACCAGGGCGAGGGCACGGCATCCGACAGGGTCAGCGTCGCGAGCGCGCCGGTGCGGAAGCGCAGCAACACGGCGGCGCTGTCCTCCACGGCGAAGCCGCGCGCGGCGTGGCCCGTCACCGCCTGCACCGTGTCGATCTCGCCGCACAGGTAGCGCAGTGCGTCGATATCGTGGACGAGGTTGATCAGCACCGGCCCGCCGCCCGCCTCACGCCGCCAGGCGACGTTGAAGTAGCTATCGGGCTTCATCACCATGGAGTCGGCGCTGATAGTGGCGATGCGGCCCAGCCGTCCTTGCTGAATCGCGGTGCGCGCCGCCTGCACCAGCGGGTTGTGCCGCCGATAATGGCCGACCAGCAGCGGTACCCCGGCATGGTCCGCTTCCCCGGCCAGGGCCAGTGCATCGTCGAGGTCATCCGCGAGCGGTTTCTCGACGAGAACCGCGATGCCGCGCCCGATGCAGGCGCGGGCGCCGGCCACGTGTAGCGCGTTCGGCGTGGCAATGACCACGCCGTCCGGCCGCACGGCATCGAGCATCGTATCTGCATCAAGGAAATGTGGCACACCCGCTTCGACGGCCAGCCGCGCCGCTGCCTCTGACGGATCGACGATGGCGGCAAGGCGCCCTTCATCCGCTGGCAGCTCCCGAAGGATCCGGATATGGGTCCTACCGATCACGCCGGCCCCGATCACTGCAACGGTGGCTGACACCTGTCTTCCTTCTTTCATTGATGCTGGCTTGGATTTTTGCCTACCACCCTGTCGGGTGCTATTGCTGCATCATGATGCCGCGCGTGCGGATCAGGTCGCCCCACTTCGCGCTTTCCCGCTCCACATAGGCTGGGAAGTCCTGCGGCTCACCCAAGGCAGGAACCACGGATTGCTGCGTCAGCTTCTCCTGCATCTCCGGCTTGGCGAGGGCCGCCTTCACCGCGTCATGCAGCAGGGCGATCGTCGGCGCTGGCGTCCCGGCAGGTGCGAGGAGGGCGAAGTCCGTGGCGCATTCGTATTCGGGATAGCCGGATTCCGCGACCGTCGGGATCTCCGGCATGGCCGGGCTGCGCCAACGCGTCGAGACGGCGAGTGGCACGAGGTCGCCCGAGCGCACGAAGGGCATGGCGACCAGCGCGTCCACGCTCGTGAACGCGACTTCCCCGCCCAGCACGGCCTGCACGGCGGGGGCGTTGCCGCGGTAGCTCACATCGGTGATCGGCGCGCCGGACATGCTGAGCAGCAGCTCGATCGCGAGATGGGTGGAACTGCCCGCGCCGGCCGAGCCGTAGCTCATTGTTCCCGGCTCCGCCTTGGCCTTCGCGACCAGCCCCTGGATGTCCCGGACGCCCAGGCGCGGCGAGGCGCAGAACAGTAACGGGTTGGACATGACCGTCCCGATCGGCGCGAAAGCCCTGACGCCGTCATAAGGAACCGGCAACAGGTGCGGGACCATGACGAAGGTGGCGCAGGCCGCGAAGAGAAGGGTCGAGCCATCCGGCCGGGCGCGCGCCACGGCGGCATGACCGACGAGACCCGACGCGCCGGCACGGTTCTCCACCACGAAGGACTGCCCCATGCTGGCGGAAAGCTGACTGGCGAGCAGTCTTGAGAGCGCGTCGGCGGAGCCGCCGGCCGCCCAGGGCACGACCATGGTAACGGGCCCGCGCGGCAGGCCTTGCGCGCGCGCGGCGCCGGTCATGCCGAGCGTCGCGAGTGCGGCGAGGCCGAGTTCACGGCGATGGATCATTCTTGTTTCCTCCCTTGTTTCGTTGCCGGCCCGAGCCTGCTATCCGGGCGCTTCATGGGCCGCGCGGCGCGAGATCTCCCGCGCGGCGCGTTGCAGGGCATCCGCCACCCGGTCGCGCACCTCGGTGCTGTAGCGGACAGCAGGCATGGCGATGTTGAGCGAACCGAGCGGGCGGCCGCTGGCCGACAGGATAGGAGCGGCCAAGCCGACGATGCCTGGCGTGTATTCCTCGAAGGAAAATGCGATCCCGTCCCGCCGCACCGCCGTGAGTTCCCGCCGGAGGTCTTCCGCCGAGACGATGGTTTTCGGCGTCACCGCCTCCAGCGTGGTGGTGGCGAGATAGCTGTCGATCTCGGCCTCCGGCAGGTTGGCGAGGATGACCTTGCCGCCGGAGGTCGCGTAGAGAGGCGCGAGGTCGCCGAGGCGCATATGCGTGACGAGGCGGTGCGGCCCGTTCACCGTGGCGATGACCTCCGCCTGCCACCCCTTGAGGCGGTTGAGGGCGGAGGATTCGCCGGTTCGCTCCGTGAGTTCGCGCAGGAAGGGCTCGGCCAGGCTGATCAGGTCCTCGCCGGCCCCGGCATGGCGGGCGAGCACGGCGAAGGACGGCCCGAGGCGGTAGCCCCGGCTGGGCGCATGGAAGGCGACGTAGCCGCGGGCGACGAGGTCCTTCAGCAATTGCGTCAGGCTGCTTCTCGGGATGCCAAGGCCCTCGGCGATCTCGGCATGCGTTACGTCGCGGTCGTAGCGTGCCAGCAGCTCGAACAGATCGAGGACGCGGCTGGCGGATTTGACGGCCGAGGCGGATGGATCAGCCCCACCCTTGTAATTCACGTCCATGAACGATTCACATTTATGCTTGACTGATCCCGGGATAAGCCTTCACACACCGGCTTGCAAGTTCTTTCATCAGAACAATTCACATCCTTGGGCAGAGTTTGCCCCGGGCAAGCGGGAGGAAATGACGTGGGAGAGGGCATGCCCGACAAGCTCGCGATCCGTGAACTGGTTGAGAACTGGGTGGTCTGGCGCGATGCCGGCGACTGGGAGCGATTCCGCACCGTCTGGCACGATGACGGAGTGATGATGGCCACCTGGGTCCAGGGCACGGCGGACGAGTTCATCGCCGCCTCCAGGGCGGGATGGGACAAGGGCGTCTCGATCCTGCATTTCCTGGGCGGCCATTCCGCCGATATCGCGGGGGACCGCGCCATCGCGCAGACGAAGATGACCATCTCCCAGCGCACCACGGTCCATGGGGTGGAGGTGGACGTGGTCTGCACCGGCCGCTTCTACGATTTCCTGGAAAAGCGCGGCGGCCGCTGGGGTGTCGTCCTGCGCCAGCCGATCTATGAGAAGGACCGGATGGACCCGCTGGTGCCCGGCACGCCGGTGCCGCTGGAGCCGGAGCTGCTGGCGCGGTTCCCGGCGGGCTACCGCCACCTCGCCTACATCCAGTCCAAGATCGGCTATCCGGTGAAGGCCGACATGCCTGGGCTGACCGGGCCAGCGGTGGAGGCCCTCTACGCCCGCGGCCGTGCCTGGCTGGCCGGCAGCCCACTGTGAACACGCCCTTCACCTAGTGAACACGCCCTTCACCTACGCCCCGCTGCCGGCCCGCGTGCTGTTTGGCGCCGGGCGGGCGGCGGAGCTGCCGGCGGAACTCGCCGCCCTCGGGGCGCGCCGCGCGATGGTGTTGTCCACGCCGGCGCAGCGGGAGATGGCGGCCGGAATCGCCGCGCCCCTGGGCAGCGCCTTCGGGGCCGCCTTCAGTGGCGCCGCGATGCACACGCCCGTGGAGGTCACGGAGCGCGCGCTGGATGCGCTGCGCGAGGCGGGGTGCGATGGGCTGGTGGCCATCGGCGGCGGCTCCACCACGGGGCTCGCCAAGGCACTGGCGCTGCGCACCGGCCTGCCGCAGGTGGTGATCCCCACCACCTACGCGGGCTCCGAGGTGACGCCGATCCTCGGCCAGACGGAGGGCGGGATGAAGAGCACCCTGCGTTCCCCCAAGGTGCTGCCGCAGGTGGTGATCTACGACCCGGACCTGACCTTGAGCCTGCCTCCCTCCTTGTCCGCCACCTCCGGGCTGAATGCCATCGCGCATGCGGTGGAGGCGCTTTATGCCCGTGATGCGAACCCTGTCGTCTCCCTCATGGCGGAGGAGGGTATTCGCGCCCTCGGCGCTGCCTTGCCGGCCATCCTGGCGAGCCCGTCCGACCGCGTGGCGCGGGAAGGGGCGCTGTATGGCGCCTGGCTCTGCGGCACCTGCCTCGGCGCGGTCGGGATGGCGCTGCACCACAAGCTCTGCCACGTTCTGGGCGGGACCTTCGACCTGCCGCACGCGGAGACGCACGCCGTCATCCTGCCGCATGCCGCCGCCTACAACGCGCCCGCCGCGCCGGAAGCGCTGC
>JH600020.1 GCA_000245075.1 Acetobacteraceae bacterium AT-5844
TTCCGCTCAAACTTAGCTTTCGCCATCGTCTTAATTCCCGATCGGGTCTGTTACCAGCGGTAGTGGCTGAAAGCCTTGTTGGCTTCGGCCATCCGGTGCGTGTCTTCGCGCTTCTTCACGGCCGTACCGCGGTTGTTCGCCGCGTCCATCAGCTCGGAGGAGAGACGCTCTTCCATCGTGTGCTCACCACGCTTGCGCGCGGATTCGATCAGCCAGCGGATCGCCAGCGCCTGGCGGCGCTCCGGGCGAACCTCGACAGGCACCTGGTAGGTGGCGCCACCAACACGGCGGCTCCGCACCTCAACCGCAGGCTTCACGTTGTCCATCGCTTCATGGAACAGGCGCAGGGGGTCGCTGTTCGGACCGCCGCGGCGCTTCAGGGTGTCCATGGCGGCGTAAACAATACGCTCGGCCGTGCTCTTCTTGCCGTCATACATCAGCACGTTCATGAAACGGCTGAGGACGAGATCGCCGAACTTCGGATCCGGCAGAACTTCGCGCTTCTCGGCGCTGTGGCGACGCGACATCGCTCTCTATCCCTTACTTCGGCCGCTTCGCGCCGTACAGCGAGCGCCGCTTGCGCCGCTTGGCGATGCCCTGCGTGTCCAGAACGCCGCGCAGGATGTGGTAGCGCACGCCCGGAAGGTCCTTCACGCGGCCACCACGGATCAGCACCACGGAGTGCTCCTGGAGGTTGTGACCTTCACCCGGGATGTAGCTCACCACTTCGTGGCCATTGACCAGGCGCACCTTCGCGACCTTACGCAGAGCCGAGTTCGGCTTCTTCGGTGTGGTCGTGTAGACGCGGGTGCAAACGCCACGCTTCTGCGGGCAGTTCTGCAAGGCCGGAACCTTGTTCCGGACCGGCTTGGGCTCACGCCCGCTGGCGATGAGCTGATTAATCGTCGGCATGACGCCCCTATGTGCTTCCAGTGACGCCCAGGCCCCATACAAGCAAGAACGCCCGAACAGGCGACGCATCACTGCGCCTCTCTTCGAGCCCTTCCCCGCCCCCGGCCTGAGGCACCCTCGGAAGGGTGCAGTACCGGTTGCACAGAACCTGTCGTCCAGAACTCCGCAGGCTAATCCACGCTGTGGATCAACCCCGTCGAGGGCGCGGAACCTACGCGCCGACCCCCTATGAGTCAAGCACGCCGTACCCCCGACTCGAAGAATCCGGGGCCGAAATGGCCCCGTCCTCTCCTTATCTTATATGCGCCGGACGCAGAGCGCCCGGCGCACCGTCTTACTCCGCCGCCTGGGTGCCCGGCTTGGGCAGAGCACCCTGGGCCGGCAGGCGCTGCCCGTCGCGCTGGGCAGCCAGCGCGCGCAGGCGGTTCATCACGGAGCCCGTGCCCGCCGGGATCAGGCGCCCGACGATCACGTTCTCCTTCAGGCCGGCCAGGTAGTCGACCTTGCCGGCAACCGCCGCCTCGGTCAGCACCCGGGTCGTCTCCTGGAAGGAGGCGGCCGAGATGAAGCTGGTGGTCTGCAGCGAGGCCTTGGTGATGCCCTGCAGCACCGGCTCGGCCCGCGCCGGGCGCTCCTTGTTCGCGATGAGCTTCTCGTTCTCGATCTCGAACTCGATGCGCTCGACCGTCTCGCCCACGAGGAACGTCGTGTCGCCCGGCTCCAGGATTTCTACCTTTTGCAGCATCTGACGAACAATGACCTCGATGTGCTTGTCATTGATCTTCACGCCCTGCAGTCGATAGACGTCCTGGATTTCATTCACGAGGTAATTGGCGAGGGCTTCCACGCCCAGAACCCGGAGAATGTCGTGCGGCACGCGCGGACCATCGACGAGCGGGTCGCCGGCCTTCACGTAGTCGCCTTCCTGCACGGAGACGTGCTTGCCCTTCGGCACCAGGTATTCGCGCGGCACAGGCGGCTCGTCGCCCACCTGCTCCGGCACCACCAAGATGCGGCGCTTCGCCTTGTAGTCCTTGCCGAATTCGACGCGGCCATCGATCTCGCTGATGATCGCGTGGTCCTTCGGGCGGCGGGCCTCGAACAGCTCGGCCACGCGCGGCAGACCACCCGTAATGTCGCGGGTCTTGGACGACTCACGCGGCAGGCGGGCCACCACGTCACCGGCCTGCACCTGCGCACCGTTCTCGACCGAGAGGATCGAGTCGGGGGACAGGAAGTACCGGGCCTCGGCGCCGTTCGCCAGCTTGACGATATTGCCGCGGTCGTCCTTCAGGATGATACGCGGACGCAGATCGACGCCACGCGCCGCCTGCTTGTAGTCCACCACCACCTTGGAGGAGAGGCCGGTCACCTCGTCCTGGCGCTCCACCAGCGTCACACCCTCGATCAGGTCGGCGTATTCGACGACGCCGCCCTTCTCGGTGATGATCGGCAGGGTGAACGGATCCCATTCGGCGAGCTTCTGGCCGCGGGTCACGGCCATGCCGTCCTCCGTCACCAGCAGCTTGGCACCGTAAGGCACACGGTAACGGGCACGCTCGCGGCCATTGGCGTCGGTCAGCACGATCTCGCAGTTACGCGACATCACGATGGGCACGCCCTGGCTGTTCGCCACCACGTTGCGGTTCAGCACCGCGACGGTGCCGTCGCCAGTGGCTTCCACGGCCGACTGCTCCGCGCCACGGGTTGCGGCGCCGCCGATGTGGAAGGTGCGCATCGTCAGCTGCGTACCCGGCTCACCGATGGACTGGGCGGCGATGACGCCGACCGCCTCACCGATATTCACCGGCGTACCGCGCGCCAGGTCACGGCCATAGCAATGGCCGCAGACGCCGGACCGCGCCTCGCAGGTCAGCACGGAGCGGATATAGACCTCTTCCACCCCGGCCTTCTCGATGGCCTCGGCCGCCGGCTCGTCGACCAGCGTGTTGCGGGCGAACATCACCTCGCCCGTCTCCGGGTCGATGACATCGCGCTGCACGGTACGGCCGAGGATCCGCTCGGACAGCGAGGAGACCGTCTCACCGCCATCCATCACGGCGCGCACGGTGATGCCGCGCTCGGTGCCGCAATCGGGCTCGACGATGATGCAGTCCTGCGCCACGTCGACCAGACGGCGGGTCAGGTAGCCGGAGTTCGCGGTCTTCAGCGCCGTGTCCGCCAGGCCCTTACGGGCGCCGTGGGTGGAGTTGAAGTACTCAAGGACGGACAGGCCTTCCTTGAAGTTCGCGATAATCGGCTGCTCGATGATTTCACCAGACGGCTTGGCCATCAGGCCGCGCATGCCGGCCAGCTGGCGCATCTGCGCCGGCGAACCACGGGCACCGGAGTGGGACATCATCCAGACGCTGTTGGTGACGCGGCCGACCTCCTGACGGGAGATCTCCTTCATCATCGCGCCGGCGACTTCGTCCGTGCAGCGGGACCAGGCGTCAACCACCTTGTTGTACCGCTCGCCGGCCGTGATCAGGCCGTCCAGGTACTGCTGCTCGAACTCCTTCACCTCGGCCTTGGTCCGGGCGATCAGCCCTTCCTTCTCGGCCGGGATCTGCATGTCGTCCTTGCCGAAGGAAATGCCGGCCTTGGCCGCCTGGCGGAAGCCGAGGGACATCAGGCGGTCGGCGAAGATCACCGACTCCTTCTGGCCGCAATGGCGGTACACCGCGTCCATGACGTCCGAAATGGACTTCTTGGTCAGCTGGCGGTTGACCAGGCTGTACGGCGTACGCGGGTCGCGCGGCAGCAGGGCGCCCATCATCATGCGGCCGGCAGTCGTCAGCACGGTCTCATGACGGTTCGGCAGGTCGTCGGTCGGCGCCGGCACGCGGGCCATGACGGCCGTGTGCAGGTTGATGCTGCCGGCGGCCAGCGCCTGCTCCACCTCACCCAGATCGCCGAAGACATGCGGACGATGCTCGAGCGCCTTGCGCTCCGCCTCGCTCAGCTGCTCGACGGTCTTGCCATTGGCGCTGGCGATCGCGGCGCGGATCTCCTCCAACTCCTTCTGGGCGACGCGGAATTCCGGCGTCTCCAGCGAGAGATAGTAGAGGCCCAGAACGATGTCCTGAGACGGCACGATGATCGGCTTGCCGTTGGCGGGGCTGAGGATGTTGTTGGTGGACATCATCAGCACGCGCGCTTCCAGCTGGGCCTCGAGGCTCAGCGGGACGTGCACGGCCATCTGGTCGCCGTCGAAATCCGCGTTAAAGGCGGTGCAGACCAGCGGGTGCAGCTGGATCGCCTTGCCCTCGACCAGCACCGGCTCGAAGGCCTGAATACCCAGGCGGTGCAGCGTCGGGGCGCGGTTCAGGAACACCGGGTGCTCGCGGATCACCTCTTCGAGGATGTCCCAAACCTCCGGACGCTCCTTCTCCACCATCCGCTTGGCGGCCTTAATGGTGGTGGCGTGGCCGTACTTCTCGAGCTTCGAGTAGATGAAGGGCTTGAACAGCTCCAGCGCCATCTTCTTGGGCAGGCCGCACTGGTGCAGCTTCATCTCCGGCCCGACGACGATCACCGAACGGCCGGAATAGTCGACGCGCTTGCCGAGCAGGTTCTGCCGGAACCGGCCCTGCTTGCCCTTCAGCATGTCGGAGAGCGACTTCAGCGGGCGCTTGTTGGCACCCGTGATGGCGCGGCCACGGCGGCCGTTGTCGAACAGCGCGTCCACCGACTCCTGCAGCATGCGCTTCTCGTTGCGCACGATGATGTCCGGCGCGCGCAGCTCGATCAGCCGCTTCAGGCGGTTGTTACGGTTGATGACGCGGCGGTACAGGTCGTTCAGGTCGGAGGTCGCGAAGCGGCCGCCGTCCAGCGGCACCAGCGGGCGCAGCTCGGGCGGGATCACCGGCACGACGTCGAGGATCATCCATTCGGGGCGGGCACCGCCCTCCTTGAACGACTCGATCATCTTCAGGCGCTTGACGTACTTCTTGCGCTTGGCCTCGGAGTTGGTCTCCTTGAGGTCGGCACGAAGCTGCGCGCTCTCGCGGTCCAGGTCGATGGAGGCGAGCATCTGCTTCACCGCCTCGGCACCGATGCCGACGGAGAAGGCGTCCTCGCCGAACTCGTCCTGCTTGGAGACGTACTGCTCCTCGGTCAGCAGCTGGTGCAGCTTCAGGTCGGTCAGACCCGGCTCCAGCACCACATAGCTTTCGAAGTACAGAACCTTCTCCAGCTCCTTCAGCGACATATCGACCATGAGGCCGACGCGCGAAGGCAGGCTCTTCATGAACCAGATATGGGCGACCGGGGAAGCCAGCTCGATATGGCCCATCCGCTCACGGCGAACCTTCGCGAGGGTGACCTCGACGCCGCACTTCTCGCAGATGATGCCGCGGAACTTCATCCGCTTGTACTTGCCGCACAGGCACTCATAGTCCTTGATCGGACCAAAGATGCGCGCACAGAACAGACCATCACGCTCCGGCTTGAACGTCCGGTAGTTGATGGTCTCGGGCTTCTTGATCTCGCCATAGGACCAGGAGCGGATCTGCTCCGGGCTGGCGATGGTGATCTTGATCTGATCAAACGTCATCGCCTGGCCGGTCTGGCCGAGGATCTTCATCAGTTCATTCATGCGCCCGTCCTCTCACAGTGAGGCCGCCGCGCCGGGGCATTCCCGGCGCGGCTCGGCAAAAGATTGGTCACACACGTCGTCATCGGGGGGTGGCCGATCAAGACGGGCGGTTCTCCAGGTCGACGTTGAGGCCCAGCGACTTCAACTCCTTCACCAGGACGTTGAAGGACTCGGGAATGCCGGCCTCGAAATTGTCCTGATCGCGGACAATGGCTTCGTAGACCTTGGTACGGCCGGACACGTCGTCCGACTTCACCGTCAGCATTTCCTGCAGGGTGTAGGCGGCGCCGTAGGCCTCGAGGGCCCAGACCTCCATCTCACCGAAGCGCTGGCCACCGAACTGCGCCTTACCACCCAGCGGCTGCTGCGTGACGAGCGAGTACGGACCGATCGAACGCGCGTGGATCTTGTCGTCGACCAGGTGGTGCAGCTTCAGCATGTAGATGTAGCCGACGGTCACCTTGCGCTCGAACGGCTCGCCGGAGCGGCCATCGATCAGCGTGGTCTGGCCCGAGGTATCGAGACCCGCCTTGTCCAGCATGGTCTCGATGTCGGAGATCCGCGCACCGTCGAACACCGGCGTTGCGATGGGAATGCCGCGCTTCAGGTTCTCACCGAGTTCCATCAGCTGCTCTTCGGTCATGTCATCGATGTCACGATCGAAGATCGCGTCACCATAGACGTCGCGAAGCTTGGCGACATACTCATCGCGGGCGGCACCAGCGCGGCGGTAATCCTCCACCAGCTCGCCCACCTGCTTGCCGAGCACGGCGCAGGCCCAGCCCAGATGCGTCTCCAGAATCTGACCGATGTTCATGCGCGAGGGCACGCCCAGCGGGTTCAGCACCAGATCCACGGAGGTGCCATCCGGCAGGAACGGCATGTCCTCGACGGGCACGACACGGGAGACGACACCCTTGTTGCCGTGGCGGCCGGCCATCTTGTCGCCCGGCTGAAGCTTGCGCTTCACAGCCACGAAGACCTTGACCATCTTCATGACGCCCGGCGGCAGCTCGTCGCCGCGCTGCAGCTTCTCGACCTTGCTGTCGAAGCGCTTCTGCAGCTTCTCGACAGCCGCGTCGAACTCGCGCTTCAGCGCCTCGATCTCGGCCATCACCGCGTCGTCCTGCACGCCGATCTGGCGCCAGGTGGCACGGGAGAACTGGTCCAGCACCTCATCGGTGATGGGGGTGCCGGACTTCACGCCCTTGAAGCCGCCGCTCGCCTTCTGGTTCAGCAGCTTCTCACGCAGGCGCGAGGTGAAGCTGCGCTCCTGAATGGCGCGCTCGTCATCACGGTCCTTGGCGAGACGCTCCACCTCGGCGCGGTCGATCGCCATGGCGCGCTCGTCCTTGTCCACGCCACGGCGGGAGAAGACGCGCACGTCAACGACGGTGCCCGTGGTGCCCGGCGGCAGGCGCAGGGACGTATCACGGACGTCCGACGCCTTCTCGCCGAAGATAGCCCGCAGAAGCTTCTCTTCCGGCGTCATCGGGCTCTCGCCCTTCGGCGTCACCTTGCCGATGAGGATGTCGCCCGGGTTCACCTCGGCGCCGACATAGACGATGCCGGCCTCGTCGAGGTTGCGGAGCGCTTCCTCGCCGACATTCGGGATGTCGCGGGTGATCTCTTCCTGGCCCAGCTTGGTGTCGCGGGCCATGACCTCGAATTCCTCGATATGGATCGAGGTGAAGACGTCATCCTTCGCGATACGCTCGCTGATCAGGATGGAGTCCTCGAAGTTGTAGCCGTTCCAGGGCATGAAGGCGACGAGCACGTTGCGGCCCAGCGCCAGCTCACCGAGCTGGGTGGAGGGACCATCGGCGATGATGTCGCCAGCCGCCACCTGGTCACCCACCTTCACCAGCGGGCGCTGGTTGATGCAGGTGCTCTGGTTGGAGCGCTGGAACTTCCGCAGGCGGTAGATGTCGACGCCACGGGTCGTGCCGTCTTCCTCGTTCGTCGCCCGCACCACGATGCGCGCGCCGTCGATGGAGTCGATCACGCCGCCACGGCGGGCCACGATGGTCGCGCCGGAGTCACGCGCAACGGCGGCCTCCATGCCCGTGCCCACCAGCGGCGCGTCGGACTGCACCAGCGGCACGGCCTGACGCATCATGTTGGAGCCCATCAGCGCGCGGTTGGCGTCGTCGTTCTCCAGGAACGGAATGAGCGCCGCGGCGACGGAGACCAGCTGCTTGGGCGAGACGTCGATCGCCGTCACCTCTTCCGGCTTCACCAGCCTGAAGTCACCGCCCTGGCGGACGGAGACGAGGTCGGACTTGAACTCACCCGTATCGGCATCGACCTCGGCATCGGCCTGGGCGACCACCAGCTTCTCCTCCTCCATGGCGGAGAGGTAGCGGGGGGAGCCGGTGATCTTGCCGTCCTTCACCAGGCGGTACGGCGTCTCGATGAAGCCGTACTTGTTCACCTTGGCGAAGGTCGCGAGGCTGTTGATCAGACCGATGTTCGGGCCTTCCGGCGTCTCGATCGGGCAGATGCGGCCGTAATGCGTCGGGTGCACGTCGCGCACCTCGAAGCCGGCGCGCTCACGGGTCAGACCGCCCGGGCCAAGCGCCGAGAGACGGCGCTTATGCGTCACCTCGGAGAGCGGGTTGGTCTGGTCCATGAACTGCGACAGCTGCGAGGAGCCGAAGAACTCGCGCACGGCGGCAGCCGCAGGCTTCGCGTTGATCAGGTCATGCGGCATGACGGTGTCGATATCGACCGACCCCATGCGCTCCTTGATCGCGCGCTCCATGCGCAGCAGGCCGACGCGGTACTGGTTCTCCATCAGCTCGCCGACCGAGCGCACCCGGCGGTTGCCGAGGTTGTCGATGTCGTCGATCTGGCCCTTGCCGTCCTTCAGCTCGAGCAGCGTCTTGACCGTGGCCAGGATGTCCTGCTTGCGCAGGGTGCGCACCGTGTCCGGCACGTCATCCAGGCTGAAGCCCAGGCGCATGTTCATCTTCACGCGGCCGACGGTGGAGAGGTCGTAGCGCTCCTCGTCGAAGAACAGGCCACGGAACAGCGCCTCGGCGGTCTCCGGCGTTGGCGGCTCACCCGGCCGCATGACGCGGTAGATGTCCATCAGCGCTTCGTCGCGGGAGCTGTTCTTGTCCACCGCCAGGGTGTTGCGCATCCAGGGGCCGGTGGACTGGTCGATCGCCAGGGTCGGCAGCTCGTCCAGGCCCGCCTGCTCGATAGCGGCCAGCTTGGGCTCGGTCAGCTCGTCACCCGCCTCGGCCCAGATCTCGCCGGTGGAGTAGTCCACCAGATCCTCGGCCACGAAGCGGCCCAGCAGGTCGGCGCGGCCAACCAGCACCTCGGTGGTGCCGGCCTCGGCGATCTTGCGGGCGGAACGCGCGGTCAGCTTGGTGTCCTTCTCGGCCACCACCTCACCGGTGTTGGCGTCCACCAGGTTCTCGACCAGCTTCAGGCCCTTGAAGGAGTCCGGCTCGAAGGAGCGGCTCCAGCCCTTGTTGCCCAGCTTGAAGACGACCTGGCCATAGAAGGTGTTGAGGATTTCCTCACCATCCATGCCACGGACTTCGCCCGGCTCCAGCTCGCCACCACGCTCGGCGCGCTTCGCCTCCGTGGCCGCGGATTCCAGGGCATAGAGCAGCGTCGTGGCGGGCAGCTTGCGCTTCCGGTCCACGCGCACGTAGCAGATGTCCTTGGCGTCGAACTCGAAATCGAGCCAGGAGCCACGGTAGGGGATGACGCGGGCGGCGAAGAGGTACTTGCCGCTGGAATGCGTCTTGCCCTTGTCGTGGTCGAAGAACACGCCCGGCGACCGGTGCATCTGGGAGACGATGACGCGCTCGGTGCCGTTGATGATGAAGGTGCCGTTGTCCGTCATGAGCGGCATGTCGCCCATGTAGACATCCTGCTCCTTGATGTCGCGGACGGAGCGGGAACCCGTGTCCTCGTCAACATCCCAGACGATCAGGCGCAGGCGCACCTTCAGCGGGGCAGCAAAGGTCAGGCCGCGCTGGATGCACTCTTCGACGTCATATTTCGGCTCTTCGAGCTCGTACTGGACGAACTCCAGGCGGCCACGGCCCGCGAAATCGTCGATCGGGAAGACCGACTTGAACACTTCCTGCAACCCGGTATTCGTCCGGGAATCCGGGTCCACACCCATCTGCAGGAAAGCCTCATAGGAGGCGCGCTGCACATCGATGAGGTTCGGCATCGGCGCCACCTCGGGCAGACGCCCAAAGGACCTACGGATGCGCTTGCGCCCGGTGAACGACTTGGTGATCGCGTTCATGCCCGTCTTGCTTCCCTTCACGCCGACCCATCTGCCCGGGTAAACTCCCGCCCGGCCGGTTATCCCCGGGGCAAACCCCGGACGCGTCACACGGAACAATCCCGCTGAACGCAGGCACGGGCAGGCATCCCAAGGGATCCCCACCCGAACCAACTCGCACTCTTTTCAGTCTCCCGGGACTCAACACCCCGGGAGAGGCCGAAAAAGAGCTTACTTGACCTCGACGGTCGCGCCGTTCTCTTCGAGAACCTTCTTGATCTTCGCCGCCTCGTCCTTGGACACGCCTTCCTTGACGGTCTTCGGGGCGCCCTCGACCAGGTCCTTGGCTTCCTTCAGGCCCAGGCCGGTGATGGTGCGGATTTCCTTGATGACGTTGATCTTCTTGTCGCCGGCATTGGCCAGGACAATGGTGAACTCGGTCTGCTCTTCAGCGGCGGCGGCAGCGCCACCACCAGCGGCAGGAGCAGCGGCGGCCACGGCCACCGGAGCGGCGGCGGAAACGCCCCACTTCTCTTCGAGCAGCTTGGAGAGCTCGGCGGCTTCCAGAACCGTCAGAGCGGACAGATCGTCCACGATCTTAGCGAGATCGGCCATGTCTTGTATCCTTCGATGTAATCGCTTGGCTTGTCGAATGCAATCCCTAGGCCAGAAGCCCGGCCCGGGCTCTTCCGCGAAAGGCTGTTAGGCCGCCTCGTCCTTCTTGGCATACGCCGCCAGAACGCGCGCAACCTGGCCACCCGGAGCCTGCAGGATGCCGGCGATGCGAGTCGCAGGCGTCTGAATCAGGCCCAGCAGCTGGGCGCGCAGCGTCTCGAGCGAAGGCAGTTCCGCCAGCGCCTTGATGCCATTGACATCAAGAACCTGGCTTCCCAGCGCCCCGCCGAGAATGACGAACTTGTCGTTCGTCTTGGCGAACTCCACGGCGGTCTTCGCCACAGCCACAGGGTCCGTGGACCACGCAAGCGCGGTCGGGCCCTTCAGCAGCGGCGTGATGCCCTGGAAGCGAGTGCCGTCGAGGGCAAGGCTGGCCAGACGGTTCTTCGCGACCTTATACGTCGCTCCCGCCGCCCGCATCTTGCCGCGCAGATCGCTCACACCCGCGACCGTCATGCCCTTGTTCTGGGCGACGAGCACGAAGGAGGTCTCCGCGAACACATCCGCGAGGGAGGCAACGAACGCGCGCTTTTCCGTACGGTCCATACTTCCCAACTTCTTCGGTAGCCAACGCCTGATGGAGGGGCGCCGGCCGGTTCACGCGGGGTTTCACCCGGTCGAAACCGGACTCCACCCTGGTTCACCTGTCATTGAGTTCCACGGAAGACACCAAGCCAATCTCACCGGCGGCACAAACACCACCGGCCACGATCTCTCGGGCATCCCGTCTCACGCCTGCGGGGCGGACCCCATCAAGACCCGAAGGTCACATGCGCTCTCGGACAGGTCTCGGAAAAGGCCCGAAGGCCTTCTCCTGCCCACGCCGCCGGCAAGCCGGCGGCGGGAATTCGGTCTCTCAGCCTCAGGCGGAGAGAGAGGTCACGTCGACCTTGTAGCCCGGGCCCATGGAAGAGGAGACGTTCACCTTCTTCACATAGGTACCCTTGGCGCCCGCCGGCTTGGCGCGCTGAATGGCCTCGACGAAAGCCTTGGCGTTCTCCAGCAGCTGCTCGGCGGAGAAGGAGGCCTTGCCGATGCCGGCATGGACGATACCGGCCTTCTCGGCGCGGAACTCGACCTGACCAGCCTTGGCGGCAGCAACGGCGCCCTTCACGTCCATGGTGACGGAACCCAGCTTCGGGTTCGGCATCAGGCCACGCGGACCAAGGATCTTACCCAGGCGGCCGACCAGGCCCATCATGTCCGGGGTCGCGATGCAGCGATCGAACTCGATCTTGCCTTCCTGCACCAGCGCGGCCAGGTCGTCCGCACCGACAACGTCGGCGCCGGCGGCGGTCGCTTCCTCGGCCTTGGCGCCACGAGCGAACACGCCCACGCGCACGGTCTTGCCGGTGCCGTTCGGCAGGCCGACGACGCCGCGGACCATCTGGTCGGCGTGGCGCGGGTCGATGCCGAGGTTCATCGAGATCTCGATGGTCTCGTCGAACTTCGCCTTGGCATTGGCCTTGGCGGTTTCGATGGCCTCACCCAGCGCATACAGCTTGTTGGTGTCGAGACCGGCGTAGAGAGCCTTCAGACGCTTGCCCTGCTTGGCCATGATCTCAGCCCTCCACCACGGCGATGCCCATCGAACGGGCGGAACCGGCCAGCATGCTGACGGCCGCCTCAACGTCGTAGGCGTTCATGTGCTTCATCTTGGTGGCAGCGATCTCGCGCAGCTGCGACTTCGTCACGCGGCCCACATTGCCACCCTTGCCCGGGGTCTGGCTGCCCTTGTCGAGCTTGGCCGCCTTCAGCAGGAAGTAGGTGTTCGGGGGCGTCTTCGTGACGAAGGAGAAGGTGCGGTCGGAATACGCGGTGATGACGACCGGCGTCGGGGTGCCGGGCTCCATCTGCTGCGTCGCCGCGTTGAATTCCTTCACGAACTGCATGATGTTCAGGCCGCGCTGACCCAGCGCGGGGCCAACCGGCGGCGAGGGATTCGCCTTGCCGGCCGGGATCTGCAGCTTGATATAGCCGACGATCTTCTTCGCCATGTTCCGTCCTCTGTAACTTCAGAGGCGCGCGGTTCTCGCGGCTCAGGCCGAGCCTCCCGCGTCCCTGAATAGAACGCCGCCGCCAGCCGGCCGAGCATAGACGCACGGCCGGCTGGCAACGGCGGAGGCGGGCGTATAGCCTTCTGCCGGGCGAGAGTCCAGCGATTCACGTAGCGCGCCGGATGCATGGCTCACCCGCCGCTGCGGGCAGGCTGGTCTCCGGGCGGATCAGGCAGGCAGGCGCTGCTGGAGCCCCTGCAGCATGGCGATATGCTGCTGGATGGCAGCCACCGCGATGGTGGAGATGACCTTCTCATCCTGGGTGCCGGCGGCCACCAGCCCCTCATGCGCCTGGAGCAGTTCCTGGTGGCCTTGCAGCTGTACCCGCAGATACAGGCTATCGAACTGCGCACCCTGCAGGCCTTGGAGCTGCTGTACCACCTGCATCCTTTCCGGCGGCAGGGGCATGGCTCGCACAGGCAGGCCCGCTATCTGCATGGCCTGCAGGATGGAGCGCTGCTCGGCGCCTTCGAAATGCGCGAAGGCCTTCACGATGTCATGCTGCGCCCGGCCCGGTGCCAGGTCACTGGTCTGGGTAGAGAACTGGTTGCCCATGAGCGCCATCTGACGGAACTGCGCAACGGAGCCAGCAGGCCTGGTCTGGGCGCTCGCCGTGCGGATCAGCCCGGGAATAATGGCGGCAGCCCCGAGAGCGCCCATGGCAGTGCGGCGTTGCATGATATTCCTCCGGTTATTGGGGGGCACGTCAGGGGTTAACCCCGGATCGCCCCGGTCGTTGCGCGCCCGTCCCGCCCAAATCCTTTGAGGTGATATCCGGCATCGGAATTGCGGATGGCTAATTCCTTTGCATCCTAATGATGAGGTTTCTATCTGATCCACATGCTTCCGCCCGCCTCAGCCTTCCTGTCGGATCTGTCCCGTCGCTTCGGCGGGCACTTTATCCTGATCACCCGCGCCTGGCGGCGTGAAGCCGACCTGCGCCTGGCCGCGCTGGGCCTCTCCCACGCCACGGCCATGCCGCTGATGCTCCTGCACGCCAAACCTGCTCAAGGCTGCCGTCAGCATGAGCTGGCCCAGTCCCTCGGCATCGAGCAGTCTTCCCTGGTCCGCCTGCTGGACCAACTGGCCGCCGCGGGGCTGCTCGAACGGCGCGGGGATCCCGCGGACCGCCGCGCCAAGGTGCTTTCCCTCACCCCGGCCGGCGCCCGCAGAGCGGCCCAGGCGGAAGCGCTGCTGGATACCCTGCGATACGAGCTCCTGGGGGCCGCCGATCCACACGACCTGGAGGCCGCCATGCGGGTGCTGGATCATATGAAGCGCATCCTGGCCCCTGAACGTCATTCCGCCGCCGGAGACGCCGGCTGATGCCCCGCTTTCCGCATCTGAGTGAATGGGCCTTCTCCCTCCGCAGCTTCGCGGCGGCCATGCTGGCGCTGCTCATTGCCTTCTCGCTGGACCTTCCCCGGCCCTACTGGGCCATGGGCACGGTGTATATCGTCTCCCAGACCTTCTCCGGCGCCATGCGGGCCAAGGCTCTCTGGCGCCTGGTCGGCACGGTTTGCGGCGGCGCCTTCGCCATCGTCATGCTGCCCGCGCTGGTGGACGCTCCCCTGCTGCTCTCCCTGGTGATGTCCGGCTGGATCGGCCTTTGCCTGGCCGCCTCCCTCTACGACCCCACGCAGCGCAGCTACGCCTTCATGCTCTCCGGCTACACCGCCGCGATGATCGCCTTCCCGATCGTGGACAATCCGGCGTCAGTGTTCGACACCGCCATCTACCGGATGATCGAGATCGGCCTCGGCATTCTCTGCGCCTATCTGATGCATGGCGTGCTCTTCCCCACCCACGGCACGCCGCGCCTGCTGGCCGGCACGCGCAAATGGCTGGCCGACCTCGCCGGCTATGGCGCCGACAGCCTGACGGCCGAGCACGACCCGGCCCGCTTCTCCGCCGACCGCCGCCGCATCGCGCGGGATGGCGCGGCGCTGGCCGCCCTGTTCCAGCAGGCGCGCTATGAGGCGCGGGGCCGTAACGCCCAGCTTCTCTGGCTGCCGCGGCTGCACGAGCACGCCCGCGCCCTGCCCACTCTGATGACGGCCATCGGCGAGCGCATCCGCGTGCTGGCCGAGCTGGACCCGGAGGCGGCCCGGGCCTTGCGGCCCCTCATCGACGACATTGCGGCCTGGCTCAGCCAGACCATCGACCTGCCGGCCGGGCCAGGGCGCGCCCTGACGGCCCAGAGGCTCGAGACCCGGCTGGAAGAGGCGGCCCGCCTGCCCGCCCCGGCCGATGCCTGGGCCGCGCTGGTGCGCGAGGGCCTGCTGAGCCGCCTGGGAGAGCTCGTGCGTGACTGGCGCCAAACCCGCCTGCTGACGGAGCGGCTGTTGAATGAACAACCGCAGGAAGCAGCGCCCAGCGAGGCCACCCGCCCGCCGGGACATGTCGACCCGCTGCTGGTCGGCCTCTCCGGCGCCGCCGCCGCGCTGGCCTGCCTGCTGGGCTGCCTGCTCTGGATCGGCTCCGGCTGGGCCCATGGCTCAAGCGTGCCCATGATGGGCGCCGTGGCCCTCTGCATTTTCGCCCAGCTCGATGACCCTGCGCCGGCGCTGCGCAAGTTCATCCTGGGCTCCGCCGTGGCGGTGCTGTTCGCCGGCCTCTACCTCTTTGCCATCCTGCCCGCGATCGACGGCTTCCCGCTGCTGGTTCTGGCCCTGGCGCCGCTCTACCTCGTCGCCGGCGCGCTCATCGCCCAGCCCGCCGTCATGGCGCAGGCCCTGGCGGTGGCCGTGACGGTGCCCACCGTCATGGGTCTGCAGGAGACCTATAGCGCCGACTTCGCCAATTTCGTCGATGGCGGGCTGGCCACCGTGCTGGGCCTGATGCTCGCCCTCGCCATCACCCGCCTCGTCCGTTCCTTCGGCGTCGCCTGGCGGGTGCGGCGGCTGGTAGCGGCGGACAGACGAGACCTGGCCCGCATGGCGGAAGGCCGCGCCCCCGCCGACCTGCGCCTGATCATGGGCGTGATGCTGGACCGCTTCGAGGCTCTGGCCGCCCGGCTGACCGCCGCCGACGCACAGACCGTGCGCCTGACGGAACTGGCCGAACTCCGCGCTGGCCTGAACGTGCTGCGCCTGCGGGAGCGGATGGCCGAGCTGCCACCCGAGGCCCGCGCCGCGACGGAATCCACCCTGGCCGCCCTCGCCGCCGAGGCACGTGGCCGCCTGCCGCGCGAGAGCCTGCTGCAGCAGATGGATGCCGCCCTGCGGGCCTGCACCGCGGCCGGTACGCGGGGTGCCCGCCGGGCCGCGGTCTCCCTCTCGGGCATGCGCCTCGCCCTCTTCCCCGATGCCGCCCCGCCCGGCATGGCCATTCCAGACAGCACTCCCGGGAGTACCGCCGCATGATCGCGGAAATCGATCTCTACGGCATCTTCCTGCCCGCCCTGCTGGTGTGGGCCGTGGTCGCCATTCCGCTGAGTGCGCTGTTGCGCCGGTTGCTCACCGCTGTCGGGCTCTACCGCCACGTCTGGCATGCACCGCTGTTCGACTTCGCCTTGTTTGTCATCACCCTGGGCGGCGTTGTCGCCCTCTCGGAGTACCTGCTGCCATGAAGCCGCTCATCGCCCGGTTTGGGCGCATTCTCGTCACCCTGGCGCTGGTCGGCATCGCCTGCGTGGTGGGCTGGCAGCTCTGGCGCTACTACATGGAAGCGCCCTGGACACGGGATGGCCGCGTGCGGGCCGACATCATCGGCGTGGCGCCGGATGTGTCCGGCTTCGTCACCGAAGTGCTGATCCAGGACAATGCGCAGGTTCATAAGGGCCAGCCCCTGTTCCGGCTGGACCGCGCCCGCTTCGCCCTGGCCCTGCAACAGGCGGAAGCCGTCGTGGCCAGCCGCGCCGCCACGCTGGAGCGCGCGCGGCGGGACGAGCACCGCTACAACCGGCTGGATGAAGGTATCGTCTCCGTCCAGAGGCAGGACCAGGCGCATTCCGACGCCGCCGCCGCCCAGGGCGCCTGGGACGAAGCCGTGGCCCAGCGCGACCTCGCCCGGCTGAACCTGGAGCGCAGCGAGATCCTGGCCCCGGCAGACGGCACCATCACCAACCTGACGCTGCGGCCCGGCGCCTATGTCTCGGCCGGCAACGCGGTGATGGCGCTGGTCGATGCCAACAGCATCCATGTGCAGGGCTATTTCGAGGAAACCAAGCTGCCCCGCATCCGCCCTGGCGATCCGGCCCGGGTGACGCTGATGGGCCTGCCCGGCACACCCCTGACCGGCCACGTGCAAAGCATCGCCGGCGGTATCGCGGACCGGGAGCAGACCAGCGGGCTGGTGGCCAATGTCACCCCGACCTTCTCCTGGGTGCGGCTCGCGCAGCGCGTGCCCGTGCGCATCGCCCTCGACCCGCTGCCGGAAGGGGTCACGCTGATCCCGGGCCAGACGGCGACAGTGGTGGTGATGCCGGACGGGGTGGCGCCTTCGCTGCTCCATCCTTGAGGAAGAGCTGGAGGGAGAAGGAATTCTCCCTCCAGGCCACCCTCATCTTTTTCTTCGAGTTTCAGATTGGGACTTTAGCGCCGAATGGTGACGCCCGTTCTGCGAATCCAGATTTTCTAAAAGGCCAAGCAGGCTGAGCCCTCAGTCGCCGAGGGCCGGATCAGGCCCTCGGCGCACTCAATCCGCAGCAAAGGGTGTCACCCGCAGGGCGCACCCGAAAACTCGAAAAAGAAAAAGAAGGGGGACCGGGGGAATTCATTCCCCCGGCTTGCGCCCTTCAAACCCTTCGCGATGCCGCAGGCTCAGCCGTGCCATCCACCAGGCCAGTGCCCCCGCCAGCACGGCCAGGATGAGCCCTCCCACGGCGGTTTCCTCGAACGCCGGCAGAATGGCCATCAACCACCCCGGGCCATGGTCAGGCAGGAACTCGACATGGGTGGGCATGATCAGCCGCCCGAGGGCGTATTCCGTGGGGAGCAATACCGCATGCGTCAGGGGGTTACCCAAGGCCAGGCAGGTGGCGGCGGCCACGGGCAGGCTGCCCCGCAGAAGCAGGGCGAAGGCACCGGCGAAGATAAGATGGAGCCCGAAGGCGGGCAGCATGGCGGCGGCTGCACCGGCGGCGATGCCGCGGGCGACGCGCTGGGCGCCGCCGGGAGAGGCCAGGAGATTCTCCCAGCCCGTTCGCGCCCGCTGCAATATGCCGCGGGCGCTCAAGAAGGTCAGACCTTCTCGACCTGGGCGTATTCGAGTTCGACCGGAGTGGCCCGGCCGAAGATGGAGACGCTGACCTTCACGCGGCCCTTCTCCTCGTCCACCTCTTCCACCACGCCGTTGAAGCTGGCGAAGGGGCCGTCGGCGACACGCACCTGCTCGCCCACTTCGTACACCACGGCGGGGCGCTTCGGCTTATCGACGCCTTCCTGCACCTGCTTGACGATGCGCAGCGCCTCGGCCTCGGTGATCGGGCTCGGGCGGTTACGGGCGCCAAGGAAGCCGGTGACCTTGGGAGTGTCCTTCACCAGGTGCCAGGCATCGTCGGTCATCGCCATCTTCACCAGCACATAGCCGGGAAAGAACTTGCGCTCGGAATTCACCTTCTGACCGCGACGGACCTCGGTGACTTCCTCAGAGGGGACGAGAATGTCGCCGATCTGGTCGGCCAGGCCCTTCTGGGCGGCCTGCTCCTTGATCTGCTGGGCGATCTTCTTCTCGAAGCCCGAATAGACGTGAACGACGTACCACTTCATGTCGGCCATGGAACCCGCTCCGCCCTTAAACGCCGAAGCCGAACAGCAGGCTCATCACGAACTGGATCAGCTTGTCGGTCAGCAGGAAGAAAATAGCGGCCAGGGCAGACAGGGCCAGCACCAGGCCAGTGGTGATCAAGGTCTCTTTGCGGGACGGCCAGGTGACACGCGCCACTTCCTGCCGCACGTCACGCCCGAACAGGATAGGATTGAACTTAGCCAATGACCGGCGACCCTGCTTGCTTCGAAAGAGAAACCTGACCATTCGGACAGGCTTCGCGGGCGGGAGCCTTACGGCCACCGCCCGGCGGAAAGCCTATCGCGGCACTGGCAGGGGCGGAGGGTCTCGAACCCGCAACCTCCGGTTTTGGAGACCGGCGCTCTAGCCAATTGAGCTACGCCCCTGCATGCAGTGGCCGCGAGGGGGGCTCTATAGGTCAGCGGCGCCGCCCTGTCGAGAGGGAGAAGAAGCGTACAGGCCGTCGGCCCAGAAACATTCGCCTCCCGCCCAAGGTTACGCTCAAGCCAAACCGCGCCTTCGGGGCAGCATGTCGTCATCCGCACCGAGGAACGGGCCGGTGGGCCGTGCCGCCGATTTTGTAATTTCGAAACTCAATTTATTCTGGGCGCCAAACCGTTGGACCCCAAGCGCCATGCCGATCGTTGATCTGGACGCCATCGGATTTCCGTCCGTCGCGGATCTGTCCAGGGCCTATTTCGCGGGCTCGCTCCGCGATTCCGTCTCCAAGGTGTTCAACGAGGCGCATCTGTGCCCGGAGCCGTTGGAATATATCCGCTTCTTCCAGATGATCATGCGGCCGACCTGGGCCCTCCCCTACACCACCAGGTCCAGCGACTTCCCCAAGCTGCGCGACGGCCTTCTCAAGGTGCTGGAAAAGGCCAATGCGCGGATCGTGCTGTACCCGCTGCATGAGGCGGTGAAGGACGAGAATGTCATCCGCCTCTCCTGGCACACCATGGGGAGGAAGCCGCAGCGCTGGCACTACAAGGTCGCCTACCTGCCCCACATGCTGCATTTCGACCGCGACGGCTATTCCGGCTGGTCGGAGCTGTACAGGACGGATCGCAGGGTCATCCAGAAGATCCCCGCCCCCCTTGCCGACAGCTATTTCGAGACGCTGACGAAGGAATATTCGGAAGCCCGCATCTCGAAATACAGGCAGCCCCAGGCGGCCGCCATCGAGGCGGAGGATTTCGTCTTTGTCCCGCTCCAGCTACCCAATGATGGGGTTATCCAGCTGAAGCTGTTCCCACAGCCCTATCTCGAGGGCATGGGGCAAGCCATCGCCAGCCTACTGGCACGTGGCCTGCGGGTGGTGGTGAAGCGGCACCCGAATTGCCGGGACAAGGCGGTCGAGCAATTCCTGAATTCCTTCGACTCGCCCCTGTTCCAGGTCAGCAAGGCCGCCATCCACGACCTGATCCCGAAAAGCCGCTGCGTCGTGACGCTGAACTCCGGCGTGGGCTTCGAAAGCCTGCTCTACATGAGGCCGGTCGTCTGCCTGGGTAAGGCCGATTACAGCCTGGCCGGCAAGGAATGCGCCGATCCCACGGCCATCCCCGAGGCCGTCGAGGCCGCCATCCGGGAGCTGGACCCGGGCTTCGTGCTGAAAGTGGTGTTCGCCGCCCACAACATCTACCAGCTGGACATCCGCTCCGAACTGGCATCCGAGCAGCAGGTCCTGCGGGCGCTCTGCTGGAACTTCATCGAGAAGGCCGAACGCTAGGTTCACAGAGCCCAATGAAAAAGGGCCGCCCCCGAAGGAGCGGCCCTCATTTCGGCGTAGAGGTTTGGAAACCTTACGCGTTGATCGCGGCGACGACGCCGGC
>JH600021.1 GCA_000245075.1 Acetobacteraceae bacterium AT-5844
TCTGGCGGCGGCCATGGCGGCGGCGGACGGGCTGATCCATGCGACGCCGATGGGCACCGCCAAGCACCCCGGCCTGCCGCTGCCGGCGGGCCTGCTGCGGCCGGAATTGTGGGTCTCCGATATCGTGTACTTCCCGCTGGAGACGGAATTGCTGCGGGAGGCCCGTGCATTGGGCTGCCGGGTGGCGCATGGTGGCGGCATGGCGGTGTTCCAGGCCGTGGAGGCCTTCCGCCATTTCACCGGGCTGGCACCCGATGCCGGCCGCATGACTGAGACCTTCCTTTCCTTCGATCGTTGAGGCCCGCCGCATGTTCCTGACCGTCCATGACCTCACCGTCCATGTTCAGGTGGAGGGGCCGCCGGGTGCGGAAGCAGTGCTGCTGCTGCATTCGCTCGGCACCAACCTGCATGTGTGGGACGAGCAGGCCCGGGTGCTGGCGCGGCAGTACCGCGTCATCCGCCCCGACATGCGCGGGCATGGGCTGACCAGCACCACCCCTGGCCCCTATGCCATCGATGCACTGGCGCGGGATGCGCTGGGTGTGCTGGACGCGCTGGGCGTGGAGCGCGCGCATGTGGCGGGCATCTCCATCGGCGGGCTGATCGCGCAGTCGCTGGCGGCGCAGGCGCCTGAACGGGTGCGGAGGCTGGCGCTGGTGGATACCGCCCTGGCCATTCCGCCCGCGAGCAACTGGACGGATCGTGCCGCGCTGGTGCGCGCGCAGGGGATGGAGCCGCTGGTGGAGCCGGTGGTTGCCCGCTGGGTGACGGCCCCTGCCCTGCAGGGCCCGGTGGCGCATGGTTTGCGCGCCATGCTGCGGCGCACCGACCCCGAGGGTTATGCCGGCGCGGCGGAAGCCATCGCAGCGGCTGATCTGACCGCCAGCACGCGCGGGCTGACCATGCCGACCCTGGTGCTGGTGGGCGATGGCGACGCGGCGACGCCGGTCTCCTCCGCCGAGGCGCTGCGCGATGCGATTCCGGGCGCGGTGCTGGAGGTGCTGGCCGATGCCGCGCATATCCCGACGGTGGAGCGGCCGGAGGCGGTGACGGAGGCGCTGGCACGCTTCCTGGCGCCGGATGTCGCGGCGGACCCGCTGGAGGCCGGAATGGCGGTGCGCAAGGCCGTGCTGGGCGAGGCGCATGTGGCCCGCGCCAGCGCGGCGGTGACGCCGATGGATGCGCCGTTCCAGGACTACATCACCCGCAGCGTCTGGGGCGGCATCTGGACGCGGCCGGGGCTGCCGCGCCACACCCGCTCCCTGTTGACGCTGGGGCTGATGGCGGCGCTGGGGCGGGAGGGCGAGTTCGTCCTGCATGTACGCGCCACGCGCAATACCGGCGTGACGCCGGAGGAGATTGCCGAGGTGCTGTTGCAGGTGGGCGCCTATGCCGGGGTGCCGGCGGCGAACCATGCGCTGAAGCTGGCGAAACAGACGCTGGCCGAGATGGATTAACAGGGCGGATACACCGCCCCCCTTCCCTGCCTGCCCAGATGACGTTCGCCGAGGACGCGCCGCATGTTGCAAACGCCCCGCCTGCCCCGTTCCATCGCCACGGTTTGCCTCAGCGGCAATCTCGTGGACAAGCTGGAGGCCGCCGCGGCCGCTGGCTTCGACGGGGTGGAGATCTTCGAGAACGATCTGCTGACCTATGAGGGCTCGCCGGCGGAAATCCGGCGGATCGCGGAAGATCTTGGCCTCGCCATCACCATCTTCCAGCCCTTCCGCGACTTCGAGGCGATGCCGGAGCCGCAGCGGGCGCGGAACATGGATCGCGCCGAGCGGAAGTTCGACGTGATGCAGGCGCTGGGCACCGATCTGGTTCTGGTGTGCAGCAATGTGCAGGACACCGCCATCAACGATGATGCGCGGGCGGCGGCCGATCTCGCGGAAATGGCGGAGCGTGCGGCGAAGCGCGGGTTGCGGGTGGGGTATGAGGCGCTGGCCTGGGGCAAGCATGTCAGCCGCTGGCGCCATGCCTGGAAGATCGTGGAAATGGCGGGGCATGATTCGCTCGGCCTGATCGTGGACAGCTTTCACACGCTCTCGCTGGGTGATGACCACACGGGCATCGCTGAGCTGCCGGGGGAGAAAATCTTCTTCGTGCAATTGGCGGATGCGCCGCGGCTCAGCATGGATGTGCTCTCCTGGAGCCGGCATTTCCGCAACTTCCCCGGCCAGGGCGACCTGGATGTCGGAGGGTTCCTGGGCTCGGTGATCCGCGCCGGTTATCGCGGGCCGATCTCGCTGGAGGTGTTCAACGACGATTTCCGCGCGGCACCGGCACGGTTGAATGCGCGGGATGCACTGCGCTCCCTGGTGCTGGCGGAGTCCCAGGCGGGCGTGACGGCGCTGCCGGCGCCGGCCAAGTGCGAGGGCGTGGCCTTCCTGGAATTTGCCGTCGATCTCACCGCTCGCCAAAAGCTGGCGGCCTTCCTGGAGACGCTGGGGTTCCGGCTGTGCGGGCGACATCGCACCAAGGACGTGCTGCTGTATCGCCAGGGTGGCATCAGCCTGGTGCTGAACTCGGAGCAGGACAGCGCGGCGGCCGAGCATTTCCTGCTGCATGGGCCTTCCGTCTGCGCCATGGCGCTGAAGGTCGATGACGTGGCCCGGACGCTGGAACGGGCGCGGGCGCTGGTATGCTCCGAATGGCAGGAGCATCGCGGCGAGGGGGAGGCTCCTCTTCCCGGCGTACGTGCGACGGACGGCACCTTGATCCTGCTGATCGACGCGGACGGCCCCTCCTGGGAGGGCGATTTCCACATGCTGGAGGAGGCGCCCGCCGGGCTCCTGACCCGGGTGGACCATGTGGCGCAGGCGCTGCCCAGCGGCACGATGGACAGCTTCGTGCTGTTCTGGCGCGCGGTGTTCGGGCTGGAACCGCAGCAGGCGCTGGAGATCGCGGACCCGCAGGGGCTGATCCGCAGCCGGGCCATGGTCAGCCCGGATGGCAAGCTGCGGCTGCCGCTGAACATCTCGGAGAGCCGCAAGACATCGACGGGGCGGTTCGTTACCGCCTTCGCGGGCGCGGGCGTGCATCATGTGGCCTTCGAGACGGATGACATCTTCGCCGCCGTGGAGACGCTGCGCGCCAGCGGGATGCGGACGCTGCACATCCCCTCGAACTACTACGACGACCTGGGCGCGCGCTGGGGGCTGGATGACGAGATGCTGGCCAAGCTGCGTGAGCATGACGTGCTGTACGACCGGGATGCGGGCGGAGAGCTGTTCCAGGTCTATTCCCACGCCTTCGAGAGCCGCTTCTTCTTCGAGGTGATCGAGCGGCGCGGGGCGGTGGGGTTCGGCGCGGCCAATGCTTCGGTCCGCATGGCGGCGCAGGCGCGCGAGTAAGGGGCGCGCTGCGATAAGCGCGACTTCTTGAAAAACAACGTCGAGTTTATTTGATAATCATTCTTAGTATCAGTAAGCACCCCTTTTCCCTGCACGGCAAGGGTAAATGGGTGCGCTGACATGGTCTTGAAATTAGAACTTCCTCGTAAGGAAATCCTTCTGGCCTCAGCCGCCGCGGTGTTGCTGCCGGGTCTGGCCTGGGCACAGCAGGGCGCGGTGACGGACGGCACCATCCAGCTGCCGACCGTCAGCGTGGAGGCCACCGCGCAGACCGCCACCGGGCCAGTGCAGGGCTTCGTGGCCGAGCGCGCAGCCAGCGCCACCAAGACCGACACGCCGCTGCTGGAGACGCCGCAGTCCATCAGCGTCATCACGCGCGACCGCATCGACGCCCAGGCGGTGCGGAGCGTGACGGAGGCGCTGCGCTACACCCCGGGTGTGCTGGCCGAGACCGCCGGCTTCGATCCGCGCTTCGACACGGCCTTCATCCGCGGCTTCAACGCGCGCCCGAGCCAGTATCTGGACGGCATGCGGCTGCTGCGCACCTTTGGCCCGACCTCCATCGAGCAATACGGGCTGGAGCGGATCGAGGTGGTGCGGGGCCCCTCCTCCGTGCTGTACGGGCAGACGGTGCCGGGCGGCCTGATCAACCTCGTCAGCAAGCGGCCGACCGAGACGCCCTTCGGTGAGGTGAACCTCTCGGCCGGCAGCCACAACCGCTTCCAGAGCGCGTTCGACCTGGGCGGGCCGGTGACCGATGACGGCACCTTCCTCTATCGCATGACGGGGCTGGTGCGGAACAGCGAGACGGGTGTCGATTACGTCGATGACGACCGGTACTTCATCGCCCCGGCCCTGACCTGGCGGCCGACGGGGGACACCACCTTCACGCTGCTGGGGCGCTTCCAGTACGACCAGGGCAGCTCGCCGATCGGCCTGCCGGCGGAAGGGACGCTGCTGTACAACCCGAATGGCCGCATTCCGCGCAGCCGGTTCGCTGGTGAGCCGGGCTACAACCGTTCCGATGTGACGCAGACCAGCATCGGCTGGAACTTCGAGCACCGCTTCGATGATGCGTGGACCGTGCGTCAGAACACGCGGTACATGCACAACACCGTCAAGTACAATAACCTCTACGTCTCCGGCTTCGAGCCGGACCTGACGACCATTCGTCGTGGCAGCCTGGTGCAGCGCGAGACCAGCGACACGCTGAACATGGACAACCAGGTGCAGGCGCGGTTCACCACCGGGCCGGTGGAGCACACGGTGCTGGCCGGGCTGGAGTATCGCCAGTTCTGGGGGAATACGCAGAGCTATTTCGGCTCCGCGCCCACGCTGAACATCTTCAACCCGAACTACGGCGCCTATGTGCCGGATTCCCGGACGACGGCCATCGCCGCGCTGCGGACCAACAACAACCAGCATCTGGCGCAGACGGGCATCTATATCCAGGACCAGATCCGGCTGGGCAACTGGCTGCTGACGGTGGGCGGCCGCCAGGACTGGACCGAGACACGTACCGTGGGCCGCATCACGCGTGCCCGTAGCAGCCAGGAAGATGACGCGTTCACCGGCCGGGTGGCGCTGATGTATGTCTCCGACATCGGCCTCGCGCCCTATGTCAGCTACTCCACTTCCTTCGACCCGGTTGTGGGCACCTACAACGCGGCGCGTGGCGGCGGGGCGTTCCAGCCGACCGAGGGCGAGCAGTACGAGGCGGGTATCAAGTACCAGCCGCCGGGGATGAACAGCTTCTTCACCGCCTCGGTGTTCCACCTGACGCAGACCAATGTCTCGACGCGGGACCCGCTCTATCCCAGCTCCTCCGTGCAGACGGGCGAGGTGCGGGTGCGCGGCGTGGAGCTTGAGGCGGTGGCGAGCCTGGCCGAGGGTGTGAACGTGATCGGCGCCTATACCTATCTGGACGGCGAGATCACGAAGGACACCGCCAATCGCGGCAACCGCCCTGCCCTGGTGCCAGAGCATATGGCGAGCCTGTGGGCCGATTACCGGATGGGTGAAGGGTCCCTGGTGCCGGGCCTCGGCTTCGGGGCCGGCGTGCGTTACCGCAGCTCCTTGTACGGCGAGAACGCGAATGTCTATCGCTCGCCTTCCGTCACGCTGGTCGATGCTTCCATCAGCTACGAGGTCGGCAGATACCGCTTCTCGGTGAATGCCAGCAACCTGTTCGACAAGCGCTACGTCTCCTCCTGCGAGGGTGCGAATTACTGCTATTACGGCACCGGCCGGACGGTGATCGGCAACCTCGCCTATCGCTGGTGAGCATTCCTCCGCCGCGCGTCCACCGAGGGCGCGCGGCGGGCTTCAGTGTTCCAACTCGGCCAGCGCGCGGCGCATTGGCGTATCGGGCACCTGGATGAAGCCCTTGAAGGGCACGTCCATGTCCAGGATGAAGTAGATCGAACCCGCGATGAGGCCGGCGGCCATCAGCAGTGAGGCCGCGACGACGAGGTTACGCGGCGCACGGTAGCCGAAGGTGGCGAAGACGAAGACCAGCCAGGCCACCACCATCGCCAGAAATGGCATGGCCAGCGCCCCGTCGGCCTGTTCCAGCAGGACCCAGCGCAGGCGCAGTACCGAACGGAATTCCTCGCGCGCATCCTGCAGGATGTTTCTCTGCTCCTCCGTCGAGGGCAGGATGGCGTCGATACCGTCGCCGACAGCCGAGAGCAGGCGTTCCGAGACATGGTCCCCCATGACCAGCGGATCGCCCGGTGGGGCCGTGGCGGTGATGGCCCAGTTCACATAGACGCGCAGGTGCTGCCGTGTTTCGTCGGTCTCCGGCCCGTATTTCCGGAGTGTTCTGTCGAGCAGGATGATCTCGGTGGCGAAAACGTGGACGTTGTGGTCCACCTCCTCGAAGGTGTTCTTCGCCGAGTTCACCATCAGGCCCAGCACCAGCGATGTCATGACCACGAAGAGGCTGGCGATCTGTCGGACCACGTCCGCCGTGTCTTCGTGGTGATACCGCTTGGGGAGCTTGTCGTAGAGCAGCAAGGTGCCGAAGGCCGACAGCATCAGGCTGGCGAAGATGACCAGCGAGATGACGATCTCACGGACGAGCATCGGTCTTGGCCTCCGGGCGCCAGCCACCAGCTGTGGCCAGACTACACCTTTCCCGCGGCGAGGGTGACCGGAAACGTTGCGGACACGGCCCTTTTCGGCCTGGATACAGGTGGCTATAACCTCACCTATAGATGAGGTTATGAGTGACATGAGCAGCACCACCCTCACCAGGGCCCTGACGGTCGGCGATGTCGCGCGGCGCAGCGGAATCGCTGTTTCCACCGTGCATTTCTACGAGGCGAAGGGGCTGATCGAAGGCTGGCGGACGGCGGGCAACCAGCGGCGCTATCACCGGGCGGTGCTGCGCCGTATCGCTATCATCAGGATCGCGCAGCGGGCCGGCATTCCGCTGGCCATCATCCGGGACGCGCTGGCCGATCTGCCGCACGACCATGCGCCCGATGCACGGGACTGGCGGCGTTTCACGGATGCATGGCGCGATATGCTGGACGAGCGCATCGAAAGTCTCTTGCAGCTGAGGGACCAGATCGCGAGTTGCATCGGGTGCGGCTGTCTTTCGCTAAAGGAATGCCCGCTGCGCAATCCGGGTGATTCGCTTGCGCGTCTGGGGCCTGGGCCGGGGTTGCTGACACCCGCCGGGAGGGCGCGCAAACGCTCTTGACCTCAACCGAGGTTCAGCTTCTAGAAGCCCGGTCGGCATGCGCCACAGGCGGCGCAGAAGGAGGCCGACCATGCTCGCTCACATCACTCATTCTTGCCGCGAGGCAGCGCTTACCGGGGAGAAGGCGTGAGGCATGCCGCGCATCATTGCTTCCATCCTGGACTCGCACGCCTTCGAAATCCTGTCGAGAATTCTGCTGACTTTCGTGTTCTGGTCGAGCGGCCTGGCGAAGCTGCTGGATTTCAGCGGCAACGTGGAGATCATGGAAAGCTTCGGCCTGCACCCCGGCTGGGTGGTGAATGCGGCGACGCTGGTTCTGCAAATCGGCGCGTCGCTGATGATCCTGTTCAACCGGGGCGTCTGGCTGGCGGTGGGCGCGCTGGCGGTGTTCACCATCCTGACCATCCCTGTCGCGCATCCCTTCTGGGCGAAGGAAGGCGAGGAAGCCTTCCGTGACATGACCGTGGCGGTGGAACATGTCTCGCTCATCGGCGGGCTGGCGATGGGGGCCATCCTCTCCCGCCGGGGGCGGCGCGCCTAGGGCTGCGTGGGGCGGTCGTCCGCCGGGTTCAGGCTGGTCCAATAGGTGCCCTCGAAGGGCACGGCGGCGAAGCGGCGGTTGATCTCCGCGAGCGTCGCCGCCGGGTCGAGGTCGGCGAACAGGTCCGGGCGGACCCAGCGGGCCATCATCTCCGCGCCGACCACATTGATCGCCGTGCCGGAGAAGTAGTTCCAGAGCCCGTGGGCGCGGCCGGCCCGCACGGCTTCCAGATCCGTCAGGCTGCTTTCATGCATCACGCGTTGCAGGCTGGCACGCGCCGTCTGCGCATCCACGCCCGTGCCGAGTTGCAAGCCGACATTGTCGCCCGGCCGATAGAGGCCGGTGCCGATGACCATCTCCGGCTGGTCCGCCAGCACCTGCTCCAGCGAGATCTGGCCACCGGCCTGGGTGCCGAGCACGCCCTGGGCGGCGTTGCGGCCGCCGACCAGTGCGAGGAACTCACCGCTGCCGCCGGTGCCGGCAGCCCAGCAGCAGGGCCAGCGGCCGGGGAAGGCGTTCAGCAGCACGCGCGGCCCGGGGGTGGCGCTGGCGGCCACGCGTGCGCGGATGCGGTTCATGCGCTCTTCCACGAAGCGGATGAAGTCAGCGGCCTGTTCGCGACGGTCCAACACCTCGCCCAGCAAGCGGATGGTGGGGATGGTGTTGGTCAGGGGCTTCTGGAAGGTATCGATGAACAGGACGGGCACGCCGGATTGCGCGAACTGTTCCAGCATCGGCTTGGAATCCGCCGAATTGGCCTGCCACGCACCCAGGATGACGAGATCCGGCGCCAGGGAGAGGCCGCGCTCGATGGAGAAGGTCTGGCCGATATTCGTGGTCAGCTCCGGCACTGAGGCCAAAGCGGGGAATTTCCGCTGGAAGGCGACATAGCTCTGCGGGTCCGCGCGCCGCAGGTCGCCGCCCATGCCGACCAGGAGGGAGACCGGGTCCGGGTGGATGAGCGACAGGGTGAGGAGTTGCATGCTCTCACCCAACAGCAGCGTGGCGGGCTTCTGGTTCAGCGTCACCTCGCGGCCGAGCACATCGGTGACGGTGCGAGGCCACTGCGCCATGGCGGGCAGGGCCAGCACCAGCATGGCCAGCAGGGCAGCCGCGTGCAGAAGACGCTGGAACATGGCGGTTGACCCTCCGGCAGAGTGTTGCGAGGCGTTCGCATTAGCGGGCCCTGGGTGGTAGCGGCAAGCCGGGCACGCATGACGTTTACGCTGGCCGCTACCCCTCCCTACTGGCGCCGCGGCTGAGGCGGGACCATCTGCTGCGCATGACACCGGAGGTCCGATGCACGCCGTTTCCACCAGCCTGTTGCTGCCGCTGAGGCAGATCACCGATCCCGGCTTCCGCTGGCCGCTGCTGAAGGGCGTGGCCGGGGCGTTGCTGGCCTTCGCCGGGCTGGTCTGGCTGGCGGATTGGGGGGTTTCCGCGCTCGTGGGCGGGGATGGATGGCTGGCGACGCTGGCCGGGCTGCTGGGCGGCGTGCTGGTGCTCGTCTCCGCCGTCTGGCTGTTCGTGCCCGTGATGCTGGGCATTGCCAGCCTGTTCCTCGATGAAGTGGCAGAGGCGGTGGAGAAGCGGTTCTACCCTGCCCTGCCGCCGCCCCAGGGAGCGGGACTGCATGCGCAGATCTGGGCCGGCGTGGTGCTGGGCCTGCGCATGCTAGTGCTCACCGTGCTGGTGATGATCCTGGCGCTGTTCGCACCGCCGGTGGGAGCGGTGCTGTTCTGGGTGGTGGCGGCGGTTTCGCTGGGCAACGGGTTGTTCGACGGCGTGGCGCAGCGGCGCATGGCGGTGACGGATGCCACCCTTCTGCGGCGGCGGCTGCGCTGGCCCATCTGGGCCGTGGGCGGCGTGCTCGCGCTCGCCGCCCTGGTGCCTGTGCTCAATCTGGTGGTGCCCGTCTGGGGCACCGCCGCGATGACGCATCTGATGCAGCGGGCAAAGCCCGCCTGAGCATCAGGCCGCGAGGGGCCGGGCCAGGACGGCCTCGGCCGCCTCGCCGATCTGCCGCACGGTCGCCTCGGAGAGCGTGACCAGCGGCTGGCGCGTCAGCCTCCAGGCCATGTCCTGCTTCCGGTGGGCGATCAGCGCCTTCAAGGAGGGGATGATCGGGTTCTGGAAGGCCAGTTCGATCAGCGGCGCGATGCGGGGGTCGTCCTCGCCACGGCGGGCGGCGCCTTGCAGGATTTCCGGCACGATATTGGCCATGCCGCAGATGGTGCCGCTGCCGCCGGAGCGCACCGCGCGGGCCAATAGCCGCTCATCGCCCACCAGGATTTGCAGATCCCGGTGCTGGGCCAGCAGGGCGGCGGTGTTCTCCCAATCGCCAGAGCTGTCCTTCACGCCGGCGATGGTCTCGGGGAAGGCCGCGCGAAGGCGCCCCAGCAGCGCGGGGGAGATGGCGACGCCGGTCATAGAGGGGATATGATAGAGATAGACGCGCGTCCGCCCATCGAGCGGTGCGATGACGCGGGAGAACCAGGTGAAGAGGGAGTCGTCGCTGACCTGCCGGAAGTAGCAGGGCGGCGCGACGAGCAGGCCAGTGCAGCCGGCGGCCAGCGCTGTTTCCGCCTGGGCCAGGGCGTCCTCCTCCGTCAATGTCATGACGCCGGAGAGAAGGCGGCCGGCCGATGCGATGCCGGCCTCCGCGAAGGCGGCGAAGGCGGCCTGCCGTGGGGCGATGCCGAAGGAGGGGCCCTCGCCCGTGGTGCCGAAAAGCGTCAGGCTGTCGCAGCCGCCATCGAGGCAGGCGCGGGCATGGGCGGTGAAGCGCGGAAGGTCGATCGCGCCGGTTTCAGTGACAGGGGTAGCGATGGCACAGCCCAGGCCGAAGGACCTGGATGGGGCGGAAGCCGACATCGGACGTGTGTTTCCCTCTGGTTTTAGCGGCGCCTGTGTTCAGGCCGGCACCGTTACGGCGAAGGCTAGCACAGGCGGGCAGCCCGGAAACAAGCTTGGGAAGAGGCGCCGCGGCTTTTGCATTCCCGGCAAGAATCATTGGTCGATTTTTTATTTGAAATCCGCAACGTTGCGGGATTGCCTTCACGCGCCGCCAGCAAGCGCGGTCCTTGAAGGAGCACGTGCAATGATGCCCAGGACGAAAATCCTCGCCTTGGTGGTTGCCTGCATCATCGGCCAGCCGCTGGCCACGCTGGCGCAGAGCAACGCCCCCGCGCAGCGGCAGCCGACACCCGCGCAGGTGCAGCAGCAGGAGCGCATGCGCAGCTGCAATGCGGAGGCCGGCACACGGAAGTTGGAAGGTGACCCGCGCCGGGCTTTCATGAGCGAATGCCTGGCCGGGCGTACGGGCCCGGCTGCCGGTGCCGCATCCGGCAATACGCAGCAGGACCGGATGCGGAGCTGCAACGCTGAAGCCGGAACCCGCAAGCTGGAAGGAGACGCACGGCGCAGCTTCATGAGCCAGTGCCTCTCGGGCGGCGCCGCCGCGCGGTGAGACAGCGAGGCGCGAGGGAAACTCTCCCCTCGCCCCGCCCCGTTAGTCGCCGAACCTCAGCTCCAGCCCTTGCGCTTTCCAGGCCGCCTGGATGGCGGCGCGGTCGATCGTGCCGGAGGGGTCGGCCTTGCGCGGGCCCGTCGCCAGGCCAGGGCGGCGCTTTTGTTCCCACAGGCCGATGAGGCGGCGCAGTTCGGCCAGCGGGTCCTGATGATCGTCCACGCGGAGGTCGAGATCGGGAAAGTCCTCGGTCGTGACGATCTGCATGGCGGCCGATTGGCGGCCACGACGGTCTCCGCCCGCCTGCTGGCCGGCCTCCAGCGCGCGCATCATGCGCTCATGCAGCGGAAGGTCGGGGGAAGCGGCGCGCAGGCTGCTCAGGGTGCCGGCCACCACAGCCTCTCCGGCCAGCATGTTGCCCGCGACGCTGAAGCCGGGATGCGCCGCCGCGCCGGCCCAGATGACGCAGCTCGACCCCGTCCAGGCCGCGCTGCGGCCATGGCGGTCGATGGCGTGTATCTGGCGGTAGGCGCGGTTGCCGTCGCCCGCCAGGGCAGATTCGATGGCGGCTTCCGGTGGCAGGCCGCGCTCCAACGCGTCCAGCACCGCGGGGCCGAGATAGCGGTTGGTGAAGGACTGGGTCGACACAGCCCCCACCCCCGCGCGGACAAAGGGGCAGGACGCGCCGACGGCCAGTGCGCAGGTGGTGACGGCGACGCCGAAGGCCCCTGTCGCCGGGTCGTGGGCGAGGATGGACCAGGTCATGCGGGCAACTCGCTGGCAGCGAGGTAGATGGCGGCGACGCGCTCGATGCCCGCACGGTCCGCCTCGGTGAAGCGGCCCGGGATGGGGCTGTCCAGGTCGATCACGCCCAGCACCTTGCCCTTCCGGAGCAGCGGCACCACCAGCTCGGAGCGGGAGGCGGCGTCGCAGGCGATGTGGCCCGGGAAGGCGTGGACATCTTCCACCAGCACGGATGCGGCACGCTCCACCGCCGCGCCGCAGACGCCACGGCCGGGGCCGATGCGCACGCAGGCGGGCTTGCCCTGGAACGGGCCCAGCACCAGCTCGCCCCCTTCCCGCAGGAAGTAGAAGCCGGCCCAGTTGAGATCGGGCAGGTAATGGAAGAGAAGCGCGGAAGTATTGGCCGCGTTCGCGATGGGATCGCGCTCGCCATGCAGCAGCGCCTCAAGGGCCTGGGCCACTTCCTCATGGAAGGCCACCGGGTCGGCCACGGTGATGGTCTGGGCTTCGAACATGGCGTGTCCTTCTTTCCGCGCGCGGGTGGACGGGAGATAGCGCAGAGACGGGACGGGTGACAGATGGCTGCGGAGCTGGCTCGAATCATGAAAGGCGCAGCTTCCGGTTGACTTTCTTTCATCCGGCTCAACGAATTATTGCATTTAACGAATATGTGATGCACACAACCCAGGCGGGTAAGCGCCGCTCTGGGGATGACCACTGACATGTCGCCATATGTGAAGTTCCGTGTCACCGCCGATTGGGGGGATGGGTTCAACGGCGAAATCTGCATTGTCGCGGGGGATGACCCGCTTCGGGATTGGTCCTTGTCTTTCCTGGCACCTTTCACGATCGACGCGATGTGGACCAGTGCCACCATTACCTCGGTGGTGGATCAGCTCATCACCGTCAGAGGGGTGGAGTGGAACCACAGCCTGGCTCCCGGTCAGGTTGCAACCTTTGGCTTCACCGCAGCCCGCGGCGCGAGCGGCACGGATATGCCTGCGGGCTTCTTCCTGGACGGCGTGGCGGTCTCCGCTCCGGCAATTTCGGTTGCCGATGCGAAGGTGAGCGAGGCTGCGGACAGCCTGAGCTTCACCATCTCGCTTTCGGAAGCCAGCAGCATTCCCGTCTCGGTGGACTGGAAGACGGCGGATGGCACCGCCATGGCGGGGGCCGATTACGAAGCAGGCTTTGGCACCGTGGTCTTCGCGCCGGGACAGACCAGCCAGACCGTCACCATCGGTCTGCTGCCGGACGCTGTGCCTGAAGGTCGAGAGACCTTCTCCATCGGCCTTTCCAACGTGAATGGCGCCAGCATCGCGGATGGCCAGGCCATCGGCACCATCATGGATGATGACGTCGGGGCGAATAACGGCGCGGTCGGCTTCATCTCCACGAGCGGCAACCAGTTCGTCGATGAAGCCGGGCAGACTATCCGCCTCGGCGCCGTCAACTGGTATGGCATGGAGACGACGCGCTTCGCGCCGGATGGGTTGGACCAGCGCAACTGGATGGACATGATGGACCAGATGGCGGAGCTGGGCTTCAACGCCATCCGCCTTCCCTTCTCCAGCCAGGCGCTGGCGGGCGAGGACATGCCCACCAATATCAATTACCGGCTGAATCCTGACCTGGCAGGGCTGACGCCGCTGGAGATCATGGACAAGATCGTTGGCTATGCCAGCGAGATTGGCATGCGAGTGCTGCTGGACCGGCACCGTGGCGAGGCGGGTGATGGGCCGAACGACAACGGCCTGTGGTATGACGAGGTCTATACGGAGCAAGCCTGGATCGACGACTGGGTGATGCTGGCCGACCGCTATGCCGGCAACCCCACCGTGCTGGGCGCCGATCTTTCCAACGAGCCGTTCAACGGCACATGGGGCGATGGCAGCGCGACGGATTGGAAGGCGGCGGCGGAACGTGCCGGCAACGCCATTCTGGAGGCCAACCCGAACTGGCTGATCGTTGTTGAGGGCACCGGCTGGTACAAGAACGAGGGCTACTGGTGGGGCGGTAACCTTATGGGGGCCGCGGAGGCACCGGTGGTGCTGAACGTCGCCAACCGCCTCGTCTATTCGGCGCATGATTATCCGCCCTCGCTCTTCCCGCAGAGCTTCTTCGACGACCCGGCCTATCCCGAGAACCTGCCAGGGCTGTTCGAGAAGATGTGGGGCCATATCTACAGCTCCGGCACCGCCCCGGTGTTGCTGGGCGAGTTCGGCAGCAGCCTGAGCGATGCCAAGGATGCGGCGTGGATGGAGAAGCTCGTCGCCTATCTGAATGGCGACTTCGACACGGATGGTGTGAGCGATATTCCGGCCGGGCAACAGGGCATTTCCTGGGCCTATTGGGCCTGGAACACGAATGAGGGCCAGAGCACCGGTATTCTGGACACGGATTGGAAGACCCCTGTGGCCTCCAAGCTGGATGCCATCTCCACGCTGCTGGCGGAACGCTTTCCCCCAGCGGGTGCAAACGGGGGGGACGGCATGTGGGTCTCCGCTGCTGACGGCGATACGGCCTCCCTGCCCTGGCTCAGCCCAGATGGGGATGGCGTCATCGCCCTGAGGGCGGGGCTGGGCGAAACCAGCCTGACAGCCCAGGAGAGCGGGTGGCAGTTGCAGTGGCATGACGCGGAGGGGGCGCATACCGGGCGCTTCGCGGATGTCGCGGCCGTGGCCACACTGGATGGGCGGATCGATTTCCTCGGCACGTCGGACGCGGCGATGGTGGACGCGCTGTATCGCACCCTGCTCGGGCGGGTGAGCGAAGTGGCGGGCCGCAGCTATTGGACGGAGGCCTTGCAAGAGGGGGCGGTGCTGCAGGACATCGCCGCTTCCATGCTGGGGAGCGCCGAAGGGGTGGCCGTGAATGGAGACCTGTCCGACACCGCGTTCGTGCAGCGCCTGTACAACCAGACTCTGTTCCGGGATGGGGAGGCGGAGGGGCTGACCTACTGGGTCAACAGCCTGGGGCATGGGGCAAGCCGGGCGGAGGTGGCGGTGCAGTTCGCCGCCTCGCCGGAAGCGCAGTCCGACCCGGGTGGGGTAGCCTCCGCCGGATTGAAGACAGTGGACCCGGACGCGGCATGGGCCGGGTTCAGCTTCGCGGCGCTGGCGGGGCGAGCCATCGCGGCGGGTGAGCTGCGCGGGCTGCTTGCAGGCGGCGAAGCGTTGGATCGCGCGGCCATGGTTGGGGAGATCATGCAGGGCGGTGCCTACCAGCTTGGGCTGGGCACGCTGGGCGATGCGGGCTTCGTGGCAGCGCTCTACGAGAAGGTGCTGCATCGGGAGGGTGATGCGGGTGGGCTGGCCTTCTATGCGGAGGCCCTCGCAGATGGCGCCAGCCGCCAGGAAGTGGCGACACAGTTTCTTACCTCTCAGGAGGCGCAGCCTTTCCACCAGGCTTACGCCGGTCAGGGGCTCGACCTGCTGTAGCGCCTGGCCGAGACATGGCGCGCCATCCGTGGCATGTCCCCGCCCATTGAGGCGGGAGTGACTTGTGGCGTCTGGCAGAAATACAGTCTTGGGTATCGGCTGCGGCATCGTGGCGGGGGCGCTGTGGGGGTTGGTGTTCCTGGCGCCGGAGCTCGTGCGGGAATTCTCGCCCTTGCAGCTCTCGGCGGCACGGTATCTCGCTTATGGCGCGTTTGCCGTGGTGCTGGTGGCGCCGCGTTGGCACAGGCTGTCCCGGCATCTGGGCCGTGCCGAATGGTGGGCGCTGATCTGGCTCAGCCTGCTTGGTAACATTCTCTACTATGTGCTGCTGGCCAGCTCGGTGCAGTTGAGCGGGGTCGCCCTGCCCTCCCTGGTCATTGGCTTCCTGCCCGTGGCGGTGACGGTCATCGGCAGCCGCCAGAGCGGGGCTGTGCCGTTGCGGCGGCTGGTGCCGTCGCTGCTGCTTGGGGCGGCCGGCATCCTCTGCATCGGGTGGGAGGCGCTGGGCGGGGGTGATGAGAGCTCCCGCACCGCCCGCCTGGCGGGGCTGCTCTGCGCCGTGGGGGCGCTCGTTTCCTGGACCACTTATGCCGTGGGCAACAGCCGCTGGCTTGGGCGCCTGCAACACGTCTCGGCACATGAGTGGAGTCTGCTGACCGGCGTGGTGACGGGCGCGCAGGCAGTGCTGCTGGCTGTTCCCGCGATGCTGATGGCAAGCGGCGGCCAGGATGGCGAAGCATGGCTGCGCTTCACCGCCGTGGCAGCGGGGGTCGGCATCCTCGCCTCCATTGTCGGCAATGCCTTCTGGAACCGGATGAGCCGGCTGCTGCCGCTTACCCTGGTGGGGCAGATGATCCTGTTCGAGACGCTGTTCGCCCTGCTCTACGGGTTTCTCTGGGCGCAGCGTTGGCCGACGGTGGCCGAGGGGCTGGCTATCCTGCTGGTCATTGCCAGCGTGACGAGTTGCGTGGCGGCGCACCGGCCGAGGGGGCAGGCTCCAGACTGAACCCGCCCGGCCGGCGGCACCGGCCTTCGCTTACGCCCGTGGAGCCGCTGCCAGCACCCGGGCCAACAGCTTGCCCACCCGCCCGTGCGACACGGCCTTGCCGGGCTGGTCCGTATCGACGCGATGGACGATGACGGTTTGCAGCGCCGGCACCACGAGCAGCACGTGGCCACCGGTGCCGAGCCCCGCATAGCTGCCAGCGGGTAGCTGGAGATTCGGGAAGAGAATGCTCTGCCGCTCCACCCACCACATATAGCCATAGGCGCCACGATGGCCCGCTTCGGAGATGGGCAGCGTGCTCGCGCGCACCCAGTCGGCGGGGACGACGCTGCGCCCGCCGGCCACGCCACCATCGAGGAAGAGCTGGCCGAAGCGTGCCAGATCCCGCGCCGTCAAGCGGAAGGGATAGGCGGGGTGGATGGAATCCGGCAGCGGCAGATATTCGCCATCCTGCTCCGGGCGGAAATCCTCCATGCCGCAGGGCGCGGCGATGCGCTCCGCGAAGTCGGTGAAGATGTCCGCGCCGGTGAGCTGGCGAAAGATCGTGCCGAGGGCGTTGAAGTCCCAGTTATTGTAGCACCATGTGGTGCCGGGCCCGGCGCTGTGCCGGGCCGGCTTGATGCTGACCATCCAGGGGGATTCATAGCCGCTGGGGTGATAGACGCCGGACCGCGCGCAGAGCAGATCCAGCACCGTGGCGAGCTTTTCCTTCTCCGTCAGGCCAAGCTTGTCGTCGATGCCGAGCTGCGTGAGCGTCTGCTCCAGGTCGATGCGCCCCTCGGCCTCATGAATGCCGATGAGCGCGGAGAGAATGCTCTTGCGGATGGAATGTGCGTTGTAGCGCGCATCCACCTTCCCTTCCGCCAGAACCACGCGGCCATGCGCCACCACCAGCAACGCGGCGGTGTCGATGGTGCGGGCATCCTGCACCGCCTCGGCGAGGCGGGCGGAAGACCAGCCGGCGGCCTCGGGGCTTTCCCAGGCCGGCCAGCTACCGATCCCAGCCATCATGCGCGGCGCACGCCCCAGAAAATGGGGAACGGCGCGGGCACGATATCCGCGATGTCGTTGCGGTAGGCAGTGGCGTTGAACATCTGGCCGACCGGGATGAAGGGCACTTCCTCGAAGGCGATGCGCTGCATCTCCGATGCGATCTGCTTCTGGGCAGCGACATCGGGCGCGTCCAGCCACTGCTCGCGCAGGGCTTCGAGGCGCGGGCTGGTGGGCCAGCCGAACCAACCCTGCAACCCGTTGCCGCGCAGGGGGGCATGGCCGGCCGGGTCCGCCACCGCCAGGCCTTCATAGGTGGTGGTGAACATGTTCCAGCCGCCCTTGTCGGGCGCTTCCTTGCTGGTGCGGCGCTGCACCAGCGTGCCCCAGTCCATGCTGGCGAACTGTGTCTTGATGCCGATGCGCTGCAGGGTGTCGTTCGTCACCTGCGCGAAGGCCGCGAGGTGCGGGTAGTCGGCGGGCGACATGATCATCACCTCCTCGCCCTTATAGCCGCTTTCCTGCACGAGCTTTCGGCTGCGCTCCAGATCGCGTGGGCTGGTGAAGACCTCCATGCCCGTATCGCTGGCCATGGGCAGGCCTGGGGTGAAGACGCCGGAGGGGACCTTGTAGAGATCCGGCTCCGAGCCCACCGCCGCAACCATGAAATCCTCCTGGTTGATGGCGGTGAGGATGGCCTGCAGCAGCTTCGGATTGTCCTTGAAGGGCGGGTGGAGGTGGTTGATGCCGATCATCGCGACCGTGCCCACCTTGTCGTGCACCGCGACGGTCACGCCCTGCATTTTCCGCATCAGGCTGATGAGGTCGTAATCCGGGCGCTGCACCCAGTCGATCTCGCCGTTCTGCAACGCGCCCATGGCTGTGGCGGCGTCCGGCATCACGATCCATTCGACACGGTCGAAATTGGCGACCTTGCCGCCGGCCATGAAGCTTGGCTTCTCCTGGCGCGGCACGTAACGCTCGTTCCGCAGATAGATGGCCTTGGCGCCGGACACCCACTGGTCCACCGCGAAGGTGTAAGGACCGCTGCCGACATATTCGCGGATCTGCTCGAACGCATCCGTCTTCGCGATGCGCTCGGGCATGACGAAGCAGTTGTCGCAGAGCGCGCGGACCATCAGGCTGTAAGGCTTGTTCAGGCGGATTTCGAAGCGCCGGTCGTCCAGCGCCTTCATCTCCGCTGCCCGGGCCAGCAGGGTCTGGCCCAGCGGGCGCCGCTTGCCCCAGCGCTGGATGCTGGTGATGGCGTCGATGGAGCGCACCGGCACGCCATCGGTGAAGAGCAGGCCTTCACGCAAGGTGAAGCGCCAGGTGAGCTTGTCGTCGGACACTTCATGGCCGGCCACCATTTGCGGCTGCGGCTGGAAGTTGCTGTCCAGGCCGTAAAGCGTATCCCACACCATCGCCGCGTGGTTGCGGGCGATGGTCGTCGTTGTCCACACCGGGTCCGGATTGGCGAGATTGCCTTCCGGCACGAAGCGCAGAACACGCGCCCGCCCCTGTGCGAGCGATGGCGTTGCCAGGGAGGCCGCGGCAAGCCCTGCCGCGGCGCCAAAGAGAGTCCGACGTTTCATCTCCAGCCTCCGAATGTCCTGCTGTTCACACGGCAGATACTCAGTGCGTGTGCAGCAGATGTTTTTGCAAGAACTGGGCCACTGCCAGATAGACGCGGCGGCGATTGGCACGCTTGAAGAAGCCGTGGCCTTCATCAGGGATCACGACATATTCCACGGGTATGGAGCGGGCCCGCAGCGCATCGACGATCTGCTCGCTTTCATAGGCAGGCACGCGGACATCGGTGAGGCCCTGTGCAACGAGCATCGGGCAGACGATGCGGTCGGCCTTCAGCAGCGGGGATAGTTCGTCCAGCAGTGCGGCATCCGCGACGGGGTCGCCATATTCGGCCGCGCGGTGGCCGACGCGCCATGGGCCGGTACGCTCGAAGAAGGTCTTCCAGCGGGCGATGCCGTAATAGTCGATACCCGCTGCCCAGAGATGCGGCTGCGTCGTGACGGCGGAGAGCACCATCCAACCGCCATAGCTCTGCCCCATGATGGCGATGCGCTTCGCATCGAAGCGGGGTTGTGCGGAGAGCCACGCATGAGCGGCGGCGAGGTCCTGCACGCTGTCGGGACGTTTCTCGCGGTCGTCCAGCTCGGCATAGGCGCGGCCATAGCCAGTGGAGCCACGCACATTAGGCACCAGAACGGCGATGCCGAGGGAGTTGACCATTTGCAGGTCCGGCCGCCAGTTCGGCAGCGCCTGCATGGCCGGGCCGCCATGCACCCAGACCAGCACGGGCCAGCCGCCCTCCGGCGCTTCACCCGCCGGCAGGGAGAGAAAGCCGGGCATCTCCCGCCCATCGAAGGTGGGGAAGGAAATGAGCGACCAATCCCGCGCGGCAGGCGCGGGGCTGGCGGCGAAGATCATCTGCGTATCGGCGCCCAGTTCGTGCAGCCACAAGGTGCCGGGCGCTGTGGAGCGGGCGAGGTCGAAGGCAACCGCTCGGCCATCCTTGCGCCAGCTCAGATTGACGATGACGCCGGCGGGATGGCGGGCGACTTCCTCCACGGCGCCAGTGGCGGCTTCCAGGATGGTCAGGCGGGAATAACCGCCTTCATTGACCACCACGGCCAGCCTGCTCTGATCCGGAGAGATCTCCAGCTTCTCCACATCGGCTTCCGGCGTGAAGAGGAAGGTGGGTGTGCCGCCCGGTGCCATGAAGGCCACGGCCAGGAAGTCCCGCCCCCGGTCCGTCAACAGCCAGAAGCCCGTGCCATCCTTGCGCCAGCGCGGATTCATGTGCCGGGACTTGCCGGCATGGGGCGTCAGCGGCGTCGCGGCGCCGGTGGAAAGGTCGATGGAGAAGAGATCGCTCTCGAAGGTCTCCGGGGCGGTGGAGAGAATCAGGGAGCCGCCATCCGGATGCCAGGCAGGCAGTTCATGCGGCCCCTGCACTTCGGCAACGCGTGTGGCGGTGCCTGTGGCGATGTCGACAACCACCGGGTCCGTATGCGCCGGGTGGCGGCTATTGGCGGTGCAAGCCAGGCGTCGGCCATCCGGCGCGATGGCGCCCCAGCCATGGATGACGCCCGGCGATGCGGTCAGCGGGCTGGCCTCGCCTTCCGCGGGCAGGCGGTAGAGCTGGATATGCTCGTCCCCCGCATGGTCCCGGCCAAAAAGGGCGCTGCCATCCAACGGGCTGCCCGCCACCCAGGCGACGGTATCCGCATGGTGGCTGCGCTGCCGGGCCGGGCCGCCATCGGCGGGAAGTTCCCAGACCTGGGCGGAGCCGCTGGCATCCGAGAGGAAATAGAGGCGCCCATCCGCCGCGAAGGAGGGATATGTGGCGGCGGGCGCGGTCAGGAGATCTTCCAGCCGGGCGGCGATATCGTCGCCGCGGGCGAGGGTGGAGATGTCGGCGGCGCCGTTGTGATCTGTCTGCTTCATGACTCGGCAAGGCTTCTTGTTCGAGAGCGATGCCAAGGATGATCGCACCGCGCCGGTAAGCCTAGTCCTGGCCGGGTTACGCCGCCATCCACTAAAACTTCACCCTTATCGTTTACTCATGGCTCGTCTGGCGGGGAGCACATTGTGCAGTGCGTGCGGTGAAGGCCCGGCCTGGCGTCGCAAAGAAAAATTCCAGGCGCTTATGGCGTCGTTCCGTCAGGCCAATAGTGGCCGTATATCATAAGAGCCCGAGCATGGCCCCTATCGTCCTGATGAGTTGCCTCCGTTCCCCTTCTCCGCATGAAGACCTGCCCGAGGTCACCACTGGCAAGGCCCATGACCGCACCCCGGAAGGCGCCCTTTCCGCGATGTACGCGGCAAAGGAGCTGGAACGGACATTGCTGGCCACGCGAGGAAGCACTTCCACCCCTCTCGTCTGGCTGGAATGTGGAGACCGGCAGATGTGCATGGAGGATATCGACCGCGAACTTTACTTCCTGGAAATGATACAGCTCGCGCCGCCCAGTCCCATGTCGCAGGATATTTTCGGTGAGGAAGAAGTCACGCCAATGGACTTTGCCCGCCAACTTCTCGAGGCGTATTTCTAAAGCAGCCCCCGGGGCGCGAAGCCGGAGCGAACCCTGTGGCATCACGAGGGTGGAGGCAAGTATGCTCCTGCCCATTGCTGGGCAGGAGCATCAATCAGCGGCAGCGATTATTCGTCCCGAAGCCGGCCGCCCCAACCCGCGGCCGCGGCCGCGACGAACGCACCCACCATCATGGACAAGGCCGTGATGATGGACAGCGTCGCGCCGGTCTTGCGAGCTGTCTCCGCGGCCTCCTTCGCCCTGTCGGCCGCTTCACGCGCGCGGGTGATAGTCGTATCCACGCGGCCACGGGCGTCCTGCTCGGAAATACCGGTGCGCGCGGCAATCAACTGGGCAAGGTAAGCCCGATCCGCTTCCGGCACCTCCCCGGTCTGCATTCCCTGAGCGATGATGCGGCCTGCTTCTTCCTGAGCATCGCCGGCATCCTCAGCGGCGCCCGGCTCCGCACGGCGGAACAGGGTGTCGATGTCGTAGCGTCCGGCCAGTTCAGAGATCGCCGTCGCGGAGCCTTGCGCGACACCGCCGCCAACGCTCGCCGCCGCCTGCACGCCACTATTGATGGCGGAGGTGGCTGCCGAACTCAGCAGACCCACGGCGATGACAGTCGCCACGGCCCAGGCCAGGAAACCGTGAGCCGTATCCCGGAAGAATGATTCATCCGCGTTGATGGCGGACCATTTCGTCCGTAGCCGGCCTGCCATGTAGCCGCCGAGCCCGGATGAAAGCCACTGCGTGACCACCAGCCAGATCAATGAAGCCACGCCGATGGTCGTTGCGCTGCTTCCGTCATCCGACCAGGGAGATGCCGTCGCCAGGCCAAGACCGGTACCCAGCGCGATCAACACCAAAGTCAAGGAAGCGGCCGCGAATGCGCCCGCTATGATGGCGCCCCAGGACACAGCTGACTGAGCGGCTTCGGGGCTATGCGCCAAAGGTTTTACTAAGGCTGCGTCTCTTAGATCTGCGGACATTTCCGTCCCCTTTCTGCTCAGCGGAACAGCAGAGCAAGCAAGATGATCACGGGAATAGGAACGCCCAGCAGCCAAAGCAGAATTCCGCGACCCATAATATGTCTCCTTCGGACAGTACTGCCTCCATCAACGCTACTGTTTGTAACAGGTTGCCATGGTCCCCATGCCGCGGCTGCATCGCCGGGCACGCGATCCCGCCCGCGCGGCGGCGGAAAGCTGAAAGCTGAAAGCTGAAAGCGGCAATACAGCCGTGGTGGGCGGATCTGGATTCTTCCTGTCCGCATGAGCCTCCCCGGCATTCGGTGGAAAGCCGGCCGATCGGGCTTTATTTGGCCGGCGAGAGCCGCATGGTGGCGGCCCGCCAGCAAAGCGCCGGGCTTTTTCTGGAAGTTCTCCGACCGCCCTGGAAGGATGGCCAGCCTTCTGCCGGAGGGTGGAAGCAGACTGCGCCGCGCCGTTTATCGCGGCGAAGGTTTTTGGTCTCCCTTTCCCGCGCCGCATCCGAAGCGGGCACCAATGGTGGTCCCGCCATTCGGCGAGGACCGGACATACGCGCATTGGCCGGTCGGCGGAGCCGGAGGCGGCCTCCGAAAGGCGGGAGCCCTCATTTTTCGTATTGAATTGTTATAACATAACCTCCATGAGGGCCACATGATGGCTCCTTCGTTGCATCGCCGTTCCCTTCTTCTCTCCACCGCGGGACTGCCGCTCCTGGCGCGCCCTGCCCCCGCCCAGCCCGCAGCCGACCACTTCAGGGTGGTCACGTCGCAGGAGATCAACGGGCTGGACCCTGCCCGCTCCGGTTACATCTTCACCCGCATGCAGGTGCTGGAAACCCTGCTCGGCGCTGATGATGGCGGCTTGCCGGTGCCGGGCCTCGCCCGGTCCTGGACCCTGTCGGAAGACCGCCAGCAATGGCGTTTCCAGCTCCGGCCGGGCGCGCGCTTCCATGATGGGACGCCCGTCACCGCGCAGGCGGTGGTGAACGGCCTGGAGCGTGCGCGCACCCAATCCGGCCTGCTCGGTAACCTGCCCATTGCCGCCCTTGGGGTGGAGGAAGGGGCGGTCTCCATCCACACCAGCCGGCCCTTTACTCCCCTGCTGGCCTTCCTGGCGCATTACAGCGCCGGCATTCTGGCGCCTTCAGCCCTCGAAGGGGGCAGCGTGCGCGCCATGATCGGCAGCGGTCCCTACAAGGTAACCCGCGTGCTGTTGCCGCAGCGGATGGAGGCTGAACGCTCCGAGCACTGGTCCGGCCCCGCGCCCGCCATAGCACGCGTGTCCTACCTCGCCGCCGGGCGGGGCGAGACGCGTGCCGCCATGGCGGAGAGCGGCCAGGCCGAGCTGGTGGGCCAGTTGGCGCCAGAGACGGTGGAGCGGCTGCGGCGTAGCCCTCGCGTCACCATCGACACCCGCGCCATTCCGCGCACACGGCTCATCAAGCTCAACTGCAACCTGCCCCTCTTCCGCGATCTCGATGCCCGCCGCGCCCTCAGCCTGGCGCTGGACCGGAAGGGCATGGCCACGGCGCTGCTGCGCTCTCCCGCCTCCATGGCCACGCAGCTTTTCCCGCCTGCCATGGCGGAATGGCATGTACCTGCCCTGCCACCCCTGACGCGCGACCGCGCCGAAGCACGCCGCCTGCTGGCCGGACTTGGCTGGCAGCCCGGGGCGGAGGGCGTGCTGGTGCGTGATGGCCAGCCTTTCTCCTTCACGCTGCGCACCTTCTCCGATCGCCCGGAACTGCCGGGGCTGGCCACGGCCATGCAGGCTCAGCTGCGGGAGATCGGCATCGACATGAAGGTGGCCGTGGTGAACAGCGGCGAGATCCCGGCCGGCCACAAGGACGGCACGCTGGAAGCGGCGCTGATGGCACGCAACTTCTCCCTGGTGCCGGACCCGCTCGGCACCATGATGCAGGATTACGGCCCGCAAGGCGGCGACTGGGGCGCCATGGGCTGGTCCAGCGCTGAGCTCAACACGGTGCTGGAGAAGCTCGGCGCCACGGCGGACCCTGCCGAACGCGCCGCCCTGCGCGGCCGCGCTTCCACCATCCTGCATCAGGAGTTGCCGGTCCTCCCCGTGAGCTGGTTCGATCTGGCGACGGCGGTTTCGAAGCAGGTGAAGGGCCTCACCGTCGATCCGCTGGAACTCTCCTACCGCATCGCGGGGGCCGCATGGGCACGCTGATCCGCACGCTTGGCGGACGCGCGGCGCAGGCCGTGCTGGTGGCACTGCTCGTCGGCACAGCCTGCTTCCTGATGGTGCGTGTCCTGCCGGGCGACATGGCCTACCGCATCGCCGCCAGCCGCTTCGGCTACGACATGGTGGACAGTGCCGCGGCCGAGGCCGTGCGGCAGGAGCTGGGGCTGGACCGGCCCTGGTTCATCCAGCTTGGTGCCTGGTTCGCTGATCTGGCGCGGTTCGATCTCGGTACCTCCCTGGCATCGGGGGAAGAGGTGGTGGACGCGCTGGCGGTTCAGCTTGGCCACACACTGTTGCTTTCGGTCAGCGCATTGGCGCTGTCGCTTCTCATTGGCCCGCCGTTGGGGGCGCTGGCGGGGCTGCGGCAGGGCGGATGGTGGGACGGCGCGTTGCTCGCCCTCTCAGCCGCGCTACGCGCCGTGCCGGCCTTTGTCATCGGCGTCGCGCTGATGATCTGGCTGGCGGTGGAATGGGAATGGCTGCCCGCCGGCGGCGTTGGCGGCTGGCGGGAGGTGGTACTGCCCGCATTGACGCTGGCCCTGGGTCTCGCCGCCGCCTCGTCGCGCGTGGCGCGGGATGCCGTGGGGGCGGTGGTCGCCTCGCCCTTCTTTGGCTTCGCGCGGATGAAGGGGCTGGGAGATGCCGCCGCCTTCCGCCGCCACGGCGTACGCAATGCCGCCATTCCCGTTGTGGCTTATCTCGGCCTCCAATTGGTCGTGCTGATCGAGGGCATGGTGGTGGTGGAATCCCTCTTCGCCTGGCCGGGCATCGGCCACGCGCTCGTTCATGCGGTGCTGGGGCGGGATATCCCCATGGTCCAGGGCACCGCGCTGGTGATGGGCCTGCTCTTCGTCACGCTGAACGCACTGACCGATCTTGCCTGCTGGCTTCTGGACCCGAGGCGCCGCGCCCAATGACCCTCTCGCCTAAGCGCCTGCTGGGCGGCCTACTTCTGGCCGCCGTGGCGGGCTTCGCCCTGCTGGCGCCGCTCCACGGCGCCGACCCGCTGAAGCAGAACCTTTCCGACGCGCTGCTACCGCCCGGCGGCGCCTATCCGCTCGGAACCGACCATCTCGGGCGTGACCTGCTGGCACGTCTTGCCGCTGGCGCGAGGCTTTCCTTTGGCTTCGCCCTGCTGGCGGCGATGGCCGCGGCACTGCCGGGCACCCTGCTCGGCCTGTTGGCGGCGTTGCATGGCGGGTGGCTGGAGCGCCTGCTGCTCGGCCTGGCGGATGCCGTGCAGGCCCTGCCGGCGCTGTTGCTGGTTGTGCTGGTCACGGCCTTCGCGCCGGGCGACTTCCTGCCACTTTATCTCGGCATCGCCCTGGCTCTCTGGGTGGAGTTCTTCCGCATCAGCCGCAACACGGCCGCAAGCATATTGGCGCGGCCACAGGTGGAGGCGGCGCGGCTGCTGGGCTTCGGCACGGGGCATATCCTGCGCCGGCACCTCTGGCCGGAAGTGGCGCCGCTGATTGCCACCCTCTTCGCCTTCGCCGCCGGTACCGCCGTCACCACCATCGCCGCGCTGGCCTTTGTGGGCGTCGGCGCCCGCCCGCCCATTCCCGAATGGGGGAGCATGATGACCGAGCTGCTACCTTATTACGCCGAGGCGCCGCTGGCCCTGCTGCTGCCAGGGCTGCTGATCTTTCTCACTGTGCTCGGCTTGCATCTTCTGGCGGGACGGGGGCGCGCATGAGCCTGATTGTCGAGAATCTGCGCGTCACCGGCCCCGAGGGTGTGCTGGTGCGTGGCGCCAGCTTCGCGTTGCAACCCGGCCAGCCGCTGGTGCTGCTGGGCGAGACCGGCTCCGGCAAATCATTGCTGGCCCAGGCGGTGATGGGCGCACTGCCGCCCGGCCTCGCCGCCGAGGGGCGCATTCTGCTCGATGGGCAGGACCTGCTGGCGCTCTCCGCCAAGCAGCGCCGCGCGCTTTGGGGGCGGCGAATCGCCATGCTGCCGCAGGAACCATGGGCGGCACTGGACCCTTCCATGCGGGCCGCGGCCCAGGTGGAAGAGGTGGACCGGCTGGTGCATGGCCGTGCTGCCACGGAAGCCCGCGCGCTGACCGCCGCGCGGCTGGCCCATCTGGGTTTGGAGGGGGCGGGACGGCGCTATCCCTTCCAGCTCTCCGGCGGCATGAACCAGCGCGTGGCCCTCGCTGCAACCGAGGCGGCGGGCGCGGGGCTGCTGATCGCCGATGAACCCACCAAGGGGTTGGACGCCGAGCTGCGCGACACGGCTGGCCGCCTGCTGCGCGCCGAGGCAGAGGCCGGGCGGATGCTGTTGGTCATCACCCATGACGTCGCCCTCGCGCGGCTCCTTGGCGGGCAGGCCATGGTGATGCTGGAAGGCCAGGTGGTGGAGGCAGGCGCCCTGCCCGCCCTGCTGGAAGCACCTCAGCATGCCTACACCAGGCGCCTTATCGCCGCCGAGCCGGCACATTGGGCGCCCTGGCCGCACCGCGGCAGGGGGCGAAGCGTGGTCGAAGGCAAGGGCCTGTTCAAACGGCTGGGCGGACAGGAGCTGTTCAGCGGGCTCGATCTCGCCATTGGCGCAGGGGAAGTGGTGGCCATTGCCGGGCGCAGCGGCTGCGGCAAGACCACGCTGGGCAACCTGCTGCTCGGCCTCACGCAGCCGGACCAGGGCACGATCCGGCGCGGCGATGGGGTGAAGCCTCTTGGCCTGCAGAAGCTCTATCAGGATCCGCTGGCCGGCTTCGCGCCGCACCAGAGACTGGGCAACGGGCTGGAAGAGTTGCAACGCCGGCACGCCTTACCGGCGGATGCGGCGCGGCGGCTGCTGCCCCGCCTGCGGCTGAATCCCGCTCTGCTCGCACGCCGGCCTTCGGAGGTATCCGGCGGAGAGTTGCAGCGTTTCGGCCTGTTGCGCGCGCTGCTGCTGAACCCCGCCTTGCTCTTCGCCGATGAGGCGACCTCCCGCCTCGATCCACTGACGCAGCAGGAGGTCATGACACTGCTCGGGGAATGCGTGGCTGAGCGCGGCACCGCCCTGCTTCTGGTCACACATGAGATGGCGCTGGCAGAGAAGACGGCCGAACGTGTGGTGAGGCTGCCGGCATTCTCGGAAGGAAAAGACATCCCACCGCAGGCCCTCGGCCGGCCGGCGTAACAGGCATAGCTACGGGTAAGGCACCGACAGGCTGGAGAGCGACTGAAGAACGGGAAGAGTGTTCCCTACCCTGAGGCCGTTCTTCCGCTGCCGAATACCAGTGGAGCACTCATAACGAAAACGTTACAATACATCCAGGCATTGCGCCGATGTAATGGTCCGGAGCTTAAAGGGAAACGGAATTGCCTAGGGCGGCTATGAGAAGCCTTCAAAATCCTCCGGACCGAATTTCACCGGGCGACGAAAGCCGGGGAGCTTTGGTTCGAGCCAGGGGCGAACACCATAAGGGAGCGATATGGTAGTTCAGCCGACACACCTGGGCGGTGAGGACTTCGTTGGGGCTACTCCGACAGGGCCAGCCGACGCCAGGAAAACGGTCTTCCAGGAGGATTGGTGGCTCCAGGCGGCTTCGGGCGGAGCGGTGGAGACCATCAGTGTCAATTGGGGCGGAACCGAGGTCGCCTCCCTGAGCTTCATGCGACATGAGCGGCCTCTCGGCATTCGCTCCCTCGTCATGCCGCCCTATACGCGGACCTTGGGGCCCGTGCTCAACCTGCCCCCTTCCACCCATTCACGGCGCTGCGCCAACCTGCGCCGCATAGCGACGGAGATCATGCTTGCCCTGCCAAGGCATGATTACTTTTTCCAGCGGCTGGACTGCGAAGATGAAACCGCTTTTGCTTTCGCGCTCGCAGGCTGCTCCATCGGCCAGCAATTCACCTTCCGCGTCGCCGCGAATGCCGACCCCGCCAAGCTCATGGAGCGTGTGGACCGCTCCACCGCGCGCCTCATCCGCGCCGCCAGTCGACGGTTGACATTGCAAGAGCATGCGGATTTCGAGCGTTTCGTGGATGTGGCGTACCGGCATCACCCCGCGGAGAGGAACAGCCACGACTTCCAGGCGCTGAAGCGGCTGTTCGTCGCCTGTACCCAGCGCCAGCAGGCCATCATTCTCAGTCTGACAGATGCGGAAGGGAATGATGTCGCAAGTGTCCTGCTGGTTTGGGGGCACGGCACCCTTTATTATCTGGTGCCGCACCGCGACCGTGAACGATCCGGTGGCGACGCCAATGCGCTGCTTCTCTGGAGCGCCATGGAATTCGCGCTCGACCGTGGCCTGACCTTCGATGTCGATGGCTATCACTCCGTGGGAACCGCGAACTTTCTCAGCAGCTTCGGCTTTCCGCGCCACGCACGGCATCTGGTTACTCACTGCAGCCTTCGTGGGCTGGCACTCAAGGCGTTGCGAGGGTGGTGGAAAAGCCGGGGAGTAGGAGAGCTGAGGCCCGACCCGCTTTGTGGCATCGAGATGGGGAATGCGCGCCTGCATCGGCGGCTACAGGAGGCGCAGCCAGAACAGCGCGAAGAGAGGAAAGAGCATATCGGCCGGTAGCAAGGGGCCCGTGCGAACCTCTCATCATTCGTGCCATGATATCGCGACAAGCCGGCAGCGAAGGCTCCAGGATTCCGCGCTGGCTGTAGCATTTTGGTGCATGGCCATTCTGCGAATCCGCCCCTTGCCAGCAGCAAAGGCAGAGAATGTGATCTCTGGCAGACAAGGCGGCACTTCTGCCTCCTTGCCGCGCTAAGGGTTACCTCATCGGGCCAGAGTACGCGCGCCCCGCCGCACGCCTGTTGCGCAACCTCTCCCGCTGAGGGGCATTCGAAGTTCTGGAGTCCCAAGCCCATGATGAATTCAATGCTCATACCTCTTGCGGTGATCGTCGTGGTTGCGGTGGCACTGCTACTTTTGAATCGCGCCGAGTTCCGTGCCGTTTTCCGGAGGCGGAACACACGGCCGCGCCAGGACGAGTGAGGCGGCAGGCGAGTGCCGGCCATCAAGCCTGCCTTGGCGCGGACGGCACGGTATGAGACGCCGCGGCGTATCAGCCGCCAGTTCCTTCGTCTGTCTCAACGGCCTGCAAATGCTGTGCTTCGGCCGGGAGTCATATGTCTGTGCTGACGCTCAGCCGGATAGTGAACCCTGTTCCGCTTGAGCGTCTCTCGCCGTTCACAAAGCTACAGCCTGGGAAATTTCCGCCGAGTTCAGCGAAACTCCGAATACGGCGCACGCTTTCCTGAGCGCATTACGCGGCTGCACGACACAGAGGTGAAGGCCAGGCCCGTAGGAGGAAGCGCATGGAACGCACCGAGTGGGATAGCAAGGTACCCGGTTGCTTTGGCGGTTCAGAACTGAACTTTGCCTCGCATCCTCTCTACGAGGATCGGGCATTTGCCTGGCTCACGGAGTTGCGGAAGCACGGGATTGGATGGCGGGCGGCTCGTCAGCAGCTGGAGGCCTATCTGGCCAGCGAAGGAGCCTCCGCTGAGCATGTCTCTCGCCAAATAGAATCTGCGAGGAAAAAGCTTAAGCCGTGGCTGCTTGACTAAGCAGATGGGGCTTAGCCAGGGCCTGCTGGAACACTGGGCGATGCCCTGGGACCCCGAAGGTTAAGCCACGCCCGCGCATCATCGATGTGGACGGGTGACGCTGATGGAAACGACAACAGCGCTGGCCGTCGCGGCCATTGCGTCCACCGCAGCGACGGCGGCCGGAACGGCGGTTGCCCTCGACAGCGCGAACAAGCAGGCAAAGGCCCCCCGGCAGAAGACATCAAGCTGGCGCCGATCGATCAGGCGGCGGGCTCACTGGCCGGCGCGCTCAATTCCTACGGTCCCGAGAATCGCTGGCGGGTCTGGAACGACCTGCGCGATACTGGGCTATCGCTCCAGCCTGCGCAGCCCTTACCCGCGGAACCGGTGAAACGCTCTGCCTGACATGGCGAGACTCAGCCAAGCCGACTCCGTCTGGAGCCGGCTGGACTGCAAACTCATTGTGACCTGCCGAAGGCACGAGCGATCGGCCACCAGATCGCAGGAGTGGGCGCTCCAGCACTGGCTTGACGCCCGCCAAAGTATCGGCCCCGCTGGACCGCTTTGGGGTACGGTATCCCGGTCGGACCTGCATCTGTCCGGCGCTTTTCTGCGGCGACGAAGCGGCGGCACCGTTACAGCGTCAGCGCCTCGGCCTCCCAGAGGCCACGGGCGAATTGGATCACCTCGAAGGCCCCATCGTCAGCCCAGAGGATGCTGAGCACCCTTGTCCCGGCGTGCCACACGTCGAGCCCATAGGGCAGGTCCAGTCTCGTGTGCTGCCGCTCGAGGGCATGCCGGTAGCCCGGGGACGATGCCTCACCCGGCCCCAGGACGTTGAACGGGGTCCAGTGTTCGATGGTCCAGGCTTCCGTTCGCAGCGCGACCAGCCGGACCGTGCCGCTCTGGACTTCCAGGGTGCCGCGTTCGCGGACGAGCGCCAGGAGTTGGTCGCGAAGCGCCAGTACCGGGCCGTCACTGGAAGACACGAGCCTCAGGGTCATGCGCCCCTCCATCAGCGTGGTGTCGTCGGGTCGGCTGATCATGCCGGGGCCAACGCCTAGGCACCCCACCTGCTTCCTCCATCCCTTCGCAAGCGGAATCTACTCCTGTTCAGGGGCATCTTGCCAGACGCCCTCACCGGCAGTTCGCAAGGGCGGGGCGATCACCGCCACCGCGGGCCAACCAAGCCAGCAGCGCGAGGCCGCCCGCCGCCGAGAGGACGGAGGCGCCCAGGATGCCCAGCTTGGCGGCGTCGAGCAGCGCGCCTTGGAACGCCAGGCCGGCGATGAACAGCGCCATGGTGAAGCCGATGCCGGCGAGCATGCCGCCCCCGGCCAGCGCGCCCCAGCCGAGCTCCGCCGGCCGCGCCGCCAGACCAGAACGTACCGCCAACCAGGCGAAGCCCACGACACCGATCGGCTTGCCGAGCACGAAGCCCACCACCACGGCCAGGACGACGGGGTCCGCGAGCGTCTCGAGGGAGAGCGGCGCCCCGGCGTTGGCCAGGGCGAAGAGTGGCATGACGCCGAAGGCAACCCAGGGGTGCAGCGCGGCCTCGAGCCGCTCAACCGGGGACAGCGCCTCCCGTGATGCCTTCCCGGCCGAGCGCAGCGCCCGGCGATCCTCGGCGTCGCCACTCCAGCGGTCGCCGCCGCCCGGCGGATGAGCGAGGACCCGCCCCAGAATGGCGCGCAGGCGCCGGTCGCTTACCCAGCCGCGAGCCGGCGTCAGCAGCCCGAGCGCCACGCCAGTGACGGTGGGGTGAAGCCCTGAGGCATCGATAGCGAGCCAGATCAGGATGCCGGCGAGCACATAGACGAGGACACTCCGCACGCCGAGCAGCGCCATACCGCGAACCGCGGCAAGCCCGACGCCGCCGGCCGCGAGCGCGGCCCAGTCGAGCCTGCCGCTGTAGCCGATCGCAACGACCAAGATGGCGCCGAGGTCATCCACCACCGCAAGCGAGAGCAGGAAGACGCGCAGGCCCTGCGGGGCGCGCCGCCCCAGGAGCGCCAGACAGCCGATGACGAAGGCGGTGTCCGTCGCCATCACCATGCCCCAGCCGCGCTCGCCAGGCTGACCCAGCTGCAGCGCGAGGTAGAACGCCGCGGGCACCAGCATGCCGCCCAGCGCAGCCGCAACGGAGAGCGCGGCAACGCGCGGGTTCCTGAGCTCGCCCAGAACCAGCTCGCGCTTGAGCTCCAGCGCGACAACGAAGAAGAACAGCGCCATCAGGCCGTCATTGATCCAGTCCCTCGTCGGGTGGACGAGCGCCAGCGGGCCGAACTGGGCGCCGATGGGCGTCTCCCAGACAGCAAGGAAGCTGCTAGCCAAAGGCGAGTTGGAGAGCATCAGCGCCGCAGCGGTAGCCAGAAGAAGAACTAGGCCGCCGGCGGTCTCGATGCGCAGGAACCGTGCCAGCGGCTCGGTGACACGGTCGATGGGCTCCCTGGGTAACCGGCTGAGCCGCGGCTCGTCCTTCTGATCTCCACGCATCCCTGCCGCCCCCGATGATGCCCCCTGTGATATGGTGACGCCATCGGACCGCCGCAGCGCGCGGGCGGCAGGCGCGGATTTTCCAAGGTGAGCGTGTCGTGGACCGGCGCGGGCATGTATGCTCTGGCCAGAGATGTTGGCGCGCAGACCCACTTCCGCAGTGCTGGACGAACTGCTCGGCGAGGCGCCGACTGCGCAGGTAACGCTGGATTGGCTGATGGCGAGGTTGGGCGACCGTTCCTTCGGTCTCGTCTTGTTGCTCCTGGCGCTCCTCGGCCTGCTCCCTGGGGTGTCCGCGGTCGTTGGCGTGCTGCTCATGGTGGTCGCGGTTCAGATGATCCTGGCGCGCCCGGGCCCCGTGTTCCCTCGCCGCATCGCGGCCCGACGCTTCGAGGCATGGCGGCTGGCCCGAATGGCCCGTTGGATCGTGCCGGCGCTGCGATGGCTGGAGCGGTTTATCCGCCCGCGCTGGACTACGCCCTTCGAGGCGACGAAACGCGTGGTCGGCGCCGTCGTCTTGCTGCTGGGTGGTGCCCTCCTCGCCCCGGTGCCGCTGAGCAATGTCCCGCCGGCCTTGGCCATCACCCTGATCGCCTTCGCCTACCTGGAGGAGGATGGGATCCTGCTCTGTGCCGGGCTGGCGGCAGGCCTCGCCATGCTCGCGGCCGCCGCGGCCATCGCGTGGGAGACGCTCAGCATGACCGGCTGGGTGCCGAGTATGCGGTAGGCGCTCGCCCGGAGGTCCATCCGGAGCCGAATGTTTTAGGGCCCTCGACTGGTGTTGCCGGGGACTTGCTACCAGAAAAGGAGCCGCAGCGTGACCATTATCGTCTCCGTGAAGATCAACGACGGCATCGTCACGGCGGCCCGATGCGCGGTCTTGCCGTCGTCTCCGCCTGGCGGAGTTGCCACGCGCCCTGGCTTGGGCAGAGACGTGCGTTCAGCCCGAGGTCCAGCCAGTCGGTGCTATCGCTCTGCGCCGCCCCGCCGGGCTCGGGATGCTCACGAGGCGGCGGCGCCCTGTGAATGCTCCAGGAAGAAGCGAAGCATCTGGCGTGAGGCATCGGGCCCGCGTGGGTCGGTGTAGGAACCGGCGGGGCTGCCGCCGGACCAGGCGTGGCCGCCGCCGTGGATGAGCCAGTGCTCGAGCATAATCAGCCCCGCCGCATTGATGTGCACGGAGCGGCTGTACGCGTGCCCGCCCACCACCTGGCCGCGCTGGGTCTCTGTCCGGAGCCCGCTGGCCGCAGCGGCGCCTGACTGCCTGATGACTTGGTCGCCATTGCGGGGGTGCACCGTGGTGTCCCGATCGGCGTGGAAAACAATAGTCGGGATCACCCGCGGCGCATGAGGGGTCCGGAGAGGCGTGGCGACCGCGCCCTGCCGCATGGCGGCAAAGGCGGAGGGGAGGTCGCGGGCCGCACCGCAGGCCAAGCCAGAATGCACCCCGACCGCGGCGTAGAGATCGGGATAGACCTGCCCCATGATGGCGGCGGCCGCCCCGCCAGCCGACAGCCCGGCGACGTAGACCCGCTGCGGATCGACTGCGTGCTCGCGCATGACCTGCCGGGTCATGCCCGCGATCAGCGACGGCTCTCCCTGGTCGCGCTGTTGGTCGCCCGGGCTGAACCAGTTCCAGCACTTCTGGGCGTTGGCGGAACTCGGCTGCGCCGGATAGAGGATGAGCATGCCGTGTTCCTCAGCAAGCACGTTCATGCGTGTCCCGGCAGCGAAATCGTCGGGCGATTGGGTGCAGCCGTGCAGCATGACGACCAGCGGCACTGATCCGCCGCGATAGGTGCTGGGGATGTAGAGCTTGTAGGCGCGGCTCCCGGCTTCGGCGCCGAAGGACCCCGCCACAAACCGCGCCCCCTCGGGCATCGGCTCGGACGTAATTGCCGGCACGTGCCGTACCAACCCATCCAGCCCCTGCCGCAGGTTGCCCTGGTTCACCTGATCAAGGAAGCCGCGCAGTGCCTCCGGCATCTGCGGCAGGGCGGTCTTGCCCGTGCCAGCAGCCGACCATGGGCCGCCAGCCTTCCTGCGTGCTACGGCGGCAGCTGCGGCCGGCGCAGGATCCGACGCCTCACCGGTCTTAGGGTTTACATCGATGATGTGCGGCAACCGTGTGGTCGAGGTGCCGAGGGTGCCATGTGGCGTAGCCGCTGCAGGATCAGCCGTCGCATCGCCCTGCAAAAGACGCCGCAGCAGTGCAGAAGCTTCGGCGAGCCGGCCTTCGCGGGTGAGGCGGGTTGCCTCAAGCATGTCCTTTCGGAGCATCGCGTTCATGTCTGGTGCTTTCAAGGCGCGGAGACAGGCCAGCCGTCCTTGCAGGGGGCTCGCTCTACAATCCGTCGCAGAATGTCAATGATGGATACTGTCGGTGGCCGACCGCGATCCGGGGCGGCGGTCAGCGACGTGTAGCGCGTCCGGGGATGATCAGCGGGTGCGGTCCGCCAGGGCGGCCTTTATCGCGGCACTGCACTGAAGCGCTCCTAGGACGGAGACTGAGGCAATCGTCGCTCGGGCCAGTTCAGGCGTGACATCCGCCGCGATGCTGGCAAGGCCCAGCACGCGGATATGGAGCGTCTGCCCAGCCGCCTGCGCCGCCTCGAGGTCCTCGCGGCTGTAGTGCCGCAAGCCGAGGTCCAGGCTTTTCCGTGCGACCGACTGCTTGGCCGCGTCGGCGTGCCGCTCGATCTGGTTTCGGATGGCGGTGCGGATGAAGTCGGTACGGTTGGAGTAGAAGCCGTCCTGCACCAGTAGATCGATATGGCCGAGGTCGACGTAGCCGAGATTGATAGTGATCTTTTCTGTGTCGCTGCCCGCCTTGGGCCGCAACTCGTGGACATTGCCCGCCATCTCTTCACCATCCTTATACCATCTGACTGGATGGTAAATGGGGTACTGGGCTGCGTATTCAAGCGGCGCTAGGAGGCGGTGTCCTGCTTCCCCGGGATGACGAAGCGGCAGCGCTGCGGAAGCCTCCCTTTCTGGCCTCTGTGCCGCGAGAGGTCCATGCCGGCAGCATCACAATGGGCATCGCGCTATGCGGCGCTTCGTCACTACAGAGAGCGTGGCCGGGCTGAGTTCGAAGGGCGCCGTGGGTGAGATGTTTCGCGCTCCCCCGAGCCGTGTTGTTGCTCCAAGCCGTCGCGTCGAGTTCGATGAAGCGGGTGGGTAGCGGGCATAGAGCCGCTACATCTCCGGCAGCGGCTTGAGGCAGCGCTCGCCGTTCGGCTCGGCTTCGAGGCCGAGATTGTCGATGGTGGCGGTGCGCCGGATGCAGGTCAGCACGTCGGCCGGGCGGCGCCGGTCGGGGTCATGGTAGCGCGGGTCGGTCGTGGCCATCAGGCTCACCCCTGCCCCATCGCCGCCAGACGGTCGATGCGCTGTCCGTCGTCACGGAAGATGGAGGAGGCAGCGAGAAACAGCGGCAGCGCCAACCGGTCGCGCAGGACGGCCGCGTCCCGGGCCAGTTGCTCGGCGAAGGCGGCCTCCGGCTCCATTGGCGGGACGGCCGCCATCAGCCAGCCCTCCGCAGCGGCACGCATCTGCTCCTGGGTAATCGGCCCCTCGCCTTTCGGCGCCGCCATCCGCGCCTCGGACAGCAGGCGCGTCAGACGCCCATAGGCGGCACGGTCGCTGGGCCAGACCAGATACTCAGCACCGTCCAGCAGCTGCAGTCGCGCGCCCACGACAAACGGTAACCCGATCTCCTTGGCCGCCACATGCGCGCGCACGACCCCCGCCAGGCTGTTGCGGTCGCAGATCCCCAGCCCGGCAGGGCCATAGGCCTTGGCGGTCGCGACCAGTTCATGCGGCGACGAGGCGCCGTGCAGCAGGGAAAAGTGGGAGCGCGCGCCGAGTTCCGCGAAGGCTCTCACCCCCCAGCCCGGTGCAGTACGCGGTACTGCCCGCTAGCCTCCAGCAGTGCCACCATCTCCTTGAGCTGATTGAGGCTGGGTCCGGTCGCGACGTCATACGGCATCGTGCGTCCGTGCCCGCCGGTGCTGCCGCTGGCCAGTGGGTCAGAAGGCGAACAGCACACTCTCACATCTGCCTAGGTCTCGGTGAACGGCGGAAATTGGCCGAAAGCTGCCTGGCCGCTTCCGGATGTTTGTGGGCCTGAGCGGACATAGCCGCTATGTCCGCTTCGGAGGCGGCGGCTGCGACACCCACATGTCTGAGACGGGCGCTGAGCCACCACTACTGACCTCGGTCGATCGCGAATGTGGCACACCCGTCTCCGCATGCCCATCTACGTCAGCCAACAGCATTTCGCCTGGCCACTCGCCTTGTCCGACCCGCTCGATGACGATGTCCTTCAATGTCTCGCCCGCAAACTGCGCGGCACGTGCAACCGGCCGGTCGGAGGGGTACGACAATGCTAAGCGGCGCGAGATCTCCGGGCCGACGATGGGTGCGGCTGTAAGTCGTCCTGCAACGACCTCGTCATGGAGCGCGGCGAGGGAGAGGATGGTATGGCCATGACCGTGCCGCACGAGGTCCTGCAATACGGCGTAGCTGTCGACCTCGCCAACAACGTTGAGGCTCGCGCCAATGCCATGCACGAAGCCTTCCAGGATCACTCGTAGGCCCTGTCGCCTGCTCGGCAGCAGCAGGTCCCGCTGTGCGGCGTCTCGCAGCCCGACCGGCTGCGCCATAGTCAGGCCACTTCCGGGAGGCCCGATTAGGAACAGCCTCTCCTGCATCAGCCACTCGGAGCGGAGGAGACGGGTCGCCCGTGGATCGGACAAGACTGCCAGGTCCACCTCTCCACGCTGGAGGAGGTCGAGAAGGTCACCCGTGAAGGCGGTGACCAGCCGAACCATCACCTTAGGATGCTGTCTGCGGAACGCGGCCATCAGCGGCCGGGCGACTACATGGGCCACAGCCGGAGGGATGCCGATGGCAACCTGCCCGGCCAGTGTGGCGCCTGCGCTGGAGGCGGCTGCCCTTATGCCTTCCAGCCCCGTCATGACCAACCGGGCGCTGCGCAGCACCTCGCGGCCAGCATCCGTAATGACCATGCCTCGCCCATGCCGGGTGAACAGAGGAATGCCGAGTTCCTGTTCTAGCAGGCGCATCTGCCGACTAAGGGCTGACTGCGCGATGTGCAGCCGCGCAGCCGCCTTGCTCAGGCTGCCGAGCTCGGCAACCTGGATAAGGGTGCGGATCTGAGTAAGGTCCATAGGAGCATTCTAATCTAGAGATATCTGTTCGCTGCATATTGCTTGAGCGTGCTAGCAGACAAGGCGTCATGTTGTTCGCCAACATGAGGTTTCGCCGTGACCGCCGTAGCCCTCCCGTCCGCGATGCATAGTCGCGTGAGCCTCCCCGCCGTGTTGGCAGTGCTCGTGCCGGTGTCCCTGTCGACACTCGACATCTCACTCACTAACACGGCTCTTCCAGCCATTGCGCAGGACCTTGGCGCCGCGAGCGCTACCTCTATCTGGGTGGTCAACGCCTACTACCTTGTAGTAGTCGCTGCCTTGCTGCCGCTTGCTGCGCTGGGCGAGATCTTTGGCCACCGACGCATCTTCATCGCCGGGCTCGTGGTGTTTATGGCTGGTTCGCTCGCCGCCGGGTTGGCTTCGTCGCTGCTCACGCTTGCGGCGGCGCGTGCCTTGCTGGCCATCGGCGCGGCTGCGATCTCGGCAGTGACTCCGGCCCTGATCCGTTTCATCTACCCACCCCACCAACTGGGCCGCGGGCTTGGAATCTATGCGCTCGTTGTCGGGGTCGCCTTCACGACCGGGCCGACCATCGCCTCCGCCGTCCTGGCAGTCGCCAACTGGCCGTGGTTATTCCTAGCCAATGTGCCAGTCGGCTTCGTGGCTATGGGCCTGACGCTACGCAGCCTCCCGGCCACCGAGACCAACCTGCGCCCGTTCGACGGCCTGTCGGCCGTTCTCTGCGCTGCGCTCTTCGCCTTGCTCCTGTTGGGCCTCTCTGGCCTCGCGCACCGAGTGGGATGGCCATGGATCCTGTCGGCATGGGCTGCTGCCTTCGCATGCGGCTACGCCCTGCTATGGCGTGAAGCCGGTCAGCCTGCACCAATCCTCGCCGTGGACCTGTTCCACCGCCCCATGTTTGCCATGTCATCGGCAACCTCAGTCTGCGCCTTCGCCGTGCAAGGGCTGGCCTTTGTGGTGCTGCCGTTCTGGCTGCACACCGTGCTGGGCTTCAGCCAGAGCCAGACGGGCCTTCTCATCACACCCTGGCCCGCCACCCTGGCGGTGATGGCTATCATTGCGGCGCCGCTGTCAGACCGCTACTCGCCCGGCCTGCTCGGGGGCGGAGGCCTGCTGATCCTGAGCGGCGGCCTCGCCAGCTTGGCCTTGATGCCCCTGCATCCGACGCCCATCGACATCATCTGGCGGATGGCGCTGTGTGGGGTAGGATTCGGCTTCTTTCAGGCGCCCAACATGAAGGCCATCATGGCCAGCGCCCCCCGGGAGCGTAGTGGCGGCGCCAGCGGAATTGTCGCGACGTCACGCCTCCTCGGCCAAGCGCTTGGCGCGGCTCTGGTTGCTCTGTGCCTTTCCGTATCTCCGGCGGAAGGTGCCAAGGTGGCGATATGGGTTGGCTGCTGCATCGCGGTCCTCGGCAGTCTGATGAGCCTTTCTCGCCTCCTTCCCGCCGTACGTGGCTGAGCCTAGTTGTCTATGACTTTGCTCTGTATGCCCGGCTTCATAACCGCCGCGATCTCCGGCACGACGCCATCGATGAGCTACAGATGCTCGAGCCCTTCTGCACACCGACCTTCAGCCAGAATGCATCGATCCAGCCATAGCTCGGTGAGCGCCGGTCGGCACCCTCTTGATGGCCGGCCAGGTCTCACGCGAGATAAATCGGCGCGTCAGAACCTTCAATCCATAACAAACAAGGCTATGCCGTGACCGGAAGTTGGCTTTTGTCAGTGATCATATTTTCCGTGGCATCATCCGGATCACCGGGGCCGAACAACATGCTCCTGACGACCACTGGGGCAAATCATGGTTTCGCCCGCTCCCTACCGCATGTATTCGGGACGGGCGTCGGTATCAGTATCATCCTCCTTGGACTGGCAATGTTTGGGAGCCAGTTGCTGGAAAACGAAACCTTCAGAACAGCGCTGAAGTGGGGCGGCGTGGCCTACCTGGCCTGGCTCGCTGTCAAGATTGCTACAAGCCGCCCAAAGGCGGCCTTAGAAACTGGTGCAGAAAGCGCTCGGCCACTAACGTTTATGCAGGCCGTACTATTTCAGGCGCTCAATCCGAAGGTCTGGATGGGCGGCGCAAGTGGCATCCTAGCCTATGGTGCTGTGTCTAACGGCTGGAGCGCGCTCACGATGAGCGTCGCCTTCGCGCTGCTCTTTGCATTCATTAGCATGCCTTGCGGCACTTGCTGGGCTCTGATCGGCGCATCCGCCCGTCACCTGCTGCGGTCGGCCAGTGCATTGCGGGTCTTCAATATCATCATGGCTTTGTTGCTGCTTAGCTCACTTGTCCCTGTAGTGTTGAGTTGATGGCATTGCTCCAAGCTGAGTTCTCAGCCGCCGAGGCGACCTGCTGTGTCCCCGGGGGAGGATAGTCGGAAACCCCGGCGAGAATCATTTCCATGTCTGACACCCCCTGTGTCCGCTTCCGGGGTGCTGTGAGGGTGACTTGAGTAACCGTTGTGGGCGCAAAGCGGACGTCATACGCAGCCTTCAACAGCTGCCCTTTCCCTTCATGCTGTACAGGTTGCACATGCCCCGACGCTACGCCGTCAGGCTGGAGGCTGGGAAGCCTGCGATGATCACCAGTCGCGGCGCCCAGGAGATGGCGACGGACGCCCAACGGACAGATTCTTTGTCCCCGTTGACGGGGCATTTACCTCTCTTCGCTATGGTGGCCTCACTGCGGCGGCGCGGTGAGCGTCCCGAGCGATGACGGGCCCTAATTGGATCGTCGCCGGCTCCGGCCGGCGTAGAGGGGAGCAAGCAGACTATTCGCCCGGCCGGGTTCATCTCGCCGGGCGATTCCTATTGGCACAGGCGGAGGCCAGCTCGCTCCCCCGGACCAGTTCGAGCCAAGAAGACGGCGCCCGGCCCTGGCCGGAACCGGACGGGCCACTTTGCGGCCATGCACGCGTGAAAGCAGACGCCAGCAGGTTCTCGGCAAAGCGCGTTTCGCCACCCTGCGCCAGCGGCACCTCTCTTAACGGAGGATGCGCCCGTCCTAGCTGAGCACTGTCGCTGCCTCGTGCGCACAAGCCGGGATGGGCGCCGCCTTCCAGCGAGACTGCTGGTTTCAGCCGCAAGATGCCGACCCGCCGGGGTGCTACCGGCAACTCGACAGAAACAAAGTCGAGCGTCTGGTCGGGATGCCGGGACGACTGCGGTGAACGTTCCGCCGATCGCCTTTCGGACCAGCGTCAGCGCTGCTCGACCAAAGTGCCGATCAGGCGCAGCAGTTCCTCCTGTTCTGGTCCTGCACCTCGTCTAAGGAAGTCAGCGACCTCGATCAACTCGGTGTCGCCGCCGGAGGCGAGGTTCGGCTCGTGCCGGATAAAGACCCGTCCGGAACGGGGTTCGCGGACGAGGTACCACCGATCTCCGTTCGAGCTGTCGTATAGCTCTCTTGACTCAATGGCCATGCTGGATGTCCTTTTCTGAGCTGCTCACGCTCGGCGAACCGGTCCGGGGCACCCTAGGTGAGCCAGAAACGTGGTGCTTGAGCGCTTCTCCATGCGGCGCTCTTTCCCTGGAACCGGGCTCTAGCCAAGTTCTGTATCATGAAGGGTCGGGCGTTGGACCCAGCGGAAGCCCTCGTGCTTGGTGATCGCGGCAATCTGCACCGCCCCACCGACGGATTTGGGGAGGAAGACCGCGAAGCGGACGAAGCCGATGGTTGTCTCGACAAGATAGCGCGCGAGGTCGATGGCGTCCTGGATCGGCATCGCCGGAGCTGAGAGCGTGGCATAGAGGTCCCCAACCAGATTTGCTTGCAGCGTCAGAACCTGGTCTATGGGAACACCATGCCGGGCGAGCGCCGCCCCGATCTCAAAGCCGGTTCCGAGGATGAGCCGGTTGAGAGCCTCGTACTGCCCGTCCCAGAGCACGCCGAACCCTTCCGCGCCCATGATACAGCAGGGTGTCGGGCAGGCACGATTAATGATGTTGACCTCCCACACCTCGGCGAGCGGACGCCCGGCGGAGTAACCACAGATCCGCAATTGCAGGACGGTGTCCTCACCACCGGTCAGGAGCTTTTCCTCAAAGAGGAATGACCCAGCTACCGGCGAACTCCGCTGTGCCCGTGCTCTGATTGCGGAAGCGGAGGAAGCTAGAAGGGAAGCGGATGAAATTAGCCGCATCCTGCGAGAATGCGCGTTGACCCTCAGCGCCAGCCCGGAAGGCCCTCGTTCCTAGTCGAGGCTTCGGGCGCCATTGTGGGGCTTCCTGCCCTGCCGCGAGGCAGTTTGCTAGCCCAATGCTCCCCGCCCCTAAGAACCGAGGGAGCGGGGACAGGCCAGCGAGGATCACCCGCCGGCAAGCCATCGCCGGACCCGGAAAATTTTGAGATGGCAAGGGGAGGCAATCTTGGGAGCGAGGTGAAATCGTGCGTGGAGCCCGTGCTGGAGACGAAGCGCCCAGTTTTTGCCCTCCACCCCTCCCGCTAGACGCCGCTGGCGCATAGCCTCCCCCCCGCGGGGTCGGCTAGCAGCGGTGAGGCTGACAAGCAGATGTGCCGCCGGCTCCGACGCTAGGCCTCAGAGCAATATCGGCTGCGGAATGGGATATTGGACCCCACACTGGACCACGCTGCTGGCGTGATCTCCAATCCTTTGAAAAGATTGGCGTCCCCTAGGGGATTCGAACCCCTGTTGCCGCCGTGAGAGGGCGGTGTCCTAGGCCTCTAGACGAAGGGGACTTCGTTGGGCGTGGCGGGCTTCTAGCGGGACGGCGGGCGGCAGGCAAGGCGTCATTGTCAGAAAACTGACGAAAATTTTGCGGTAACTGCCGAGACGCCCCGTAATCCCTACTCGCCCAGCCGGATTTCCCCGAGCTGGCGCTGGCTGGCCGGGTCCACCAGCAGTACACGGCCACCATCAGGGCGTTCCACCCAGATGGCCAGTTGCCCCTCCAGCGCCGCGATACCAGCGATGCGGCTGCCCGGCGGCTGCTTCAGCGCGAGGTTTGTGTTAGTCAGGGCCGTATCGACACCCTGGGCAGCACGGTTCATCCGCTGGATCACCAGCACCACCAGCGCCACCGTGGCCACCACGATGAGCACGCCCATGACGGATACGAGAATTTTGAGCGCGCGCATCGACATCCCTTCTGACAACACCCAGCCGGCATCGGCCTTCACCCTGACCGCCAGCGCCACCGATGCGGGCCAGCGGGTGGACCGCTACCTGGCGGGCGCGATAGGCGCTTTGTCTCGCTCTCGCGTCAAGGCGCTGATCGAGGAAGGCCACGTCACCCGGGGCGGGAAAGTGCTGACAGACCCCTCCGAGCCGGTGCGGGAGGGCGTGGAATACCATGTCGCGCCTCCCCCGCCCGTGCCTGCCACGCCGCAGGCGCAGGACATTCCCCTCACCGTGCTGTTCGAGGACCGGCAACTGATCGTGCTGGACAAGCCCGCCGGCTTGGTCGTGCACCCTGCCCCCGGCAATGAGGACGGCACGCTGGTGAATGCCCTCCTGGCCCATGCGGGAGACGAGCTGGCGGGGATCGGCGGCGAGAAGCGCCCTGGCATCGTCCACCGGCTGGATAAGGACACTTCGGGTGTCATGGTCGTGGCGAAGACGGAGCGGGCGCACCAGACGCTCTCCGCCACCTTCGCCAGCCGCGAGAATCTGGAGCGTTCCTATCTGGCATTGACCTGGGGCGTACCTACATCTCTGACAGGCGAGATCGAGGCCCCGATCGGTCGCCATCCCACCGACCGCAAGCGCATGGCGGTCGTGGCCCGTAACGGGAAAGATGCGCTGACACGATATTCGACGGAGCGAGCCTGGGGCACTGCCTGTGCCCTGATCCGGTGCCGGTTGGCCACCGGACGGACGCATCAGATCCGCGTCCATCTCTCCCATATCGGGCACCCGATCGTGGGCGACCCGGTCTATCTGAAGCGAATCCCGGCAGGGGCTCGTGGCCTGCCGACATCTGCGCGGGACGCATTGCTGGCCTTCCCGCGCCAGGCCCTTCATGCGGAATCCCTCGGCTTCCTCCACCCTGTGACCGGTGAAAAACTGCGGTTTTCCGCCCCTTTGCCGCAGGATTTCGTGCAGCTGATCACGTTGCTGGACAGTAACCCGAGGTAACCCGAGTTACGTAGTCGGGAATTGCTTGCGCAACCCGTATTCGCTTGGTAGCGTTCATCAGTCGCCAACGCCGGGTGCCACAGAAACGGCGCAGCCGCCGGACCCGTCCCGTCAGTGACTGCGGGGCAGTGCGGTGCGTCAGGGCCCAGCGGGGTGCGACCCGGACAAGTTTGCCCGTCCGGGGCTCGCCGTCACAGGGGCTCCCGGAAGGTGCAGGAGGCAGATGCAACCATGGCTTCCACTACGTCGATGATCCCGATGGCCCCTGAGGGCAACCTCTCCCGCTACCTGCAGGAGATCCGCAAGTTTCCGATGCTCACGCCGGACGAGGAGTTCAAGCTCGCCAAGGCGTGGAAGGACGCTGGCGACCAACAGGCCGCTCATCGCCTTGTAACTTCTCACCTTCGCCTGGTGGCCAAGATCGCCATGGGCTACCGCGGCTACGGCCTGCCTGTGGGCGAGCTCATCAGCGAAGGCAATGTCGGCATGATGCAGGCGGTTCGTCGCTTCGACCCCGACCGCGGCTTCCGTCTGGCCACCTACGCTATGTGGTGGATCCGCGCCGCAATCCAAGAGTACATCCTGCACTCTTGGTCGCTGGTGAAGATGGGTACCACCGCCGCGCAGAAGAAGCTGTTCTTCAATCTGCGCCGGCTGAAGGGCCAGATGGCCGCCCTGGAAGAGGGCGACCTGAAGCCTGAGCAGGTGGAGAAGATCGCCCACGTTCTCCAGGTGCCGGAGCAGGACGTCGTCTCGATGAACCGGCGCCTGTCCTCCCCGGACAACTCGCTGAACGCGCCGGTGCGCGCCGACAGCGAGGGCGAGTGGCAGGACTGGCTCGTGGATGAGAGCGAGAGCCAGGAGACCGAGATCGCCGAGCGGCAGGACATGTCCAACCGCCGGATGATGCTGGGCGAGGCGCTCAAGACCCTGAACGAGCGTGAGCGCCACATCCTGATCGAGCGTCGCCTGAAGGACGAGCCGACAACGCTGGAGGAGCTCTCCCAGCAGTACAACATCAGCCGCGAGCGTGTGCGGCAGATTGAAGTCCGCGCCTTCGAAAAGCTCCAGAAGAGCATGAAGACGCAGATCACTGAACGCCGGTTGGCCGCTGACTAAGCGGGCCGGGGAACTGAACTGAAGGCGGGGCCGAAAGGCCCCGTTTTTTTGTTGGCTCGCCAGCGATGCATGAAAAAGGGGCGCGGCCTTCATGGCCACGCCCCTGTTCCCTGCCCTGCCCGGCTGGGCGGATCAGTCCGCGAAAGGATCGCTGACCAGGATGGTGTCGTCGCGCTCCGGGCTGGTGGAGAGCAGCGTCACCGGCGCCTCGACCAGTTCCTCGATGCGCTTCACATACTTGATGGCATTGGCCGGCAGCTGAGCCCAGGAGCGGGCGCCGCGCGTGCTCTCGGTCCAGCCTTCCAGCACTTCGTAGATCGGCTTGGCCTTCATCTGCGCGGCAGCGGCGGCGGGCAGGCGCTTCACCGTCTGGCCGTCGATGTCATAACCGACGCAGATCTTCAGCTCCTTCACGCCGTCCAGCACGTCGAGCTTGGTCAGCGCCAGGCCCTGGACGCCGCCGACCTTCACGGCCTGGCGCACGAGGCAGGCGTCGAACCAGCCGCAGCGGCGCGGGCGGCCCGTGACGGTGCCGAATTCATGGCCGCGCTCGCCCAGGCCCTTGCCCACCTCGTCGAACAGCTCGGTCGGGAACGGGCCGGAGCCGACGCGGGTGGTGTAGGCCTTGGCGATGCCCAGAACGGTGCCGATCTGGTGCGGGCCGATACCGGCACCCGCCGCCGCATTGCCGGCCACGGTGTTGGAGGAGGTGACGAAGGGATAGGTGCCGTGGTCGACGTCCAGCATCACCGCCTGGGCGCCTTCGAACATCACGCGGCTGTTCTTGTGGCGGGCCTCATCCAGCCGCTCCCACACCGCTTCGGCATAAGGCAGCAGCTTGGGCGCCAGGGCCAGCAGGCGGTCCAGCAGGTCCTGCTTCTCGAAAGTGGGCGCGCCCAGGCCCTTCAGCAGCGTGTTGTGGTGCAGCAGCAGCTCATCGAGCTTGGCGGAGAGGGTCTCCGGCTCGGCCAGGTCGCAGAGGCGGATGGCGCGGCGGGCCACCTTGTCCTCATAGGCGGGGCCGATGCCACGGCCGGTGGTGCCGATCTTGGCCTCGCCGCGGGCGGCCTCGCGCGCCTTGTCGATGGCCGGGTGCAGCGGCAGGATCAGCGGCGTGTTCTCGGCGATGCGCAGGTTGTGCGGGCCGACATCCAGGCCCTGGGCGCGCACCTTCTCGATTTCGGCCAGCAGCGCGTCCGGGTCCAGCACCACGCCATTGCCGATGACGCCCAGCTTGCCGCGCACGATGCCGGAAGGCAGCAGGCTCAGCTTGTAGGTCTGGTTGCCGACCACCAGGGTGTGGCCCGCATTGTGGCCGCCCTGGAAGCGCACCACGATATCGGCCCGGCTGGCCAGCCAGTCGACGACCTTGCCCTTGCCTTCGTCACCCCACTGGGCGCCGATGATGGCGACATTGGCCATGGCTACGCGTTCTCCTCGATCGGCGCGGCAGCCTGGCCGCGCAGGATGTGGCTGCACCGCAGGGTATGCGGCGTGTCGGTATCGGACAGGGCAGCCACGGTGATGAAACCTTGGTTCCGCAGATCGGCGGCGGCTGCGGCATCGGCGCCGCGCGGGATGAAGACGCGGGCCGGCTGCGGTGACGGCGCGGCGGCACGAGCGACAACATCGGGGTAGAGCGTCATGCCCGTGGCCGCTTCCTCGCCGCTCAGGTAACGGCCGCCACGTGCCAGCTCACCCGTTGTGCCGGGGCCGTAGAGGGTGAAGGCCACGCCCACATGATATTGCAGGCCACGGAACTCCACCGGGTCCAGCGTGATGCGCAGCCCGGGGGCGCGGGTGCGGATGGCGGCCACGATGGCGGCGGCATTGTCCGCGATGGCGCGCGCGGCGGGCGGCAGGTCGGCGGCGGCCAGCG